>NZ_CP012669.1:2077500-2786256 GCF_001281485.1 Altererythrobacter epoxidivorans
TGGCCTGTCGGTTGCGGCGCGGCTTCTGGTGCGCCCCGTATTCGACCCGCGCGGTGCCGGCGATCTCGTGACTTTCGGCGGGACGCTGACGCTGTGCCAGCTGTTCTGGATCATCCAGAGCCAGAGCGACATCGTCATTGCGGGCCGCACCATGTCGACCCACGATCTCGGCCTCTATTCCGAATCGCTGTTCCTGACCCTGATCGTTACCGGCCGCTTCCTGCCGCCGATCAACGAAGTGGCAATGGCGGCCTATTCCGAACTGAGCCGAGCCGGACGTTCGCTCGGCCCCTATTTCGTCCGCACCGCCCGCACCGTGCTGATGGTGGTCGCACCTATATATATAGGACTGTCGCTGACCGCCGAATCCGCGATCCTTTCGCTCTTCGGCGAAAAGTGGGCGGAGATGATTCCCATCGTCCATGGCCTGGCGCTGGCGATGCCGTTCTTCGCGCTGCACCTGATCTGCTCCCCCACGACGAATGCGATGGGGCGGCCCAAGGTCTATCTTGGGACCAGCATCACCGGCGCCTTCATTATGCCGGCACTCTTTCTCTGGGGTTCGGCAAATGGTGCCATGGGCCTGGTCCATGCGTGGTGGGTGGCAGCGCCCTTGCTGTTGACCATTACCTTGTCGCTCACCCTCCCCCGTATCGGAGTGAAGCCGCTGGACCTGGCGAAGCAGCTGACCCCCATTGCCCTGTCCTGCATCGTAATGGCGATAAGCGTGACATTGGTGCAAAACCTGACCCACTTCGACCTGCCCCCGCTCGAGCTCGCCTGGAATGCAGTGGTCGGCGCACTGACATATATAGCGACCCTGTGGTTCTTCTGGCCGCGCCTCGTCCGCGAGACTCTCGACATGCTGCTCAATCGCCAGAGCGCCCAACCCTGACGGGCCATGCGTGCGGGCACGTGATTGTCCGTTTGGAGAGACGGTCAACCGATGGTATAGTCTGCGTCCTACATAACAGCGGCCCGTTGGGCTGGGCGGGCTGCCCCAATAGGGGAATAAGAGGATGCACCAACTATGGTTCTCGCCGCTCTTGGCAGCGGCCCTCGTCGGAACCGCTTCCGACAAGCGTGAAGCCCAGCCGATCGCTCCGGAACCGAGCGATGTCCAATCCGAAACCTTGGCACTCGATCGGGATGCGCATTCACGCCTTACCGTGCCTGTGAGCATTGCAGGGGCCGGTCCCTACGATTTCATGATCGACACCGGCGCACAGGCTACCGTCGTTACAAGGGAGATCAGCGAGCAGCTGCAATTCCCCCCGCTCGGCACTGCGAGGCTGATCGGCATGGCCAGCACTCGGCCAGTGGAATTGGTCGAGATCGACGAACTGCAGATGGGCAGCCGCAAGATCTACAACCTTGCTGCTCCGGTGCTGGAGCGTGAGCATGTGGGTGCAGACGGCATCATCGGGCTCGACAGCCTGCAGGACCTGCGGGTCATCATCGATTTCCGCAAGGACATGATCGAGGTCGTCGACACCAGCACTCTCAAGAATTCCAATCGCGGTTACGAGATCATCGTAAGCGGTCGCCGCCATGACAAGCAGCTGATCATTTCCGACGCCGTTCTTGATGGTGTGCGCACGACAGTCGTCATCGACACAGGTGCCCAGGCCAGTCTCGGCAACATGGCTTTGAAGGAAAAGCTGCGCATGCGGCAAAGGCAAGACGTCATCACGCAGGACGTGCATGGTGTCTCTGCAGAAGGAGAGGCTTCTCTCGTGAAGCGTCTGGTCTTGCAGCGCATCGCGCTCACCAACGTGCCGGTGACTTTCATCGATACGCCTGCCTTCGAGGCAATGGGTCTCGACGACAAGCCGGTTCTCTGGCTCGGCATGCAGCATCTCAGGATGTTCAGGCGAGTGGCTATCGACTTCTCTTCGAACGAAGTGCTGTTCGACCTGCCCCGCGGCCTCGAAACCGACTGGCGTTCACGGCGATATAATACCGGGCTTTAAGCTAGGCGCCTTGCTTGATCGCGGCATAGCGCCCACATCGGGCGCCTGATGCCGCCTGATACCGGAGAAAACCGCCCACTGGAGGCCGATGGCTGGCACACGCTGCGGCGGTTCCTGCCTTACCTCTGGCCGAAGGACCGACCCGACCTACGCGCGCGCATAGTTGGCGCGATGCTGCTGGTCCTTTGCGCCAAGGCCGTCATCCTCCTTACTCCGCTTGCGTTGAAGCGCGTGGTCGACACCATGTCGGGGCAAGGCGGTGACATTGGTGACGATGTCCTCTGGGTCGCGCTGGGATTCGCGGCAGCCTACGCGATCGGGCGGTTCATGGGCGTTGGCTTCGACAACATCCGCAATATCGTTTTCGAGCGTGTCGGGCAGGACGCAACCCGCAAGCTGGCAGAAGATGTCTTTGCCCGATTGCACCGGCTTTCGCTGCGCTTCCATCTCTCCCGCCGTACGGGCGAGGTCACGAAAACGATCGAGCGCGGGACCAAGAGCATCGACACGATGCTCTATTTCCTGCTGTTCAACATCGCACCGACCGTGGTCGAGCTGACCGCACTCGGCGTAATCTTCTACACGATGTTTGGCGTGGAGATGGTCGTTGCCACGGCCATCACCGTCGCAATCTATATAATGGTGACGCGCTGGATCACCGAATGGCGTACCGCCCTTCGCCGCCGGATGAACGAGCTCGACGGCACCGCGCTTTCGCGAGCGGTCGACTCGCTGCTTAATTACGAGACCGTCAAATATTTCGGTGCCGAGGCACGCGAGGAAGAACGCTACGCCGGTGCAGCCCGCGCCTATGCAGAGGCTGCCGTCAAGAGCGAGAACTCGCTCGGTCTGCTGAATATCGCGCAGGCGTTCGTGATGAATGGCCTGATGCTTTTCGCCCTCGGTTTTTCCGTCTGGCAATGGTCGAAGGGCGTGCTGACAGTCGGCGACCTGGTCGCTGTACAGGCTTATCTCACCCAGTTGTTCCGCCCACTCGACATGCTGGGCTTCGTCTATCGTTCGATCCGGCAGGGGCTGATCGACATGGGCGAAATGTTCAAGCTGATTGATACAGAGGTTGAAGTGACCGACCGGCCGGGTGCCCCGGCGCTGATGATCCGCCAACCTTCCATCGTTTTCGACAATGTCGTGTTCGGCTACGAGCCCGATCGCACCATCCTTCACGGATTGAGCTTCGAGGTTCCGGCAGGCTCGCACACGGCGATCGTCGGACCGTCTGGTGCGGGCAAGAGCACGATCGCGCGGCTGCTTTTCCGCTTTTACGACCCGTGGAGCGGGCGCATACTGATTGACGGGCAGGATATCCGCGAGGTCACCCAGCAAAGCCTGCGGGCTGCCATCGGCATCGTTCCACAGGACAGCGTGCTGTTCAACGACACCATCGGTTATAACATCGGATATGGCGCCCACGGCTCGACAGAGGACGACGTCAGGCAGGCCGCCCTTGGTGCTGCAATCCTGCCCTTCATCGAAAAACTGCCGAATGGCTTCGATACAGAGGTCGGTGAACGCGGGCTCAAGCTCTCGGGCGGGGAGAAGCAGCGGGTCGCCATCGCCCGGACGCTGGTGAAGAACCCCCCCATCCTGCTGCTCGACGAAGCGACGAGCGCACTCGACAGCCGGACCGAACAGGAAATCCTCGCCACCCTTCGCCGCGTATCGGCCCGGCGCACCAGTATCGCGATCGCCCACAGGCTTTCGACAATTGCCGATGCCGACAACATACTGGTGATGGAAAACGGCAAGCTCGCGGAGCAGGGAAACCACCAGGCCTTGCTCGCAAAAGGCGATCTCTACGCTGACATGTGGGCGCGTCAGGCAGCCGAACGGGAAGACGAGCGGGACGCGGCCCAATAGCCGCGCCCACGCCAATCATATTTACTCGGCTGCTGCCTTGCGCAAGTCGGTCCGCGAAAGATCGAGATCGTCGATCGGGATGACTTCGACATTTTCGCGCATGGCCTTCACATCGTCGATGAACTGCTTTGCATCGCCGACGATGATGAGCGTCGCCTTTGCCGGGTCGGCATATCGCCGCGCTGCATCCGACGCGTCTTCCGCGCTCACGGAAGCGAGGCGTTCGGCGTACCGGGCTGCTTCTGCAGGCTCGATACCCTGCATCATCAATCCTGCGACAATCGAGTTGAAGCCGGAGCTGTTCTCGAGAGCGCGGGCATAATTGCCTGCAAGATAGAGCCGGCGCTTCGCCAGCAGATCTTCGGTCAAGGGTTCGGTGCCCAGCTTGCCCAGTTCGCCAAGGATGATCTGCGCGACTTCATCCGCCGTTTCGTTCTTCGTCTGCGCGGTGGCGATTAGGAACGAATCGTCGGCCCTGTCGGGCACTGAGGAATAGGAGCCGTAGCTCAGCGAACGCTTGGTCCTGACCTCTTCGAACAACCGGCCATTGGAACCGCCGCCCAAGACCGAGTTTGCGAGATCGAGAGCGTAATAGGCCTTGTCCGAGCGGGGCACGGCACGGGTCGCGACATAAACGGCAGCCTGGCCAGCATCCGGAATATCGACCACGATGGTGCGGACCGGCTGAGCCTCGCCTGCCGGGTCGAGGACCAGCGCCGGTGGATTGCCGCTACCCTTCCAGGATCCCAGCAGCTTGTCCGCGAGCGCAGTCGCCTCGTCGGTCGCAAGACCTCCAGAAACGATGATCTTGGCACGGGACGGGTGCCACCACTTCTGGCGGTGATCGATCAGGTCCTCGCGCGTGGTCTGGGCAAGGCTGTCAATCGTGCCGCCTGGAAGCGAGCCATAGGGCGCATCACCATAGAGCGACAGGCGAACAAGCTTGCCGGCGATATCGCCCGGGTCCTTCATCTCGATGGCAAGCCCGTCGATGGCGCGCTTGCGCTCGCGGTCGAACTCTTCGGATGGATAGGATGCAGACGTAACGATTTCGGCCAACACCTCGCCGGCTGCCGCAAAATTCGCAGCAGGGGCCGTAAGGCTCAGATAGGTTCCGTCGGTCGATGCGCTCGCGCCGAAGCTTGCGCCGAGGCTTTCGAGCTTGGCTGCGATTTCCTGCGCGCTTCGGTTGCTGGTCCCCTTGTCAGCGAGCTGTGCAGCGAATTGCGCCACACCTGCCTTGGCCCTGAGATCGGTGGAAGCACCGCCGGGGAAAAGGACAGTCATCGTCGCAATCGGGACGTCGGTGGTCTGTGTCGCCACGACTTCGATCCCGTTTTCGAGGGTCGCATTCACAATGGCGGACTGGGCCACCTGCGGCCGCTCGCCCGGCCCCGGGGGCGCTTCGCGTTCGCCTTCGGGCAGGACCTTGCGCGGCTCACCTGTTGCAGCCGGCAGGGTGCGATAGGTCGGCAGAGGAACCGGATTGGCGTAGGAAGACGGATCGTCTTCGCCCGACACATAACGGAAATCGACGCGCGATTGGGTGTCGAGCCACATTTGCGCGACGCGCTGGACGTCTTGCGCGGTCACCTTGGCCATCGCCGCCAGCCGCTTGTCCGCAGCACGCGGATCGCCGGTCGCCACCAGCAGTTCACCCAGTTCGAAGGCCCGGCCATTGGCCGTTTCACGGCGGCGCAGGGCGCTGCCAAAAAATTCGTTCTTCGCTTCGGTCAGTTCGGCCTCGGACACAGGCGAAGTGCGAAGCCGGTCGATCTCGCCTGCGAGCACCTTCTCGACCTCGTCCACGTCGGCCTGCGGATTGGTAATGACATAGGCGGCGACATAACCGCCATCGGCGTCTTCCGAATAAGAGAAGCTGGCATCGACCGCCTTGCCGCTGCGCACCAGCGCCTCATGCAGGCGGCTGTTCTCTCCCCGCGACATTATGGCCGACAATACGTCGAGAGCGGGCGCATCCTCGCTGTTGCTCGAGGGTGCTTTCCAGATCGTACCGGTTACAGGCAGCGGGACATTGGGTGCCGTTGCCACGATGCTGCGCGGTTCGGTGCGCACCGGCTCTTCGAGTCCGATTTCGAGCGAAACGGGATTGGCGCGGCGCGGAATGTCGCCAAAATATTTGGCGACCATGGCGCGCAGCTCTTCCATGTCGAAATTGCCCGCCACGATCAGCGTTGCCGTATCGGGCCCGTAATAGGCCTGGTGAAAGGCGCGGGCATCGTCGAGCTGCGCCGAGTTCAGGTCGTCGAGCGAACCGATCACCGAACGGCGATAGGGGAGCACGTCGTAACCGTTTTCCGCGATCACGAAGCGCAGGCGGCCATAAGGCGGCGCATAGACGCGCTGACGCAGTTCTTCCTTCACAACCTCGCGTTCGCGGTCGAACACTTCCTGGTCGATGACAGGCTTCGCCATCCGTTCGCGGTGGGTCCACAGCATTGCTTCGAGATATTCGGCGGGGACGATCTCGTAGTAATTCGTGCGGTCACCGCCGGTGGAGGCATTGCGCGTTCCGCCCACATCCGCCGTCAGCCCGTTGATCATGTTGTAATACATGTTCTCGGTCTTGCGGCTTAGGATGTGCTCGAAGAGGTGGGCAAAGCCGCTCCGACCCTCGGGATCGTGCTTGCCGCCGACGCCGTACCATAACGAAGTAGAAACGGTGGCGGTGGTGTCATCCTCGATCGCGATCACCCGCAGGCCATTGTCGAGCGTCCATTCAGTGAACTCGATCTCTGGCGCTGAAAGCGTTGCTGCGTCGGTGCTTTCGCCTGCCTTGTGGTGATTTGCCAAGGCCGGCATCGGCAGCGTCAGGGCGAAAGCGCCCGCGCCCGCCATCAGGAATGACTTGAACATTGGAATTGCGTCCCCTCGAAATCGAAAATCGAGCCAGGAGTAGAGCCTCTGCGGCGTCAAACCTCAACCGCGTTCGGGACATATATATTCAAAGCGCCGACGGTGATCGACCAACGCTAAGGTCGCGAGGGGTTGTGTTGCACTGCACAAGAGCTAAGTAGCGCGCAGCCATTCCTGGCGCGAGCAAGCGCCCTTCCTTAGATATCTGGACAGAAACATGCCCAACCTCGGCGCGATAAAACGCGACTGGTTCTCCAACATCCGTGCAGACATGCTGGCCGGCCTCGTCGTCGCGCTCGCCCTGATCCCGGAGGCAATCGGCTTCTCGATCATTGCAGGCGTGGACCCACGCGTGGGCCTCTATGCCTCGGTAGCGATCGCCATGGTCATTGCCTTCACCGGCGGCCGTCCGGGCATGATCAGTGCAGCGACGGCTGCAGTTGCGGTCGTCGTCGTGCCGCTGGTGCGCGATCACGGGGTCGAATATTTGTTCGCCGCAACCATCCTGATGGGCATTTTCCAGGGCATCGCCGCGCTGCTCCGGCTCGACCTGCTGATGCAGTTCGTCAGTCGTTCGGTCATCACGGGCTTCGTCAACGCGCTCGCGATCCTCATCTTCATGGCGCAGCTGCCGCAGCTGACGAACGTTGGCTGGGAAACTTATGCGATGGTCGCAGCCGCGCTGGCGATCATCTATCTCTTCCCGAAGGTGACGACAGCTGTCCCCAGCCCACTCGTCGCAATCGTCGTCCTGACCGCGCTGAGCATGTACATCAATGCACCGGTCAACACGGTAAGCGACATGGGCGAACTGCCCGAAGGCCTGCCCTATTTCATGCTGCCTGACGTGCCGCTGACTTGGGAAACGTTGCTCATCATCGCCCCCTATTCCGCCACCATGGCGGCAGTCGGCCTGCTCGAATCGCTACTGACCGCGCAGATCGTCGACGACATGACGCATACAGGTTCGAACAAGCGCCGCGAGAGCGCGGGTCAGGGCGTCGCCAATATCGTAGCGGCGTTCTTCGGCGGCATGGGCGGCTGCGCGATGATCGGCCAGTCGGTCATCAATGTGACGAGCGGCGGGCGCGGACGCCTGTCCACCTTTACCGCAGGTTTCGCCCTGCTGATCCTGCTCGCCGTACTTGGCGACCTCGTAGGCCAGGTGCCGATGCCGGCACTGGTGGCGATCATGATCATGGTCAGCATCGGGACGTTCTCGTGGAACTCGATTCCCAACATCGGCAAGCACCCGTGGCAGTCGAGCGTCGTCATGGTCACCACCGTCGTGGTCGTGGTCGCGACGCACAACCTCGCCCTCGGCGTTCTGGCAGGCGTGATCCTGTCGGGCGTGTTCTTCACCCACAAGGTGATGACCATGTTCGAGGTCGTGCGCGAGCGTCAGGGCGATAAGGCGGTGTACCGCGCCAAGGGCCAGATCTTCTACGCCAGCGTCGAACGCTTCGAAGCGGCGCTCGGCCCTGAAGGCGCGATGCCCGATCCCGCCGACCACGTCATCATCGACGTTTCGAAAGCGCATTTCTGGGACATCAGCGCGGTGGGCGCACTGGACAAGGTCGTGGAGCGGATGCGCCGTCACGGTCGCAGCGTGCAGGTCGTCGGCCTCAACCGCGCGAGCAGCGATCTCGTCGACAAATTCGCGCTGACCGACAAGACCGGTGTCGAAATCGGGTTAGCGCCTCACCCCTGATCTGCAGATAGCCTTTCGAGGATGGCGAGCGCATCTTCGCCACGCGCGGCAGGCACGAAGGCATGGTCATGGTGAAAGGCCGCGACCATATTGCAGGCGATCCCTGCATCCGCGAGCGCGCCTGACACGGCAGCGGTCAGCCCCACGCCTTCGAGCGAGGAATGCACCATCAGCGTGATGCGCGCCATCGACGGCCCGTCATCACCCAGCTCGCGCGCCACGCTCTCGGGAACGATGGCGGTTACGCCCTCGTCCTCGCGGAACGTGGCGATCGCTGCGCCCAGCGCCTGCGGCGCTATGTCCGGTGAAATCACGACGAAGCAGTATCGCACCGGGTCGAGCTGCGGCGACATCTGCGCCAGCATCTCGCCCCGGTCCGAAACAGGCTGTGTCACAGGATGTACTTGCTCAGATCGCTATTGCCAGCGAGCACGGCCAGTTTGTCGCGCACGTATCCGGCATCGATCGTGACCGTCTCGCCGACGTGATCCTCTGCATCAAAGCTGATTTCCTCGAGCAGTTTTTCCATCACGGTCTGCAGTCGGCGAGCACCGATATTCTCGACGCTCTCGTTAACCTGCGCAGCGATCCTGGCGATTTCCGCGACCGCGTCCTCGGTAATGTCGAGTTCGACCTTCTCGGTACCGATCAGCGCCTTGTACTGCTGCACAAGGTTTGCGCGCGTTTCGGTGAGGATACGCACGAAGTCTTCTTCGGTCAGGGCACGCAGTTCCACCCGGATCGGCAGGCGGCCCTGCAATTCGGGGAGCATGTCCGATGGCTTGGCCACATGAAACGCACCCGATGCGATGAAAAGCACGTGGTCGGTTTTCATCGGTCCGTATTTGGTGCTGACGGTGGTGCCTTCGATCAGCGGCAGCAAGTCGCGCTGCACGCCTTCGCGGCTGACGCTGCCGCCGCGCACGTCCGAAACCGCGATCTTGTCGATTTCGTCGAGGAATACGATCCCGTTGGTCTCTGCATTCTGGAGCGCGACCCGGGCAACGTCGTCCTGGTCCATGCGTTTTTCGGCTTCTTCGTCGACCAGCTTGTCCCAGGCCTCTGGAACCTTAAGCTTGCGGCGCTTGCTGGGCTTCTTGCCCATCGCCTTGCCGAACATGTCCGACAGGTCGATCATACCGACATTGCCTCCCATATTGCCCATGTCGAAGGGCATCGAGGGCGCTTCCTGCACGTCGATTTCGACCTCGGTATCGTTCATCGCATTCTCGACGATCCGGTCCCGGAAGGCCTGCCGCGTCGCTTCGCTGGCATTGTCGCCCACCAACGCATTGAGCAGCCGTTCCATCGCGGCTTCCGACGCTGCCTCGCGAACAGCCTCGCGGCGGCGTTCCTTCTCGAGACGGATGGCTTCCTCGGCAAGGTCGCGTGCGATCTGTTCGACGTCCCGGCCAACGTAGCCGACTTCTGTGAACTTGGTTGCCTCGACCTTGACGAACGGAGCTTCGGCCAGCTTCGCGAGACGGCGGCTGATCTCGGTCTTGCCGCAGCCCGTGGGCCCGATCATCAGGATGTTCTTGGGCGTCACTTCGTCGCGAAGGTCCGGCCCGAGCCGCTGGCGCCGCCAGCGGTTGCGCAGCGCCACGGCGACGGCGCGCTTCGCGTCCTTCTGGCCGATAATATGTTCGTCGAGCGCGGCGACGATTGCCTTGGGTGTGAGGTTGTCGGTCATGTTTTCCGGTAGATCTTAGACTGTTTCGAGAGTGACATTGCCGTTGGTGAAAACGCAGATATCGGCCGCAACCTCCATCGCCTTTCTGGCGATGGTGTCGGCATCTTCCTCGTATGCGGCGAGCGCCCGGCCTGCGGCGAGCGCGTAGTTTCCGCCCGAACCGATCGCGGCGATAATCGAATCGTTCTTGGCTTCGGGTTCGAGCACGTCGCCATTGCCCGTCAGGACCAGCAGGCTTTCGCTGTCGGCCACGATCATCAGGGCTTCGAGATTTCGGAGGTATTTGTCCGTGCGCCAGTCCTTGGCCAGTTCGACCGCTGCGCGCAGCAATTGACCGCTGTATTGTTCGAGCTTCTTTTCGAGGCGTTCGAACAGGGTGAAAGCGTCAGCCGTGGCCCCGGCAAAACCGGCGACTACCTTGCCGCCCTCGCCGATCCGGCGGACCTTGCGGGCGTTCGGTTTCATGACCGTATTGCCCATGGAAACCTGGCCATCGCCCGCAATCACGGTCTTGCCGTTCTTCTTGACGCCGATGATGGTCGTGCCGTGCCACTGGATCAGGCCGTGGCTCGCTTTTTCCTCGCTCATGAAGCGGGATATGGGGTGCGCACGCCTGCGGTCAAGCTGGCGTGCCGGAGTTCAGTCTCGCAGCAGGAGATTTACTGAGGTGCACCCATTCCGGCCGAACCGACCTGGCCGATGTTGCCGAACAGGTCTTCGAGGAAGCCGCGCTCCCTGCCCAGGGTCGGCGTTTCAGCGCCATCCGGGCTGATCCGCGCCACGTTGTTTATGCCGGTGATGTCTGCTGCCGCGACATTGCCAGCTTCATCGAAAGAGACGGCGAGGACGGAATGGCTCTGGATGCTGGGCCGCACGAAGGGCTTCCGTGCGGTCACGCTGGTAATGTAATACCAGGTCTGATCGCCATATTCGCTGACATAGCTCGGGCGACCGAGCGTGCCGGCAACCGACTGCTGATTGTCGACACCGGGCTGGATCGAGGTCTGGAGAACGGGATCGACCCGATAGCCGCGCTGTTCCCGGATGGAGGAGCAGCCAGCCAAGCCAACGCCCACCGCCATTACCAAGCCCAACTTGAAAGCTTTCGCCCTATCCATCGATCTGCAAACCTTTTCGTAATCCGGCATGAGCGCGTTGCCTGCACCCCAACCGTTCCTATATCGCAAAGTGCCTTACGGCGGCCAAGCGCAGCTTGCAACGCCGCGAATTGTCGCCATTGGGCATAGACCCATTGATAGGGTCGATTGAATTGCGGCTGAACGCCGCCTGCTGGGAAAGTTGTACGATGTCGTTTTTGTCGAAGCTGCTGGGAACAGAACCCGATCCAAGGGAGAGGCTTCGCCCGCTGTGGCACCGGATCATCGAGATTGCGCGCCAGCCCGAATGGTATGCCGATTGCGGCGTTACCGATAGCGTCGCAGGCCGTTTCGACATGATCACCTCAGTCCTTTCGGTGGTGATGGTGCGCGTCGAAGCCAGTGACCTGCGCGCCGAGAGCGCCCTTTTGGCCGAATTGTTTGTCGAGGATATGGAAGGTCAGCTGCGCGAACTTGGCACGAACGATGTGGTCGTGGGCAAGCGCATGGGCAAGCTGATGAGCGTGCTCGGCGGCAGGCTCGGTGCCTATCGCTCAGCGCTGCAGGCAGGCGATGCAGAAAGGCTAGCTGCTGCGGTCGAACGTAATACGAATTTCACCGAGACTGGTTCAGCTGAGTGCGTGGCACAACGGCTTCTCGCGCTTGCCGGAAGCCTCGCGAAAATCGATGACGAGACGCTCATTGCAGCGGAGATCCCGGCATGACGAAAAGCGAAATCGCACGCCCGATCAAGGTCCGCCAGCTTCCGGGTGCACCGGTCATCATCGATGCCAGCGAGGCAGAACGCGAGGCGCTCGCCCGGCGTTTCGGCATCACTTCGATCGAAAAGCTTCACGCCGAGATCACTCTCGACAAGGAGAGCAAGGCGATCGTTGCGACAGGTCGCTTATCGGCTAGAATCACGCAGAATTGCGCCATTTCCGGAGAGGATTTTGCGGTTGAGGTCGATGAGCCGCTGATGTTCCGATTCGTCGAGGAAGGCAGTCTTGCCGCCCCTGTCGAAGAGGACGATGAGATCGAGATCGAGCTGAGCCCCGACGATTGCGACGAGATCGAATATTCGGGCGACAGTTTCGATCTCGGCGAAGCGGTCGCACAGTCGCTTGGCCTCGCGATCGACCCCTATGCCGAAGGGCCGGGTGCCGACGAAGCCCGCAGAAAAGCTGGCATTACGAGCGATGAGGAACAGGCGCCGAGCGGCCCGCTGGCCGAAGCGCTCGCAGCACTCAAGAAGGACTGAAAGGGTACAGAGCGGCACACAGGCCGCTCCAGATCAGACCCGAGATGTCCCGATCAGAACGGGATGTCGTCGTCCAGATCGTCGTAGTTCGAGCCGCCGCCCTGGCTGCCCCCCGAGCCGCCACCGCCCTGGTTCCAGCCACCGCCCGAACCGCCGTTGCCGCCACCCGAACCACCGCCATAACCGCCGCCGCGCTGGCCACCGCCACCGCCGCCGCCGCTGGCTCCGTCGAGCATCGTCAGCGTGCCGTTGAGGCCGCGGATGACAACCTCTGTCGAATAGCGGTCATTGCCCGACTGGTCCTGCCACTTGCGGGTCTGCAGCTGGCCTTCGATGTAAACCTTCGAGCCTTTCTTGAGGAAACGCTCGACGACGCCGACCAGACCTTCCGAAAAGATGGCGACGGTGTGCCATTCGGTACGTTCCTGGCGTTCGCCGGTATTGCGATCCTTCCAGGTTTCGCTGGTCGCGATGCGCAGGTTGGCGACCTTGCCGCCGTTCTGGAAAGTGCGGATTTCCGGATCGGCTCCCAGGTTACCGATAAGCATTACCTTGTTGAGAGACCCGGCCATCCAAAACTTCCTTCGCTATAATCCGAGCGCGACTGCACTCCAGTAGGTGATTCCGGCGAACACATAAGCCAGCGCGAACAGGTAAGCCAACATGAAGCTGGGCCATTTCCACCCGTTTGTCTCTCGCCGGGCGACTGCAATGGTCGAAAGGCACTGCGGGGCAAAGACGAACCAGGCGAGGAAGGCCAGCGCCGCCGGAAGGCTCCACCGCGCAGCGATCTGGTCGCGCAATGCATTTTCGGTTTCCGCCTCGTCATCCGAATCGACGGCGTAAGTAGTGGCGAGCGAAGCAACTGCGACTTCGCGCGCCGCCATTGCCGGGATCAGCGCAAGCGACATTTCGCGGTTGAAGCCGATCGGCTTGAATGCCGGTTCCATCACGCTTGCAACCTGCCCTGCAAAAGAGGCGTCGAGCTGGTTCTCGCCCGGCTCGGCCTTGGGGAAGGTCAGCAGCAGCCACAACACGACCGTTACCGAGAAAATGATCGTGCCCGCGCGGCGCAGGAACACCCATGCC
The DNA here is from genome assembly GCF_001281485.1 of Altererythrobacter epoxidivorans. Classification (NCBI taxonomy): domain Bacteria; kingdom Pseudomonadati; phylum Pseudomonadota; class Alphaproteobacteria; order Sphingomonadales; family Erythrobacteraceae; genus Altererythrobacter; species Altererythrobacter epoxidivorans. Next base: position 2,091,080 of record NZ_CP012669.1, read on the forward strand.
CGCTGCCACAGGCCGATCAGGAGATCCCCGAGGTGCGGCATCTGGTAGCGCGGCAGCTCCATGATGAAGCCCGAAGCGGCACCCTTCGTCACGGTCCGGCGCAGCACAAGCGCGACAATCATCGCGCCGAGGATCCCGGCGATATAGAGCGCGAACAGCACCAGGCCCTGCAGCCCGATACCCGGTCCGACGCTGGTCGCCGGGATGACCGCGGCGATGATGACGGCATAGACCGGCAGGCGCGCAGAACAGGTCATCAGCGGAGCGATCAGAATGGTTGTCAGGCGATCGCGTGGATCGGCGATGCTGCGCGTCGCCATGATCCCCGGAATGGCGCAGGCAAAGCTCGACAAAAGGGGGATGAAGCTGCGGCCCGAGAGGCCGACCATCGCCATCAGCCGGTCCATCAGGAAAGCGGCGCGCGCCATGTATCCGGTCGCCTCCATCACCAGGATGAACAGGAAGAGGATAAGGATCTGCGGCAGGAAGACGATCACCGATCCGACCCCGGCGATGACCCCTTCTGTCAGGAAATCGCGTACGAAGCTTTCAGGCATGTTCGCCACGGCAACGCCTGCCACGACTTCGGTCGCCTGCTCGATCAGCCCGATGAAGGGATCGGCCCATGCAAACACGGCCTGGAACACGACGAACAGCAATCCGAACAGGATCACCGGCCCGATCCACGGGTGCAGCAGCACCCGGTCGAGGCCGGTATGCAAGCGATGCGTGCCGCTTTCGGAAAGGATCGCCGCCTTGGCGATGTTCTTTGCCGCCAGCCGCCGTTCGGGCAGTGTCAGATGCGATGAAAGCCGCTCGTCATCGAACGTGTGGTCATTCGAATCGAAGCTGGAAATGCTTGCCAGCAGCCCTTCGAGGCCACGGCGCCTGACGGCGACCGTTTCCACGACCGGCACGCCCAGAGCGTGCGACAGTGCGTCGGCATCGAGGACCAGGCCGTCGCGCTTGGCGAGGTCGACCATGTTGAGCGCGACGACCGTCGGCTTGCCAAGCTGGATGACTTCCTGCGCGAAAACGAGGTGCTGCTGCAGATTGGCGGCATCGAGTACCAGCACGATAATGTCGGGAGCGCCCTCGCCCTCGAGTTCTCCCAAGACAACCTTGCGGGTGACTTCTTCATCGGGGCTGGTCGTTTCCGACAGGCTGTAGCTGCCCGGCAGGTCCAGCAGCTCGAACGGCTGGCCCGAAGCGGAAGTGACGCGCCCTGCCTTTCGTTCGACGGTTACGCCGGGATAGTTCGCGATCTTCTGCCGCGCGCCCGTCAGCGCATTGAACAGCGCGCTCTTGCCGGCATTGGGATTGCCGACCAGCGCGACCTTTTTCAAACCGGTCATACTGCGGAGCCTTCCACCTCGATCGTCATGGCCATCGCATGGACCCGCCGCATGGCGACGGTCATGCGGCCGATCGTGACTGCAATCGGATCGGCACCGGCAAACACGCCGCGATGGGCGATCGAAATGCTGGTGCCTTCATCGATACCCAGCGCGCGCAACCTGCGCCCTTCCTCGGGCGCGAGGTCGTCCCACCGGACAGAGGTAATGATGGCGCTTTTGCCGCGGGGCAGATGGTCGAGCGTCATGCGGATTGCGCTGCCATGCCGCAGCCCTAATTGCAACTGATTATCAATAACCCGATTGCGTTAGCGGGAGGGATAGCGCAGCCGGCCGAGGAACCGGGTCACGCTGAAAGTCTCGCGCTGCGGGTTCAGCCATTTCGCCTTGGCCTTCTCGAAACGCATGACCCCGTCGATTCGCCGGTCGAGGAAAGCATAGGTATCCTGCTTGCCCTCGCTTTGATCTTCGACAAACACTGACAGCGTGGCTGCGTAGATAGAGCCCAGAATCGCGCGTTTCGTATAATGATTGTAATCGGTCGCAGTGTCGCCTGCGAGCCGCCACATGTGATCGGCGCTGCGCCACCCGGTCTTTACGGCGCGGCGCGCATTCTGCGGCATGGCCATGATCGCGGTTGCCCGGCGCAGGGCTTCTTCCAGACCCGTCACGGCTTCAAGCCGGAATGCGACGAGCGAGCGAATGCGCTCGCGGATTTTCATGGTGGCAATGCGATCCGGCGGAAAAGCGGCGACCATCGCAAGATCGATATTGTCGATCCACGCTTCGATCATGTCCATCGCGCCGCCGGGATAGGCCAGCTTGGCCACATCGGGATTGGCGCCGGCCATTTCGGCAGCCGTCACCAAGGCGGCCTCTGTCCAGCCATCGAAAATGGCAGAAGCTGCAACCTCCGGCGCCAAGGCGAGCCGCAGCTCGTCCAGCGTCATGTCGGCATAGTCGGGTGCCCCATCGACCATATTCAGAACGACGGCCCGTAATTGCCGGCCGCATTCTTGTCGGACTTGCTGGCGTCGGCCCGCTCGAACTCGTCGAGCATCGCCTTGTTGCTGATCGCCAGATTGGCGTAATCGCGCGCGGTCCGCCCTGAATTGTCGCTGCGATCGGGGTTCGCGCCATTTTCCAGCAGCATCCTGATCTGGGCGGTATCGCGGCGGTGGACCGCAGCGATCAGAGGCGTTTCGCCCGTGCTGTCGGTCACGTTGATGTCGGCGCCAGCCTTCAGCAGCGCTTCTGCGCCATCGGTGAACCCGGTCCTGATCGCCACCTGCAGCGGCGTGGTGCCGGTCTTGTCCTTGATGTTCGGATTGGCATCCTTGCCCAGCAGGAACTGGACCCAGACGAGGTCGCGGCGTTCGATGACGACGTGAAGCGCCGTCTTGCCGTCGGTAACGTCGCGGGCATTGATCAGCGTATTACCGGGTTCGCTGAGCTTCTTCGTGACGAGGTCGCCATCGCGATCCTTCACCGCTTTGAGGAACTCGTAACTGTCGGAAAACATCTGCGCCCCGGCCGGCATGGCTACGACACTTGTCGCGAGCGCCAACGCCACCCAAATCCTGCGCATAACGACACGCGTCATGCTGTCATCCTTTCGCAAACCCTGTCAGAAATCATTGCATAGAACATTGAACCCGCTCCGTTAGCAGACCATGAACCGCCACGCCATGCCCATCCCCTTCCGTTTTTGTTTCCTGATGCCGCTTGCCGCAGCGAGCCTTGCCCTGTCTGCCTGCGGCCAGACGGCCGATACGCCGGCGATGGAACCGCCGCTTGCAGGTGCAGATATCGGCGGTGAATTCGAGCTTGTGAACCAGGACGGCAAGCTGACGCGCTGGTCCGATTTCGACGGCCAGTACCGGATGATCTACTTCGGCTTCACCTTCTGCCCGGACATCTGTCCGACCGATGTCAGTCGCGCCATCAAGGGGCTGGAAAAATTCGCCGAGGACGAGCCGCAGCTCGCTGCAAAGGTCCAGCCGATCTTCGTATCGGTCGACCCGGAACGCGATACGCCCGAGGCTGTCGGCCAGTTCGCCTCGGCCTTTTCGGACCGCATGATCGGTCTGACCGGAACGCCGGAGCAGGTGAAGGCTGCTGCAGACACATTCCGCGTATTCTATTCGCGCGGAGAGGATACGCCGGGCGGCGGCTATCTCGTGAACCATTCCGCCATCGTCTATCTGTTCGGGCCCAAGGGCGAACCGCTGGCGACGCTGCCGACCGACCAGGGGCCCGATGCGGTCGCCGAAGAACTGGCGAAATGGGTGAACTGAGAGACCGCTTCTGGGAGCTGCCGCTCAAGGAGCTCAACCGGGCGGAATGGGAAGCCTTGTGCGACGGCTGCGGACGCTGCTGCCTGCACAAGATCGAAGATGCCGATACCGGCGAAATTGCCGACACCAATGTCGCCTGCAAGCTGCTCGACTGTTCGACCGGACGCTGCACCGATTATCGCAATCGCAAGGTCTTCGTGCCCGATTGCCTGCGGTTGACCTATCGCATCATGGACGATGTGCCATGGCTGCCTAAGACCTGCGCCTATCGCCTGCGCGCAGAGGGAAAGCCGCTGTATGAGTGGCACCATTTGCTGTCCGGCGATCCGGAGGCCGTGGTGCGCGCCGGGGTTTCGGTCGCTGGCAGGGTGATCAGCGAATACGATGCAGGGCCGCTCGAACATCACATCGTGGAGTGGGACTGGTGATAGACTGGCTCCGCCGCGAGATGATCGAGCCGGAGATCGAGCTCGATGGCGAAACCGTGCCGATCACCTTGCGCCGCCACCCGCGTGCGCGCCGGTTGACGATGCGGCTCGCGCCCGACGGCAGCGAAGTCAGGATCACCCTGCCGAAATGGGCACGCGGTTCCGAAGCGATCGCCTTTGCCCATGCGCGCCGTGACTGGCTGGCGAGCCAGTTCGCCAAGCTCCCCCCCCGCGCCGCGCCAGCCCCCGATGGCATGCTCACCTATCGCGGCAGGACGCTGCGGATCGCCTGGGACCGGGACCTGCCGCGCCTGCCCGCGCTCAACGAAAACGAGGTCACGCTGGGCGGTCCGGAGCATTCGCTCGAAACGCGGCTGAGGCGATGGCTGGAGCAGGAGGCGCTGCGCCTGTTCGAGGATGATGTCGCATTTTATTGCTCGCGGGCCGATCTTGAGCCGGTGGCCGTCGGCCTGTCACGCGCCCAGCGGCGCTGGGGCAGTTGTTCGGACCGGCAACGGATCCGGCTCAACTGGCGGCTGGTGCAGGCACCCGACATGGTGCGGCGTTCGGTCGTGGCGCATGAAGTGACCCATCTGGTTCATTTCGACCACAGTGCCGCATTCCACGCGATGCTCGGCGACCTGTTCGAAGACGACATTGCTGCAGCCGACGCCTGGCTGAAACAGAACGGCCGCGGGCTTTACGCGAGCTTCGGATAGGCATCCGGCACGATACGTAACACTTCGTTTACCCTGTTTCTCTAGATTCAGGTCATGTTCCGTGCGGCCATCCTTCTGGCGATCGCGCTTCTCGCCCTTCCGCTACCTGCGGACCAGGCGCTGGCGCAGCGTGGGAAAAACAAGGGTCAACCTCCCCCTTGCGAACTCAACACGAACGTCCAGATCAACAATCCCAATTGCACGACCGAGCCGGTCGTCCTGACCGTCCAGACCAATATCGACTTCGGCAGGCTCGTCCTCGTCGGTGATGGCGTGGGCCACGCGGTCCTCGACCTCAGCACTGGCGACAAGATCATGTTCGGGGGTCTCGACGACCTCGGCGGTTTTGCCGTGACCGGACGGGCTGTCGTCACCGGATCGCCCAACCGGGCGCTGCAGATCGTCATGCCGACCACGATCACAATGGCCGATCCCGCAGGCGGGCAGGCCGAACTGCGCGACATCGTGACCAGCCTCTCTGCACTGCCGGTGCTCGATGTGAACGGCCAGCTCGTGTTCGAGTTTTCGGGCACGCTCTACACCGATACTGCCACTGCATTGGGCGGGGTCCTGCGCGGGCGGATACCAATCAGCGTCCAGTATAACTGACGTCCTGCGGCGCGCCGCAGACCGTTTCTCTGGCACTTTTGCGCGCAGCACCCTATTTCAAGGGCATGCTTTCGAAATCCCGTTTCAATCCCGGCCCCGGCCTGGCCGATTTCTGGTCCGAGTTTACCCGGCCCAATCCCTATCGCTGGCCGATCCTGATCGCGTCGATCATCCCGATCGGTGCCGTGCTGTACTGGGCGACATCGGAAACGGTTTATGCTCCGCCTGAACGGCCCAACGTGACCTACATTACCAGCTTCGCGGCAGATCGTACCGACGCAGAAATTGCAGCTTCGAACGAGGCAAACCAGCAGCGCAAGGACGAACTTCGCGCCCGTCTGGAAGAGATCGAGGCGCAGAAGCGCGAAATGTACCGCGAACTTGGCCGTGCAAGCGGTATGGATGTCGACGCCATGGAAGCCAAGATCGAAGCCGACCGTGCGCGCGAGGAGGCCGCACGATCCGCTGCCGAAAACCCGGAAGCGACGGTTGCCGACACCGAGCGATGACCTGCGCTGGATGGCTGCCGCGGCAAGGCTGGCGGCACGCGCTCGCCCGCTGAGCCGGCCCAATCCGGCGGTCGGCGCGCTGTTGGTCAAAAACGGACATGTCATTGCCCGTGGCTGGACCCAGCCGGGCGGCAGGCCACATGCAGAAGCGCATGCCCTTGGCGAGGCGGGTTCGGCTGCGAGCGGGGCGACGCTTTATGTGACTCTGGAACCGTGCGCGCACCGGTCGGAACGCGGACCGGCCTGCGCGGATATCACTTCCGAAGCAGGGCTGGAGCGTGTCGTGATTGGCCAGCACGATCCCGATCCGCGCACTGCGGGCGACGGGGTCGAACGGCTCAGACAGGCCGGAATTAAAGTCGACCTGCTGGACGACGATGCATCGCGAGGCAGCCTTGCCGGATATCTCATGACGAAGCGCGAAGGGCGCCCGTTCGTCACGCTCAAACTCGCCATGTCGCTGGACGGGTGCATCGCCCGCGCTGATGGCGAAAGCCAGTGGATCACCGGAGAGGCAGCCCGCGCCCATGTCCATGCCCGGCGCGCCCGACAGGACGCGATCCTCGTCGGCGGAGGCACCTGGCGCAGCGACAAGCCCCGGCTCGACGTTCGCCTGCCCGGCCTCGCAGAACGCAGCCCCAAACGCGTGCTGCTGAGCCGGGGGGTGGCCCCCGACGGTGTTACTGTCTTCAATGATCCTGCGCAGATTTCACGCCTCGAAGGCGTTCAGTACCTCTACGTCGAAGGGGGAGCGGGCGCTGCTGCCAGCTTCCTTGCAGCCGACCTTGTCGATCGCATCGAAATTTACCGCGCGCCAATCGTCATCGGCGAAGGTCTGCACGCCATTAGCGATATTGGCCTCGGCAGCCTGCCCGAAGCGCATGGCCGCTGGCGCATGACCGATCGCCGCCAGCTTGGCAGCGACGAATTCGCCGCCTATCAGCGCATTCGCGAGGAGAATGACTGAGTGTTCACTGGTATCGTCACAGCAATCGGCAGCGTCACCAGCGTGGAGGATCGCGGCGACCTGCGTGCAGTCATCTCGTGCCCGTGGGATCCGGCAGGCATCGACATCGGTGCCTCCATCGCCTGCTCGGGCGTCTGCCTGACGGTCGTAGATCGCGGCGGCCAGGAAGGTGACGCGTGGTTCGCGGTCGATATCTCCGCCGAAACCGTCAGCCGTACGGCCCAGGACCAATGGCGCGAAGGGCGCAGGCTGAATCTCGAACCCGCCCTGCGCATGGGCGATGAACTGGGCGGCCACATCGTGACCGGCCATGTCGATGCGGTCGGACGCATCGCCCTGCGGCGCGATGTCGGCGGGTCGGACAGGTTCGAAATCCTCGCCGGCAAGGCCATCGCGCCCTATGTCGCCGAAAAAGGCTCGATCACGGTCGATGGCGTGTCGCTGACCGTCAACGAGGTCCATGACGAAGCCAATGGCGATGTCCGATTCGCGCTGAACATCATTCCCCACACAGGCGAAGTCACGACGCTCGGCTCGCTGCAGGAAGGCGACAGTGTTAACCTCGAGATCGACGTGCTTGCGCGCTATCTCAAGCGAATGCAGTCGCTCGCCGGTTAGGTTAACCGCGCAGCTTGTTCCTGCGCGCAGCGTGGGCTAGCCTCCCCTCACAACGAAAATAGGTCGCGCATCGCTGTGCCATCCGCAGTTGCGTTGCGGCATGGCGGGACAGTCATGGGAGGGACCTATGTTTCGTCGAATACCAATCGCCGGATTCGTATCACTCATTGCGATTGCCACCACGGCAAGCGCGCAGCAGGCGACCCTGAGCAGGTCGCAGGTGCAAAGCACGGAGCTTGAGCGTCCGGCAGAGCTCCAGGTTCAGGCACCGGCCGATTCCACGATCCTGAAAGCACGCAGCACCGAAGCCCTGCTCCGCCAGCGACCGGTGCAGAAGAGGATGACGATCCAGTCGGTTCGTGCCCAGCCGATCGTCCAGCTGAAGCAGGGAACTGCCGACATGCGCCCCGTGCTGCAGAATCCCGCGTCACCCATCAATGTCGCGCAACGCCTGCGAACGGCGCCGCAATTGGCAACCGTGCAGGCCGACACTTTCGAGGTCGCGGAAATCCCCGAAGGGATCGTGGTGCGCCAGTTCCTCGCATACCAGTTGCAGCCGGGCGCATGCACCGACCCCGGCAAGCGTAGGACGGTGGAATCGAAGGGTGTCGAATGCTTCACCCGCAAGACTGACAGCCAGCGCAAGGCAGGATTTGCCGATAGCGCCGACCAGGCTCGCTATGTCGCCGATCCTGCGGCCCGCAGCCGGGCTATCGCGGCATCGGACAGAGCCGTTGCCGAACAGCAGGCCGAAATCGATTCCGATATTGCGCAGCTGCGCCAGTCATTGTCGGGACCGGGACGCGCACAGATCGTCGCCCAGGTAGGTGAAGCAGAGGCTAATCGCCTTGCTGCACTATCCGACGAGCAGCTCCAGGCGGAAATGCTTGGCCGCGCCGAAGTTGCCATCGAAGAGGTGATGTTCGTCCCCAACCTTGAAGCGCAGGACCTGCGGATCAAGGCCCAGCCGACCTTCGGCAAGGCGGTGCGTCCGCCGCGTGCCGATTTCGAGCTGGTGAAAGCTGCCATCGACCGCGATGCAATCGATGCGCGCGTGCTCGCCGCAGGCGGGGTAGAAGCGGAATCCTCGCCGCCGGCACCGTCGCGGCCGACGGACCTGCGCACGGTACCAACACGTCCGCAGGGCATGACCGATTTCCAGGCCAACCCGGCTCTCGACATCACGCAGGATATCGCGATCGACCGCGAGATTTACCTGACGGGTTTTACGCTCGGGCGCAGCCATGAATGGCGCCGACGTGTTTCGATCACGGTTGCCTGGTGCCTGCTCGGATGCAAGCGCACCTACTACGTCGAACCCTATGCCGGCTTCGGCTACGGCTTCGGTTTGCGACTGCCCCTGCAGATGGATGGCACGTGGAGGTACAGCCACCAGAACAGGCAGGAAAAGGCCTACTTCATTCCGGAATTCAAACCGATCAACGCCAATACGCAGCAATATGCAGCGGCGGGCCTTCCCAGTGCGCAGCGCTTCGATGGACAGGAACTGGTGGCAGAAGCGCAGGCCTATGCCGGTGTCGTCTACAAGCTGACGGGCAATTGGCAGGGCAATATCGGGGTCGATGTCGGCGTCGACCTGACCGACCGCCTGCCCGATCCCTTCAGGAACGGTCAGTTCACACCGCCTGCACCCGGACAGACGACGCCTCCAGTGACGCGGACCATCGACCAGGTCGATCTGCTCCTCGGCCGCGCACAGTTCGGGCCGGTCGGGGCCAAGGTGCACCCGGCGATCAAGATGGAGCTTTTCTCCGAAGGGCTTCAATTCAGCCTAAGCGACCATGTCGCCAACAAGCTCACTCCGATGAACCAGAGCGGCAAGGCCTATTCGGTCGCGGTGAACGACAATCACTACAGCCGCTTTTCGGTGAGCGATCCGGTCTACAATCTCGGCTTCCAGATGACGCCGGGTCTCGTTGGACGGGTCTATGTCGATATCGCTGTCTGGTCCCATCATTGGGACTGGCCGGTGTGGTTCCCACAGCTGAAGGTGCAGCTGCCGCCCAACGGGGTCGATTTCACCTGCCACGCGGGCACGACCTGCGGCCACCAGTACAAGCTGAGGGCAGATCACTGGCGGCCGGCCCCTAGGGCCAACGCGACCACTCGCCCGGCACGCACCAATCCGCCAGCGCGCACCAATCCGCCAGCGCGCGCCAATCCGCCAGCGCGCGCCACGCCCGAGGTGCAGCCGCAGCGGGTCTCCCCAACGCGCGCGCCGGCCCGCACGACGCCCGACTGAACAGTCGCGGACAAGACGAAAAAGGGCGAGCCTCGCGGCTCGCCCTTCGACGTTTCAGCTTTTGAGCCTGATCAGCCCTCGTCGACAGCCTTGCTGACGAGGATGTTGACCGAAACGCGGCGGTTCTGGCGACGGCCTTCGGCGGTCGAATTGTCCGCCAGCGGATCCGATTCGGCCATGCCGGTCGGGGTCAGCATGCGCCACGGCTTCCAGCCGCACTTCTGCTGCAGGTAGTTCACGACCTTTCCTGCGCGGCGTTCGCTCAGGACCTGGTTGTAGTCCTCGTCACCCACGGAGTCGGTGTAACCGACCACCAGCAGCAGGGCGTTGTCCATGCTTTCCGCTTCGGCAGCAGCTGCGCACAGCTCGCTTTCGGCCGAACCCTGCAGGTTCCACTTGCCGGTGTCGAAATAGACGTTGGTCGTGCCCTTGATGTTGTACTTGTCGATGTCACCCATGCGGCCACGCAGCGCTTCGGTAGCAGCAGCGTTGGCGTTGATCGCAGTTTCGTTGGCGACGAAGCGCTGGTTGGTGCCGTTGCTGATCATCGCAGCGGTCTTGAGGTCCTTCGACTTCAGCGCGATGTCGGTCGCGACCAGGCCATTGGCCCAGCGCACGGTATCGACTTCGACCGGAAGGCCGTTGAGCAGCGCCGAAGCGGTCAGCTTGTCCTTGCTCAGGCCGAGGAAACCGCCGCTCGAACGGATCTTGGTGCCTTCACTCAGAAGAAACACGGTGCTCGTGCCGTCCGCGCTGGTGACCTGCACCTTGTTGCCGCTGCGAGCAGTGATCATGCCTTCGACGGCGGGACCTTCGGCCATACCTTCGAGATCGGCCGGCGGCGAACCATAGACCGTCGTCAGGACTTCGCCTTCCTGCGAAGTGGCTTCCTGGGCCGACACGCCGCCTGCAACGGAAGCGGCCAGCATGGCGGTCATGATGAGGGCGCTCGGCCCCTTGGATACGACTTTCATAATTTCACTCCTTCGAAATTCGACGGCCGACCCTGAAATACTGCGACCCAGTGAAGCCCGCCAACATCGGCGGACCCGGCTATCGGAAATCCAATTCTTCTTATCTTGCCCTTGTGGAACGCAATCAGACACGTCCGGGCATTGAGGATTTCGCGCAGTGTTGAGGGCGCCCTTTCTGTCAGATTAACACCTGATCGCATACCCCCGATTACGGGGGTGTTTCGGGCGCGAGTTGCGATGAACCGTTTTTCGCAATGGCGGATTTACGCCATTTCGGAGGTCAATTTTTCGGAAATACGGCCAGATTCGGGCAGCCGAAAGCGCCAAACTCTAGCCCGCAAGAGGCCCCGAGGCGAAGCTGTCGCGGGTGATTTCATAGACGATATGGATCACCCGCTTGCCATCATACCGGCTCAGTTCGGTGCGGCGCGTACGCTCGGCCCCGATATTCTCCAGCGCCTGGCGTGAACGCCAGTTGGTCTCGCCGACGCGGAAATCGACCCGCTCGACAAACTCGAAAGCGTGCGCGAGCATCAACCGCTTCATCTCGTGATTGATGCCCTTGCCCCAGTATCGCGGGGCGAGGAAGGTCCAGCCGATTTCTACCGAACCGCCGTCCTCGGGCTCGTATTGCTGGAAGCGCGAGGAACCGATGATCGCATCGCTCGACTTGTCGATCACGGCGAGCGCCCCGCCCTTGGCCAGCGCATCGTCGAAGAAGGCGAGGAATACGTCCTCGCGCCAGCGATCGTGCATGGGGTGCTGTTCCCACACCTGCGGATCCGATGCGATCGCGTAGAGCGCGTCCCAATCGGCAGGCTCGAGCGGCCTCAGCAGCAGGCGCTCTCCTTCGAGGACAGGCTGCCGATCCATCCTCAGGTCTTCAGCCGGTAACGGCGGTCAGGGCAGCAATGAACTTGTCGATATTGCCCATGTGAAGCCCGGCGATGTTGATCCGTCCGGAACCGGCCATGTAGATCGCGTGCTCTTCGCGCAGCTGCTTCACCTGGTCGGGAGTGACGGAGAGCATGGCGAAAAGGCCATTCTGGTCGGCAAGCGGGCGCAGGTCCACGCTGCCAGCCACACCCGCTTCGGCAAGGCGCGCACGGACCTGCCGCATGCGATCGCGCATCTGCGTCAGCTCGTCCTGCCACACAGCGGTCAGTTCGGGGTCGCACAGCACCAGCCGGACAACCGCACCGCCGTGATCCGGCGGCATCGACCAGCTGGCCCTGGCAAGCGCATTGGCGTTGGAGAATACGGTTGCCAGGTCATCGGGCGTACGCGTCATCGCATAGAAAGCGCCGACGCGGTCACGATAGAGGCCGAAGTTCTTGTCGCAGCTATAGGCGACGAAAGCTTCCGGAACGGCGGCCAGGACCTTGTGCAGGCCCACGACATCTTCTTCCATGCCGTGGCCCAGGCCCTGGTAGGCAAGGTCGATGATCGGGAAGACGCCCGTCTGGGCAAAGGCATCGGCAATCGCAGCCCATTCTTCCGGCGTGTAATCGATCCCGGTCGGGTTATGGCAGGATCCATGCAGCAGCACCGCGTCATTGGGCTGCGCGCCCTTGATCGCTGCAAGCAGGGATTCGATGTCGGCGCTGCCGTCGGCCTTCGAATGCGAGAACGGCACCATCTCGAGCGCGATGTCGCTCAGGATCTGTGCGTGGTTCGGCCAGCTCGGCGTGCCCATGTGGATACGCTCGATACCGGCACGCTGCGCCAGCGCAACGGCGAGGCGGACCGCCCCGGTACCACCGGGCGTCTGCATTCCCTGAACGCGGCCGCCCATGGTCGCATCGCTGCCGAAGATATAGGGCATGAGCGCTTCTACGAAGCCCATGTCGCCTTCGGGCCCGAGATAGCTCTTCGAATCCTGCTCATCGACCAGCTTCTGCTCGGCTCGCTTGACCGCTGCAAATACCGGCGTGTCACCCTGCCCCGTTCGATAGACGCCGACCCCGAGGTCGACCTTGTCCGGCCGTTCGTCGGCGGCATACATCTTGATCAGCGCAAGGAGCGCGTCGGGCGGCTGGGAGGTGAGTCTTTCGAGCATGACGCCGTTCCATTGCCCAGACAAAGTAAGGGCCGCAACAGGAAATACCCTTGCGGCCCTGATAAACTGTCTTGCCCGGCTATGCGGGCGTGGTTTCAGCCCTTCAGAAGGGCAACCAGCGCTGCTTCTTGCTGAACTTCATGTAGCCTGCATTGACGCCGAGCCTGAGACCTGCGCCCATGCGGATCGGGATCAGCACAACGTCGCCCTTGCGCAGGTAGCTGGCGGTGAGGCCGCCGATGACATAGGCCTGACCCTCGCCTGCCGGATAACGCTCGTACAGCTCCTCGCTGTCGTAGAGATTGTACACGAGGACAAAGGTGTTGCCGGCATTGGCACCGGCGTCGAAGCCGATCGACGGGCCGGTCCAGTACACCTTGCGCTCGCCTTCGACCTTGTGATGCAGCGTGCCCGAACCATAGCGGGCACCGACGATGAAGGCACCGCTTGCTTCACGCCCGACGATGTAGGCATTCGGCTCGCCCTGGTCCTTCAGCATTTTTTCGATCATGCGCGCCAGGCCCTCGGCACCCTTGCCGAACACGCCCTCGGCCGCGCCGATCAGGTCGTCCTCGCCATAAGTGCTCGATTCGGCACTTGCGTCGACGGTTGCATCTGCGCCAGCCGTCGCCGGGTCGCTCCACTGGGGAGCGCTGGGAGCATCGGCGGGCGGCGTCTGGCTGTATGTCACGCTGGTGTCGACATCGGCCTGGACGCTCTGCCCGTCAGGCGCGGCATCGTTTGCCGGAGCAAGGTCGCCATCGATGGCACCGGTGAAGGCGGCATCGGGGTCGAAGCTTTCGACTTCCTGTGCGGCAAGCGGTACCGAAGCGAGCGATAGCGCGCCAATGGCTGCAACGAATGTGGTTTTAAAACTGGCAAACCGGCCGATCATCGTAATTCTCCCGGTCCGATACGGACCCCTGCACCTTTCAGAAGAATCGCAAGCTGGGCGAACCACAATTGCGCGGCGGTGAACCGAATCGAAAATGCGGCGAACCGAGTCCCACAGCCTGCGAAGCGAGCAGATTCGCGACTTGCGCGCTTTTTTGACGGTTTGGGTTGATGCCTTAACTTCCCGCGATTATAGCGCGCGTCTCGCAGCCGAGGGATGACCCGTCTGCGCAGTGCGGAGACGTGGGTGAGTGGCTGAAACCAGCTCCCTGCTAAGGAGCCATACCTCTATCGGGGTATCGAGGGTTCGAATCCCTCCGTCTCCGCCACCTATACCATCCCTAGATATCCCAGAAAGTCCCTGAAAGCCGCAGAATTCTGAGGTTTTTCGGACTTGCATCGGAATCTCTAGTTCTTATTTTGTTCTAACCCTTCCCACACTTTCTACCCACTATTGTGGGAGCAGATGTGGGAAGAGAACCAGGATGGATGGCTATGGGAAAACTTTCCGCTGCTCAGATTCGAGCTCTCACTAAACCGGGCCGCTACATGGATGGCGATGGCCTATCGCTGCTGCTCACCGCCCCAAAAAAGGGGTATTGGGTGCTGCGCGCGACCATAAACGGGCGCCGAAGGGACATCGGCCTAGGGCCACTAGACTTAGTTACATTGGCTGAAGCCCGCGAACTCGCGATCGACATGCGCCGCGATATTCAGCGAGGCATTGATCCGATCGAAGAGCGCAAGCGCCAGAAAATCGAAATCCTCACGTTCAAGGCCGCTGCCGAGAAGGTCCACTCCGAGCAAAAGGCGGCCTGGAAAAACGGGAAGCATCAGGATCAGTGGATCAATACACTCGAAACCTATGCTTTTCCCAAGCTCGGCGACCGGCTCGTAAATGACATCGAGGGCCCACTCATCCGAGAAGTGCTCCTCGACATCTGGCTGGAAAAGCCAGAGACAGCTCGCCGCGTAAAGCAACGGATCGGCGTTGTGCTCGATTGGGCCTATGCAAACGGAATGCGCGCGACCGAAGCGCCGATGCGCTCGCTGAGTCGTGCGCTGCCACGGCAGCCCAAGCAGGACGGCCATTTCGCTGCGATGCCCTATGAGGATGTCCCAACTTTCTTGAAGCATCTGCACAAGCGAACGAGTGTCGCACGGCTCGGGCTTGAGTTCCTGATCCTGACTGCCTCTCGATCGGGCGAAGTGCGGGGTGCTAAATGGGCGGAGATCAATCTGGACGCAAAACTCTGGACTGTCCCAGCGGAGCGTATGAAGGTCGGCAAGGAACATGTGGTCCCGCTGACCGATGCGGCAATCGACGTGCTCGAACGTGCCAGACCTTACTACGCTGAATGCAGCAATCTGGTCTTCCCGGGTCGCAATGTCTTGCGCCCGATGTCCGACATGACGCTGCTCAAGATCCTGCGTTACGCGAAGCTAGCCTTCACGGTGCACGGCTTTCGATCTGCGTTCCGAGATTGGGCCGCCGAGAAGACAAGCTACCCCGGCGAAGTGGCGGAAGCGGCGCTAGCGCACTCGGTCAGCAACAAAGTGGAAGCGGCCTATCGCCGTACCAACTATTTGGACAAGCGGCGTGAGCTGATGCGCGAATGGTCAGACTTCTGCGTCGGAAGATAAAGAAGCGCTCTCGTGGGCACGACGGCTTTGCGCCCTAATAGCAGCCATAAAGTCAGGCGAGGACAAACCTGAAAGCTGCTGTTCCAAAGTTTCGTCTGATTGAGGAAAATAAGCCTTCAATCGCAATAGGTCGAAAAATTTTCTTCGCGATGCGTCTTGGTCGCTGAAGTGAGGCGCATGAAATCCTCGTTAAGTTCGGCTTTGCCGTATCGTGACCGTGCACGAATTAAGTTGCTCCTTCATTATGACTTTCGGATGAGCACCACCCCAGCAATCACAAGCGCGCCGCCAGCCAGAAGCCAGGATTGATCGACAAGCAACGCGCTAGCTATGATCAATGCGGCAGCTAGAGGGCCTTTCAAGGACTGACGCTCATTGCGAAGTCCAGCGAGCTGCTCGATACTGAGCGGATCGAGCTGAACCGGCACATATCCTGACTTTGCGATCGAGTTCGCAGTGGCAAGTATGTCGGGCAAGGACGCCGACAAACCCAGCAGCTGACCGCGAAGTCTCTTCAAACCCGACCGAGCGCTGCCGAGCGAGAACCGCTCGGCGAGAAGCTCCGTCATGATCGGCCGGGTCTCTTCGGCGATGTTGTAGTCCGGTGCCAGCGATCGGACGAAGCCCTCTGCAGTCAACAAGGTACGCAGAAGAATGGCCAGATCAGGTGGCAGAACCAGTCGATAATCCCGCAACAGATCGAAAACGCGGGAAAAAATCTGCGAGAACTCGATGCCAGATAGCACGGTCCCCCTGAACTCTCCAATCAACTGATCCAGATCCACCGCGAGCGCATCGCGATCCACCTTCGGCTCCCCCGCCCATGCGAGCAGGACATCCGCGACATCGCTGGTTTCCTCACCAGCAATCGCAAGCACGAGGCGGACGATCTCGTCGCGCCTGGCCTTGGTGAGCGTCCCGACCGATCCGAAGTCGATGAAGCCGACATCCTGCTCGCCGATCAGGAAAACATTGCCGGGATGGGGGTCGCCGTGAAATTCGCCGTTTAGAATGATCATCCGCAGGACAGCGTTGGCATAGCTTTTAGCGAAAGCCGCCACCCGCGGGTCGCCCGATGGGCTGCCCAGCGAAGACGCGGGCCTGCCGTACAGGCGTTCCTGAACGTTCACCCGCAGCCCGGTCAGTTCCCAATGGATGGCCGGGGTCCTGACGCCGATGGTATCGAGATATGCGCCGATCCGCTCGCAGGCTCGGGATTCCGCAGCGAGGTCCATCTCCCAGGCAAGATTGCGGCCGAAGGTCCGCAGAAACTCGACTGGCCGGTAACGCGCGATATCCGGCGACCGTGCTTCCACGATCCCGGCAAGGCGTATAAGGAGGCGCACATCAGCCTCCATCCGAGCGGCAGTGCCTGGCCGCCGAACCTTCACGATGACCTCGCTTCCGTCCCGCAGTCTGGCGGAATAGGTTTGCGCTATGGAGGCAGAGGCCAAAGGCTTTTCGTCGAACTGCGCAAAGTCGCTCCGCCAGTCCTCACCCCAGCTTGAAGCAAGTACGGGCTCGATATCTGCGAAGGGCACTGACGACACCTGATCGTGCAGGGTTGAGAATGCCGTGATCCAGTGTTCGGTAAACAGATCGCTTCGGGTGGCGAGGAGTTGCCCCAGCTTTATGCCGACTGGCCCGATGTCACGGAGGAACGCCACAACTGCAGCCGGACGAAATTCGCGAGGATCGATGACATTGCTCGAAGAGGGAATAAATCCGAGGGCTCCGGCGAGATTCTTCGCGCCGTGCCTCATTAGGATTTGGCCGATCTCCGCGGCGCGAGCGATGCTGCTGATAGGCTTTTCCGGGGGCGATGCCATGATTTTACTCAGCCTCGGCCCGGAGTTGGTCCAGATTTTCCGATACCCTTGCAAGAATCTGCTGCAACGTTTGCTTCTCGTCGGCGGCAATGTCGCGCCAAAGCAGACCATGAAGCCTATCCGCGGAGCCTCTCAGTTCGGGCAGCAGATCGTCAAGCTGCTCCGTGAGGATGAGCTGCCACGCTCGCCGATCCGTCTCAGCTCGAAGCCTTTTCATCAGCCCGCGTGCGCAAAGACCTGCAACCGCCTGGCCGATGGTCGCCGATTCCAGTTCCAGTTTCTTGGCGATTTCAGCCTGCGTAAGGGCAGGATCGCGAAGAAGTTGTCCGATGATCCTCCACTGTGTCTGATTGAGACCGATCCTGGCGACCCTCGCATCGTACACTCTGCGCGCGCCGCGACTGATCTCGTCCATAAGATAGAGAATGCGGTCATCATCGGTGATGACCTTCTGCCGACGCTGAGACCGTGACATGGTATCTGGTTTTTCATCCATAGCGCTGTGTAGTCGGATAGCCTCGGATGCCCAAATGCAAACTGCTAAATGCCTTTACTATCTGACTCACGGCTCATAGGGCGCGAGACGCGTTCACCTTTTACTGAGGCTGCCGAAAGAGTCAGATGACCGATAACTCCAACCAACCGGAGCAGGAGGGCACAACCCCAACGAAACCGCAATCGCGGCGTGGCTTGCGCATCGTGCTAATCATCGTTGGTCTTGCCGTGCTGCTTGGCGGGATCTGGTGGTACTACCGGCACGTAACCTACGGACAGTACATGCAGACGACCGATAACGCCTATGTCGCTGCCGACAGCGTCGTTATCTCTTCCAAGGTAGCGGGATACGTCGAAGAGGTCTTCGTGGGGGAGAACGAGCAGGTTGCTCGCGGCGGAGCCCTCGTACAACTGGATCTGCGGGATTATCAGGCGCAAGCGCAACAGGCGCGCGCACAGATCGCTGCGACCCTGGCCGGTGCCGACACAATCCGTTCTCAGGTAGCCGAACAGGATGCAGCCATTCGCCAGGCGCGGGGCCAACTCGCCGCCGCGCGCGCAGCACTGGACCTCGCGAACGACCAGGTGGCGCGATATCGGCCCCTTGCCGCGACAGGAGCCGAACCGCGGGAAAAGCTAGACCAGTATGAGGCGCAGGCGCGGCAAGCGCGGGCCGAACTCGTCGCCGCGCAGGCGGCGGTGGCTGCCGCGACCGCGCGCCGAGGGACCCTGTTCGAGCAGATCAACCAGACCCAGGCGCAGGCGGACGCTGCTCGCGCTCAGCTGGAAACAGCCGACCTTACGGTTGAATCGACCTTGCTGCGCGCCAGCAAGGCCGGACGCGTCGGCGATCTCTCGGTGAGGGTGGGCCAGTTCGTGCAACCGGGTCAACGTTTGATGACGGTGGTTCCGGTGAGGGCGATCTACGTGACGGCAAACTTCAAGGAAACGCAGGTCGGCCTGATCCGGGCCGGCCAAAGCGTCAGGCTCGAAGTTGACGCCCTACCCGACCTTGAGATCGCGGGACGAGTGGTCAGCATATCGCCGGGAACGGGCGCGGAATTTTCCATCCTCCCCCCCGAAAATGCCACCGGCAACTTTACCAAGATCGTTCAACGGATACCCGTCCGCATCGGTATCGATGCTCCCCCTGAAGTGCGGCGTCTGCTCGTTCCCGGCATGTCGGTAGTGGCTACGGTCGACACCCGGAATGCTGCCGGCGAATTGGAAGAGATCTCGAGTCGGACTCAATGACCGAGATACTGGCAGCGCAGGACACTTCGATCGGGCCGGCCGGGGGCCGAAAGAACGCAGACGTGACTGCCTGGGTCGCTGTGGCCGCGGGCGCGCTTGGCGCCATGCTCGCGACGCTGGACATATCAATCGTCAATTCCGCACTCCCCGTCATTCAGGGCGAGATCGGTGCCACAGGCGCCGAAGGCACCTGGATTGCTACGTCATTTCTCGTTGCTGAAATCGTCGTCATTCCGCTGAGCGCTTGGCTCGAACGGCTGTTCGGTCTGCGAACCCTCCTCATCATCGCGGTTAGCGCGTTCACCGCATTTTCGGTGCTATGCGGGATTGCAACCGACCTTACGACCATGATCATCGGCCGAACGGGTCAGGGATTCACGGGCGGAGTCCTCATTCCGACCGCAATGACTATTGTGGCTAAACGATTACCGCCGCACCAACAGCCAATCGGAATGGCCCTGTTCGGCATGACTGTGGTTCTTGGCCCCGTGATGGGGCCATTGATCGGCGGCTGGCTGACCGAGAACCTGAGCTGGCACTATGCCTTTTTCGTCAATGTGCCAGTCTGCGCAATCCTGCTGCTCTTGCTGTTTATCGGGCTGCCTCACGAAAAGCCCAAATGGGAATATCTCACGGACGCCGATTGGGCTGGCATTCTCGGGCTGATCCTCGGACTGGGCGGTCTGACTGTTGTACTCGAGGAAGGGCACCGTGAGGAATGGTTCGAGTCCTCACTCATTCGCTGGCTAACGGTGGTGACCATTATCGGCTTTGCCTGTTTGATTTACGGACAGGTGAAGGCACGCAAGCCAGTCTTGAAGTTGCAGCTCCTGTTCAATCGACAGTTCGCCAGCGTCGCGATCATGGCGCTCGCCCTGGGCATGGTGATGTATGGTTCGACCTATGTCATTCCGCAGTTTCTGGCGATCATCTCTGACTATAATGCTTTTCAGACGGGACTGGTCATCTTCTGGATGGGTGTCCCGGCCTTTCTCCTGATGCCGGTTCTGCCCCTGATGATCCGCAAGGTGGACATCCGCATTGCCGTCGGCACCGGAATGCTGCTGATGGCGATCAGCTGCTTTGTCAGCACGAGTCTGACCGCCGAATCCGGCGGCGCTGTCTTCACTGAAAGTCAGCTTATCCGCGGGGCCGGAATGATACTTGCGATGATGTTCCTGAATCAGGCAACGGTTGCGTCGGTGGCCAAGGAAGACGCGGGCGATGCCTCGGGCATTTTCAACGCGGCCCGCAATCTTGGCGGATCATTCGCCCTCTCGGCCCTCGCTTCGTTCCAGGACCAGCGAATTTGGCACCATACGAGGCGCATGGAAGAAACGCTGAATGCGAACAGCGTTTCGCTGCAGACCTATCTCGACGGACTGGCGCGAAGCTTGGGCGATATGGAACGGGCGATGGCGGCACTCGGCGGCACTCTCCAGCGCGAAGCGTTCATCATGACCTACAATGATGTCTTTCTGGTGATGGGACTTCTCACACTCGCGACGGTCCCGCTTGTTCTGTTCCTCAAGCCGCTTCCGGAAAATGTCTCCCTTTCGATGCACTGAGCCCGAGATTATGCGCCACTTGCTACCTCCGATTATCACTATCGCCTTGCTAGCTGGATGCACGGCAGGGCCCGATTATGCAGGCCCCCCGGAAGTTGTGTCAGCAGACACGGGCACTCGCTTTGTGCGCGCTGGCAGTGATGTGAGCGCATCTGATCCGGTTGTCGCTCAATGGTGGCTGCTGCTCGGCGATCCCGAGTTGACGCGGCTGGTGGAGGCTGCGCTGTCCGGCAACCCTTCGCTCGCCGCAGCGCAGGCGCGCATTGCCCAGGCACGGGAATCCATCAGGCAAGACCGTGCGGGTCGAATGCCATCGCTTGGGGCACAGGCCAGCACCGTGCAGGGCCGGCTTCCTGGTCTCGACATTCAAGGCGGGGCGCCCCCCCCGTCAGAGCAAACCAATTCCGACGCAGAAATCGATGACTCGCTCAGCTTTTTCAATGTGGGCCTTAACGCCAACTGGGAGCTGGAGTTCGCCGGTGGCTCGCGCAGGCGCATTGAAGCCAGCAATGCCCAAGCTGCTGCAACGGTGGCCAATGCAGAGGACGCAAAGGTCCAGTTGACTGCCCAAGTGGCCAGCACCTACGTCAATTTGCGGGAGGCCCAATTCCGCGCAGAGCAATTTGAGGCGCAGACTTCGTTGCAGGAAGAGATCCTGGCGCTGACATACCAACGCTATCAGCGCGGTGCATTGCCGCTTTTCCCGGTAGGCACCGCGAATGCCGAACTGGAGATGCTCAAGTCACAACTTGCCGAAGCTGAAGCGGATATCGCAGTCCTGTCTGATGCACTCGCTATACTGACCGGACAGGTGCCGGGATCAGTTGATGCAGCGCTCACGACTGCGCATTCCATTCCCATGCCGCCAGAGCAGGTCGCGATCGGCGATCCGGCAAGCCTGGTGGCGCGTCGGCCTGACATAAGGGCGGCCGAACGGTCTCTTGCCGCGTCGACGGCGCGGATCGGGGTGGCCGAGGCGGCGCGGTTCCCGAAATTGTCCTTCACGGGGATCCTGGGCCTCGGCGGATCCTCGTTGGACGACGTTGTCGATGTCGGCGATTTCTCCGCACTCGCGATCCCGCGCCTCCAGTGGAATTTTCTGGATTTCGGCAGGGTAGACGCTGCGATCGACCAAGCCGGGGCGGCGCGCAACGAAGCAGTCGCCAATTACCAGCAGACGGTGCTTCTGGCACTGCAAGACGCCGAACGTGCCTTGGCTCGCTTCGGCCAGCAGCGTGTGGCGCTCGCTGCCAGTATGCAAATCAAGAAGCAGGCTGACGGCGCGGCGGACCTGAACCGCCAACGTTTTGCCGCAGGAGCGATCTCGAAGGCTGACCTCAACCGGGCCCTGCGAGAACAGCAGCAGGCCTCAGCAGACCTCGTCCGGGCAAAAGGTGCCCTTACGCTGGCGTGGATCGCGCTGCAGAAGTCGCTGGGCCTTGGGTGGCAAGAGCCTGTTCGAGATCAATAGTCCCGCCGCGCTGATCAAGTGATCCGGTTGACGAGAAGTAGGCGCCCCTGCCGCTGGCGACCAACTTTTCGTCGGGCTCGAGAACCCGGGTTTCCGCCACCGAAATCTGTCGCCCGACCTTCACGATCTGTCCGTGAGCAGTGAGAGGTCCTGAGGTTGCAGGACGGTGGTAATCGACATGCAGATCGGCCGTCGCTCTCGCCGCGACGCCCCCGGCAAGCAGAGTATAAAGCCCGGTGAGGTCGACCAGTGAAGCCAGGATCCCTCCATGCGCCGACCCAATCATAGGGTTCGACACGATCTCTTCGCGCCATGGCATGGTGATCGCGATTCCTTGGTCGGAGCATGTCGCAATCTCCAGCCCAAGCCATCGGTGAAACGGCGCGATATGCAGCATTTCCTGCAAGCGCTCTCGATCGATCATAGCTCCCTCGTCCCATGTGGGTGAGTCGTATCGGATGAGTGATGGCGCCCTAGGAAATCGACGATAGCGGCGGAAAAGGCGTCGTTCGCATCGCCCACGACCATATGCGTGGCATCGGCGATGTCCGTGTATTCTGCATGGGGGGCGAGTTGCCGCAGATGCAAAACGGCCTCTTCGGAAACAAGATCGCTAGAGGCGCCTCGGATGAGGTGAAGCGGAAGCGTGAGTTTCGCCGCAGCTTGGCTCAGCATTGCCGATTGACGTTCCTGGTTGTCTGGGTCGCCTTGTCTGGCCGCCATTATATTACGGATAAACACTGGGTCCCAGTGCCAATAGAAGCGCCCATCCGACTTCTGCCGCAGATAGTTTTTCAGACCATCGCTCGCGCCCCGCTTGGGACGATGCGGCATGTAGCGAGCGATCACGTCGGCCGCCTCCTCTGGTGAGGCGAAGCCGCTATCGACATGCTCTTCCATGAAACCAACCACGCGCATCACACCGCTGGGCTCCATGCGCGGGGCAATGTCGACCAATGTGAGTGAAGCAAAGCTACCTGGAGCAAGCTCCCCTGCGGCAATCAGTCCAGCGAGCCCGCCCAGTGAAGCGCCGACCAGCGCTGGCTTCTGGTCCAGGCGCGACGCTGCAGCGACCAGATCCGCCGCGAAGTCGCGCATTTCATAAGCTCCGCATGGCGACCAATCGCTGTCTCCGTGACCGCGCATGTCGAAGGCGATTGCGCGAAAGCCGGCTTGAGCCAGCTCGCTGACCACCCTTCTCCACGCGCGCCGTGTCTGCCCGCCGCCGTGCGCAAGAAGGACGGGTTTAGCGTAGGCATCCCCCTCAGCCTCGGCTGTAAGAGAAATCGCGCCTGCGCCCTCAATCGTAAAGGTTTCTCTCGCCATCTCCGGATGGTAGGAAAGGCGCGCTAAATAGTAAACCGATTTAGTTTGTGGCTCTCGGCTCCGTGTTGGCTGTCCTGCAGGGGCGTTTCAACGACGGCAAAAGTCTATGCCAAGAGGGGTTTCTCCAGACCATTCTCTAATGCACCGGCTTGCGATTCGGTCAGCAGTCGCTGTCCGCTTAATCCGCTCAAAGATATAAAAGCTGCCTTTCCGCTTCCGGCCCATTTCATGCCCTTTCGCTACAAGCCAATCTCGAACGGCTTGATCCGCTCCTTGGTCAGCTCAGGTTCCTTATCTCGTTCGACCTTCGGTTCCTGGTTGGCCGCTTGGATCTGACCCGCGCGCTGTCCCTTGGCTGCCGCTAGGCCAAGTCGCTCGGTGATTTCAGCGGCTGATGTCTTCTCGCCCAGATTGGTCGCAATCCCTCGCCCAACCTTGTCCCGGTTGTCGACAATCAGCGTGAGCTCGTCTCGCAGACGTGTGATCGTGACAAGGAAGTTGCTCTGCGAGAGCAGGCGCCGCTCGCGGCTGTCGAGCACGGCAATGCCCTTATCTGCTGTGAGGCCCTGCGCCATATGGGCGTTGAGCGCATAGGCGAGGTCGATCCGCTTCAGCATCGGGTCGTTCGGCTTCAGTTTATGCTCCATGCCGCTGGAGCTCGTGACCGTCACGCCGTCCTGGTTGATCGCGGTCACTATTGCCCTGTCGGCATTTATCAATCCGCGTTTATGGTCGCTCGCCGTCCAACGGATGGCGTCCCCGGTATAGAGATCGAGATCCTTCTTCTCGAACAGCTGCAATGTTTGGTCGCTGCCCTTCGACGACAATTTCGCTGGCACGAAGCGGCGCAAGTGCCCTCGCTCATCGCGAAGCGTAACAACACCCTTTTCGGTATCGACGGCGGCGACCTCATGGCTTCCTCGTCCGAGATCATGCCGCGATTGGCGGCTTGCCACTTCAAGCACCATTCCCGGTTGATAGTTGCGCGCGTAGCGCAATTCCTCGCGGGTCGCGTTCACACGGGACAGAACTGTAAGCCGTGCGCTCGCCGGTCCGATTTCGCCATTGGCGGCGAGCCCGGTTTGAACCGCGGCATTTATCTCAGAGCGCAGACGACGACCTGCCGCAAAGATCGACGTGCGTTCGCGCTCGGCAGGCGGAAGGGACAGCCAACGTTCCGCCGCAACGATTGCACTGTCTTCCTGGACCTCGACGATATGATCCTTGAGATGTTCGAGTGCATCGCTGGTTTTGCCTGACTGGGCCGCCTGCTGCGCCCTCTTCAATGTATCTGAGCGCGCACGAAGATTGTGATCCATGCGCGCCGTTTCGGTCCCAGCGCGCTGCGCCAGAGCGAAGGGCTTCCCCGCTTCGACAGCCCCCAGCTGCTTTTCGTCGCCCATGAGGACGAGGCGATCAAGCTTGAGCAGATTGGCAAGCCGGATCAGGCGGTCCTGTTCGCGGGTAGAGACCATTGAGGCTTCATCGAGAACAAGAACAGTGTCGCGAAATTCCTCGCGCGCAGCGGCTATCTCGGCTTTACCTGCCGAGCCATCAAGCAGCTTACGATTCTGCCCGAGAAAACGGTGCAATGTCATCGACGGAATGCCGGTATCCTTTTCCAGCATGCGGACCAGAGTATTCTGAACACCCAAGCCGACCACCCTTTTGCCGTGTTCTTCCAGAAGCTGATTTAGTGGCCGCAGCACGGTTGATTTGCCGGCCCCTGCCACACCTTGGACGGCTACCACGCGATTGGTCGAAGACAGGATCAACCGGCCTGCTGCTTCCTGACCGGTATTCAATTTCATGCCGTAGTTGATGGCTGCCGACGCTTGCAGATATGGCCCGGCAGTGTCCGCGTTGAGGATCGGACGAACTGCGCCTTTTCCCTTCTCGATCTCGGCCAACATGCGGGTCTCCAGCGCCAATGCATTGGATGTGGTCAGCCACCCCTTCTGCGTGCCACGCCCACGCAGCAGCGCACCTTGTTGCGCAAGTTGACCGATGCGCTTTTCGACTGACTTCATCGTTGTCGGCAAGCCGAAATCGAGCGCAGCTTTGGCAAGATCAGTTGCCGTAAAGGCGGATTCTCGTTCGGACAAATGCCGCACCGCCGATGCAACCGCGTGAGCCGTCGCAATTTTTTCCCGGCCTTTCAGATGGATCCGCTTAGGGATGAGCGGATCGCCCTCCTTGATGCCCATTCGCTCGGCGACGCTGGCGATCATTGCCTTGCCCCGTTCAAGTAAAGTGGGGCGATCATTTGCCCGCTTGGCAGCCGCAACAGCCAGCTCGTGCGAACGCAGCTTGGCGTCGCGCACCATGCCTTCAAGGTCGAGCCCCTGATCCCAGGCCTGCCCCTCCCATTGAGCCATCAAGGCACCGCGATCCACATCGCTTTGTTTGGCCTGCCGTGTCGCCAGCGTCGCCACGACGCCCGCCTCAAGCCCGCCGCCGCGTCGGGCTTCGAGCACCTCCTGCCGCCGCGTCGAGAAGGCCATCACCGCATCACGGTCGATGCCCTTGGCTTCGAAGTTGCCGTGCTTTCCGAATGCGCCGATCCGGTAGCCAAGCTTCTCTACCTCGATCCGGAAGCGCGCCATCGTCATGGCGTTGAGCAAGGTATTGTGCTGCCACAGCTTGTCATTGCGGAGCGCCCTCCACTTGCCATCCTTGTCCTGCGTCATATTGGCGACGACGGCATGAAAGTGCAGGTTCGGTTCCTGATTGCGGTTGGTGTCGTGCTGGAACAGCGCGACAGTCAGGTTGTCGCTTGCATGCAGCCGTTCTTTGCCACCCTTCTCGGTGCGAAACTGGGCCGCATTTTTCTCCGCCCATTGGAGGGTTTCGACGACCGCCGAACGGTACGCGTCAATGATCCGCTGATCCTTGCCGACGAGTGCCAGAAGCGACCAGCTCTTTGGCAGTGAAAAGGTCAGATCGGTCCCCGCCCGATGGTACTGTCCCTGGTGCCCGATCCGTTCGCCAGTGGGCAGTTCCCCGCGCAGTATTGCCTCGAACGCCTTGCCATCGACCGCGCCTGAAAGACCCAGCAGCTCCGCACCTTTGCCGACCCAGATTCCGGACCGATCAGCGTCTGCCTTGGTGTAGTAATTGTCGTTGGCGAAGTAGTTGGCCGCACCGCCAGCCGAGCGCACATTGGCAACCGAAAGCATCGCTCAGCGCCCCTCGCGCTTCGCGGCTTTGCGCTCGCGATATTCGCGAATGCGTCGTTGGTAAGCGACCACAACCCGGTCCCGCAGCTCCTTATCCTTGTGGGTTCGGAGCCAGCCATCGAGGGCGATCTTGGTGAAGAGCAGATCGGCCAGAACCTGATCGCGGAACGCCTCGTCCTGGGGCTGCTCGAGCGCCTCGATGACGGTGAGCTTCAGCCATTGGCTGACGCTCATATGCGCTGCATCAGCAGCGGCTTTTACAAGGGCGTGAAGGTCTTCGTCGACATAGCATTGAAGGGCAAACCGCACGGCGTCACCTGACGTTTGGCCGCCCCTCCTCGGCCCAATGACCCCTCTCGACTGACATCAGTCTACGGCAGCGACCACCCTGTAGGAAAACGCTAATTTTCGATTTCAAATTAATAGCTTAGATCCGAGCAACTCACATGTGAGTTGCGGATCGAGAAGTGACATCAGATGACAATACTTGGCGACAGATGGTCAAATGGCTGCGAAACCCGCAGAAATCCTCGCATCCCAAACACCGGATCTCCGGGTACGGTGTGCCATCAAATTTCCCGTAACGGCCCCACGTGACCAGTCATTTCGGCAGTGCATTCTGAAGGATTTTCGAACGCATTTCCGAAGGATTTCCGCGCCCGCGCGGCGCAGGAGCGTCGTATGCCTGAAACAATCATACCTCAGCCTCTACTGCCGATCTCGCAATCGCAATTGCCTCTTCGAATCTGAGCCTCGTCGGCTGTCGGAGCCGAGCCAATTTGAACGCTTTGGAGAAATGCGCGAGAATATCTTCGTCTGATTTCTTCGAACGGATTCCGGGTAGCGCCAAACTCGCCAACTCAATCAATGGGATATCCCGGTGCGATCTCCAGTCGGATCTTGAGGGCCTTAGGGGTACGATGGTCTCCGGGCTCGAATGCTTGGAAAAAAGGACAAGGCGATCCCCATCGTGCGACCGTCGGCATTCGGCTGGTACCGCAGCAACGACCCTCTCCTGAATTATCCTTCCCGCCTTTTGCTTCCCGTGCGCGCGGGCGACCCGCTCGACAACTAAGTCTAGGTAGACAGGTCCTTCGAGTTCGATGACTTCCCCGACGATTGATTCCAGCCGTCGTTGATAGCCATCTTCATAAATCTGATCGCCATCGCCTTCGGGCACTGACAACTCGGAAAACTGGTACTCTTGCCCCACCTCGTGAAGGGGCAAACGATAAACCGCTCCAGGCGATTCCACGGACCGATCATTCGAGGTCTGCGGCTCATCTTGACCAGGCGAGGTGGCAAGCTGGTGAAGCCCCCTTCCTCGGCTTTCCACCAACCCGCGCGAATGGAGCGAGTTGCCGCGCGATGGAGAAAGTGCGTTATTAACAAGCTCCTCCCATTTCTCTTCGTGCGGCCTGAATGCAGCAGTTTCGCGGTCTGCAGGTGACAGTGGAAGGTGGTCAGGCAACGTCCGCTTCAGCTGGGCGTTGCTCCAGACCTGTCCATCCGACATCAACTGCAAAATCTCCGCCTGAACTTGGCCTTCAGTGACCCTGGTCGAGTTGCGATCCTCGTCCTCAGCAGGCGAATGCTGAGCAGCTTCATCATTCGTGGTGGCCTGGTTACCGTCACTAGTGTCAGCGGTTTCATCAGGCGCGAAAGTTTGCTCTGCGTCGTCACCTCCAGCTGCGTCAGTAGTACGCCAGGTACGTTGCTCAACATGTCGACTTGTCCACTCGTCGAAACCGCCAACTGGCTGAATGCCACGCTCGGATAAGAATCCGACCAGTTCCTCCAGGACTTGTCCTTGGTCCCTGACGAAACGAGATGCGAAGCATCTCCAGACCGTCCAACCAGCTCTTTCCAAAATACGCTGCCGGTTCATGTCGGCGGCCCAGCGATCAGGGCCGTGATATCTATCGCCGTCGCATTCAATGGCGACACGCCGGTCATTCTCGCCCTCGACGACGAGGTCGATCCTAAAGTCCCCTACCTTGACTTGGGTGTCGACCCTGTACCCTCTCTCGACCAACAAATCATACATCTCGCGCTCAAAATCGGACTCACATTTTTCTCGCCGATCCTTGGCCTCCTGACCATCAGAGGGAAACGGCATACGGAAATGATCCAGCAGCGCGCGCCTTAGCTGATCGGAATGGCGCAAGGCCTCCACATCAATTGAGCGCACCAGATAGGTCCGGTCACATGCCCTCGAGAGGGCGACATTGAAGCGTTGCTCAAATCGCACTCCGGACAACGCGCTGTCGCCAGTCTGTGCCACAAGGGAAATGAACATGATGTCTCGTTCATCGCCTTGGAATGCGGTTGGGTCACCAACGCGGAGGTGATGCTGCTCAATCACCTCAGGTCCCAGTTTTTGCTCAATGAGGCTATAAATGTGAGCTGCCTGTTTTTGACCTAACAGGGTTGTTACGCCGATCGTCCTCTTTGCCATCATAGGATCGGACGTGATTCTCTCGATCTCTTCGACGATGTAGGCTGCTTCAGGAGGATTTATGTCTCCCTGACGATAGCCGTCCTCGATCCGAACGTCGATTAGCGGAGGATCAAGCCGTTCCGAGGCAGTGGGTAGCCGAAGCGGGTTCAGGCGGTGATTGTAGAACTGCGCCTTAGAAAATTCGATGATGGGCGCGACACAACGGAAATGTTCGGTGAGCATGATCGCCCCACCGGCGAAAACAACCTTACCCAGATCATACAACGATTGCTCTTCGCGAAGAGAAGCACGGTAGTCAGGAACTTGCCCTGAAAGATGTCGAACCGCTAGTTCATCCGCTCTCGCTTGATCGCGCCCTACAAGGTCGGGACTCACCTGCTTATCGTCGCCAACAATGAGGATGGTCTTGGCTCGGAGAAGAGCTGGCAGTGCCGCCACCGTCGACTGAGATGCTTCGTCAACAATAACGAGATCGAACAGCCCCAAGTCTGCGGGAAGCGATTCTGAAACCCGGTAGTGCGGCATGATCCAGCATGGCAAAGCACCTTTTGCGCGATCAGATGCCTCACGTGCTTGGCGTCGGTATCGGCCTGCACGTTTCCCGGTGCCCCGCCCGATCCTTCGAACGGCATCGGCATAAGCGGCGAGTGCCGCCTTGACCCCGTCGCTAGCCTTCTTGCTAAGCTCAAGCCATGTGCGCAGCTCTATCGAACGTTCGTATGCTCGCTTGAGCAGTGTCTCCTTCTCATTGCGATCATAGCCAAGTTCCCTGAGCCGATGATGCTTGTCGTTGGCATCCAGCCAGCGCTCTAAGCGGCGGAGACGCCACCGGTTCTCCCAATCGCCAGGCAAGAGCTCATCTTCGACACCATTGACCGGATTTGACCTTAGACGCCGCGCCCATCGTCGGGCGCCAGACATCTCGATGAGATCTGTCACCGCAGCAATCTTTTCAAAAGCGTCGCATTTCGCTTTGATCTCTCGCAGGCGCGTTATGAGAGAGGTCCACGCTTCAGAAAGGGTATCGATTGAGACTTCCGGGCTTCCCAAACGCGTTACCGCTAGGGCTCGAAGCTCCGTGCTGACTTCGTATTCACAAGAATCCAACTCTGAACGGAGCGAAGTGCGCAAGCTCTCAGCGTCGGCCAATCGATATCGTAAGAGGTGTGCGTCAACGGCATCGAGCAGATGGCTGATTGCTTGCTGATCTCCATCCCGCAGGGCTGAAAACGAGACAAAAATGGCATCGACGATAGACCGGATTTCTTGGCGGCTTGCGATCAATGCATTGGCAGCGTCTATGTGATCGAACTGGCGCCTTGCGAGTTGCGCCAAGCCTAACTCTTGCCCCTCTAGCTGATCGCCAATTCCGCCGGCCACCACGTTGCTCCAAGCCGCCTGAAAACGCCGAACTGAGGCTCGTGCAGCCACAAATCGCTGCACGTCGCTCCATGCTTCGGCACCTGAGGCATGCTCACCGAGCACGGTGACTTCACCCAATTGAGCTTTGAGTTTTGCCGCGAAAATCCCGCTAACAAGACCCAATGCAGGTTTGCCGTCGGCCTCCCTTTCGATGGCAGCAAGGAACTTGGGATCGATCAGCGCTTCCTCCGGTACGAATACCGGCCTGGTCAGGAAATATTGATACTCGGTGCCGAGCCGTAAAGCCTCTTCACGTAAGCTTTCGAAGGCACTCAGTCGGTTGTCTGGCTCGGCCTCTCCAATGCATTGAAGCAACTCATTGGTCCAAGGATAGGGCGCTCCTGCCACCCGTTGCTCTTCGGCAGACAGCGACTTCAATTTGGCCGTGAGGTCCCGCAGACGCGAAACAGTGTCGTCTCGATCTTCGCGCAAAGCCGGAAGTTCACCCCTGCTAATCCTTTCCCGGATCTGCTCAGCTTTCGACAGATCCTTGTGCGCATTTAGGAGCGCTTCAACTGTGGGAAGGCGTTCAAGGTCCGGAAGACGCGCGTTTATATAGACGAGGTCGTCGCCTACGACCCTCCGAGCCGTCCTGAGTTCGGCGATGTCGGAATCGGAAAACGCTGGATCGCAGGATGAAGACACATCGAGATCATCCGGCATCCAAGCTGTTAGTTCCGGCGAGGCTGCGACCAGCCGGGCGGCGCGAATTGGTTCGTAAGTGTCGCCATCCAGCGTGATTGGCGAAATTGCCGCGCGACCAATCTTGTCGACCTCTGTATCGATCAGCGCCAGTTGCCGGTGCAGCCTGTCAATCTGCTCGTCGAGATCATCGATCTCGTCCTGCAACTCGTGGCGCCGCAGGCGTTGGAGCTTTTCGGCGATGATATCGACGGATTCCTGAAACTGTTTGAGACCGTCCCGATCGCTTTCGAGCAGGCTCACCGCGAGCGGACGCACCGCTTCCGGTAGTTTGTCTCGCAAAACCTTCAGTGCGGGCGCCTTTTGCGATGTGACCAGGACGCGCTTACCGAGGGCAAGGTAGTGGCTAATGATATTTGCAATGGTGTGTGTCTTGCCAGTCCCCGGCGGCCCTTGAACAACTACACCAGGGCGCACTTCCAGGCGCTGCACCACTTCGACCTGTTCTCGGTTGAAAGGCAAAGGAAAGAACAGATCCTTCCCTTCACCTGTCGAGGTCGTTACACCGGGAATGCTGGAGATGCCGCGAAACTCGGGGTATTCCTCTTCGCTCACCGCATCGGCGGGCTCAACAAGCAGGGAGGCCACTGCGCTCGGCAGCTCCGGCGCCTCTTCCCCGTCTTCAAGAAGTGAGCGGAACCGGCGCAAATCTTCCATCAACTGCGTGGCACGACGCTCTCGCTGGAAGAATGCAAAGGCATCGCCAATGCGGAACTGTGGTTCGACCGAAGGGATGATCCCGGACTGCGGTGGATCCTGATCGGGAAGGTACACAGCGTCAGGGTCGAGCAAGGCAGCGGCTTGGCGAAGCGGCGGCGCAAACGTCTCCGAGGCGAATGGAGACAGGCTCTCTTCCTCCAGTTCGTCAAGAAACTTCTCGGTGGCAGAGCGCCATTGATCGAGCGCACCCAGCCCCATCTTGTCCAGAGCATCCAGTTCGAGGCCAGGATCGGCTTCCATGCGAGGCCTCACCTCAATTGCATGGGTCAACTCATTCAGGCTGATTTCCTGCGCTACAGTCAGCAAGGGGTACCGCAATCGCTTGCCGTCACGAAACAGCGTAGCGAAGCCGATGCCGCACGTAAGCTCAAGCGGGATATCGCTAACGCCTTCGAGTTGCTGGCGCAGCATGAACAGCGCATTATAGAGCGCGATTGTCGCGCGGCGAGGCGTCTCGGTCTCGACCCAACTCGCCCAGGCATTTTTCAGCCAATACTCGAAAAGGAGTTCGACCTCCTCGCGCTCGGCAAAGTGCTCGAACGAAACATGCTCGGGAGCATCTTCGGCCGCGATCAAGCCAGCCTCAACAAGGACGGCTCCTGCGACTTCGCTCTTTAGTCGCGGCTCGCTTTTTGGATCGTCGCGATAGGTCAACCAGACCGATAGCTCAGCGTCCTCCGGGGCTGGCGGCGCCTTCTTTGGCAACCGGTCGACACGCAACCATATCGGATCGTCATCACGGCCCACGTCGAGCGCGACGCCGGGCAACCCTTGAAGCTCAGCGCCGGTTTTCCGGAAGGCCTTGTGGTCCTGATAATCCAGCACGGTCTTCAGCTTGTCGCGCTCGGTGGCTTCGACGTAGTCGATCAGGTCAATCAGGCGATTGATTTCGGGTGCGACTGGAGCGTGCATCAGCCGTTCGCCCTTTCCTGATTGAGCCGGAACAGGCGCGCCAGAATCTCGTCGTCGGTCAGCAAACCGGCGCGGTAGTCGTCGCCCCAGCCGTAGGCTTCGGCAACCGCTTCATCGAGCGCGCGGTGGGCGTGGTCCAGCCATGCGGGGCGGGCATTGTAGAGGTTGGTGAGGGTGCGCTTCTTCAGCTCTCTCGCGGCGGCCTCGTCCTTTGGCAGGATGCGGTCGGGATAGCCTTCAACCACTTCGGGGACGCGCTCGACCAAGTCTGGCGGATTGAGCCAGTTCTCGCGCATTTCATTGAGCCGGGACGCGGCTGTTGCGATGGCTTGCGCTCGCGGATCATCGGCATAATCGGCGGTCGGGACATCGGGCGTAAGTCCTACCGGGAAAGGGAAGGTCGCGAATACCGAGGTATGAGTATACCTTGGACGGTCTTGGAGGTCAGAACCCTTCCGCAGCGCCCAGAGCTCATGGAACCGGCACTGCAAAATACCAAAGGTCGTATCGTCATCACGCGGGATTACGATCAAGTTCTTGTCTGGCAGTATCGGCAGTTGGAGCCATACGAAGATCCGATACTGAGCAGTTTCTGGCGTGACGAGATATCGATCAACCGCATGGATCTTTGCCCGCATTTCTGGACGTGGCCAATGGGGTTCCCACCATCGTGGGCCCGCCCGATCGCCAAGCTCCGCGCGAAGCTCTGCAATTGTCTTTCCGTCCTCGTCATTGGTTGTTCGGATGTGTTCGAACGGGCTCGCGAATGCGGATGCGTCTGCTTCGCTAAGGCCGAGCGGTAGATCGATGAGCCAAAAATCCCTTGGACGCCCGGTTACATCATCTCCGTTCCAGTATGGCTTCAATATCTCGCTGTTAGGCAAACCATTGGGGTTTGTAGGCTCAGCCAACCATACTCTCGCCATCCCTCCCGGAACGTCGAAAGGACCACTCTTCTGGATCCCAAGATAGGCACCATTCCTGTTCTCGGGTACCGCACGCGCCAATGTTAGATTTAGTCCAGTGGTCAAATCCGGGTTGATTGAATCGACCTCCTGGCCGTTGAGATAGGCTGCCTGCCCACTGTCACCAAAACAAACGAGCGATACGTCGACTGCCGCGCCATCGATGGTCCATTTCTCTTCGCTCCACGCCTCGAAAATCCGCGAGTCATTTAGAATGCGCTTCATGACTGGAAGGTTCGTATTCTTTCGGATGGAGTTCGTGGCAACCAAGCCCGCTCGCTCACAGCGCCCTTCGGAAATTTTCTCTCTCGCCTTCTCAAACCAGTAACAGGCAAGGTCGGTGAAACCGGGCAATCGCCCTTCAAATGCAGCCCGAATTTCTTCCGTCTCTTTCACGCCCAGCAGACGCTTCATAAGCTTTGCGCCTAGGAAAGGTGGATTGCCGACAATTGCATTTGCATCCGGCCATTGTGTTTCCGCCCCATCGGGTGCCAAGATCGCATCTCTGCACTCGATGTTCCCAAGGCTGCGAAGGATCGGGTTTTTGGCGGCCTCAAACCCATTGCGGCGCATCCACTGGATTTCTCCAATCCAGACCGAGACTCGTGCTAGTTCTGCAGCGTAGGGATTGATTTCAATTCCCATGACGTTTTCCGGCCCGCTTGAGGGAAAGCGTGCAGCAAGCGCCGGTGAGAGCGCTTCGGCCTCAAGGTTCGTGCGATGCTCGATATCCTTGAGCGCCAGCAAAGAGAGATAGAGAAAATTGCCCGATCCGCAGGCGGGATCAAGGACGCGGAAATTTCGGAGCCGTTCGTGCCACTCAGCCTGATGGCGCTTGGCCTCGGTCTCTGCCCGCGTCCTCGCGCCGCCAGTGGCTTTTTCGGCCTTGGCCAACGCTTCCTCGATCTTTGCCCGAACCACATCCCATTCCGCCATTAGCGGGCGAATGATGACCGGCTCGACAATCTGCATGATCTTGTCGCGATCGGTGTAATGCGCACCCAACTGGCTGCGCTTGTCAGGGTCCAGCCCACGCTCAAACAACGTGCCGAGGATTGACGGATCAATCTCCGACCAGTCCAGAGCGGCGGCGGCAATCAGGTTGTCGATATCGGCGCGTTCGAGGGGCAAGGCGCTGTCTTCATCGAACAGGCCCCCATTGAACCATTCGACTCTAGTGAAGCCGACCAGTCCGCCGGTCTTCATTGCCCCGAACAGGATGGCTGCGTTGGTTGCGAAGCTATCCGGCTTCCCGACGCTGGCCTTGAGCATGGCAGTGAACATGTGGTCGGGCAGCAGGCCAACGTCCTCGGCGAACATGCAGAAGACGAGCCGATTGACAAAGTGGGCGACGGCATGGGCCTCATGTCCGCGCGCGCGCAGACGTTGGGCAAGCTGGGAGAATTCCTCTGCCGCCTCTTCGGTCAGCATCTGGCGCGTCTTTGCTGGCTTCAGCCGTTCAGGATCGAGGAAGCAATTGCGCAGGAGATCGCGGGTGGCGCCATCGAGCAGATCATCCAGCGCGAATTCGTGGACCTCCTGCACCGTGTTCGTCCAGTTGGTGTGGATGCGGAAGCGGTCCATGTCACTGACGATCAGCAGCGGCGGATTGTCGAGCGCGATGGCATATTGCTGCAATTGGGCGAATGCGCGGTCGAGGTCCTTCTTCTTGCCCTTGTATTCCCAGGCGAAGCATTCCTTGCGCCAGACATCTGCCCAGCCCTCGCCCCCGCCGGTTTTGGAAGCGCCCTTTTCAAAGGTGAACCATTCGCCCTTGGGGTCGGCGGTGATCGGGTCTTCGATGTCGAGCAGGCGGCAAATGTCGTTAAAGTGCGACTGGGAAGCCGTACGCTCTTTCAGGTCAACGGCGCGCCATTTCTGGATAAATTCTGCAGGGGTCATGGGTAGTGGTTACTCCGCAGCCTCTAGCTCTTCTTCCGCGTAGTAATCCTCTTCGTCATGGTCGGATGGAACCTCGGCCTCTTTCAAAGCCTCCTTGCCCATCGCGTTTTCGATGATGGTCAACAGCCTCTGGCGCCGATCATCCATGAACCCCTCGAAGTCGTCGGCATGCAGATAGCTTTCCTCGATCTCGTGGCTCTGGAGGATCGCGGTCAGGCGATCGGGGGCAATCGCCGGATTGTTGTCATTACCCTTGGTCAACCTGCCCAGATAGGAGGAAGGGGCAACACCGCCGAGCATCCTGTTGGTGCCAGACGCAATCGGCGTCTTGTTGACGATGCTGTTGTAGATCTCCGGCCCAATCCCGACACTCTTGCACCACGCTTGCGGGAAGATGTGATGGATGTCGACATTCTCATCGAAGAACACAGCCTGGTCATAGGGCTGGCCTGACTTGAAGTCCTCCGCCCCGCATTTCATCAGCAGAGCATGAACACCCTTGTAGGCTGCCGAAAGCCTTGAGCGAAGGGTCCGCAACCTGCGCTCCTCAAAGCTGGCTCGCTGAACAGTCTGAGGCTCTGCGCCGCCCGACAGCCAAGGCTTGAAGTCGCGAATGTCGAGCGCGAAGCGGCTTTCAACCGCCGAACCATACAGCTCCCCAAACACTCCGGACCAGTACCAGCGGGCCAGCTTCTGCCGGACTGCGTCGTTTTCCCAGGCATTCCCAAGCTCTGCCAAAATCGCCGCAAGCGGGACAAGTTGGGTCTGATAGGGAAGATCCCGCGCCTTGAAGATCTTCAGCGAATGGAGAAACTTGGCTGCCGCGATGTAACCCGCTTCAACCTTCGGCGCGAACTTCTGGTATGCCGACAATGGAACCTGAAGCAGGCTGTTGCGCGTTGCGCTGATTGCCGGCGGCTCCTTGCCCGCTGCGGCCGCCGCTTCCCGTACCTCCTTGGTATATAGCAACGAGATCGCCTGCAGAAATTCGACGGGTTCGATCTTGTCTAGCACTGGTTGGCTTGAGACCAGTCGCTTACGGCGTTCCTTCCAATCGTCGCGCAGGTGGAATTCATCTGCCGCATACATCGCGGTCACAAGCTCGAATGCGTCGAGCGGCTTTCCGCCTGTGTTCACCTTTTCGAAAACGAGGCAGACAGCTGCCCTGCTCGTGTCCTTGCCCAGTTTGATAACCGGCACCTGATACTGGGTAAAATTGTTGACGACCTCCTGCATGAAGTCGTTGACCAGTTTGAGATGCTCCGCGCGCTGGGCGAGATCCTTGTAGATCCAAGCTGTTGCGGCCTGATTCCAAATATGCGCCTCAAACATTCGGTCGATCGGGAAATGCAGGTGTTCGAACTCGTTCTCCTCGGTTGAAAGATCGAGCTTGATGTCCCGGCCAAAGTTCTCGCGGATGATCCGGTCTTCGGGGACCGGCACAATGGCTTCGCTGCGCGGGACATCGGGATCGAGCGCTGCGCGAATATCGAAGTAGAAATGCAGCTTGATCGGTCGCTTCTTCACAGTCTGAGTTGAGACTGGAACGGTTGTGTAAGTCGACTGGTAGAGCGAGGTCATGCGCTGCTGGCCATCAAGCAGGTAAGCCTCGATATCCTTGGAGGGAGAGGGCGCGCCCTCAACGGGGCGAACCGCAAACGACACTTCGCCAGTCGCATCCAAGGTCATAAGCGCACCCACTGGGAAGCCCTCAGAAATCGAAGCCAAAAGGTCGGTGATGCGATCTTGGTCCCAAACCCATCCACGCTGAAAATCTGGCAGCTGAAGCTTGCCCTCATGGCATTCGCGCATGAGGTCGCTGAGCTTGTATGGATTGGTCTGAAATGACGTCGTCAAGATTGCCCCCTGCCAACCGATTGGCGATGAATTGACTTTATAGAGAATTATTTAGCAAGAACGTAATGGACGAAATCTGTCTCGATCACTCCGTTTGGTCTATTGAAACGTCATTCTTGCACCACCGATCTGCACCCTCATGTCTCTAAGAGCTTCAAGGCAACGATGCTGGCACGAGCCGATAATGCCTCTGCGACCGGCGCGACCATTTCCTCAGCCGGATTGCCGGGCACCTGAACACCCTTCTCAATCTCCGCCCTCACCGCTTCAGTAAGGTCAGCCAACCGGCGACGGATGAAAGGCGCACCCAGCCCGGCCTCTTCCGCGAAGCGCGCGACGTTCCCGATGTCGAATTCCTCCACGGTCGCGGCGCGGCCAAATCGCATCGCGAGCTTTGGCGAGAGTTGCTTCCACATGTGTGTGGCGACGACATCGTAAAGCGGGGCAAGCGCCACTTCGCCGTTCTCAAGTCTTAGCAGGCTGTAATTCTTCGCGTGAGCGTCGGCGTTGCCGATGATGAGGTTGAAGATTGCCGCGTCGGCAAGTTTCAGCACTTCGCGCGCGGGTCGAGTGGCAGCGCTACGCAACAGCGCAAAGCTGTCCCGAAAGGTCGGTCCACCCTCTGCCGCGTATTTTCGGTTCGAGGGTACGCCAAGTGCTTGGGCGAAGTCTTCCTGGTGCAGTCGGTGTGTTTTTCCTTCAACCGAGATGCGATCATAGCGTTCAACCAGCAGGAACGGTTTCCCCGCAGCAGTGCGCCACTCTGCATGGGCTGCATCGATACCCACGGCGCGTGCCAAAGCGAGGCAGAAGGCCTCATTCGCAGCCAGGTAGGGAAAGCGGTCCGGTTCGGGCTTTATTAAATGGGTAGAGGGTTCGCCCGGACGAGGGATCGCGATGCCTCCTTCTGCGGTGAGCACCACGGGCAGTTTACTCTGAGCCCCTGCAAGGCTCAGCCTTGCGCCGCCCTCGCCTGCCAGCATGGGCACGGAAGGCAAACGGTCGAATAGTTCCGCTAGCTCGCCCTCTAGGAGTGGTTCTGGAGCGGTCGTGGAGTAGGCTTGGAACAGCTCTTCCCCCTCGGGCAGGAAGGCCAGAGTACCCGCAACATCTCCGCCCAAGGCCTCGAGCAGACGAAATGGATTGTCAGGCGAAACCCCAAGTGCCCGGGCGATAGCGGTGCGCTGACCTTCTTCGGGAAGCAGACCGCCAAAGACCGCCTTGCAGGCATGGTCCCCAAATGGCCCTTCCTGCTTAGGCATTGCGTGGGAAAGTGCCGGTGCCTTGTCGTCAGCGAGCCATTCCGGCAAATAGACGAAGTGCATCGCACCACCCTTGTCGATGGACAGTTCGCCCGCCTGACGCTCGCCCCACCAGACAACCAGCGTGTCCAAGACCGGCAGCATCACTCCACCTCGTCCTTCTTAGGCTCATCCATTCGACCGGCGGTCACGATTCCGTCGGGCCGCTTGATCTGTAGTTCGCATCCAAGGGCCGCGAGCACATCAAGCACCTTGCCCATTTGGACGGTGGGCTTTCCTCGCTCCAGCTCGACCAAAAAGCGCAGGCCCACCCCGCTTGCGGCGGCCAGCTCGTCCTGGCGTAGTCCAAGCTCCTTGCGTTCATCGCGAATGATCTG
Source organism: Altererythrobacter epoxidivorans (assembly GCF_001281485.1). Taxonomy (NCBI): domain Bacteria; kingdom Pseudomonadati; phylum Pseudomonadota; class Alphaproteobacteria; order Sphingomonadales; family Erythrobacteraceae; genus Altererythrobacter; species Altererythrobacter epoxidivorans. The sequence continues at coordinate 2,130,118 of NZ_CP012669.1, forward strand.
GCCGATAGTGGCAACATCGAGCATGTACGTTACCTTTCCCGAGCGGGAAATCTATGCCAATTTCCGGTCAATTGCAAGGGAATTTTCCCGAACGGGATATTTCGTCTTTGGAGAGACGTTTTGATAGGGTAGTTTTCCCGTGCGGGTAATATTCTGCTTCTCCAAAATTTCGTGATTCTGAGCCCCCGAATTGCTCAAAGCCAGATCTGAAAATTGCAGTTCAGGAAGGCGGGGTAGCAATTGTGGTAGCGAGCCCTCGAAGCGCTTCACATTTCCGTTAAACCACAAGTGATTGCATCAACCCACTTGCCACCTCCGTCTCCGCCATATTCTTCCCGATAAAATCCAGCTCTGACACCCGGCTCCGACCCTGACCCGCGCAGCTATTTCGCTGGGGTCGGCGTCCCCGGGTTCACCTTGCCTTCGAATTCGGGAATCGGGCGCGCTTCGGCCTCTGCCTTGGTCGCAGCGACACCGTTCTTGTCGATATCCTCGAGCAGCCACCTCATTTCGTCGATCTCCTTGCGCTGGGCGCGGATGATGTCATTGGCAAGCTTGCGCACGCGCACGTCCTCGATCCCCGCCCTTTCACTGGTCATGATGGCGATCGAATGGTGGGGGATCATCGCAGACATGTAGTCGCTGTCATCCACTGTCACCTGGCTACGCACGAGGAAAAGGGCGAGCGCGAAAGTCACGGCCGATACGCCGATGATGATCCAGTTCTTCGCCGTGTTCTTGTACATGCCCCACATGAAGACGAGCATGACGACGGCCATCACCGCACCCATCACGAACATCATCCAGAAGCGGGTTTCGCTCCAGAACACGTGATCGAGTGCATAGGTATTGAGATACATGAGGCCGAGCATGATGACGGTCGACGTTCCGACCATCGCCATGAAGCGTTTGTAGTTTCCCTCGTGTCCCTGGTGCTGGTCAGCCATGATCTGCTCCTGTCTGAGGGCGAACCCGGCCGTGTGGGGCGATTTAGAACGCGATCCATCCCATGGCGCTCGCCCCCATCCACAAGCCCATAGCTATCATGAACAGGTTTTCCGTCAGCGAGACAAAGCCGAGCGGGACGTTGCTGTTGCCCCCGACACAGGCACATTTGAGTTCGCGCTTGTCGATATATACCGCCTTGAACACACTCACCGCGCCGATCGTTCCGATGAAGAGAGAGATCGGCACGGATATGATCGGCAATGCCTTTGCCGACATCAGCAATCCGGCCAGCGCCTCGCCAAAGGGGTAAATCAGGCCATAGGGCACCCATCGCCGGGCGAGCAGGTCGTAGTTCAGGAACATGGTCGAGAAGCTGCGCACGTCCTGCAGTTTTTGCAGGGCGAGGAACACCATCGAGAAGCTGACGAACCATTCCGCCGTCTGGATTGTCAGGAGGCTCTGGAAGCTGAACCAGCTGAGCGCCATCGCCAGCAGGAAGGTGGTTGCGAATATGGCGATGACCGGTTCGTAGCTGGTTTCACCCTCGCCCTTCGTCGCAGGTGCCTTGCCGAAATATTCGCGCAGCGCGTCGAACCCGCCGATCCTCTTGCCGTCGATAAAGGTCTGCGGAGTGGTCTCGACGCCATGCTCTGCCTTGAAGGCATCGGTCTGTTCGCGGGTGGTCAGGTGATTGTCGTGGATCTCGAATCCCTGCCGCTTGAGCAGGTCGATGGTCTTTATGCCGTAGGGACAGGTATGGTCTGGCATGACCATGCGAAAGACGGTCGCTGTTTTCGTCTTGCCGTTCATCGTTTCGCCTTCTCGTAAAGTTCCAGCAGCTCGTCGAACTTTTCGCGCTGCTCGGTTTCGTCACCGCTCGCGATGGCTTCCGCGACGCAGCAGGCGGCATGGCTGCGCAGGACCTCGGTCTCTGCCCGCCCCAAGGCGGCTTTCACCGCCTGGATCTGCGTGAGCACGTCGATGCAGTAACGGTCTTCCTCGATCATCCGGGCGATGCCGCGCACCTGCCCTTCGATCCTGCGAAGGCGGTTGAGCGCGCCCGATTTGTGACTGGATCCCGGCATGTTGATTCTCGCTTGAAATACCCTAGGGGGGTATATAGGTGTCATGCCATCACATGATCAACCCCCGATCCCGAAGATGAGTTCCGCCATGCTTGCCGTCTCGCGCCGAAACTTCCTCAATTCCCTTGCCGGTGTCTCGGTCGCCGCCGGCGTTGCCATGCCGGCGTGGTCCAGGGGCCGTTCGCTCGAACATGCACACAAGGGGTTCGGCACGTTGTCGGGCGACACGATCGACCTCGCGATCGGCGATCGTCACTTCTCGACCGGAGGCCGCAGCGGCCACGCCTATGCCGTCAACGGAACGGTCCCCGGCCCGCTGATCAGGCTGCGCGAAGGGCAGGACGTGGTGATCAACGTCACCAACAATCTTGACGAAGACAGCTCGATCCACTGGCATGGCATCCTCTTGCCGTTCCAGTTCGACGGCGTTCCAGGTGTCAGCTTTCCCGGGATCAAGCCAGGCCAGACCTTCACCTATCGCTTTCCAATCCGCCAGAGCGGCACCTACTGGTGGCACAGCCATTCCGGCCTGCAGGAGCAAGCGGGGCATTACGGGCCGATCGTGATTGATCCGGCAGAGCCGGACGAACGCTACGACCGCGACTATGTGGTCCTACTGAGCGAGTTCACTCCGCTTCACCCGCACCAGATCGCGCGCAAGCTCGCGGTCGGCGAACACTACTTCAACCGCCAGATGCAGACGATTGGCGACGGGTCGATGAGCGCCGAAGACAAGCTGATGTGGGGCGGGATGCGGATGAACCCGCGCGACATCTCCGACGTCACGGGCGTGACCTACACCTACCTGGTCAATGGACACGGACCGGCCGACAATCTCGAATTTCTGTTCCGGCCGGGCGAGAAAATTCGCCTGCGGATCATCAACGGATCGGCGATGACGTTCTTCAACCTGCGCATTCCCGGCGTGTCGATGAAGGTCATCGCTGCCGACGGCCAGGAGGTCGATCCTGTCGATGTCGACGAATTCCAGATCGGTGTCGCCGAAACATACGACGTCATCGTCGAACCCGGAGACGGGAGCCACGCCATCGTGGCAGAGGCGATGGACCGGTCGGGCATGGGGATTGCCAGCCTGACCTCGCACGCGGGCCATATCGCGACCCCGCCGCCTCTCAGGGAACCGGTCACTCTGACAATGGCCGACATGGGTATGGGATCGCATGGCGGGACGATGGGCCACGGCGATCATGCGGGCATGGGTGGCACTGGCGAAATTTCCGGCGTGGATCATGCAATGCCCGAAACCGGCTCTTCCATGTCGCACAACATGCGCGACACTTCGAAACTTCCTGACGATGTAAAGGTCGGACCCGGCATCGACATGGTCAGCCCGATGCCGATGGACCGCATGGATTTTCCAGGACTGGGCCTCGACAAGGTGTCGCACCGCGTCCTGCGATATACCGACCTCAAGGCAAGGCACGCCAATCCGCATCGCATGCCAGAGCGCCAAATGGAGATCCATCTGACTGGCAACATGGAACGTTACATGTGGTCGTTCGATGGCAAGCAGTTCAGCGCCGTAACCGATGATCCCATCCGTTTCGGATATGACGAAAGGGTGCGGGTGAAACTGGTCAACGACACGATGATGGCGCATCCGATCCACCTTCACGGCCATTTCTTCGAACTGGTCAACGGCGCGGGAATGATGAACCAGCCGCTGAAGCATACCGTGGTGGTACAGCCCGGAGGCACTGCGACCTTCGACCTGACCGCCAATGAGCCCGGCGACTGGGCATTTCACTGCCACCTGCTCTATCACATGCATGCAGGTATGATGCAGACCGTCACAGTCCGCCCCTTCCAGGAGGAAGCGGCATGAACCGCCTCATTCCCACTCTCGCGCTGGCAAGTGCCGCGATGCTTTGCGCCCCGGTTTCGGCGCAAGACCACTCGCATGGCGAAATGATGGACCATTCCTCGCGCGCGATGGATCCTGCTGCCGACAAGGACGCGCACGCCGATCATCGTCCTGCAGAAAAGCCGACGATGGAGGAGATGCCCTCGGCGAAGCCAGCAATGATGGATCACGGGTCGCACGCGGCGAAAGAGCTCCCCTCGGGACCGCCGCCCCCGCGCGCATTCGAAGGTCCGCAGCACGCCGCCGAACTGTTTTTCGACCCGCAGGAAATGGCGGCTGCCCGCGCCTACAACCATTCGGCGCATGGCGACATGACGACCGGCACCTTGCTGGTCGAACGCCTGGAGGCGCGCATAACTGACGGGTCCGATGGCTATGTCTGGGATGCCACCGGGTGGTACGGCACGGCGACCGATAAATTCGTCCTGAAGTCGGAAGGCGAAGGAGAGTTTTCAGGTAGCGTCGAAGATGCCGAGATCCAGGCACTGTGGGGCCATGCCATCGGCCCTTTCATCGACCTGCAAGCAGGTGTGCGCCTAGATGTGGAGCCTGAAACCCGGGCACACCTGGCGCTCGGGGCAGCAGGCCTGGCGCCCTATATGATCCATTTCGATGCAGCGCTATTCCTGTCCGATCGCGGCGACCTGACCGGACGGATCGAAGCGGAACACGACATGCGGCTGACCCAGCGCCTGATCCTGCAGCCCCGGATCGAGGCCGAGTTTGCAGCGCAGGATATCCCTGAAAGAAAGACCGGGGCTGGCGTGACGAAAGCTGCCATCGGGGCGCGCTTGAGATATGAAATTGAACGCGAGTTCGCGCCCTATGTCGGGGTAGAATACGAAGCGGCGCTGGGAGAGACTGCAGATATTGCGCGGGCCCGCGGCAACGATCCGGACGGGATCAACTTCCTTGCCGGCCTTCGCTTCTGGTTCTGATCCTGCCGAAGGCGCCGCCCTCTAGCGCGCAGTGGCGATGAGGAGCAGGTCGCCGTCGCTTCCGCCAGAGACCTCGGCGACAGACCCGTAGGCTGTGTCACCGACCTCGATCGAACCAGCCGAGCTGCGATAACTGCCGCGCAACGGCACGAAATAGCCATTGGCGTCGCCAAACGCAGACAGGTCGGCGGTTCCGTTGAGATAGTGAATGTCGAAAAAGGGGCCTTCGAACAGGCGGTGCAAGCCCGCGACACCCGACATCGTGCCGTGAGGGCCGTCGTAAATTTCGGCCCGGGAGACTGCCACGCCTTCGTCGAGATGGAGTTCGCGCGGCCGTCCATAATCATAGAGGCGATAGGTGATATCGGCGTTCTGCTGGATTTCGACGAGCTGCACGCCGGAGCCGATCGCGTGGATCGTGCCTGCGGGAATATAGAACCAGTCCCCCGGCTTGACCGGCTTCCAGTCGAGCAGGGTCTCGATCTCGCCCGAAAGCGAGGCTTCGCGCAGTTCATTGTCAGACAGGCTTCTGGTCAGGCCGATCCCCAGCCGTGCACCCGGCTCGGCAGCGGTGACGATCCAGCATTCTTCCTTGCCGGATTGAAGCCCGCGTGCGGCGGCCTGCGTATTGTCGGGATGGACTTGTACCGACAGCTTTTCGCTGGTGAACAGCCATTTGCAGAGCAACGGCAAACTCTCACCGGCGCGGTCGAACCAGATCTCGCCTACGCTTTCGCTGCGCCCGCCGAAATGCGCGGGCAAGCCGGTCTGGCCCCACGGTTTCTCGACGAAATGACGCGGCAAAATCTCGAGGCTCACCCTCGCATCTCCCAATCGGCGCTTCTGCAACTCTGCTGCATTAGCACGGATTGGTTAAAGCCAAGGCAAGCACATGATGTGCCGGGGATCAGGCCTGCTGGCCATGCTCCTTGCGGGCGATTTCGTGCAGCCAGTCTGCGTGACGCGGAGCCTTCTTGGTTTCGCTCCATTCCTCGAGCATCAGCGGGGCAACGCGCTTCAGCTCTGCATATTGCTCGTCAGTGCCGATGTCGGCGGCAAGCTCGACACGGTGGCCGTTGGGATCGAAGAAATAGATCGATTTGAAGATGCCGTGGTGCGTGGGGCCGAGAACATCGATGCCGAGGCTTTCGATATGCTCCTTTGCCGCAACCAGCTCTTCTTCCGATCCGACGCGGAAGGCGAGATGCTGGACCCATGCAGGCGTGTTCTCATCGCGGCCCATGTCCTGCTGGTTGGGCAGTTCGAAGAAGGCGAGGATGTTGCCGTTACCTGCATCGAGGAAGACGTGCATGTAGGGATCGTATTCCCCGGTCGATGGCACATGGTCTTCCGCAAAGGCGGTGGTGTAATCCATGCCGAGCACCTTGCCGTACCATTCGACGGTCTCTTTCGCGTCCTTGCAGCGGTAGGCTGCGTGGTGGACGCCGCCCAGCTTCACGGGATGGTTGGCGACCTCGCTCATTCGGCAGGTTCCTTTTCCACTTCGAGCACGCCGCGGCGAATCTGGTCGCGCTCCATGCTCTCGAACAGCGCCTTGAAGTTGCCTTCACCGAAGCCGTCATCGCCCTTGCGCTGGATGAATTCGAAGAACACCGGCCCGACCTGCGCCTCGGCAAAGATCTGCAGCAGCAGGCGCGGCGATCCGCCTTCGGTGGTGCCGTCGAGCAGGATGCCGCGCATCTTGAGCGCGCTTTCGTCTTCGCCATGTCCGGGCAGGCGCTCGGACAGCATTTCGTAATAGGTTTCCGGCGGGGCGGTCATGAACGGCACGCCCAGCTGCTTGAGATTGTCCCAACAGGTGAGGAGGTCGTCGCAGATCAGCGCGATGTGCTGGATGCCTTCGCCGTTGAACTCGCGCAGGAATTCTTCGATCTGGCCCTTGCCGCCCTCGCCCTCTTCGTTGAGCGGGATGCGGATCTTGCCATCGGGCGCGGTCAGTGCCTTCGACGTCAGGCCAGTGTATTCGCCCTTGATGTCGAAATACCGGATTTCCTGGAAGTTGAAGAGCTTCTCGTAATAATCCGCCCAGAACTTCATGCGGCCGCCATAGACGTTGTGCGTCAGGTGATCGATCAGCTTGAAGCCGGCGCCTTCGGGGTATTTCTCGACACCCGGGAGATAATCGAAATCGATGTCGTAGATCGACAGGCCCTCGCCATTCTCGTCCGGATAGCGATCGACGAGATAGAGGATCGCGCCGCCGATGCCGCGAATGGCCGGCAGCTTCAGTTCCATCGGACCGGTGGTGACGTGAACCGGCTCTGCGCCCTGTTCCATCAAATGTTCCCACGCCTTGTGCGCGTCGCGGACCCGGAAGGCCATGCCGCAAGCCGACGCGCCATGTTCACGGGCGAAGTACCAGGCGGCGCTCTTCGGCTCGTAATTGGCGATCAGGTTGATGCCGCCCTGGCGCCACAAATGGACATCCTTGCTGCGGTGCGAGGCCACATGGGTGAAGCCCATCGCTTCGAACACGGGTTCGAGCTGGCCCTTTTCAGGGGCACAGAATTCAACGAATTCAAAGCCGTCGAGACCGGCGGGGTTGTCGAAGAGATCGGGCATGGTCAGTCCTGTTCAGAATCAATTTAGTTTCGTTTGTAACTAAATAGGGCAAAACGCGGCTCTTGTCAAAAGCTGCTGCCAATCAGGAAGGCCCCGCGGGCCGGCGGACTATGCCGCCGCCAGCCGCCCGATGTTGCGACCGCGATCGTCCTTCGCGATCGACAGTTTCGCGCCGAAAGGTTCGCCGCTCTCGAACAGCGACCGCGTGAGTTCGTCGGCCATGTCGGCATTGCCGCTCAAACGCTCGCCCCGCTCGTTGCGACCGATGAAGATCGCGTCCTGGCCGCTCTTCGAATGATTGATGGTGTAGGTTTCGACCGTCACTTCGTCCGAAGGAGCTTCTGCACGCGGGATCGCATCGTCGGCCTTTGCCAGCGTCACATAGCGGTCCTTGCCCGACCAGTCGGCCGGTTCGGTCGAATAGACGCCGGTCGAATACTTGCTCATCCAGCCGCCATTCGCGCCGACAAGCGCATAGGAACCGCGATCTGCGCGGACCCGCTCCACCGCCTCGCAGATGGCGTGGGCCGAATAATTATTACCTGCCCCGCCGAAGAACGGCAGGCCGCCTGTCAGTGTCAGGCCGCGCGGGTCGTCGATCGCAATGCCGAAATGATCGATGGCATTGTAAACCGGGATCGCGAAACAGGAATAGAAGTCGAGATAGGCCATCTCGTCCATCTGCTTGCCCGCAACATCCAGCGCCTTGTCGAGCGAGTGCGTCGATGCCGGGCTGCGGCTGAGGTCTGGCCGCTGCGAAAGCTCGAGCTCGACCTTGGCCGTGATCGCATGGATGTGGACCCACTTGTCTTCCGGCACACCGAGTTCGCGCGCCTTCCCGGCAGACGCAACAATGATTGCTGCGGCCTGGTTCACCTGGTCGCGCGCGACAGTCATGCGCGTATAGGGTTCTGCCACGATACGGTTGCGTTCTGTCACCGTAGCGAGTTCGTCCGCGCTTCTTTCAACCGGCGCCGCCGAATGGGGATTGGCCGCCGCGACTTTTGTGAAGGGAGCGAATAGCTCACCGATATCGTGGCGGTAATCTTCGAGGCCCTTGCCCAGCCGAGCCCTGCGGGCATTCTCGCACAGGGCATAGAGCGGGATCGCGCCGGTGGCGCCATGCGCCATCAGTTCAGGCTCGAGCAGACCGTCGACCCCATAGCCGCGATCTTCGAATTCGCCGCCGACTTCTTCGGACCAGTCGGGCGCTTCGCCCTTTGCCGCCAGCGCCAGCGAAGTGGAAATTGCCTCGGACCCGACAATGGCCGCACATTCGATCTTGCCAGCGACGATGTCGGCCGCAAATTCGCCGAGCAGCTGCTGGTTGGCATGGCCACCGGTCGTGCTGAGGATATTTCGCGAAGGGTTCGCCCCAACCCGCGTCGCCAGCGCCAGCGGGACATTGTCCGCCCCGCCAAACGGCCGGTCGCGTCCGGGCCGCGACATTTCGAACTGGCGAATGGCCACGAGCGTGTCGATTGCGCCCGCCACACTGCCAGAGCCAGCTGCGTTGGCAACGGCAGCAGCCAGGGCCCGGCCGCCCAGATCCATGTAGGAGAGCGCCTCGTACTGCGGCTCTCCCACACGTTCCGAATACTGCCCGACACCGATGATGACGGGCGTGTTGTCAGCGATGGCCATCCCGATCAGTCGACAAAACCATCGACACGCTCGATGATGATGGCAGGTGCCATCCCGCCTGCAGCGCACATGGTGACGAGGCCGTAGCGACCGCCCGAACGCTCCAGTTCATCGAGCGCGGTACCGATCAGGATCGAACCGGTTGCACCGATGGGGTGGCCAAGCGCCATCGCGCCGCCATTGATGTTGACCTTCTCGCGGTCGAGGTCGAGGTCGCGAATGAACTTCTCCGCCACCACCGAAAACGCTTCGTTGATTTCCCAGACGTCGATGTCGTCCTTGGTCATCCCCGCCTTCTCGAGCACTTTCTTCGCTGCAGGGACCGGGGCGTTGAGCATAAGCGTCGGGCAATCGCCCTGGTTGGCATAGGCAACGATCCGGCCGCGCGGCTTGAGGCCATGCTCCTTGGCATAGTCTCCCGATGTAATCAGGAGTGCCGCAGCACCATCGACCACGCCCGAGCTGTTCCCGGCGTGATGGAAATGCTGGATCTCGAGATCGGGATACTTGCGATTGATCTGCTTGCGGAAGGTAGTGCCACCGATATCGAAATCCGCCAGCTTGCCGAAGCTCGGATTCAGCGCAGCAAGCCCTTCGGCAGTCGTTTCGGGGCGGGGAAATTCCTCGTGATCGAGCGCGACGGAGCCGTCCTCGTTGTACACGGTCACAACGGATTTTTCGAAGCGCCCTTCGTCGATCGCACGCTTTGCACGCTGCTGGCTGACCAGCGCCAGGGCATCGAGATCTTCGCGGCTGATACCTTCCATCGAAGCGATGGCATCGCCGCACACGCCCTGGTGGCTTTGCGGGTGAAGCACGTCGAGCGCTTCGTTACCCGCACCCATCAGACGTGGCGGAAGTCCGGCATTCGCCTGTTCTGCCGCATAGGCCGTGGTGTAGCTCATCATCTCGGTACCGCCGGCGATGACGCAATCTTCCATGCCCGACATGACGGTTGCCGACGCGAGATTCACCGAGGTGATGCCGCCGCCGCAGAACCGGTCGAGCGTCGTCCCGCTCGCCGAAATGTCATAGCCTGCTGCAAGTGCGGACATCCGGCCGAGGTCGCCGCCCTGCTTCCCGTTCTGGCTGCTGGTCGACCAGATGATGTCGTCCACGGACGAGGTGTCGAGATCGTTGCGATCCTTGAGCGCCGAAAGAACAGTGGCCGCCAGATGCTGCGGATGCAGGTGCGACAGCGCGCCCTTGCCGGGCTTGCCAACGCCGCGCGGGGTCCTGACGGCATCGATGATATAGGCTTCGGCCATGTAGTGATTCCTCTTCCGTGTTCGTTATTGCAGTTGACGTAACCGTAAACCGCCTGCACCACTCGCACAAGAATTCAGTTTCAAAACGAAATGACAATTTTGAGAGGAGAGTGACCGCATGAGCGACGATGTCCTGACGGAAGTCCGCGATGGCATACTGATCATCACCATCAACCGCCCCGAGGCGAAGAACGCGATGAACAAGGCCGCAGCCGAGGGAATCGCCGCCGCCATCGACCGGCTCGATTCGGAAGATGACCTGCGCGTCGGAATCCTGACCGGGGCTGGCGGAACCTTCTGTTCGGGCATGGACCTCAAGGGTTTCCTGCGCGGCGAATCGCCCAGCGTCGAAGGCCGCGGTTTCGGTGGCATCACGCAGAAAGGCCCGGTCAAACCGCTGATCGCCGCAGTCGAAGGCTATGCCCTGGCAGGTGGCATGGAACTGATGATTTCGTGCGACCTGATCGTTGCCAACAAGGATTCGAAGTTCGGCATTCCCGAAGCGAAGCGCGGACTGGCTGCCGCCGCCGGCGGCCTGATGAAGCTGCCGCACCTGATCCCGCCGAAGATCGCGATGGAACTCGCACTGACCGGCGACTTCATCGACACAGCGCGCGCCTACGAACTCGGCCTGATCAACCGCGTCGTCGACGGATCGGCGCTCGACGCAGCGATCGAACTCGCCGGACGCATCACGGCCAACGGCCCGATCGCAGTCCGCGTCTCGAAGCAGATCGTTGTCGAATCGGCCGACTGGAGCTCGGAAGAGATGTGGGACAAGCAGGCCAAGCTGCTGCCGCAGGTATTCATGAGCGAAGATGCCCGCGAAGGCGCGGCAGCCTTTGCCGAAAAACGCGCGCCGAACTGGAAGGGAAAGTAAGACCCGGCGCAATCAACCGAACGGAATTGGAGAGAGGAAAGACAGGCCATGGCCGCAATCGACGTACCCCAGCCCGAATTCATGGACGACGAGGAGATTTCGATCTTCGCCGACGCCGTGGGAAAATTCTACCAGCAGCACGCACCGGAAAAGCGCGTCCTCAAATGGCGTGAAGAAGGCCAGGTCGAACGCGACTTCTGGCGTGAAGCGGGCCAGGCCGGGCTGCTCGGCGTGTCGGTGCCGGAGGAATACGGCGGCCATGGCGGCGATTTCCGCCACGAGATGGTCGTGATCGACCAGCAGGCAAAACATGGCGTCGAAGGTTTTGCCGCCAGCCTGCACAATACGGTCATCCTGCCTTACGTCGTCCGTCACGGTACCGAGGAGCAGAAGAAGAAATATCTTCCGAAGCTGGTTTCGGGCGAGCTGGTCAGCGCCATCGCAATGACCGAACCGGGTGTCGGGTCAGACCTCCAGTCGATCACGACGACAGCGCTGAAGGACGGCAACGGCTATCGTATCAACGGGGCCAAGACCTACATCTCGAACGGGCAGACGGCCGACTTCATCATCGTTGTCGCCAAGACCGACCCGAACGAGCGCGCCAAGGGTATTTCCCTGATGCTGCTCGAAACCGACGGCGCCGAAGGTTTCCAGCGCGGCAAGAAGCTCGACAAGATCGGGCTTGATGCTGCCGACACCTCCGAACTGTTCTTCGACGACGTGTTCGTACCGTCCGAGAACGTCCTCGGCGGCGTAGAGGGCAAGGGCTTCTACCAGTTGATGGGCGAACTGCCGCAGGAACGCCTGATCATCGCCATGGGCGCAATGACCGGCATCGAGAAGGCACTGGAAACGACGCTCGACTACGTGAAGAGCCGCAAGGCCTTCGGTCAGACCATCTGGGACTTCCAGAACACGCAGTTCGTGCTGGCCGACCTGAAGGCACGCGGTACTGCAGCGCGGGTGTTCGTCAACGACTGCATCGCCCGTCACCTGAAGGGCGAACTCGACGTCGCAACCGCCTGCATGGCCAAGTACTGGGTCACCGAATTGCAGGGCGAAGTCGTCGACAAGTGCCTGCAGTTCCACGGCGGCGCCGGCTACATCAATGATTATCCGATCGCCCGGATGTACCGCGACAGCCGCATCACGCGGATCTTCGGCGGGTCGAACGAAGTCATGAAAATGGTCATTTCCCGCTCGATGTAACGGCAGGATGGGTGTTCCGCAGGGGCACCCGGCCGGCCTTCAGATCGCTCTAGAGCGACACAAGAAAGGGGCGGCCCGCCAACCGGCGAGCCGCCCCTCTTCTTTTGCGATCGCTGCTTAGAAGCGCGAGCGAACTGTCACGCCATAGGTGCGCGGATCGTCGATGAAGGCGCTGCGACCGGTTCCGATCCCGCTGCCCGTAAGCGGCGTGTTGAAGGTGACGCCGCGAGTGATCTCGTTGAAGATGTTACGTCCCCAGAACTCGATCGACAGCGAATCGTCCGGCGTCTTGAAGCCGAGACGGGCGTTGACCTTCACATTGGCTTCCTGGACGTCGAACGCGACCGGACCGGTGAGCACACCGTTTTCCGAAAGCAGGCCCTTGGTGCTTGTGCGACGGTCGCTTTCGTAACGCACGTTGACGTTCGCCAACATTTCCCAATTGGTGCCCGACGAGATCGGACCATCGTAGGTCATGCCGAAGACACCGACCCACTTGGGAGCATTAGTGAGCGAAGTGTCACACAGTTCGATGGCGGGGTTGGGACCACCTGCCTCGACATAGCGGCGATCGCAGTCGCTGCCGTATTTCGCATCGGTGTAGGTCACCGACAGCGAGTTGCTGACATACGGGTTCCACTGCGAGAACAGTTCGGCTTCGACGCCCTTCGCCGTCACATCATCGACGTTGAAGGTCTGGAACTGCGTGCCGGTGAATTCCAAGACCTGGAAGTTCGACAGCTCGTTGTAGAAGAAGGCGAAGTTGGCACGGCCGCGGCCATCCAAGATCGTCGACTTCACACCGATTTCGTAAGAGTCGATTTCTTCCGACTGGAACCGCGGATCGCCGCCGCTGGCAGCAGCAGTCGAGTCGAGGTTGAAGCCGCCTGCCTTGTAGCCATGCGTGAAGCTGGCATAGGTCAGCAGGTCGGGGTTCGGTTCCCAACCGATCTGGCCGGTATAGATGAATTCGTCATCGCTGAAGTTGAGGTCGAATTCCTTAGGCAGGAAGCTGACGCCGAGCGCCGGTGCAGCGAACGGGAAGCAGTTGATGAACGCTGCCGGGCCGTTGAGCGCGGGAAGCGAAAGCACCCCTGCCAGCTGGGCACCGACCACCGGTTCGAGCGCCGCATAGGCATCTGCCTGCGGTGTCCCCGCCAGCGTCAGGCCGGCAAGGCAGGCCGGGTTGCTGGCGTCGAGCTGGTCGTAGCTGCCATCCTTGCTGTCATCGACGTAACGTGCGCCCAGCGTCACGCTGAAATTATCCGTCACGTTGATGATGTTGTGGGTGAAGACCGACCAGCTTTCGCCCTTCTGTTCATACCGGTTGTAACCGTATGCGTTGTCGGCACTGATCGGCGTCGCGAAGATCGCCGGATTGGGCGTGCCGGCAAGCACCGAGTTGAGGTAGGCACCCGCCTGGGCGACATATCCCAGATAGGCCGGGGCAAGCGCGCCCAGGACCGGGCCGAAGTTCGCCTGGCCGACATAGGCCTGGAAGTCCGGGCCGAGCGTCAGGCTGGCTTCTTCGACGATCTTTTCATCGGCGTAGTAAGCGCCGACCAGCCAGTCGAGCATGCCGGCAGTACCCTGCAGGCGGGCTTCCGCAGTGAAGGTCTTGATGTCGTCGAACGTCGGCGGAAGCACGTCTTCCGTGACACCGGCGACCGAATAGACCTGAACTCCCTGGAAGTCGTCCTGAATGCTCTTTGCATGGAAGTCGCGATAGGCGACCAGGGCAGTGAATTCGGCCGGACCGAAGTCGTAGGTCAGTTCACCCGAGATGCCCCACTGCTTGTTGCCGTTCACGAACTTTTCGGAGTTGCCGTAAAGATCGCTCTTGTCGATGCGGTTCAGCGTGACATTGCCGTCCGTTGCCGGAAGGAATGGCGCGACGAAGCCGTTCGGATAGGCAGCATCGATGTATGACTGCGTGTAACCTGCGCCGGGCGACAGTGTGATCGCGTCGCAGCACAGTTCATCCGCCTTCTGGTAGTCGGCGATGATGCGCAGGCTCATGTCGGGCGAAGGCTCCCACAGGGCCTGGCCGCGCAGCATGTAGCGGTCCTTGTCGTTCACATCGTTGCCGCTGGCATCGATCAGGAAGCCGTCCCGCTTGCGATATGCACCGGTCAGGCGAACACCGAAGGTTTCGCCGACAGGGGCGTTCACCGCACCCTTCACGTTGATAAAGTTGTAATTGCCGTAGGTCGCTTCGACGAAGCCGCCGAATTCGTTGAGATCCGGCGGATTGTTGCGGACCACGACTGCACCCGCTGTGGTATTGCGACCGAAGAGCGTGCCCTGCGGGCCGCGGAGGATTTCGACCTGCTGCACGTCGACCAGTTCGCCGAGTGCGACACCCGGGCGAGACTGATAGACGCCGTCGATGAAGACACCGACCGCGCTTTCGAGGCCGATGTTGTTACCGGTGGTGCCGATGCCGCGGATACGGATCGAGGTACCTTGCGATTCCGTCTGCGAGGACTGGATGTTGAAGCTCGGTGCGACCGTGGACAATGTCTGGATGTTGTTGACGCCCTGACGGTTCAGTTCCTGCGGCGTCACCGCGGTCACGGCGATCGGAATATCCTGGACGTCGGAGGCGCGGCGCGTTGCCGTAACGATAATGACATTGTCGGCAGCCGGGGTCCGGGCCGACGCCTGGTCCTCATCCTGCGCAAAAGCCGGGGTGGCCAGGGAAGTACCGACGAGCAACCCAGCCGCATAAGCGAGCTTACGATTCATGATATCCTCTCCACAATAATGTTATTTTTGTGCGGCGAGACTATCAGTGGCTTAGCACATCTAACAAGAGGAAAACCGAAGCTTTGAACCGGCACGGTGCAAAAAAGTCACATCGCGCTTCTCGGGGGCAGGATGCCGTAGCGTCATATAGGCAACATCAAAGGGTGCGATGAACCGCAGCCTTCGCGGGATATTGGGTTTCAA
This sequence comes from Altererythrobacter epoxidivorans, assembly GCF_001281485.1. NCBI lineage: Bacteria > Pseudomonadati > Pseudomonadota > Alphaproteobacteria > Sphingomonadales > Erythrobacteraceae > Altererythrobacter > Altererythrobacter epoxidivorans. The sequence continues at coordinate 2,145,513 of NZ_CP012669.1, forward strand.
ATTGCAATGATGACTCGCTTTGCCCCTCATGCTGTGCTTTCTTCACCCTCTGGAGATGGAGAGTAGAATGCTGGCGACACCCCCTGATTTTGACATGTTGATCGTCGGAGCCGGAATTAGCGGCATCGGCATGGCAGCCCATATGCGGATGAAATCGCCCGGTCGCAGCTTCGCCATCGTCGAGCGCCGTGACCAGATCGGCGGGACCTGGGACCTGTTCCGCTATCCCGGCATCCGTTCCGACAGCGACATGCATACGCTGGGTTTCGACTTCGAACCCTGGAGACATGAGAAGTCGATCGCCGACGGCCCTTCTATCCTCGACTACCTGAACCGGATCGCGGACGAGCGCGACATCCGCCGACACATCCATTTCGGCCAGAAGGTCGTTTCGGCGGACTTCCGCCCCGACGAAGCGCGCTGGCACGTCACCGTCGAAAGCGAAGATGGAGAGCGCAAGCTGATGACCGCCAACTTCCTCTATCTCGGTTCGGGCTATTACGACTACGACGATCCCTATGATGCCGGGTTCGATTTCAGCAAATTCGAAGGGAAGGTCGTCCATCCCCAGTTCTGGCCTGAAGACATGGACTACAGCGGCAAGAACGTCGTCGTGATCGGTTCGGGAGCTACCGCAGTCACCATCGTCCCTTCGATGGCGGACAAGGCGGCCAAGGTCACCATGCTTCAGCGCACGCCGACCTGGATGTTCTCGCGCCCGGCGAAGGACGCGGTGGCGAACTTCCTGCGCAAGATCCTGCCGGAGAAGACCGCCTATGCGATCACCCGGTTCAAGAACATCAAGATGCAGGATTTCAGCTTCAAGATGGCTCGGAACAAGCCGGAGAAGGTGAAGGAAGGCCTGCACAAGCGGATCGAGAAGGCGCTGGGAAAGGATTTCGATCGCGAAGCCTTCACCCCGCCCTATGACCCATGGGACCAGCGCCTGTGTCTCGTGCCGGACAACGACCTGTTCGACGCGATGAAGGCGGGCAAGGCCGACATCGTGACAGGGAATATCGAGCGGTTCGAGAAAGAAGGCGTCCGCCTCAAATCGGGCGAACTCCTGCCGGCAGACATCATCGTGACCGCCACCGGGTTGAAGCTGGCCGTTGCCGGCAAGATCGCGATCAGCGTCGCAGGAGAGCCGGTCGATTTCAGCCAGCGTTATTACTACAAGGGCTGCATGTTCTCGAACCTGCCCAACCTTGCGGTGGTGTTCGGCTATCTCAACGCCAGCTGGACGCTCAGGGCCGATATCAATTCGGACTACATCTGCCGCGTGCTGAACCACATGGAGGCGACGGGGACTGACCTCGCCACGCCGGTGCTGACCGCAGAGGAAGAAGCGAAGATCGAAGACGACAACATCTTCGATTTCTCGTCCGGCTATATCCAGCGCGCCATGCATATCATGCCGAAGAGCGCAAAGGCCTATCCGTGGCGGCTCAACCAGGAATATGTCTTCGACCGTAAGATGCTGAAGGACGGCCCGGTCGAAGATGGCCTGCTGACCTTCACCAAGGTCGGGGCCAATGCCGTGCAGCGGGACGAACAACTCGAAGCTGCGGAGTAGCGCAGGCTGGCAAGTTTGCATAAAGACCGGGCATGAGCGATCGTATCTATACCGCCGGGCTCGTCATTATCGGTGACGAGATTCTTTCCGGCCGCACGCATGACAAGAACATCGCGCAAATCGCGACCTGGCTGCAGGTGCAGGGCATTCGCCTTGCCGAGGTCCGCGTCGTTCCCGACGTCATCGCGCGGATCGTCGAAGCGGTAAACGCGCTGCGAGAGGCAAACGACTACCTCTTCACCACCGGCGGCATCGGCCCGACGCATGACGACATCACCGTCGATGCCGTTGCCGAAGCACTGGGCGTTCCGGTGATCGTCCATCCCGAAGCGAAGGCGATGCTCGAACGGTATTACAAGAGCATCGACAAGGAACTGACCGAGGCACGGCTTCGCATGGCGCGCGTGCCCGAGGGGGCCGAGCTCATCCCCAATCGCATGTCGGGCGCGCCCGGTATCAAGATCGGCAACATGCACCTGATGGCAGGCGTGCCGCACATCACTGCGGGCATGCTCGACGCCCTGACAGGGACGCTCGAAGGCGGCGCTCCGCTGCTGTCCGAAACCATCGGCTGCTGGACGCCCGAAAGCGAGGTTTCGGAGATCCTGCGCGAAGTCGAAAAGGCGCATGAGAACTGCCAGATCGGCAGCTATCCTTTCTTCCGCGAAGGGCGGGTGGGAGCGAACTTCGTCATCCGTTCGACCGATCGGGATGCGCTGAATAGCTGCGTCGACACGCTGTGCGAGGCTCTCGGCGAAGAAGGCCTAGATTTCACGCCTGGCGGCATCTAACCCGCTGCCACACGGCGAAAATTCAAGCAAAACGGTGCCTTAACCTTATCGCGCTATAGCCTCAGGCGCGATGATGACCGTCTATCTGACTATCGACACCGAATATTCTTCGGGGCTGGTCGAAGGCACGCGCCTTTCCGACCGCGCGGAGAACTACGCGCGCTCGATCGCCTGCATCTCGCCGGAAGGGCCGATCGGCATCCCCCACAAGCTCAGGCTGCTGGAAGAATACGGACAGAAAGCCGTGTTCTTCGTCGATCCGATGCCGGCGCTGGTCTGGGGCGTCGCCGCGATCGAGGATGTCGTCGCGCCAATCCTGGAGGCCGGGCAGGACGTCCAGCTGCACTGCCACACCGAATGGCTCGAGATCGCCGGTGCCGACAATCCATTCGGCGGCAGGACAGGCACCAACATCGCAGATTTCGCTTTCGAGGACCAATGCCGGATCCTCGAATATGCGCGCGATACCCTTGTTGCCGCCGGTGCCCCCATGCCGGTGGCATTTCGTGCCGGCAATTACGGCGCCAATGACGATACCTTGCGTGCGCTGGCAGAGATCGGGATTGCCTACGACACCAGCTTCTGCCCCGCGATACCCGATGGCGATTGCAAGATCTCGCTCACACAAGACGATCTTGTGCCGATCGCACATTGCAACGTGATCGAGGTGCCGATCGGCAGTATCGGCGCCGTTGGCGGCGGATTGCGCCATGCCCAGCTCACTGCCCTCTCGCTAAGGGAGATGAGGGCCGCCGTGCGCCACGCTCGCGACGCAGGGCAACAGCAGTTCACCTTCGTCTCGCACAGCTTCGAGCTGTTCAATCGCCGAACCCTGGCTGCGAACAAGATCGTGCGTCGCCGTTTCGACGGACTGTGCCGCGACCTTAAGAGCATGCGCCGAGTGCGCACAGGCAATTACCGTGACGATCCGCCTGCAATCGCTCCGCAGGCTCTCCAGGCAGAGCCCCTGCCCGCCGATCCGATCCGCACCGGGCTGCGCGTCGCCGAACAGCTGGTTTCGAACACGCTCTATGGTGCGCTGTGAGCGGGGCTGCAGCTTCGATTGATTTTACGATAGGTTCGCGCCGCTTGCTGAGCGTGCCGCGCAGGCTTGCGACATGGTCTTTCTGTCTCGATGACCTTTTGAGCGGACGAGTGCCGCCAGCACCTGACGATGCCGAAGCTGGCGACGGATACCGGGTTCTGTCTGCACCTGCTGGCCAGTTGGATGACATAGCGGGAAGGTTCCCCGATCATGCCATCGGCGGACGGCAGGATTACGCTCGGCACTACATCGACATGTCGGGTAGCTTAGATGACTACATGGCGCAGTTTTCGGGCAAGACGCGCTCCACGCTCAGGCGGAAACAGCGCAAGCTCGCCGAAGAATGCGGCGGTGCGTACGAGCTGCGGGAATACCGGACACCCGGTGAGGTCGCCCGGTTTCTCGAGCAGGCCCTGCCCCTGTCGGCGATGACATACCAGGCCAGGTTGCTCGATGCCGGACTTCCTGAAGCACCCGAGGCGCATGCGGAGCTTTTCACGCTGGCAGAACAGGATCGCCTGCGCTGCTACCTGCTGGGCAAGGGCGATGAGGCGCTCGCCTATCTCGCCTTGCCGGTCGAGGGCGAGACGCTGGTCTATGCCTGGCTCGGCTATCATCCGGAGTGGGCACGGCTGTCGCCCGGCACTGTGCTGCAGATGGAGGCGCTGGAGCGCCTGTTTGCCGAGGATCGTTATCGCTGGTTCGATTTCACCGAGGGCGAAGGCGCGCACAAGGCAATGTTCGGCACCGGCAGCATCGATTGCGCAAGCTTCCTCCTGCTCCGGAAAACGCTTGCCAATCGTGCGCTCATGGGTGCCCGCGGCGGCTTCGATGCCGCTATCGTCGGGGCGAAGGCCATCGCCGCTAGGACCGGGGCCGAGGCGCTTTTGAGAAAAGCGCTGCGGGCATGAGAAAGGGCCGGAGGTTTCCCCCCGGCCCCTTTCAAATCTCACCAAAGTAGGAAAGCGGTATCTTGCTTGCGCTACCGCTTCCGCTACTTGAGCGCGGCTTACGCGCCTTCGACTTCCGACAGGTCGACCTTGAGGCCCGGGCCCATCGACGAGGTCACGGTGACCTTGCGGACGTACTTGCCCTTGGCGCCCGAAGGCTTCGCCTTGACGATCGCGTCGGTCAGAGCCTTGAAGTTCGCCTTCAGGTCTTCGTCCTTGAACGACAGCTTGCCGATGCCCGAGTGGATGATGCCCATCTTCTCGACGCGGAATTCGACCTGGCCGCCCTTGGCGTCCTTGACGGCCTGTTCCACGTTCGGCGTGACGGTGCCGAGCTTCGGGTTCGGCATCAGGCCCTTCGGACCCAGAACCTTACCGAGACGGCCGACGACACCCATCATGTCGGGGGTCGCGATCACGCGGTCGTAGTCGAGATTGCCGGCCTGCATGTCTTCCATGAGGTCTTCTGCACCGACCTTGTCGGCACCGGCGGCGAGAGCCTTCTCGGCGTTGTCGCCCTTGGCGAAGACGGCAACCTTGACGTCCTTGCCCGTGCCCGACGGCAGCGAAACCATGCCACGGACCATCTGGTCTGCGTGACGCGGATCGACGCCGAGGTTCATGGCGACTTCGACGGTCTCGTCGAACTTCGCCTTGTGCTCGCGCAGTACGGTCAGGGCTTCGTCGACAGTGTACAGCTTTTCGCTGTCCAGCTTGGCAACGGTCTGCTGCTTCTTGGTCTGCTTGGCCATGTTCTTAGCCCTCCACCACGTCGAGACCCATCGAACGCGCGGAGCCTTCGATGATCTTGGTTGCCTGTTCGATATCGTTTGCGTTCAGGTCGGCCATCTTGGTCTGGGCGATTTCAGCAAGGGCCGAACGCTTGATCGTTCCGGCCGAAACCTTGCCTGGTTCCTTCGAACCCGACTTCAGCTTTGCAGCCTTCTTGATCAGGAAGCTCGCTGGCGGGCTCTTGGTGACGAAGCTGAACGAACGGTCGGCATAGACCGTGATCGTGGTCGGAATCGGCATGCCCTTTTCAAGGCTGTCGGTCGCAGCATTGAAGGCCTTGCAGAATTCCATGATGTTCACGCCGCGCTGACCCAGTGCAGGGCCGATAGGCGGCGAGGGATTGGCGGTGCCGGCAGGCACCTGCAGCTTGATATAGCCGTCGATTTTCTTGGCCATCGTTGGCCTCCTTTTCTCACTTTCGCCACGCCTCTTTCGAACCGTGGCTCATGGTAAGCGGTCAAGCGGCCCGCCCAACTGGGTTGGAGCGAACCTCCCGCGCGGATTTCCCGATCGGTGATTGGGAAGGCGCGCACATAGCGTCCTGTGCGCCAAATGCAAGCGATTCGAGCCTGCAGCACCGAGGGCAAATCCTATTGGATGGAACACATGGAACACAGTCCTGTTCGCAGAAAAGCTCGCCCTGGAATGCGCGAATTTCTTCTGACGCGAGAGGCAGAGCGAGAGGAGCAAGGGTCACTTCGCCTGCCTACGATCCGGTAACGCTGTAGGAAAACGCGGCAATTTGAACTGTTTGTTATTGCCGGAGATTTGCTCTTCGCATAGCCACCAAGGGGACTGGATCAGTCGAAACGCGCGAGGGATGCCAATGAAAATCCGGAAACTTCGTCTTGCAATCATGGTCGGCTTGGGCGCGATGATCGCGGCTCCGATGTCGATCGCCTCAGCGCAAGATGACCCACGGATAGCAAAGGCTGCGCAGCACGCGAAAGCGTGCGAGGGCGGAAACGCAGAGGCATGTTACCAGCGCGGGCTGCTCGCCTACATGTTCCCGAACAGACTGTCGGAGCAATTGCGCTATTTCGAGCGCGCCTGCGCCGCAGACCATGCAACGGCCTGCCTCCAAGCGGCGGAGGGCTGGGAACATGGGCCTAACCGCAATCCCGACAAGGCGAAGTTTCGCGCACTGATGCGCAAGGCCTGCAACCTTGGCAACAAGTCCGGCTGTTCAAGATACGCCATGATGGCGACGTACGGGTGGAATGGTCCGGTCGATTTTGCAGACGCGAAGTGGGCCTTCGACAAGGACTGCGAGCTTTCCAAGGGCAGTCAGTTCGAGAGTTGCGACGGCGACAAGATCATCGCCGATGCTCGGGGCAAGTACGAAGCCCGCCAGGATTTGTACAAGCGCGCTGCAGCCTTGCCGCCGAGCAGCGCCCCGAAACCAGCAAAGGTCGACACGACCATCACCGAGGACATGTATGTGAAACAGTCCGGCAGTCGCAGCAATGCGCGGGACACCAGCCGGTCGGGCTATACCTCTTGCACCAAGAGCGACGGCAGCCGGGGCCAGCGGTACTGGTATTACGGCTTCGACAACAAGCGCAAAGAGGGACCCTGCCTCTAAGCCAGGACTGCCGGTCCGGCCCCTTCCGGGTTTATCCGAAACGACCTGCCGCGCGGCGCCTTTGGTCACTGGCGTAGCGCGGCAGGCTAGGATTGCGGATGCAAGCTAGAACCCGGCTGTCAGCCTGACCCATACCCCGCGGCCCGCGCCGGGCAGCTTTTCTCCCAAAGCTACGTCGGAAGCGCCGACACGGTTCACCCCGGCAAGGTGCGGCTGGTACCAAGTGTCGAACAGGTTCTCGACCCCTGCCCCCAGCGCAAGATTGTGGCCAAGCGCATACTGGCCGAACAGTCCGACAACGGCATAACCATCGCTCGGCAACTCGCCATTGGTGGCCGAAACCTTGTCCTGCTTCGCCACTGCGGTCAGTTCGGTGCCGAAGGTCAGGCGGTCGCCGCGCCACGCAGCCGAAACCGTCAGGTTGGGCGGAGCCACGCGGTAGAGGTTGTCGTCCACGTCGCGCCGCTTCGCACGCACCCAGCTTGCCGTACCGGCGATCTCGATCCTGCCGACCGGTCGTAGCCGGAAATCGAGGTCCACTCCGTAAAGCTCGGCATCGGTATTGCGGAACATCAGCGGGGTCGGATCGCCGTTCATCGCCGCCACCATCTCGACCGGGCTATCGACCACGCCGACAGTCGCATCGAACGGCGTCCCCTGGATGTAATCGTCGACGCGGCGATAGAATATCGTGGGGCGCAGCATGACCGCATCGCTCTCGTAATCGACGCCCAACTCGGCGATCCATGCAGTCTCCGGGCGCAGGTCCCGGTTGCCGACGTAGATATTGCCGTCGGCAAGACCATAGCTCGCCTCGGTCGGAAGCCATGCGAAGCGTTCGAGCAGGCTCGGTACGCGGGTCTTGCGGGCCAAGGTCAGTCGCGGCGTCAGCGCGCCCATCGGCATCCAGGCGCGAACGACGACATCGGCCACCGTGTCGGAAAGGCTGCGGTCGCTGGCGATGAAGGCATTGGCGAGACCGCGTGGCCCCATCGGCACCGCTGCGCCGAGTTGCGGAATGCCGGCAGACTGGTCGTAGCGGTCGACCCTCGCGCCGATCTGGAACTCGGCAACCCCTATGCCGCCGCGCCACTCGGCAAAGGCACCCAGCCGCTCCGACACCAGCCCCGGCTGCGCATCGAGGAAGAAGGCTGCATTGGCGGGATTGGTGATCCGCACCTGCTTGTCGGTAAATTCGAGATCGCCGCCGATCGTGAGGTTGCGGTTATCCTGGCCGATCCGCAGCTTGACCTCGCCCGTCATGGTGTCCGCATCGGCGAAGGTCGCCCGGGCATTGGGCGCGGGAGGATTGCGCAGCGTCTGGTTGTCCATCAGGTGACGGACCGAGACCTGTCCCAGCCGCACTTCCAGGCCGAGATCGTCGGCGATCTCTCCGCGAAAGCCGCCCTGCACGAAATCGGTGTTGAAATAGATGATGTCCATCGCGAAGGGCGGATTGCCCGTCGGGTCGGTTTCGTTGCGGCGATATTCGACGAACAATTCGCCCGGACCGGTGCGAAACCCTGCATGCAAGCCATATTGCGTCCGCTCGTAGCCTGTGCCCCCCGCACGGGCGCCCGGGATCTCGTAGTCATCGCCCTCTTCGCGGCTGGCGATCACGCCCAATCGCCAGCGCTCATTGGCGATGCCGATAGTGCCGCCTGCGGCATAGCTGTCGTCTACGCTGCGGTACTGGGCCGCGACATGGCCATGCGCCTCGAAATCGCTGCCCTTGCCAAAGCCCGTTTCGACCAGCACGGCATTGATCGCACCGGCGAGCCCCGGCCCTTCCGATACGGGCGCGACCCCGCGGGCGAGCTCGATCCGTTCGAGCAGGACCGATGGAGCATAGTGCATCGGCGGGTCCATCGCATTGGGACCGCCGCTGGCAAAGCGCTGACCGTTGACCTTGCCGACCACGCGCTCTCCCGAAAGGCCGCGATATGATAGCTGGCCGGAAATCGGGCCGTTGCCGACCAGCGCGCCGCCCGGTGCACGAGCGGCAATCGCAGCAGCATCGGCAGGCAGCGCGATCTCTGCTGGCGGGTCGAGCCTGTCGACCTGCTCGCTACGGTATCGGGTGGCACTGACCACGATGGTATCGGTCAGGACCGCGTCGGCACGGTCCGTTGTGCCCGTCTCCTGCGCAGAGACGGTGGATGACATTGCAATGGTGCAGCCTGCAAGAAGGGCTGCCTTGAACTTCAATTCGAAAGACATGGGAAATTCCGCTGACAAGTGTCGCTGCGCGGGCGGACACTCGGGTCACACCACGCCAGGCGACGGATAAATTAAGGGTGGCTTGTCAGGCAGTGAGAGGCGGCGCGCGCAAGGGCGGCCGCAAGCGCTCGATAGGCGCAATTGCCGGTGCGTCGACTGCGGCATCCGGATTTACGGTGAAGACCGGCGGTTCGGGAACCCAGATGCCAGCATCCGTGCCGAGAGCGGCCTGGGCCAGCGAGGCAAAGTCGCAATGCCGTTCGCCCGACGCATCGTCAGATTGCCGCGTTTCACTGTCCTTCAGCGGGATTTTGATCCGCAGGTCGGCGCCGGTCGCATTGCAGACCTTCACCGAGAGGGTGGCCGCTCCGGCATCGCTATCGGGCATATACCCTTGCGGAACGATTGCGCGCACGCCCAGCATCAGCACGAGTGCCAGCAGCATCGCGAGCCTGTTGTCCCGGGTAAGGTTGCGCCATCCGTCCACTGCGCGCCTCATAGCCGAAAGCGGCAGCGGGAAAAGCCGAATAGATCAAATTCGCACCGCAACGGCCCAACGCCTTCCCGTTCATGGCAAAATTGCACCGTCGCACCCGCTCCGGTGGGAATTTGTTAACCAATCTTTCCTAGGAAACTCGGGCATCAACCAGGGGGTATGCATGCTGGACCGGGATACGCATTAACTCTGATTCTTGTCGTTAGCCTTTTACCGGGCGACGACGCGATCGGCAGGACAATGCGACCGGGCAAGCACCGCATGACTTCGGAAGCTGGAGTTCGAAGTGTCGTTTCACGTGATCGCAAGTACCGGCAGAACCGCGACGACGTTTCTCGCACGTGCGCTCGACAGCCTTTCTGGCGTGGCCGCCTGTCACGAGGGCTATCGCGGTTCCGACAAGGATAGCGAACCACTCCTCCCCTTGGTGAACCTCGAAAACCGCCAGGCATATCTGAGCGCGGAAGCCGCCGAACGCGTCGTCAGCGCCAAACGCAGCCCGACCGTCATTGCCGAAAAAATGGCCCAGGCCGGATGCGAAACGCTGGTCGATGTCGCCTATTACAACCCTACAATCGCCGATGCCCTGCTGAAGGCGCATCCCGAAATGCGCATGGTCGCGATCATTCGCGAGCTGGAGCCCTTCGTCCGGTCATCGACCGCAATGAGCGGCGAAGACCTGCTTCCGGTCGGCTGGCCCGACCCGGGCAAGCAGTTGTCCCCGCGCGAACGCTTCATCGAGATGGGCCGGATCCGCCCTGCCAAGGGGACGCCGGAAGACGCCGCGTGGAACGACTGGTCCGCCATCAAGCGCAATATCTGGCTGTGGCGCGAAACCAACGACCTGCTGCTGAAGGCTCGCAGCGCTTTCGGCGCGCGCGTCCTCGTGCTGCCATTCGAAGAATTGAAAGCCGGTCCCGAGGCCTACCTCGCCCGGATCGCCCGGCACTTCGGCATCGATGCCGCAGGAATTCCCGCCGCCATTGCCGGCGCAGAGAACCACAAGAACCGCAAATCAACCGGATACCAGATCGGCCCGATGGCTGAATGGACCGATGATGAGAAAACCTACGCCCGCGAGGCGCAAGAAATGATCGGAATGATGATATGAAACACGTCAGCGTCGAAGAACTCGTATCCCTGATCGACACCACGCTTTGCGAAGTCAGCGGCACCGGCAGCCTGTCGAGCCCGGTCCTGCCCGATTCCCAGATGGGTGAACCGGCTGAATGGGATTCGCTGGCCTTCATCGCGGTCTTCACCGCGGTTGCGCAGAAGTACCAGGTCGACCTCGCCGACGACGATGCATTCCACTTCACCTCCGTGCCGACGATGCACGCTTTCCTCAACGAGGTGCTCTGAACGTGACGCGCCTGTGGGATGCGATCGAGCAGCGGCTCGAAACCGAAGGTGACCGCGCCGCATTCGATTCGGCCTGGTCGCAGCCGATGAGCTATGCGCGGCTGCGCGAACTGACCGCAGCTATCGCCGGGGCATCCGACGCAGACGGCCCGGTGGCGATCGTCGCCAACCGGTCATTCGAAGCCTATGTCGCGGTGCTTGCCTGCTTTCGCTTCGGCAGGACGTTCGTGCCCTGCAATCCCACTTTCCCGGTCGAGCGTCTGAAGAAGATCATCGACCGTTCCGGCGCGGTCGAGTGCCTGTTCGATCCGGCACATGCCGACATCGCTGCGCAGTTCGACATTCCGTCGCGGCCGATCGACCTGATGGTCGATGGTGCCGACAGGAAACCTGCCCAGCCAGCCGATGGCGATGTCGTGTACCAGCTGTTCACTTCGGGCAGCACGGGCGAACCCAAGGGCGTTCCGATCGTCCATTCGAACCTGTCGCATTACGTCACCAACATCATCGAAACCGTCGGGATCGAGGATCACTGGCGGGCGACGCAATTCTTCGATCTCAGCTTCGATCTTTCGATGCATGACATCTTCGTCAGCATGATGTCGGGCGGAACGCTGGTTCCGGCCAAGGACATGGATTTGATGATGCCCCACCGCTTCATCGCATCGAACGCCATCGATATCTGGTTCTCCGTCCCCCTTCTCGCGATTGCTGCCTCGCGCGGTCAGGCTGCCATGCCGACCGATGCGCGCGTGAAGAAAGCGATGTTCTGCGGCGAGGCGCTTCCCGGCGGATATGCCGAGGCCATGTCTGCACTGGTCGAGGACGGCGGCGAGATCTGGAACCTATACGGTCCGACGGAAGCCACCATCGCCTTTACCGCCCACAAGCTGTCCGAAAGCGATTACGCGATGGGTGCGGTTTCGCTCGGCGCACCGTTCGGTGACAACAGGGTCGCGCTCCTCGCGAACGGCGAAGTTGTCCCGGTCGAGCCGGGGCGCGACGGCGAACTGCTGCTGGGTGGTCCGCAGGTCTTCGACGGGTACCAGCCCGCAATCGACAAAGATCCCTTCGTAAGCTCGGATGACGGAACGCGGTTCTATCGCACCGGCGACCTCGTTCGTATCAGCGACTGCAACATCGACTATGTCGGCCGGATGGACAGCCAGGTAAAAATCCGCGGCCACCGGGTCGAACTCGGCGAAATCGAAAGCATCTGCAAGAAAGTCGCCGGGGTCGACGCGGCAGCAGCCGTGGTCATGGGCGATGCAGCGAATCCGGTGATCGTCATCGCGTTCCAGGGCAATAGCGAGGCGGATTTCTCCGGCCTGTCGAGCACGCTGCCATCCTACATGATGCCGAAGCAATTCCTGCATTTTTCCCAGCTGCCGACCAACGACAACGGCAAGATCGACCGGAAAGCGATCAAGGAACAGCTATGATCAAGTTCCTGATCGCGCCGCTTCTTGCGGCGGGCACCGCCGCGGCGATGATCTGGGTTGGTGCCGAAGAACAAACATACGATCTCAACGTCGCATTCCATTGCAGCCACGAGGTTGCCAATGCCGACCTGCCTGCCGCGGACATTCTCGTCATCGGCAATAGCCAGACCGGGGCCTCGATCGACCAGGCCTATCTGCAGCAACTGATCGCGCCCGAAGGCGGCGTAACCGTCGAAAAGTTGGCCGTGGTTCAGGCGAACATCGTGACGCTGCGCATGATCGTGGACGAATATATCGAGAATCGCGGCGCTCCGAAGCTGGTGGTTTACCAGCCGATGGTCGTGCTGGCCGAACACTGGCAGCAGCCGGCCGGCCACCCGATCCATCCGCGTGCGACCGTCGCCTACCAGGACTGGGACAAGCTCGTCGCGCTGCAAAAGGACGCCAGATCGAGCCCGACGGGATCGTGGCTGCCGCATTGGGCTGAAAAAGGTTTCCGCACGATCCCCGCCATGTGGGTCGACCGCCAGGTGGAACGCATCACCGCCACGCTCAGCATTCCGCGCATGGCCGAACCCAAGGAAGCCTGCCGCACAGAGGCCAAGTTCCAGCTTGCCGGCAACTGGCCCTACGGCACCCTTCCTCTCAAGAAAGGCGATAATCCGGGCGAAGTGATGGACGCTGCCAAGCGGCAGGAATGGCAACACGATATCGAACAGCGCAAGGCGGCAGATGTGTTCTCCGACAGCCGCGTTTTCGAGATCGACCAGAACCGCAAGCTGCTCGCCGATATCAGGGCTGCGGGTAGCGAGGTCGTGATGGTCGGATATCCGAGCATGGGCCGGAGCGCTGCCGACGCGCAGGATTTCGCCGACTTCGGCAAGGCCCTGGGCGGGGAAGTAATCGACATTCGTTCGCGCCTGACGCCTGAGCAGCAGGGGCGGATCGAGGAAATCTACCGCGATCCGATCCACCTCAATTTCGAAGGTGCGCAGATCATCACCGAGTACATGGCCGGCGAACTGAAGGGGCGCATCAAGTGATCAATCCGCTTACGCACCTGCTGTTTCTGGTCGCCGCATGGCTTGTGTTCGGGCTTGCCGGGCAACGCCGTCCGGCGCTGATCCTGTCGCTGTTCGGCATTGCTTTCCTGGCGCTCTATGCGCCGATCTCGCTGCTCTGGATTGCCTTCACCGCTGCAGAGGCCAGCCTGCTGGTGCTGTGGCTGGAGAAGAAGGACCGCACCAGCGACCTCAGGCAATACCTGCCCTACATCCTGCTGCTGAACCTGCTGTTCGTGGAACTGCATCCCGATATCCTGCTGATCTCTGTCGAGACGCTGGCAATATCGTTCTCGACGATCCGCATCTTCATGACCGCAAAGCAATTGCTGGCCCTGCGATCGGGTTTCGAGCGCAGCGAACTGAAGTGGATCTGGGCTGCCGCCTATTACTTGCCCGCGCTGATCGTGGGTCCTGTGTTTTCCGGGATGGAACTGCGCAAGCAGGCCGAAGCCGATGAGCGCCCGATCCTGACCGCTCAGAACTTCCGCTTCCTGCTGACCGGCATCGTGACGGTCGTGCTGATCAATCCGTTCCTGATGAAGGTCGCGCGCGAGATCAGCGGATCGCCGCGCACGGTCGATCTCGGCTTCGAAGGCGCACCGCTGTTCTTCTTGGTGCTGTTCACCGGCTTCTATGGCCAGAGTCTGATCGCGGAATACAGCTCGCGCCTGTTCGGGCGGACGCTGCCCTACAACTTCGACCGTCCCTGGCAGGCGACCAATATCCGCGATTTCTGGCAGCGCTGGCACCGTTCGATGGCGAATTTCGTCATGCAGTATATCTTCCTGCCGCTGAACATGCGCGGGATGAATGCCCGCTACGCCACGATTGCCGCCTTCGTCTTCATGGGCCTGTGGCACAATCTTTCGGCTGGCTACTTGCTCTGGGGCTTCGCCCACGGGTCGCTGCTCGCCTTCTGGCCCAAGAAGATCGAGAGCGATCTGGGCAAGACGCTCGAACGGATCGTCACATGGGCCGCGGTAATCGGCCTTTCCTACGTCGCAAACTATAGCTGGCTGGCATGAAGAACTCGCGCGAATACCTCCTGATCGCCATGTGGCTGGTCATTGGCCTCGTCCTCTTGGGCTATGTCTCGCCGGGCGACGTCGAAATTCCCTACGCCGAATATTGAGCGCGCAAAGGAAACGGGCAGCTTTCGCCGCCCGTTCGTGATGCGATCGCAAGGCCGTGACCGGGCGCACTTTCGTGCACACTAAGCCTGAAGGTTACTTGACCAGTTCGACCTGTTCGAAGTCGAGTTCGACCGGGGTCGCACGACCGAAGATCGAAACCGAAACCTTGACCTTGGCCTTGTCGAAATCGAGCTCTTCCACCACGCCGTTGAAGCTGGCGAAGGGACCGTCGAGCACCTTGACCTGGTCGCCGATTTCATAATCGACATGAATGTCGCGCTTGGGCGCAGCCTTCGCTTCTTCGACACCGCCGAAGTAACGCGCCGCTTCCTTTTCGCTGATCGGCTGCGGCTTGTTGCCCGAGCCAAGGAAGCCGGTGACCTTGGGCGTGTTCTTCACGAGGTGGTACACGTCGTCGGTCATCTTGAGCTTTGCGAGGACGTAGCCCGGCATGAACTTGCGTTCGACCTGGACCTTCTTGCCGCGCTTGACCTCGGTGATGGTCTCGGTCGGGACCTGAACGTCCTCTACCGCTTCCGACAGGCCCAGGCGTTCAGCCTCGGAGATGATCGCGTCGCGCACCTTGTTCTCGAAGCCGGAATAAGCGTGGATGATGTACCAGCGAGCCATGGATTGTCCTTGTGTCCTGTAGGTCTCTTGCGCCCTGCGGCGCCGGAAAATTCGGGTTTTGCGGCGATCAGGCCAGCGTAAGCAGCCAGTTCACCAGGGCATTGAAGATCGAATCGACGCCCAGGAAGAAGAGCGAGAGGATGATCATCATGATGAAAACGAAGATCGCCGTACGCACGGTTTCCTCGCGCGTCGGCCACACCACCTTGCCGGCTTCCGCACGGACCTGGTTGACGAATTCCGCCGGGCTCGTCTTGCGCTTCTTTTCTTCGGCCATTGCCTGAACTCTCGTCCTTCAAAATTACTTTCGCCTCGCGGCACCGGCTTTCAGGTAGGGCTCCGCGCCGCCCCGAACAAGGTCCGGGAGGGGCTGCCACTGATTCCAATGTCGGAAGACGCCGCAGCGTTTAAATCGTGGCCGAGGCAAAAGCAAGCGTCACGCCAGCCTTCGGGGCCCGGTCATTGCAACCCGGTTGCTGTTGAAACTTTTGCGCTGGCCATGCGGCATCCTCCTCTCTAGCTTGCCCGCTTTACTAAATACGGGACGTTTGAGGGGAATACCAACGATGGCAAATGCCACACCGCCAAGCCTTGGCGAACGGATGATCGAACCGGTCACCAACCTTTCCGATTTCATCTGGGTGGGAACCTGGAACGGCCAAGAGGTCATCCCTTTCCCCCCCATGACCATCTTCCTCCTGGGCATGGGCCTGTGGATCATGGTCGGCCTGAAATTCTATCCGATCGTCAAACTGGGCACCGCCATCAAGGGCCTGTTCGCTGGCCGCAAGAGCACCGGTGAAGGCGAGATTTCGCCCTTCGCGGCGCTTTCGACCGCGCTGTCCGGGCAGGTCGGCACGGGCAATCTGGCCGGTGTCGCCACCGCCATTGCGCTCGGCGGACCCGGCGCCATCTTCTGGATGTGGATCACGGCATTGTTCGGCATGGCGCTGGCCTTTGCCGAAGGTTCGCTGGCGATCCGTTATCGCGAGCGTACCAGCGACGGCGTGCTGCGCGGCGGCCCGATGACCTACATCATGATGGGCCTTGGCAAGAAATGGACATGGCTCGCCGTGGTCTTCTGTCTCGGCACGTTGTTCTCGGCGCTGGTCACGGGGAACTCGATCCAGGCCAATGCAATGGCCGACGGCATGAACGAACTGTTCGGCATGCCCGAATGGCTCGGCGGGCTGATCACTGCGGCGCTGGTTTTCATCGTCATCATCGGTGGCATCAAGTCGATCGGTAACGTCGCGGAAAAGGTCGTGCCCTTCATGGCAGCGGCCTACATCGTCATGGCGGTGATCGCGCTGATCCTGAACTTCGGGGACCTCGGTGAAACCTTCGCGCTGATCTTCCACGGGGCGTTCAACCCGCAGGCAGCGAGCGGCGGCTTCGTCGGCGCGGCCATGATCATCGCGATCCGTGCCGGTGTCGCGCGCGGGCTGTTCTCGAACGAAGCAGGCCAGGGTTCGACCGCCATCGCCCACGCGGTGGCGCAGACCAACGATCCCGAACAACAGGGCCGCATGGCCATGCTCGGCACCTTCATCGACACCATCGTGATCTGCACCATGACGGCGCTCGTGATCCTCACCGTGCGCGGCGACTTCACCGCCGGCGGTGAAGCGGTGCTGCACGCCTGGCAGTCCGACAAGGTCGGCTTCGAGATGACCAGCGGTGCCTTTGCCGCGGCTTTTCCGATGATGCTGGGCGGTGTGCCGATCGGTACGCTGGTCGCTTCGATCGCGCTGATCCTGTTCGTCTTCACCACGCTGCTGACGTGGTCCTATTACGGCGAGCGGGCGATCACCTTCCTCTACGACCGGATGAAGGGCTCCAACCGTTCGGGCGAGAAGAAGCTGCACATGGCATGGCGCGTGTTGTGGTGCGTGGTGATCTTCCTCGGCGCTGCGCAGCCTTCGGAACTTGTTTGGCGCCTTGGCGACATTTCCAACGCTGCAATGGCCCTGCCCAACCTGCTGGCGCTGGCCCTTCTTTCGGGCGTCGTCTTCAAACTTGCCAAGGGTGACCGCACCGCAGGCAAGGACCACTTCGAAGATACGCCGGAAGAGCCCGAGGAGTACTGATTACCTCGCGCACTTCCACTGCGGACAATAGAAAGGGCCGGGTCGCATCAGCGCTCCGGCCCTTGTTCTATCTGTCGGTCAGTGCGTTCGTTCAGCGACCGCCCAGAAGCCTCGCGAAAAATCCCGGCTGCTCCATCGGCTGGATCGGCCCGTGCTTCATGCGACGCAGGCTGGCGTCGACATGGGGGCGTGGCTGGACCCAACCATCGGGGCGGCTACTGCGGTAGGACAGGCTCGACATCGCTAATTCTCCAACGCCAAAAGTGCCCTCCGTCCACCGCTGATAATGAACGACCTGCCTAAGTGGTTCCCGCAGGATTCTTCCGCCCGCGCTGCCAGATCATCCACACCATGAGCGCGCTGAAAGCAGGCATCAGGTTCAGCGCCAACGGAAGGGAGGCGGCGCGCGTCGCGAAAGGAGAGACGTAAAGCGCCAGCAGCAACAATTTGTCCCACGGCCTGAAACCGCTCCGCCGCGCTTCCATGGCGAGCCAAAGCGTCGGCAGGATCAGGAACGGCAGGTCGTAATTGAACAGGTAGGGCGAGGCGAGCGGGGTCGCTGCCACAGCCAACGCACCTGTTGCAGCCATGTCTCCGCCAAAGCGCGACCACGACCGCCACACCATCACGATCATCGCCAGCGCGAGCACGGCGTTGACGGCAAGAGCGACCTCGTGCCCCGCGTAAATCCTCAACTGCCCGTACAGCGTCGCCATCCGCAGGTAGAAGCCGGGATCGTCGTTCTGCATGATCTGCGCGCTGACCGCCCAGCTTTCGGTATAGGCGAGCATCGTCTCGGTCCCGAAGGCGAGCCATGATACCAATAGCAGGCCCACCGACGACACTCCGGCAGCGAAAAAGGCACCCCATTGCCGGCCAGCGGCGAGCCAGAATGGCATCAGCAGCGCCAGGTGCGGCTTGATCACCAGTGCCCCGATCAATACCCCGCCCAGCCATGGCCTCCGCTGCGCGAATGCAACGCCGCCGACCAGCAGCGCGCCTGTAAGCAACCCGTTCTGAGCATGGCCGGCAGCGATCAGCGCACCGGGATAGGCGAGGATCAGCGGCCAGTATTTCGGCCAAATCTTCCAGCACACGGCAGCCCATATCGCGAAGGTTCCCGCCACCCAGGCGATCCACGCCAGCGGGTAAGGCAGGCCGCCGACAGGCATGACCGCGAACAGGAACGGCGGCGGATTGACGAAAGCGAAAACGCCATCAAAACCGGTCGCTTCCTGCACCGGCTTCAACAATTCGGGGTCGAACACGTCGGCAAACCGGCCGGCGAGGGCAACCTTGCCCGCGCTCCAAAAAGCCAGGAAATCGCTGCCCCCCTCGCCCATCGCCTTGATGAAACTGTTGACCATCATTGCCAGCGATCCGAGCAGCAGGATCAGGCTGTAGGAGCGGACCCGCTCCTTGCCGAGCCAGTCGGCCTGGCGAATGAAATCGAGCTTTTCCCCCATGCCGCGACGCTTAGCAGCATGTGATTCGCGTGTGAATCGGCTTTCTTTGCGCGGGTTAACGCGGCTCAGTGCCAGTCGAGGTAAAGACGCGGCGCAGCGATCTGCGTGGCTCGCCGGCGCAAATCGGCAATCGTCCGCCGCAGTTCGCGGATCTGGCATTCGTGGGTTTCGGCAAAGATCGCGCCTATGCGTTCCGCCGACGGGCTGCCCAGCAGTGCCTCCAGAATTGCGACTTCGCCGCCCTCGATATCCATCTTTATCAGCGCGACGTCGCGATCGAGGCTGCTCAGGAAGGCCTCGATACCGACAACTTCCACTTCCAAGGGTTCGCCCTTCCCCCGCCACAGGATCGAGTGGAAGGCCGACGTGCCTTGCGAGCGCATGCCGGGTGCCTCGTCGAATTTCGGATCGCGGAAGAATGTAGCCGTTCCAGCCGCAGCGCCCATCGCCTTGCGATGCAGGGTGACATTGTCCCACGACCGTGCCCGTCGTTCGAGTTGATCGAACGCCCAGGGGTCCGGTTCGAAAGCATGTACATGGCCCGCGACAGCCGCCAGGCGCTCTGTCACGTCACCGACATTGGCGCCGAGGTCGATGCAGATCGAATTGCGGTCGAGCAGCGCCAGTTCGCCCTCGAAATCCGCTTCGGATGACCGGCCGCGCAATTCGCGTTCCTGCCACAGGCGCCGCGTTTCGGCGTCATTGGCGCGCCATGCGGCAATCCTGCCGGACACGCGGCGTGCAAGGCTGCTGAAAGAAAGCGACATGCGCGAAATTTTTTGTGGCTGCGACCAAGAACAAAAAAATGGCAGGGGTGACAGGATTCGAACCCGTGGCCCTCGGTTTTGGAGACCGATGCTCTACCAGCTGAGCTACACCCCTGCAGCGCCGCCGCCCTCTATAGGCAAGATCGCGGCAAGGCAACATGCGATAATCGCTTTGCGCATCTCTCGTGGCGATTTCCCTCTTCCGCCTGCTATGGAAGGCGCGATGCATTCGCCCCGCCTGCCCGCAATTCCTGTCGAAGTCCTCCTGCTCGCCTATCGCAGCGGGATCTTCCCCATGTCCGACAGCCGCGACGATCCGGAGATTTTCTGGGTCGAGCCACGCGAACGTGCGATCCTGCCGCTCGATGGTTTCCGCATGTCGCGCAGCCTCGCCAAGGTAGTACGCAAGGACCGGTTCCGCATAACGCTCGACACTGCTTTTGGAGATGTCATGCGCGCATGCGCCGCGCCGCGACCCGGGCATCCCGAAAGCTGGATCAGCGAGCGTATCCACGAAAGCTATTCACACCTGCACGAGGCCGGGCACGCACACTCAATCGAGTGCTGGGACGGCGAAGAGCTGGTCGGCGGGCTTTACGGTGTCAGTTTCGACATGGTGTTCTGCGGGGAAAGCATGTTCAGCCGCCGCACCGATTCGAGCAAGGTTGCGCTGGCATGGCTCGTCGCGCTGATGAAACGCGCCGGCTACGTGCTGCTCGACTGCCAGTTTATGACCGATCACCTCGCCTCGATGGGCGCGACCGAGTTGCCTCAGGCGAAATATCTCGAATTGCTGGCTGGTGCCGAAGGCGAAACGACGATGACGCTGGCGCAGGCGATGGCCCAGGTACTTGAGGAAGGCTCTGCCTATTCCTCGCCCGGGAAAGTCATCGCGCAGTCTTTCACCCAGACATCATAGATGGGGTGTTCGACGACATTCAGGCTCGGCGAATTCTTGAACAGCCATCCCGAAAAGATGCGGCGGAAATCGTTCGATCCGCGATCTTTCACCGAAACCTGAACGAAGGCGCCGACTTCCTGCGGCATTTCCCATGGCGCGGTCTTCTCGCAGGCCGAAAGGCGAATCACTACATCGCCAACACGGCGAGCATCGCCCGGCTTCATCTCGAAGTCCTGCGAAAGGTTGTTGCGCTTGTTCAGCAGCCCGATCGTCGCAACGCGTTCTTCCATCTGCGTTGCGGAAGCGGAATCGGTGAGGTCGGCCGCGACCGGCGCAGAACCCTTCAGCTCATCGGGGACTTCGGTTTCGACCGGCTTGGGCGCAGGCGGATCGTCCGAACATGCGGACAGCACGAGTGCGCCGCACGCCAACAGTGGCAGGGCCGCCGCGATCCTGGCGCGACGCATGCTCAGCCTTCCGGGCTCCATGCCTCGTAATCGCCGACCGCAGCCGCACGTTTGCCGCCCATTTCGAGCGCGCCCTGCGGGCGATAGGCTGTCGCGGTGCCGGTTGCGTTGGGCGTGTAGTCCGCTTCCCAGATCCTGGCCGGGGGCAGATTGCTTTCGGGTACGTCATCGCCTGCACCGTGCAGCCAGCCGTGCCATTCCGAAGGAACGCGGCTTGCGTCATTGGCACCTTCGTAGATGACCCAGCGACGTTCGCGCTTGCCTTCTACCCGCTTCTTCGAGCGATAATACTTGTTGCCCTGCGCATCGGTGCCGACGTGTTCGCCATTACGCGAACTCCACAGCATCGTGCCGATGGTCGCGCCATCCCACCAGGTGAAGATTTTCGAAAGGATTCCCATGGCCAGCGCGCCTAGCGGATTTGAATTGCCTCGCCAAGCATCAACAGGTGCTATTCGACCGCATCCCATGTCACTTTGTCGCCCGCCGCGATGCCGAGCTCTGCCGCCCGTCCGCCGCGCAGTTCGAGGACCGCGCTCGCGAGGCCGACGGAAGATACCGGATCGAGCGAATAGGGGACCGTGTTGGCTTCGATATTGCTGATCCGCCCGTCGACCCCGACGAAGATGATGTCGAGCGGGATCGGCGTGTTGCGCATCCAGAAACTGCGCGCCGCGATCGGTTCGGAAGGAAAGACCATCCCTTCGTCATCGCCAAGCTCGGTGCGGAACATCAGTCCGCGGGCCTGAGCCTCGGGCGTGTTGGCGACTTCGACCACGAACCGATGCGTTTTCTTGCCGCTTTCGACGGTCAGCATGGTTAGCGGGAGGCGGGACAGGGGATGACGGTCAGGAATCGCCGCCTGCGTGCCTGCTACCGGGGCAGGGCTCGATGCCGATTGCCCCTGCGGCGAACAGGCTGCCAGCATTGCTGCTGCTGCCATGGCGCACATCCATGTTTTCATTCGTATTCGTCCTCTGCCTCTTCGACCCATTGCTCGACAGCCTCGACCGTTTCCGCCTCGATGATCTGCCGCGCAGTGTCGAACCCATGGCCTGCGCGGATCATTGCCGCAATCTGCTTTTCGCGTTTATCCCGCTCGGGCAATTCTGTCGCGAACGGTCCGAAGCGGCGGCGGCTGGCAAGCGCATAGGCGGCCTGCCGCGCAGATGACTCGGCTGGACGCATTTCTTCGCGCAGGTCCTCATCGACCCCTGCCTCCCGCAACGCCTGCTCGACGCGCCGTCCGCCATATCCCTTCCGCAGCAGGCTGCCTGCCTTCGCCTTGGCATAGACTTCGTCGTCCACGTATCGCAGTTCGATCATGCGTTCGACGATGCGGCGCACATCGGGAACAGGCTCACCCTCCACCGATCCGCGCTCGCGCAATTTACGCGCGAGATAGGCTTCCAGCTTGGCCCCGGTGGTCGCAAAACGGGCGACATAGGCCAGCGCAAGGTCCTTCAGCCGCGTCTCGTCGAGCGGCTTCGGCATACGTTTTCGACGCCGGGGGGCTGTTTCATCTGAAACCATTCTGCCATAATGGTGCCACACTCCTTATCGAATGGGAAAGATCGAACGCATGCGGGGAGCTTCTTTCCTGTTTTTTGGGGGATGAGAAGGTGCAGCAATACGCATCGCAACTCACGGGTATCGCTTAAGAATTATGACCGACGCCGCACTGACGCCGACGCCGAACGACTGCCCCCTGCCACGCCGCAGGGCTGACTTCGCGACGTTCAACGAGGCCATCGATTACGCTGCCAGAAGCGAAAAGGGCCTCAATTTTCACGATATGCGCGGGACTTTGGAGCGGGTTTATCCCTTCTCCGAGATGCGCGAAGACGCCCTGACGATGGCGCGCCGCATGGTCGCTGCCGGTATCGGCAAGGGCGACCGGATCGCACTGATCGCGGAAACCGGACCCGATTTCGCAGCGCTGTTCTGCGCCTGCACCTATGTCGGTGCATGGCCGGTTCCGCTGCCGCTGCCGACTACTTTCGGGGGCAAGGAAAGCTATATCGACCAGCTTTCGGTCCAGCTGCAAAGCTCTGACCCGAAGATGCTGATCTATCCTGGCGAGATTGCCGAGATGGCGAAGGCCGCTGCCGACAAGCAGGGCTGCGCGGGAGAGGCTTGGGAAGATTTCGCCCAGCGCGAAGCACCCGAATGCGACCTGCCTCAGGCGAACCCCGACGACATCTGCTATCTCCAGTATTCTTCCGGTTCGACCCGTTTCCCGACCGGCGTTGCCGTCACGCACCGCGCGCTGCTGCACAACCTGTTCGGCCATGCGACCGCGACCGACCTGGGCGAGAACGACCGCGTCGTCAGCTGGCTGCCATGGTATCACGACATGGGACTGGTCGGCTGCTTCCTGTCGCCGATCGCCAACCAGGCAAGCTGCGACTACATCAAGACCGAGCATTTCGCCCGCCGTCCGCTGGCATGGCTCGACCTCATCAGCCGCAACCAGGGCAACACGCTCTCCTATTCGCCGACCTTCGGTTACGACATCTGCGCCCGCCGCATCTCGAGCCAGAGCCATGTCGGCGACCGCTTCGACCTGTCGCGCTGGCGC
This sequence comes from Altererythrobacter epoxidivorans, assembly GCF_001281485.1. Lineage (NCBI taxonomy): Bacteria > Pseudomonadati > Pseudomonadota > Alphaproteobacteria > Sphingomonadales > Erythrobacteraceae > Altererythrobacter > Altererythrobacter epoxidivorans. The sequence goes on from NZ_CP012669.1 coordinate 2,168,871, forward strand.
ACCGCCGGCAATGGCGCGGACATGATCCGTCCCGACGTCATGCAGAGCTTCGTCAACGCCTTTGCCGAAGCAGGCTTCAAGGCGCAGGCTTTCACTCCCAGCTACGGCCTTGCCGAAGCGACGCTGGCGGTCACCGTCATGCCTCCGGGAGAGGGTATCCGCGTCGAACTGGTCGAGGAAGAGCGCCTGTCGGGCACCCCCCGCGACCTGTCGCGACCGGCCCGCTATCGCGCCATCGTCAATTGCGGCAAGGCGCTGCCCGGCATGGAAATCGAGATCCGCGGTGAAAACGGCCAGGCCAAGGGCGATCATCAGATCGGCAAGGTCTGGTGCCGCGGTGAAAGCGTCATGCACTCTTACTTCCGCAACGAGGAAGCGACCGAGGAATGCCTCGTCGCCAAGGAGAACGGCGACGTCTGGCTCGACACCGGCGACATGGGTTACATGGCCGATGGCTACCTGTTCATCGTCGGCCGGGCGAAGGACATGATCATCATCAACGGCAAGAACCACTGGCCGCAGGACATCGAGTGGGCCGTGGAGCAGCTTCCCGGTTTCAACCACGGCGATATCGCTGCCTTCTCGGTCGAAACCGAGAACGGCGAAGAAGCTCCCGCCGTACTGGTGCATTGCCGCGTTTCCGATCCCGAAGAGCGGGTGCGCCTGCGCGACCAGATCGCCGACAAGGTGCGTTCGGTTACCGGCATGAGCTGCGTGGTCGAACTGGTTCCGCCGCGCACGCTGCCGCGCACCAGCTCGGGCAAGCTGAGCCGCGCCAAGGCGAAGCGGCAGTATCTGGCGGGTGAAATCAAGCCGATCGATCTGCTCGAAGCGGCCTGATCCCCAATATCAGTCGAGGTCGTTCCAGCGCGGCGATACCACGATCCCATTCTGGGTGATCGTACCGTCGGTCGCGCTGACACCTTCGGCTTCCAGATCCCGGCGGACGATATCGACCAGCTCACGCGGGCCTGAAACCACGACAGGCATGCCGGTGCGCTCGGCCGCCCAGACCAGGGTTTGCAGGTCACGTGTGCCTGCAGCAGTGGTTCTCATCGTGCTGCCGTCTTCCTCTTCGGACTGCTTGCGTTCGAAGGCAATCGGCGGCAGCGGTCGGAGCGGCGGGATCACTTCGATGACCCAGTCGGGCTCTGTCGCGGCAATCCGCTCTTCCAGCGTGCGATAGGCGGTCAGGCTGGCACCATCCAGCACCTTGGCCCGCACCACGGCGCGGCGGCGCAAGCGGTCGATCGTCACATCGGCATCCTTCACACCAGCCACGAGCGCAAGCCGGTTTGCGAGGTCTTCGGCGCGGCGCTGGGCGGCGGCCTCTTCCTTGGCCCGCGCAGCAGCGATCTGGGCGCGTTCGGCGGCGGTAGCGCTGGTTCCGACCTGATACTGCGTCAGGACCAGCTGGATATCCCGGTCGAGCCTGCGCGACAGTGCCTGCTTCACCTGTTCTTCTGCATCCAGCCGTAGTTCCGGCGTCAACACGGTTGCGTCGATCGTGATCGGGCGCGCAGCGAAGTTGATGTCGACCTGGCTCACGCGGGACTTGGCATCGAAGGCATCCTGCAGCTCGCTTTTCACGACGCGCTGCGCGCTATATTCCCAGCCGATCTGGCGCAGGGAGAGCGCCAGCGGCACTGCGAGAGCGATGAAGACGGCAATAACCACGAAGTTCTGGAATTGGCTTTGCCGTTCAGTCAGCGTCGAACGGAAGCCGTAGAGCCGCACCATCCCCCATGCCGTCAGCGCGATCGTCAGCAGGTTGGTGACATAGAGCAGCAGCGCGCCGGAAAAGACCGTCCAGTTGAGTGTGGCAAGGCCGAAGCCGACCACGGCGAGCGGCGGCATCAATGCGGTAGCGATGGCCACGCCGACGATAGTGCCTTCGCGTCCACGGATCATGGCATAGGCACCGGCTAGCGCGGAGAAGAAGGCGACCAGCAGGTCGAACAGGTTGGGCCGCGTCCGGGCGGCGATCTCGGGCGTCACCGTCTGGATCGGCGAGAGGAATACGACAAGGGCGCAAAGGAAAACCGCCATCGCGGTGCCCCATGCGAGGCTGCGCGCCGATTTCCTGAGCCAGTTGTAGTCACCGATCGCGAGCGCGAAACCCAACCCGATGATCGGCCCCATCAGAGGCGACAGCAACATGGCGCCGATGACGACGGCAGGCGAGGAAAGCAGCAGGCCGAGGATCGCGATGCCACCCGACATGGCGGTCATGAACAGGTAGCGTTCGGACAACAGCGCATCTTCGCGGCGCTTTTCGATCACCGCCTGCTGGTCGACGGTCCCGATCACCTCGGTCCGCCACCATGTCCTGATATTGAAAAGCGTTGCCGCCACCGGATTGCTGGTGTCGTCAGCCTTGCTGTCGATGCTGTCTGCCAATTGTCGTCCCACCGAAAAATTACCCGTGTCGCATGGTGATAGAGCGCCCGCGCGCCAAACGAAAGCATGGACGCATCACGCGATATTCGTCACAATTTCTTGAAGTCCCTGTCTTAGCATACTAATACAGTATTGTCAGGCGGAGACCGCCACGGAACAGAAGTACGAAGGGCAGCTATGAGCACCGAAGCAAATGCGAACCAGACGGCGACGAAAACGGCGACCGATTTCGATCTGACCCCGCCCGATCCCGTGCCCACGGTTGCCCCGGAAAAGGCATCGGGCCTGGTCCCGGTCGATGCGGAAAAGCGCAGCAAGCTCGACGAGAAGGTGGACGGCTTCGTTGCCGACCTCGTTGCGCAAGACGCCAATTCGCCCGAATTCGGCGAGAAGGTCGACCAGATCACGCGCATGGGGCAGGAACAGATCCGCGCCGCTGCCGCGATGTCCAACCGCTTCCTCGACCGCCCCGTCCGCGCGATGGACAGCGACAACAGCGTCGGTGCCGACCTCGCCGAACTTCGCCGCACGGTCGAAGACCTCGATCCCGGCCGTAAGGGCAAGGTGCGCGGTCGCAAGCTGTTCGGCATCATCCCCTTCGGCAACAAGCTGCAGCGCTATTTCGACAGCTACACCAGCGCACAGGGGCACATCCAGGCGATCCTCGACCGCCTCGCTTCGGGCAAGCGTGAACTGCACGAAGACAATGCCGCGATCGACGTCGAGCGCCAGAAGCTGTGGGAAGCCATGGGCGAGCTGGAACAGATGATCCACATCGCCAAGACGCTCGACCAGCGGCTCGAAGACAAGGCTGACGAACTCGATGCCAGCGATCCGGCAAAGGCCAAGGCGCTGCGTGAAAGCGCGCTGTTCTACGTCCGCCAGCGAACGCAGGACCTGCTCACCCAGATGGCGGTCAGCGTGCAGGGCTATCTCGCGCTCGACCTGGTCAAGAAGAACAATGTCGAACTGGTGAAGGGTGTCGACCGCGCCAGCACCACCACGGTCGGTGCCCTGCGCACCGCGGTAACGGTGGCGCAGGCGATGACGAACCAGCGCCTGGTGCTGAAGCAGATCACCTCGCTCAACGAGACGACATCGAACATCATCGATTCGACCAGCACCATGCTGCGCCAACAGACCGGCCAGATCCACGAGCAGGCCGCATCGAGCACCATCCCGCTCGAGACGCTGCAGCGCGCTTTCCAGAATATCTATGATACGATGGACGAGGTCGACAACTTCAAGGTCCGTGCGCTCCAGAGCATGAAACAGACGGTCGATGTACTGTCGAGCGAGGTCGAGAAGTCGAAAGGCTATATCGCCCGTGCCGAAGGACAGGCGCAGGCCCAGGCCAAGATCGCTTCCGAACCTTCGCTGCTGGCACTGGATCGCTGATGAGCGACACGACCCCCGCATCGCAACAGATTATCGAGGCTGCAGGACGGTCCCTCCAAGTTCAACGGGAAGGCGGAACTCATCGCCGGGTCGGGAAATCCATCGGGCGCGGCTCGGCCGATCTGAAGGCCAGCCACTGGAAGAAGAAGGTGACGCGCATCCTCGTCGCGTTTGGTGCAATCTGGGCGACGGCTGTCGTCGCCGGCCTGATCATCGACGGCATCGGCTTTGCCGGCGTGATGCTTACCGTGCTGGCGGCCATCGTCGCCGTCGGGGTCTTTTCCAAATACCCGAAGATGAAAGTGCCGAAGCGCGAAGACCTCAAGAAGGGTGATGCACGGCAGATGGTCGGCCGCACCGAGCTGTGGCTCGAGATGCAACGACCGGCCCTGCCCGCGCCAGCGGTCCAGGTCGTGGACCAGCTGGGCGTCCAGCTCGATGCGCTTGGCCTGCAGCTCGAAACCATCGATGCGAACAATCCCGCGGTGAACGAAGTCCGCGAACTGGTAGGCGAATACATCCCCGAAACGATCGAAAATTACCGCCGTATCCCGGCGCACCTGCGCGGCGAGAAGCACGCGGGAAAGACCGCCGACGAGAGGTTGACCGAAAGCCTCGGAAAGATCAGCGGCGAGGTTGACCGCGTAACCCGGCGTCTGGCGGAAGGCGCGCTCGACGATCTTGCCGTGAAAAGCCGCTATCTCGATTACCGCTTCGGCACCGCGGAAGAGCTGGAGAACCACACCCGATGAGGATCGCCCTTCCCCATGACCTCGGCAAGGACGAGGTCCGTCGCCGCCTCAAAGAACGCAGCCACGAAATCGCCGATCATATTCCAGGCGGAATGGCGAGCGTCGATACCGAGTGGCAGGGCGATGACCTCATGCGATTGAGCGTCAATGCAATGGGCCAGTCGATCACCGGCGACATCGAGGTTTTCGACAGCGAACTCGTCTTCCAGATCGCGCTGCCACCGGCACTCTCCTTCGTCCGCCCTATGATCGAGGGAGCGATCCGGTCGAGCGGCCAGAAGATGCTAACAAAGAGCTGAAAACGCAGCGTAAAGTGGCTGCAGCCGACCTTTACTTTTAACATATGTTGTTGCAAATGCCCCTCAGTCGAAGGCGATTTCGACTGGGGAGGCAATGGCGTTCGATCTTTGTGGAACCATCGTCACAATTGGTAATTTTAGACCCTATGGGGGCCCTCCGGTTCCGGAGGTGAGAGTGATCGGGAGCAAACAGAATCGCCGTTGAATGCCATGTCGAGAGCTTGCGGCTATCTCTTCGTGCGTCCACGCGCGAGAGGCATGACATGCTGGACGCGATCATGCGTAACGCGGATTGGTCCTCTCGCGAAGGATACCGGAGTTTTCTCCAGATCCAGCACGCTGCCCGTCAGCCGATCGAACGATGGATCGACGAAAATGGTGCGGGCGATATGGGGCCACCGCCGCAATCCGGTCTCATAGAACGGGACCTTGCGACGCTTGGCTGCCGCCCGATCGAGGCACGGCTGAATTTCGAGCTTCCGGCAGGGGCAGACCAGATCGGCCTTGCCTGGGCAATTGCCGGATCATCGCTTGGAAACAAGGCGATCCTTCGCGAAGTCAGCGCTGCCAGCGCTGGTGAATGGCCAGCGGATTTCCTGTCGGATGACAGGATGACGGACTTCTGGAAACGGATCCGGCCGATACTCGATAGTCCTTGCGAGCGTGCAAGGCTTGCTGCCGCCGAAACAGCGGCTATGAGCGTGTTCGACCACTTCATCGCGGTCGCCGAAACTTTCGTCTGCGAGCAGGTGTGATGTCGCTGGGTCCCAGAAAATATGATCTGACTGAGTGCGATCGCGAGCCGATCCACCAGCTTGGCTATATCCAGCCCTTCGGCGCCATGATCGCCGTCAATGGCGACTGGAACATCGCCCATGCCTCCGCCAACGTAGCCGAAATCCTCGGCACAGGTGCGGCGGTCGAGCCCGGTGCTCCGCTGTCCGACGTCTTCATCCAGCCAGCTGTCGAAAGGTTGCGCGATACAGTAAGGCGCCTGCAGGAAATCGACCAGGTCGAGCGCATGTTCGCCTCGCGCCTGCTCCGCGACGGAGCCCTGTTCGACCTCGCCGTCCACCAGGCGGGGCCGCTGGTGATCATTGAATTCGAACGGCACCAGGAACAGGATTCGAGCCACCACCTCGACCATCTCCGGCCGCTCATCCGCACGCTCGACCGGATCGACAACGTCGATGCGCTGTGTGACCGTGCCGCCGGCCTGATCAAGGACCTGCTCGGCTTCGACCGGGTCATGGTCTACAAATTCCATCCCGATGGCAGCGGCGAGGTCGTGTCCGAAGCGAGGGAAGAACACCTCGAAAGCTTTCACGGACTGCGTTATCCGCGCACCGATATTCCCGAACAGGCGCGCGAGCTTTACCTGCGCAACCGGTTCCGCATCATCAGCGACATCAACGCTGCACCTGTGCCGATCGAGCCGCAGGAATCTGTACTCGGAGAACCCGTCGACCTGAGCATGAGCATGCTCCGCGCAGTGTCGCCGATCCACATCGAATATCTGCAGAACATGGGCGTAGGCGCATCCCTGTCGATTTCGATCGTCATCGGCGGCAAGCTCTGGGGCCTGTTCGCGTGCCACCATTATTCCGCACGGGTCCTGCCCTTCCCGCTTCGCACCGTGGCAGAGCTTTTCTCGCAGCTTTTCTCGCTTACCCTCGAACGGAGCCTGCAATCGGCGAAAGAGGGCCTGCTCGAACGCGGGCGGCGGATGCACGACCAGCTGATGATGCAGCTCGCCGGAGGCAATTCGCTTGCCGACAGCCTGCCTCAGCTTGTCAGCATCCTGAAGGACGTGATCGTACATGACGGCATGTCGATCTATCTTGACGGCACCTATCGCAGCCAGGGCTCGGCGCCCGATGCAGAAGAATTCAAGGCTCTCATCCCCGCCTTGAACGGCGCCCCGACGAGCAAGGTCATCGCCACCAGCGCGCTGGCCGACCAGCTCAAATCGGCGAAACCCTTCGTCGAACGGGCGGCAGGGGCGTTGATCGTGCCGATCTCTCGCAGTCCGCGCGACTACCTCGTCCTGTGGCGCAAGGAAGAAGCGCAGACTGTTCGCTGGGCAGGCAATCCGGAAAAGGTGGTTGAGGAAACCGAAAACGGAATCCGCCTTTCGCCGCGCAAGAGCTTTGCCCAATGGGAAGAGACCGTCAGCGGCCGGAGTTCACCCTGGACGCCGGACGAACTGCAAATCGCGGAAAGCCTGCGCAACACGCTGATCGAGGTGGTCTTGCGCCTGACCGACGCCGCGGTTCGCGATCGCAGCCGGGCGCAGGAACAGCAAGAGCTGTTGATCGCAGAGCTCAACCACCGCGTCCGCAATATCCTCAATCTGATCCGCAGCCTCGTCGCGCAATCTCAGCACGATGCCGCCAACATAGAGGACTACAGCCAGATCATCGGCGGGCGCATCAGCGCACTGGCGAGCGCACATGACAATATCACCCGCCAGAACTGGTCGCCGGCCCCGCTAAGCGCATTGATCGAGGCCGAAGTAGAAGCCTATCTCCAGGAGAAGGCGGAGCGCCTGCTGATCCAGGGCGAAGACGTGTTGATCGCGCCGGAGGCCTACACGGTGTTGGCGCTGGTGATGCACGAGCTGGTCACGAATTCGGCAAAATACGGCAGCCTGTGCGATCGTCGCGGGCACTTGCAGGTCAATCTTCGCCGCGACCACGAAGGCGACCTGCACATAGAATGGCGCGAAATTGGCGGACCCGAGGTCAAGGAACCGACCCGCCGCGGATTCGGATCGACCATCATTGAACGTTCGATCCCGTTCGACCTGAAGGGTGAGGCGACGGTCCGCTACGAGCCCGATGGCCTGCAGGCGGATTTCCTCGTCCCGGCACAATATGTGTTCGACATGGACGAACAAATGGTCGGCGAGAAGGCACTCAATGGCGAGACCCGCCAGGTTTCGGCTCCCACCCCGACCGGTTCGCTCCCCCAGCGTGTGCTGATCGTCGAGGATTCGATAATCATCGCGCTCGACACACAGGAATGCCTGAAACAGCTCGGGGTCCCCAATGTCGAGGTGGCGGCGAGCGTCGCAGCGGCACTGGACGAGATCGAGAAGCACCGTCCGGATTTTGCCATCGTGGACTTCAACCTCGGCGCAGAGACCAGCGAACCGGTTCAGGAAAAACTGCGCGAATTGAACATCCCGCACGTCCTAGCGACCGGTTACGGCGAGCAGACGCTCGACACGAGCCACGATTCGAACAAGGGCGTGATCATCAAGCCCTATGGCAAGGCGGAAATCGAGAAGGTTATCGGCGGCCGGGGCTGACCGCTTACTGATTGGCCGCGCCGTCCAGTTTCCCGACCAGTTGCGCACCATCGCGCGAAGTCACCAGGACTTCGTCGCCATCGACGACAATGCACAGGTCTTTTACTCCGACAGCGGAGATGCGAGGTCCGTCGCTGATCGACAGGACATTCTCACAATCTAGCAATTGTGCGGGCCCTTCCACACTGTTTCCATCTTCGTCGGTTTCCAGCGCATCGTGCAAGGCGGCCCAGCTGCCGATGTCCGACCAGCCCATCGACACAGGCACGACGGCGGCGTCCTTCGCGCCTTCCATTACCGCATAGTCGATCGATTCACCGGCGATCCCGGCAAAGCTTTCGGCATCGGGATGGAACAGGGTGCCGCTTTCCGAACCGTTTGCAACGGCCGCTGCAACCAGTTCGGCCATGTCCGGCCGTTGGCGTCGCAACTCGCTCAATACCGCGCAGGCACGAAAAACGAAGATGCCGCCATTCCATGCGTACTCGCCACTGGCGAGGAATTGCATCGCTCGCCCGGCATCGGGCTTCTCGACGAATTCCGCGACCGAATAGCCACCCGACAGCGGCTTGCCCCGGCGGATGTAACCATATCCTGTTTCCGGTCGATCCGCGGTAATCCCGAAAGCGACCAGCTTGTCCTCGCGGGCTAGCTGGAAGGCAGCGCGTGCGGCATCGCGAAAGGCATCTTCGTCGGCGATGAAATGATCGCTCGGACACACCAGCATGACGTCGCCGGGATCGAGCCTGGCCGCCGCAAGCGCAATGGCCGGTGCGGTGTTGCGCGCGCAAGGCTCGACAACGATCTGCAGATCATGTCCACGCGCCTGGGCTTCAATGAGATCGACGTGCTGCGGCCCAGCGACGATCGTCGCTGGCGCAAATTCGTCACCCTTCACCCGCGAAAGTGCCGCCTGGAACAGCGTCTTGTCGCCGATCAGCGGAATGAAGGGCTTGGGACGGGCCTTGCGGCTTTTCGGCCAGAGACGCGTGCCGCTGCCCCCGCAGAGGATGACCGGATGAATGCGCATAGTGTTCATGACGCTCCCTCCTTAAACTCAAGGCCTTGCCACGAGGTTACGTCCCCTCAGAACCAGCGTTGCCGCCAGTAGAATGGTGCTGCAACCGGATTGCCTTGTGCATCTTGCGCCGGTTTGAAGCCCAACCGGTCAACGACCAGCTGGCAGGTGATACGATCGGCCTCCGGATCGGGACTCGGTTTGTAAACGGAGCAGTTCGATGCCCGCCCGTTGACCCCGACGATCACCCGCACGATCACCTCCGTACCTCGCCGCGCGTCCCGGCCACCGGGCGGTACCGGATAATCGCGCGCGTTGTTGATCCTGCCCGAAACATGCTGCGGCTTGGTCGCAGCGACGCCGCCCGTGCCGCCACCGTCGCGGCCGCTGCCTGTGCCCAGTCCCGAACCGTCTGCCCCGGTGCCATCCCCTTGGTCCCTTGCGCCTGAAGTATTGGCCGCCCCGGTCGAAGAGGCACGGGGAGCCGGGGTTTCCCTGGTCTTGATCGGCGAGGTTGGTGCGGTCACAGGCTTGGGCGTAGCCTTCAGCCCCGGATCGCCCTGTGCTCCCTCGTCCGGTTCGGGCTCGGTCACCGGCGTTTCTTCTTCGGGAGCCGTGACCGTGACGGTGAATGCGCTCACGACGGTGCGTTCGACCGTGGCGGTCATGTCCGGCGCGAATGCCTTGGCCAAGCCGTAGAGCCCGAGAATATGCAGCGCGACGATCAGCAAGATCGTCCCGACACGAGGCTTGCGCTTGCGGTTGACGAAGCCCGTTGAGGCAACTGACTGTTTGTCCGAATTCACCCTGCGCTCCAGCTGCCGCCCGCAAACCTTGCCGGCTCTCTATAACCTTGTCGGAAGGGATTCAGGATGAACAGCATAAACTTGCCGGATACCCGTGCCGCCATTGCAGGTCCAGGATTGCAGCGGGAGGTATCGATCGGTTTGGCCGCTGCATTGGCGTTCGGGATCGTCGCCTTTGCCAGCATTGAGCTCACCCGCGGGGACGGTCGCATCGCTGCGGTATGGATACCCAATGCACTGGCGGTGGTGTTCATGCTCAGGGTGCGCCTCGCCCGCGAGTGGCTGTTCCTGGGATCGCTGTTTGCCGGGAATGTCCTTGCGAACGTTTTTGCAGGCGACGATGCCTGGCACGCTATCGGCCTTGCCGCCTGCAACCTTGCCGAGATCCTGATCGCGGTTCACCTGTCGCGACGCTTCTGCGGGATGCGGCCTGACATGGAGGATATCGGCCAGTTGTCGCGCTTCGTGGGCGCGGCTGCGATTGCCGCCCCCTTCGCCTCGGCCACCCTCGCAATGGCAATTCTTGGCGGCGATGGCCCCGCCTCCCTAGTCTTGTGGCTGAAATGGGCGGTCACCGACGGCCTCGGCATGATCATAATCGCGCCCGCGTCACTCATCATCGTCGATTCTTGGCGGCGACGACGCTGGCCCTCCCGCCGCGAGGCGATCGAATGGTCGATCCTGACCATTGCCGGCACGACCATGACGGTAGCGGTTTTTGCGCAGACCGAATTTCCCTTGCTGTTCCTGACCGGCCTGGTCGTGCTTTCCCATGCGTTCCGGCTCGGCGCGTTGGGGACTGCTTTTTCGGTGACCAAGGTCGCGAGCATCGCGACGGTCTTCACTTCGCTGGAGCTAGGACCGATCAACCTGATCCAGCATTCCGACAGCGCGGAAATCGTCGTGCTGCAAGGCTTCATTGCCGCAGCCTTCCTGATGGGACTTCCGGTCGCGGCAATCCTGTCGGGGCGCAATCGCCTCATACAGGAGATCGAACAGAGCCGCCGCGAACTTGCCCTGCTCGCAGACAACATCACCGACGCCGTTCTGCGGTTCGATCTCGACGGGGTCTGCACCTATGCGTCTCCGTCAGTCGGCGAGGTGCTGGGCGAACCGGCCGCGGCGTTTCGGGGAACGCGTGCGAGCGATCGCGCGCATCCCGATGCCATCGACAGGATAAGCGAAGCGGAAGAGAGGCTGCTGTCCGGTGAAGCGGAAAAGCAACGCTTCACCTATCGCCGCCTGCTCGACGATCCGCATGGAAAACCGGTCTATATCGAGGCCGATTGCGCCATCGCGCGCGCACCCGCGACCGGCGAAGCCGAGGGTATCGTGGTATCGGCCCGCGATGTGACTGCCCGGGTCGAGCTGGAACTGCAGCTTGTTCGGGCCCGCAGGCACGCGGAAGACGCCGCGCATGCAAAATCGCAATTCCTCGCCAATATGAGCCACGAGATACGCACGCCCATGAACGGCGTGCTCGGATTTGCCGAACTGCTCCTGCAGGAGCCGCTGGAGGGAAAGCAGAGGCGGCATGCCGAGCTGATCGTGCAGTCGGGCCGTTCGATGATGCTGCTGCTCAACGACATTCTCGACTTGTCGAAGATCGAGGCAGGCCAGATCGTGATCGAGCAGTCGCCAGTCGATATCGTCCGGTTGATCGATGAGTGCGTGGCGCTGCAAATGGCTGCTGCCGAGGGCAAGGGACTTGAGCTCGAAGTAGACGCCGGTTCGGACGAATGCTGGAGCGTCACCGATGCGCTTCGCCTGCGCCAGATCGTGCTCAACCTGATCGGCAATGCGATCAAGTTCACCATGCAGGGTTCGATCCAGGTTTCCATAGAGACCGGCGACGGGCGGCTCGAAATTTCGGTCCGGGACACCGGCATCGGCATCCCGGAAGACCGGCTGGAGGATATTTTCACCCCGTTCGAACAGGGCGACAGCAACACTGACCGGAAATACGGCGGGACGGGGCTTGGCCTTTCGATCAGCCGACAGCTCGCGGAATTGCTCGGCGGAAGCCTTGGAGTGACATCGAGGGAAGGGATCGGCACGGAATTCACCATCTGCCTCCCGCTGGTCGAAACGGCCGCACCCGCCATCGACAGCGTGCCAAAGGGAGAACCGGAGAGCACGGACTTGCCGGAAAAGGCCCGGATTCTATTGGTCGAGGACCACGACGTGAACCGTCTGCTGGTTACCGAAATGCTCGAGCGGTGCGATCAGCAGGTGAATGTCGCGCATGACGGCAATGCGGCCATTTCGATGGTGCTGGACGCCCATGCGAGGGGCGAACCCTTTGCCCTAGTGCTGATGGATGTTCAGATGCCCGATTGCGACGGGTACTCCGCGACGCGCGCCATTCGCGCGGAAGGCATCGGCCCTGCGACCCTTCCCATAATAGCGCTCACGGCAAACGCCTTCCCGGAAGACATTGCAGCAGCGCGGGATTCTGGGATGCAGGGGCACCTGGCAAAGCCGCTGGTGTTCGCGGAACTGGTTGCAACTTTGCAGCGCTGGTTGCCCACGACAATCGTGGAGGACGACAGGTCAGCGGCCACAGTTTTACCTGACGATCTGCCGCGTGCCGTGCCGCGCAGGCATTCGGACAAGATCCTCGCGACATGGCAGGAACGCCGCCGCGAAGCGATCGATGCCGTCGCGCAGGCGCTGCGCAGCGGCAGCCTGACCGGTGTCGATGGTGAGGATCTGGCACGGCTGGTCCACAAGCTGGCCGGAACCGCAGGGATGTTTGGCGAAGACAGGCTGGGCGAATGCGCCGCGGCGTTCGAGCGTGCCCTGCGCAGCGAGGTCGATCCCGAAGTCAGGGAAGAACTGGCCCGCGACCTGCTCGAGGCTGCCTGAGAAAATCCCGCCTGCACAAAAAGAAACGGCGGAGCCCGAAGGCCCCGCCGCTCATTTTCGTCAAATCCGCTTGGATTAGAACTTGTAGCTCACGCCCAGCTTGATGCGCCACACCGAAGCGGGGATGTACAGCTGGTTGTCGGCTTCGAAGTTCTCTTCACCGATGAAGTCGGTGATGATGTAGCGGCCTTCGCTGTCGACACCGTCGATGTCGGCAACCGGCTGCTGACCGGCATACTGGCGCGAACGAAGCACGTTCCAGTCCTTGTCGAGCAAGTTCAGGAAGTTGTCGATCATGCCGTAGACCTGGATCGAGTCGTCGAGGCCGAAGAAGCTACCCGGTCCGGGCAGGTCCTGCGACAGCTTGAGATCGAGGTCGTAGTACCAGTCGTTTTCACAGGTGTTACGAGCGATGCTCTGTCCGATGTAGTCCTTCGCACAGTCGAGACCGGCTGCGAAATCGGCCAGGTCCTGAACCGCACCCATGTCGGACAGCGGCGAGATGTTCGGGTCGCTGACACCGGTCGGGAGGTAGACAACAGCGTTGTCCGAACCCGACGACGAGTCGTTGAACACACCGCCACCGGCGAAGGCCAGACCGTAGTGACGGCCCGAACGTGCGGTGAAGGTTGCCGTCAGACGCGTCTTGTGATCGGCGAAGAATTCTTCCGCCAGCGACACGCGAGCCGTGATGTTGTGGGTGTTCGAGTAGATCGAGTCCGCAGCAGCAGGGTTCTGAAGGTCGAATGCGAGCGTACGGTCGTAGTTCGAACCTGCAGTCGAGCTGGTCATCGCACGACGGTCCTGGGCATCGGTGTAAGCATAGCCCAGCGAGAAGTCGATCCGGCCGCCTTCGGTGAAGATGCCGCGATATGCGCTCTTCGACAGAAGGAACGAAGCCGTCCAGCTGTTGAAGCTGCCAGCATTGGTCAGGACCAGCTCGTCGTCACGGCTCGTGGCAAAGCACGGGTCGTTCACGTTCGAGAAGATCGGGCCCGGATTGTTGCCCTGGAATACAGCGGTACAACCGGCGTTCGTCGGGTCGATCGCTGCGTAGATCGGACGACCATCGATGGTGTAGCCGTTGAGGCCTTCACGATAGTCGATGACCTGCGACAGGTCGGCAACGGTGAACGGATCACGGAAATGGCTGTAGATGAAGTCGGTCTTCAGGTTCCAGTCGCTGAAGAAGCCGCTGCTTGCCAGGTCAAGACCGCTTTCGAAGCCGGCGTTGAAACGCACGACGCTCGGCGTCTTGATGTCCGGATCGATCGACTGCGTGTCGCCGCGACCCTGTGCGGCGATGTTCTGACCGGCCTGGAAGACACAGTCAGGAACGCCGGTGAAGGTACCGCCCTGAAGGACGTTGTACGGCGAAGAGAGACCCGAACAGGTCGACGAGTTCAGGCGACCTTCTGCGTAGGTGATGCCGTTGTTCTGGAAGGCGTTGCCGAACCAGACCAGCGGGTCACCGCCCGAGAAGATGCCGGCGCCGAGGCGAACGGTCGGACGGCTGAACGGACCGAAATCGTCAGCTTCGTAGGTGAAGGCTGCGCGCGGCAGGAACGACACCGGAAGGTTGCTGAAGCTGATCGAGTTCGAACGCTCGTTGTAACGGTCTGCGAACAGCGGGTTGAAGCCCGGACGATCGCCGTCGTACATGTCGACACGGACGCCGATGATCGCGCTGAGGCGGTCGGTCATCTGCCAGTCGTCCTGGGCGAAGAAGCTCCAGGTGGTGCGCTTGAACTGAGCAGCTGCGTCGTTCACGTCGCCGGTTGCCGAAGCTGCGCCGACAGCGCCAACGACACGGTTGTTCACCAGGTTGCTGCCGAAGAAGCCCGAGGTGCTGCTGCCGTTGGTCAGGATGCCTGCTTCGAGATCGTCGAGCGAAGCGAAGTTGAGCGTGCCGCTCGAACCCGGAACGAAGAGGTTGAAGATTTCAACCTGGTTCCACGTCGTGCCGATCTTGAAGGTGTGGTCGCCTGCCTTGATGCGGGCGATCGCGGTTGCGTAATCGACCGTCGTGTTCAGCTGGTTGGCCATGCGGAAGGTGCCCGGGCCAGCCTGGAACGAACCACGGATGCCGTTCTGCTCGATACCGACGTTGATCTGCGGGATCGGGTTGCCCGACTGTGCTTCACCGCCACCGACGGGATCCTGAATATCGTCGATCTGCGAGTGAGCGTAACGCAGTTCGGTCGAGAACTGGTCCGACCAATCCGAGTACAGGCGAGCCGAGTAGTATTCCGACTTGGTGCCCGAATTGTAGAAGTTGTTGAGACCGGTCAGCGTCGGCGAAGTGATCGACGTGAAGATACCGTCACGCTTCACAGTGCTTTCGTCGAGACGCTGGTAGGTCGCTTCGAGGCGGTGATCGTCGTTGATCTGGAAGTCGAGGCGACCGAAGTAACGGTCGTTTTCGTACGGAAGGTTGTAAACCAGCGGGCCGGTTTCGATGCCGTACTTGGTCGACAGGATGCTCGAGAAACGCTCGAAGTCGGCAACGGTGATGCCGGGCGTTTCGTTGGCGAAACCGCCACCCTGCGGGCCGAAGTCGAATGCTTCGCCGCTTTCCTGGTGCGAGTATGCGCCGAAGAAGAACAGGCGGTCCTTGATGATCGGGCCACCGAGCGATGCGCCCCAGTTCTTCTGCGGCTCGACCGGAGTGGTGCGAACGTCTGCAACGTCGCCACCGCGAAGGCCGTCGTCCGAATATTCGTAGAAGGCGCTGCCGTGGAATTCATTGCTGCCCGAGCGGGTGATCACGTTGATCGCACAGCCGGTGAACTGGCCGTATTCGACATCGAACGGAGCGAATTCAACCGAGGTTTCACGGATCGCCGCATACGGGATCGGGGTCGAGCTGCGCGATGCGAAGCCGTTGCCGTTCAGGCCGTAAAGGTCGCCCTGGCTGATGGCGTCGACGGTGAATGCGTTCGAACGGTCGTTACCACCAAGGCACGAAATGCGGTTCTGGCCCGAGCTGGTGTCGGGGTCGAGCGTTACGCGCGGGTCGATACGGATGATGTCGCGAACGTCGCGGTCGAACGAAGGAGCGGTTTCGAGAACCACTTCGCTGAAGCCGCTGCCCGGACCGACGGCCAGCTGCGTCACGTTCACGCGCGATGCGCTGACGACGATGACGTTTTCGCTGCCGACTGCAGCCGAGCTGAGCGCGAAGGTGTACTGAGTGGTGCCCTGGACGCTGATGAACTGGTCTTCGATGCTCTGGCCTTCAAAGCCCGGAGCCGAAGCGGTCACGGTGTAGGGGCCGCCCGAGGTCAGCGTGTCGATGCGGAACTGGCCGTCGTTGCTGGCGGTGACCGTGCGGGTCGCGCCGGTACGGGTGTCGGTGACGGTAACGGTCGCGCCGGAGATCGGTGCACCGGCTTCGTCGGTTACCTGGCCGGAAACGCCCGAGGTAATCTGCTGCGCCGCGGCGGGCGCTACGAAAGTCGCAGCCGCCGACAGCGAAACGACGCTGGCAGCCAAGAGATACTTGAGTTTCATGGTTGGTTAGCCCCTGAATGGATTTTGCGCGGGAGAAAACTTGCGATGGCGGCCCGATAAAGGGCCATCGCTGCGCTAAAAAGACCGTTTTGTGTCAATTCTGTGAAAGGATCGGCGGTAATTCCGCAACGCCCCCGTTGCGAGCGGGCGACACCCCCCTCAAACCCTCGGATTCCGTAGGGTTTCAAAGGGGTGTTGCCGCACTGCAACATAGATTGGCGAATCCGCCCGAGCGGGCGCCGATCGCCGCCAATCAGGCGAGATTGATTTCCCGTAGGCGCTGGAGAAGGAATTCGTGGCTCGAAATCGGGGCCGGAGCCTCCGACTCGTGGCCTTCCTCAATACACTCGGGAAGCGTCTCGATGACGTAGTCCGGGCGGAAATGGAGGAAGAACGGCATCGAGAAACGCGCGCGGCGCACGGCCTCGCCCTTCGGGTTGACCACGCGGTGTGTGGTCGAACGCAGCTTCGAATTGGTCAGGCGGTCGAGCATGTCGCCGACATTGATGACCAGCGCGCCTTCCGGCACGTCGACAGCCTTCCAGGTGCCTTCCTTGGTAAGCAGTTCGAGGCCGGCCTCTTCAGCGCCAAGCAGCAGGGTAATGGTGTTGATGTCACCATGCGCCGCAGCGCGGATTGCACCGTCGGGCGCATCTTCGGGCAGGGGCGGATAGTGCAACAGTCGCATAACCGAATTGCCGTCCTCGACTGTCGGGACGAAGAATTTCGGGTCGCGGCCAAGGTGGATCGCGATCGCTTCGAGCACGCGCCCGCCAGCGGTCTCGAACGCCGAATACAGTTCGCTGAAAGTATCGCGGAAACCGTCGACTTCTTCCGGCCAGATGTTCGGCGCCATGAATTCGGCAAGCTCGTGCCCTGCGGGCAGCGAACGCCCGATGTGCCAGAACTCCTTGAGGTCGAAGATCTCTGCATCCTTGGCCTTTTCGACGCCGAAAGGCGTGTAGCCCCGGGCACCGCCGCCGCCTTCGATCTTGTACTTCATCTTGGCTTCGGTCGGCAGGGCGAAGAATTCCTTCGACTTGGCTTCAGCCCGGTCGATCAGTTCCTGCGGGATGCCGTGGTCACGAATGACGGCAAAGCCATATTCGGAGAAGCTGCGGCCAAGATCGTCGGCAATGTTTTCGAGCGGCTGGTCGAGTGAGACCACCGCGATATCGTTTGATGAGTCGGTCATAATGGGTGCGCCCTTAATACGGTAGGAAGAGTCCCGCCAGAGCCGCGCTCATCAAATTGGCGAGGCTGCCGGCAGCGAGCGCGCGGATACCGAGCTTTGCGATCACAGGTCTTTGATTTGGCGCAAGCCCGCCGGTGACCGCCATCTGGATCGCGATGGAGGAGAAATTGGCGAAACCGCACAGCGCAAAGGTAACGATGGCACGGCTGCGATCGGTCAGCGTTTCGAGCGCGCCCAGTTCGATGAAAGCGACGAATTCGTTGAGCACGATCTTGGTTCCGAACAGGCCGCCGGCTGCGCCTGCTTCCTCCCACGGAATGCCGATCAGGAACATGACCGGGGCAAAAACCCAGCCGAGCATCTGCTGGAAGCTGAGATCGGCATAGCCGAACAAGCCGCCCGCCCAGCCAAGCAAACCGTTGGCAAGCGCGACGAGCGCTACGAAAGCGAGCACCATGGCGCCGACTGCAACGGCCAGCTTCACGCCGGTCTGTGCGCCCTGAGCCGCAGCTTCGATCACGTTGGCAGGCTTGGTCCCTTCCTCGAAGGTTTCGGCAACCTCGACTTCGTGCGGGCGGTCGCCTTCGGTGAGCGCGGCCGGCCCGTCGCCGCTGATGCGCGCCCTGGGCAAGGCAATCTCGCCTTCCGCTGCCGGGTTATCCTCTTCCTCGTCTGGCATGATGATCTTTGCCATCAGGATGCCGCCCGGTGCCGACATGAAGGCAGCAGCAAGCAGGAAGGGCAGGTATTCATTGCCGAGCAGCCCGGCATAAGCCGCGAGGATCGTGCCTGCGACACCGGCCATGCCAACGCTCATCAGCGTGAACAGGCGGCTGGGCGCGAGCGCAGCGAGATATGGCCTGACGACCAGTGGGCTTTCCGACTGGCCGACGAAGATATTGGCCGCCGCACCTAGGCTTTCGACCTTGCTGATGCCAGTGACGAAGGCGATCGCCCCGCCGACCCAGCGGACCACGCGTTGCATGATGCCGAGATAATAGAGGATCGAGACGAGCGAGGCGAAGAACACGATTACCGGCAGCGCACCGAGCGCAAACGTGTTCTGCAGCGGGTTGTCGGCACCAAACAGGAACGCGGTCCCTGCATCGGCATATGAAAGGAGTGCCGCCACGCCATTCGACATTCCCTGGATCACCGCCCTGCCCCAGCTTGTCGCCAGGACGAGGAACGCCATCAGCGCCTGCAACAGGAATGCCGCACCCACGATGCGAAGCTTGATCCGCCTCTTGCCGGTCGAAAGGAGGAAGGCGATCAGCAGGATCACCGCGATACCGGCGATGTTGATAAGGATTGGCGGCATGGGACCCTTTCGCCCAAAGGCAGACAAGTTGCGGATGAAATTATCCGTTCTCTTGCGCGCACAATCCCGTTAGTCAATTTTCATGGAGATCGGGCTGCATGTCCGTGCACAGCTCATTCAGCCTTCAAGGACGAAATTCCGCATGACCGAACCCGGCAATTCGAACGCACTCGCCGCAGCAGCCACCCCGCGCGGCCTGTTCGTTTACCTGATGCTTTATGGCGGCATGACGGTGCTCGCAGGAGTCCTCGCGTTCAAGCAGGTCCAGCTCGTGCCGACCGAACTTTCGGTCGAGGCGGGCATTTTTCCCTACCTCGTCCTGGTCGTGATCTCGAGCACGGTAGCGCAGCTTTACGGGCAGAAAACCGCCAATACGATCGTGTGGTGGGGCTTCATCCCGCTGGGCATTTCGGCATTGCTGATGCAGTTGGTGCTGGGCCTGCCGGCCTCTGTCGAGATGATCGATTTCCGTCCCGATGACCTTGCCGCCTTCGAACAGGTGCATCGTTCGACATGGCGCGTGTGGATGGCCGGCCCTGCCGCCTACATCACCTCGCTGCTGCTCAATGTCTGGATCTTTTCGAAGCTGCGCGGCAGCGGAGAAGCCAATACGCTGGGACTGATGGTGCGCGGTGCCATCGCCTCTGCCATCAGCCAGGCCATCGATTCGGTGATCTTCATCACCCTCGCCTTCTATGGCGAATTCGACATCACCAACCTGATGATCGGCCAGGTATTGGCCAAGGTCGTTCTCAGCATCGTACTGGTGCCCTTCCTCATTACCGGCGGCGTCGCCCTCGCGAAGAAGCTGGACGGCGACTGAGAATTGGCTGGGCCTGAAACCGCA
This sequence comes from Altererythrobacter epoxidivorans, assembly GCF_001281485.1. Taxonomy (NCBI): domain Bacteria; kingdom Pseudomonadati; phylum Pseudomonadota; class Alphaproteobacteria; order Sphingomonadales; family Erythrobacteraceae; genus Altererythrobacter; species Altererythrobacter epoxidivorans. The sequence goes on from NZ_CP012669.1 coordinate 2,188,601, forward strand.
GGCCCAAGGGGCATCGCCGGCGCGGACAAGCGCAAGCTCGGGCTGATCGGCGCCATCGCGCTGGTGATGGGCAACATGATCGGTTCGGGCGTGTTCCTGCTTCCGGCCAGCCTTGCCCCCTATGGCTGGAACGCGGTTCTTGCATGGGTTGTGGTCACCGCCGGCACGCTGGTGCTGGCTTGGGTATTCGCGGCCCTGACCAAGGCGAAGCCGGAAGCACGCGACCCGGCAGGCTTCGTCACGGCAGCTTTCGGCGACCTCCCAGCTTTCTTTGTCAACTGGGCCTATTGGGTGTCGGTCTGGACCGCCAATGTCTCTATCGCGGTCGCCGCCGTCAGCTATACCTCCGCCTTTGTGCCCGCGATCGGCGAAACGGCATTCATGCCGGCGCTGAGCGCGATCGTCCTGCTTTGGGCGATGACGCTGATAAACCTGCGCGGCGTGCGGGCGGCTGGCAATTTCCAGATCGTGACCGTCCTGCTCAAGGTCATACCGTTGATAGCCATCGTCGTGATCGCCGCCATCGTCCTTGGTGACGGAAGGGGCGAAGTCCGGGCCTTCGAAATGGCAGAGCTTAACGGGGTAGACCTGCGCGCCGCAGCCGCCTTCACCCTGTTTGCCCTGCTCGGCTTCGAATGTGCGAGCGTGGCCGCAGCCCGCGTCGAAAACCCGGACGTCAATGTCCCGCGCGCGACCATGTGGGGTACCGCTCTTACAGGCTTGCTCTACCTCCTCGTCTGTTCTGCCGTCGCCCTGATGCTGCCGCAGGACATCGTCGCGCAATCACCTGCGCCGCTGGCCTTGTTCGTGGAGGAATTCTGGGCCGCCGGTCCGGCAGCGCTGGTTTCCCTGTTCGCCATCATCAGCTGCGTCGGCGCGCTCAACGGATGGGTGCTGATGCAGGGAGAACTTCCCCGCGCCATGGCGGAGCGCGGGACCCTGCCCGCATGGTATGGAAGGACAGACAGTCGCGGCACTCCGGTGAGGGCGCTGATCGCATCGAGCCTGATTGCAACCGTCTGCCTGGCGCTCAACGCCAGCCGGAGCATGCAGGGCATTTTCGAATTCGTGTTGCTGCTGTCCACCAGCGCCGCGCTGTGGCTTTATCTGGTGGTCGCACTTGCCGCCTGGCGTCTGAAGATCGTTCGCCCCTTTGCCCTCGTCGGCGCCATCTATGCGGTATGGACTTTGTGGGGTGCAGGGATCGAGGCCAGCGGTTGGAGCCTGGTGCTGATGCTGGCCGGATATCCGCTCTATTGGTGGGCGAGGCAAAAGGCATCGCGCGGTCCGGTCGCCAGCGCGGAATAGCACTGCTAAACACACGTCATGGCAACGAAGATCGAACCGGCAAACGATGGCGCCTCCGACACGCTCGACGGGTGGAGCCTGCCCGCCTGGACCTATCACGACGAGGAATTCCACCGCCTCGAACTGGATCGCGTCTTTCGCCCGAGCTGGCAGGTCGTCTGCCACGAAAGCGACATTCCCGCCCTAGGCGACTGGCACACGCTCGATTATTGCGGCGAAAGCGTAATCGTGGTGCGCGGCAAGGACGACGTACTGCGCGCCTTCACCAATGTCTGCCGCCATCGCGGATCGCGGCTGGTCGACGGCGCGGTCGGCTGCGCGAAGAAGCTGGTTTGCCCCTATCACGCCTGGACCTACGACCTCGACGGTCGGCTGACGGGCGTGCCCGACAGCGCCAGTTACCCGACGCTCGACAAGGATCGCGCTGGGCTCGTCCCGGTCGACATGGAGAGATGGCGCGGCTTCATCTTCGTCAGGCTGGAGGACGATGGTGGACCTTCGGTGGCGCAGATGATGGCGCCCTATGAAGCCATGATCGAACCCTATCGCTTCGAGGAACTCGGCGCGCTGGGCCGTGTCACGCTGCGCCCGCGCGAGGTGAACTGGAAGAACGTCGGCGACAATTACTCCGACGGGCTACACATCCCCGTCGCGCATCCCGGCCTCACCCGCCTGTTCGGCAAGAGCTACGGCGTCGAAGCCGAGGCCAACGTCGACCGCATGTGGGGCGACATGGTGGACCGTGAAAGCGCCAACTGGTCCGAACGGATGTACCAGAAATTGCTGCCTTCCGTGCCGCACCTGCCCGAGGCAAGCCAGCGCCACTGGCTCTACTTCAAGTTGTGGCCCAATGTCGCCTTCGACATCTATCCCGATCAGGTCGACTTCATGCAGTGGCTACCGACCGGCCCGACCAGCTGCATCATCCGAGAGATCAGCTACGTCCTGCCCGATGACCGCCGCGAGATGCGCGCCGCGCGCTATCTCAACTGGCGGATCAACCGTCAGGTCAATGCCGAGGACACCGTGCTGATCACCCGTGTGCAGGAAGGCATGGGTTCGCGCAGCTTCTCGATGGGGCCATTGAGCGACACGGAAGTCTGTCTCAAGCATTTCTGCAAGCGGATGCGTGAAATCATTCCCGAGGCCCGCCTCGAACACCAACCCCCTTCCGGCTGGAGCCGTAAATGACCAAGCAATACGACGCCGTGATCATCGGCGCAGGACACAACGGGCTCGTCTGCGCCTTCTACCTCGCGCAGGCAGGCCTCAAAGTCCGCATAGTCGAGCGGCGCGATGTCGTGGGCGGCGCTGCTGTGACCGAGGAATTCCATCCCGGATTCCGCAACTCGGTGGCGAGCTACACGGTCAGCCTGCTGCAGCCCAAGGTCATTCGCGATATGCGGCTGCATGATCATGGCTATCGCGTGATCGAACGCCCGATTTCCAATTTCCTGCCGCAGGAAGATGGCGGGTACCTCAAGCTAGGTGGCGGACTCGAGCGCACTCAGGCTGAGTTCCGCAAGTTCTCGAACGCCGATGCCGAAGCGCTGCCGGCCTATTACGACGCGCTGGAAGGCGTCGCGGAGGTTCTGCGCGATCTTGCGCTTAAGTCACCACCCAATGTCGGCGAGGGCCTGCGCACGCTGCTGGCGGGCGCATCGCAAGGCTGGGGCATGGCCAAGCTGAGCCTGGAGGCGAAGCGCGACATCCTCGACCTCTTCACCAAGTCTGCCACCAGCTTCCTCGGCCAGTGGTTCGAGAGCGAGGCGGTCAAGGCCGCTTTCGGCTTCGACGCGGTGGTCGGCAATTACGCCAGCCCCGATACGCCCGGCAGCGCCTACGTCCTGCTCCACCACGTCTTCGGCGAGGTGAACGGCAAGAAGGGTGCATGGGGCCATAGCGTCGGCGGCATGGGCACGATCACGCAGATCATGGCCAAGGTTTGCGAGCAGGCCGGTGTCGAGATCAGCCTCGAAGCGGCGGTCGCCGAGGTGCTGGTTGATGGCGACACGGTCGCAGGTGTCCGCCTCGATAGCGGCGAGGATATTGCGGCCAAGCGGGTCATCGCCAATGTCGGCCCGAAACTGCTTTACGGCAAGATGCTCGACGAAAGCCACCAGCCTGAAGATTTCCGCCGTCGGATGCGCGGCTTCAAGGCTGGCGGCGGCACCTTCCGCATGAACGTCGCCCTGTCCGAGTTGCCAAAGTTCACCTGCCTCCCCGAGCCAGGCGAACATCACCAGTCGGGCATCATCATTGCCCCGACGCTCGACTACATGGACAAGGCCTTCCTCGACGCAAAGGCGCATGGCTGGTCGAAGAAGCCGATCGTGGAAATGCTGATCCCGAGCACGGTGGACGACAGTCTCGCCCCTCCGGGCCAGCACGTCGCCAGCCTGTTCTGCCAGCAGTTCGCGCCCGAACTGCCAGACGGACGCGATTGGGACGACGAGGAAGACGCAGCCGCAGATACCATCATCGACACGGTGGAAGCGCAGGCGCCCGGCTTCCGCGCATCGATCCTCGGGCGGCAGGTGCTCAGCCCCAAGGGCCTCTACAAGAAGTTCGGCCTCGTCGGCGGAGACATCATGCACGGGCACATGAGCCTCGACCAGCTGTGGTCGGCGCGTCCCGTGCTCGGCAACGGCGCCTATCGCGGGCCGGTAAAGGGTCTCTACATGTGCGGCGCAGGTACCCATCCGGGCGGCGGCGTCACCGGCGCGCCGGGCCACAATTGTGCTCACGAGGTCATTGCAGACGGGGGCTCGACCAGGCGCTTTCAATAGCAAGAAAGCCCGGCTCCCACGCCAATTGAGATTCGCACGAAATCGAATAATCGCTATGGTCAAATCATGGCGTCGCAGCGGGACATGGCTTCCATATTGCAGCAGATGTTCGACCGGAGTTCGGTCGCGCTCACTCTTGCCGATGAAAATCAGGAAGACTGCCCGCTGATCGCGATCAACAATCGCTTTACTGAAGTCACCGGATATCCGGCCGAAGATGTCATCGGGCGAAATTGCCGCTTCCTGCAACCGACTGGCGGTGCCGGGCCTGTACGCGACGACATCCGCGCATTCATAGACACACCGGACCGGTCCGAAGGACGTTTCCTGATTGCGAATGTCACGCGCGATGGCACGCCATTCCTCAACATCGTCTATCTCGCTCGCCTGCACGGCCCGAGCGGAGAGAGGTTCATCCTCGGATCGCAATTCAATGTTGATCTGGATCAATCGCGTGTGTTCATTTATGAGCGTTCACTTCGGGAAAGTCTGAACGATATTAGGAACTTGTTCAGCGATCATGATTGGACCATGTTGGGAAGCATGAGTGCCATTGCCAATTCGGCTGCATTGATCGCGCAATTCCGGCTCGACAGGGAGGGGGCATCGGAATGAACGACACTCAAGTAAGCCCCGTGCCGATCGTCGCGGTCGGGGCATCGGCTGGCGGGCTCGAGGCCCTGCGCGAGGTATTCCAGGCCAATGTCCGCAATTGCGGCATGGCCTTTGTCGTAATCCAGCACCTCGATCCGACCCATGAATCGCTCATGGCTCAGTTGCTCGAACGCTATACCGACATGAAGGTTACCCAAGCGGCTGGCGGCGAGCAGATCGAAGCCGACCATATCTACGTCATTCCCCCGGCACATGGGCTTGCAGTCAAGAATCAGGTGCTGGAACTGACCGAATTCCGCGACCCTCGCGGGATGCGCCGGCCGATCGATGATTTCTTCGAAAGCCTTGCCGAAGATGCCAAGTCGAACGCGGCTTGCGTTATCCTTTCGGGCACAGGTGGTGACGGCAGCCGTGGCCTTCGCGCGATAAAGGAACATGGCGGTCTAGCCATCGTGCAGGATCCGTCGAGCGCGCGATATGACGGCATGCCTGTTTCCGCCATCGGTACAGGACTGGTCGATATCGTGGCGAGGCCGGGCGAAATCATCGAGGCATTGCGCAACTTCTTCGACCGGGCCGACGACATCGCCCTGAATGAAGATGAATCGGAAGAGCTCGACCAGATCCCGCAGATCTGCTCCACGCTGCAGTCGGTCGTCGGTCACGATTTCTCGGGCTACAAGCGATCCACCCTTGCGCGCAGGATCGCCCGGCGGATCCAGGTCATCGGCGCTGCCGATGCAAAGGAATATCTCGCCCGTTTGCGGTCCGATGAAACCGAATGCGAGGCGCTGTTTCGCGACCTCCTGATCAATGTCACGCGCTTCTTCCGCGATGCCGAGGAATTCGATCGACTTACTCAGGACGTGATCGACCCGCTCGTGAGGAACGTCCGCAATTCGGACGAACTGAGAGTCTGGGTCGCGGGCTGCTCGTCTGGCGAGGAAGCCTATACGTTGGCGATGATCATCGCCGATTCCATGCGGCGACAGGATCGCAGCCCTTACGTCCAGATCTTCGCCACCGACATCGACGACAAGATGCTCGATATCGCGCGTGGCGCGACCTATCCAATCGCTGCCCTGTCCGACATACCTGCCGAAATGCAGAGCGAGTTCGTGCTCGTCGGACCCGATCATTTCACCATCGCTCCGCGTATCCGCGACATGGTCCGTTTCAGCCTGCACAACGTGCTTCGCGATCCGCCATTTTCGAAGATCGATCTCGTATCCTGCCGCAACCTCCTGATCTATTTCGACGAGGAACTGCAACGTCAGGTGATCCCGATGTTGCACTTCTCGCTGCGAGAAGGCGGCAAGCTGTTCCTCGGATCGTCGGAGACGGTTGGCAGGTTCGATGACCTTTTCTCCGTCGCCGACCAGCGCGCCAAGATTTACGACCGCAAGCCCGCAATGGGCAGGTATTCGCTCGTCTTCGGGAAAAGCGGGTCCACCCCGCCACGCGCCATCAGCACCATGCGACAGCCGCCGCGTCCGTCGAATTCGGTGGAGATGCGTGCGCTCAAGAAGATTGCAGAAACCTTTGCGCCGGTATCCATGCTGGTGGATGCCGAGGGGATCCTGCTCGATCATTGGGGCCCCGTCGGTCGTTATCTCAATTTTCCCGACCGCAGCGACAAACAAGTCGAGGTTGCTCGCCAATCGAAGGGCGGGTTGAGCGAGATCGTCGGCCCCCTGCTTCGCGAAACCATCAAGCACCAGAAGCCGCGGATCGCTCGCGACGTCTCGATCCAGACCGATTTCGGGAACCAGGTCGCTGACGTGATGACCGAAGACGTCGGGTCCGGCGCTTACCTGATCGTGATCCGCGAAAAAGGCGCACTTCAATCGCAGGAATACGACAAGTTCGAGGACTTCGAACGTGGCGGTAGCGAGCTCCAGTTCCTGCAGGACGAACTGCAGAATACACGCCAGCGCCTGCGTACGACTGTCGAGGAACTCGAGACGACGAACGAGGAGCTGAAGAGCTCCAACGAAGAAATGATGTCGATGAACGAGGAGCTTCAGTCGACAAACGAGGAACTGACGACCGTCAATGACGAGCTCAAGGCGAAGGTCGATCAGCTGACCACCGCCAATGCCGACATGAAGAACTTCGTCGATTCGACGGAGCTTGCCGTGTTGGTCGTCGATAACAAGCTCGGTCTGCGCATGTTCACGGAGGCGGCCGCCGGGATCTTCGAGATCGGATCGGTCAACATGGGCCAGCCCATCGCCGACCTTCTCAGCAGACTACGAACCGATGAATACATCGACATGGCGCGGCGAGCGGCGTTCGAGGGCCGTGTCGGCGAACAACGCGTCGAAACGGTTGGCGACCAGCGCCGCTTCATCCTGCGTGCCCTGCCCTATCGCCAGCTCGACGGTACGCTCGACGGTGCAACTCTCGTCTTCACCGACGTCACCGAATCGCTTTCGCTCGAGAAGGAACTCGCCGAGCAAAGTGCGCGCCTTCAGATGGCGCTCAATGTGGCGAAGATCGGCGTGTGGGAATACGAACCCTCGACCGGACGGACGGAACTCGACGATACCGAACGCGAACTGCTAGGTATCGAAACCATCGAGGACGGCGAGTTCATGGAGCCAATTCTCGCCCGGCTGCCGAACGAGGACCGTGACCGCGTCAACAGTGCCTTGCGCAAGGCGATGGACGGTCAGCATGTCTTCGACGAGGTTTTCCGAATTACCGACAAGGATGGTGAGCCGCGATGGCTACACGGCCTGGGTCGCAAGTTCGAAGTAGGCGAGGTCAACAAGTTCGTCGGAGTCAGTTTCGACGTGACAGCTGAGCATCAGCAGCTGGCCCAGCGCGAACTGATGATCCGCGAGATGAATCACCGCGTGAAGAACCTGTTTGCGATCATTTCCTCGCTCGTTTCTATCAGCGCACGGCATGCCGACAGCATCCCGGATTTCGCGACAGACCTGCGCGAACGCATCGGCGCTCTGGGCCGTTCGCACGCACTCACCGCCGACCGGGCGGAAGGCGAGGCGCAACTGCGGGACATCATCGAAACGGTAATGCGGTCCCAGTTCGATCGTCAGGAAGTCGAAGTCGCAGGAGAGGCAATCACCCTGCCCAACCGCATGGTCACCCCGCTTGCGCTGATAATGCACGAATGGGTGACAAACTCGGTCAAATACGGGGCGTTGAGCGTGCCTGACGGGCGCCTGAGCGTGACCTGGGCGCGCAAGGGGGACGCTGTCGATCTCGAATGGACCGAACGCGGCGGCAATGGCGGCGATCCGGGACACACCGGTTTCGGCACGCGATTGGTAGAAGTGACGGCAAAGCAGTTGGGCGGCGAAATCAGCGCAGCCGCAAACGACGGCGGTTATGATCGAAAGCTGAGCTTTTCAGTCTGAAAATGACTGCCGGACCGGCCCGCCTCTATTGGCGGGTTCCGACCGGTCAGAGTGACTGGACGAAAGGGGCCAGCTGTTCGGGCGACACTGGCTTGTCCAGCAACCGCGCCTTGGGAAAATCGTTGCGAATGCGCTCGCGATCCGCATCTGCGCTGATGAAGAGGATCGGGCAGCCGTTCTGATATAGATGCTCGGCTAGTGGCCAAACCTGCGTGCCCTGCAGGTTGATGTCGAGCACTGCTGCGTCAGGGATGGCGCTGGCCGAAGCTTCCAATGCACTGTTGAGGCAGTGGTACGGGCCCTCGATAGCGACACCGTAGTCCTCGAGCTGATAGGCAAGGTCCCACGCGACCAAAGCCTCGTCATCCACCACCATGACTTTGCGTTTATCCACCATGAGACCCAAACTACGCAGGAAGGTATTAGTTTCCGCTAAAGCAGCACGAAACATCATGCGTGCGGCGAATTTACCACACGCGTGGGAAACCCACTGATTTTGCGATGGAAAAGGTGGTGAGCCCTGCTGGGTTCGAACCAGCGACCTACTGATTAAAAGTCAGTTGCTCTACCGACTGAGCTAAGGGCCCCCTGACCGGGAACGCTGCGGATGGCAGCGCGGTCGCTCACCTAGGCACGGCGCGCGGCTTGGTCAAGCGCGCATATATCTGCGCCAGCGTCAGCCCGGTGACGGGATCTCTCCAGTCGGCTGCAAGCTGCAGCGCGGGTTCGAGGACGAAGCTCCGTTCGCGGAAATGCGGGTGCGGGATCGACAGGCCGCTATCGTGCCATGACCCGCCGCTCCACAGCACTATATCGAGGTCGAGCACGCGGTCGCCCCAGCTTTGCCCGCCGTTCTTCCTGCCGAATTCGCGTTCGATATGCTGGAGCCCGGCAAGCATGGCGAGGGGGTCGTAATCGCTGTCGATGAGCACTGCGGCATTGGCGAAGCGCCGTTTCGCCGGGCCGAGCGGCTCGGTCGATATTATCGAGGAACGGTCGGTCACGGTGCCGAGGGCGGCAAGTTCCTCCATCGCAGCGCCGACGACGCTGCGGGGCTGGCCGTAGAGGTGGTGACGCCGGTTAGATCCCAGTGCGACGAGGTAGAATTGCGCGCTTGCTCTGCTCATGGCGCAGCCCTAGCCTCGCGCAGAGGATGTGCCAATGAGAGGAAGTTCGACCGTGCGTTTCAAAGCAATTTTTCTGGCAGGTGCCCTGGCGGTGACAGGACAGGCCGTGGCGCAGGAAAGCCAGCCGCGCGAACTGACCGAACACGAACAGCGCATGCGCGAGATCTATCGCAACGTCATTTCCTTTCGTTCGGCGCGCGGTCATCAGCAGGTCGACGACCTTGTCGCCTATCTCACGTCGCAGCTATCGGCTGCGGGCTTTGCGCCCGAAGACCTGATGGTCACCGATTACGACAGCGATGGCGAACCGACACAGGGCCTTGTCGTGCGCTATCGCGGCGATGGCAGTTCCAGCAAGAAGCCGATCGTGATGCTGGGCCATATGGACGTGGTCGATGCCCTGCCGCAGGACTGGGAGCGCGATCCATTCAGCCTGACCGAGGAGGACGGGTATTTCTTCGGTCGCGGAACGCTCGACAACAAATACGGCATCACCAACCTCACCGGCACCTTCATCCGGTTGAAGGAAGAAGGGTGGACGCCCGGCCGCGATCTCTACCTCGTCTTTTCCGGAGACGAGGAAACCGGGATGATCTCGACGCGCGCACAGGCACGCTGGGTTGCCGATAATGTGGACCCTGAATTCATTCTCAACTCCGATGCCGGCGGGATCGGCCTGACGGACGACTTCACCCCGCTCGTTCAGCGCGTGCAGGCGGCGGAAAAGACATTCGCAACGTGGGAACTGACGGTGACCAATCCCGGCGGGCATTCATCGCGCCCGCGCAGCGACAATGCGATCTATGAACTGGCCGACGCGCTGACGAAGATCCGCGACTATCGTTTCCCCGTGCAGGCGACGCCGCTGACCCGCAGCTATTTCGGCGCGCTCGGCCAGAGCATGCCGGGTGAACTCGGCGCAGCCATGCTGGCTTTCGCCAAGGATCCGACCGATGAAAAGGCGATCGCGGCGTTGCAGGCGAACCCGGAGACGGTCGGCACTCTGGGCACGACCTGCGTCGCCACGATGCTACGTGCGGGTCATGCCGAAAACGCCCTGCCGCAAAGCGCGACCGCAACGGTCAATTGCCGGATTTTCCCCGGTGTCGGCGCCGCTGCAACGGAACAGGCGCTGCGCGACGTGATCGGCATCGGCAACGTCGCTTTCAAGCTGATGACCAATGTCACCGAAAGCCCCGAGAGCACGCTGCGCGACGATGTGAAGGCATCGCTCGCATCATCGCTTTCGAACAGGTTCGGCAAGGCGATCCCGATCCTGCCCTACATGGAATCGGGCGGAACCGACGGCATGCACTATCGCACGCTCGGCTATGACACGGTGGCGATTTCCGGCGCGGGCAGCAGGTCGCAGGACATGTATGCGCACGGGCTGAATGAACGCATGCGGGTCGATGCCTTCTACAACGGGCTCGACCACTGGTATGTCATCCTGAAGGAGCTTGCCGGCAGCTAGAACGCCGGAGCTCAGATATCTTCGCAGATGCGCCCGTAAAGCTGCGGGCGGCGATCCCGGAAAAAACCCATCCCGGCGCGGTGTTCGGCCGCCTGGTCGAGATCGAGTGTGGCAACCAGCACGCCATCTTCGGTCTTGCCGAATTCGACCAGCATGTCGCCCCATTCATTGGTGATGAAGCTGTGACCGTAGAATGCCTGGCCCTCTTCCACGCCGATCCGGTTGGCGGCGATAACCGGCATGCAGTTCGACACCGAGTGCCCCTGCATCGCACGTTGCCACATGCGGCTGGTGTCGAGTTCGGCGTCATAGGGTTCGGAACCGATTGCGGTCGGATAGAACAAGAGTTCGGCCCCCATCAGGGCCATGACACGCGCGGTTTCAGGATACCATTGGTCCCAGCAGATACCGACGCCGATGCGCGTTCCGAACAGGTCCCACACCTTGAACCCGTCGTTCCCCGGGCGAAAATAGTACTTTTCCTCGTAACCCGGCCCATCAGGAATATGGCTCTTGCGATAGGTGCCCATGATCTCGCCATCGGCGCCGATCATGGCGAGCGTGTTGTAATAGTGATGCCCGTCGCGCTCGAAAAAGCTGGTCGGGATCGCAACCTTCAATTTGGCCGCAAGCTTGCGCATCGCGATGACCGATGGATGGTCGAGCGTCGGGCGCGCCAGGGCGAAAAGCGCCTCGTCCTCCTGCTTGCAGAAGTAGGGGCCGGAAAACAGTTCGGGCGGCAGGACGATCTGCGCACCCCTCGCCGCGGCCTGTTCGACCATTTCGGAAACGGCTGCGATGTTGGTCGCTTCGTCCTCGCTGCCGAGTGCGAGTTGAAGGGCGGCGACAGTGATTTCTCTCATGCGCCGCCCTTTAATGCTAACCGGCCTTCTTGAACAGGAGCGTCATGCGATCGCTCTCGCCGATCGCCTTCTTCGCTTCGTCTTTCGATGACCAGATCGGCGGGATCTGCCAGACGCCGCCATCGTGATCGGCGGTGTCGCGGGGATTGGCGTTGATCTCGCTCATTCCGACCAGCTTGAAACCGTGGGCTTCGACGAGCTTTATGACATCGTCCTGCCGGAGGTAGCCATTGTCGCCATTGGCATAATCGTACGGCGCGTCATCCTTCGCGCGGTGCTGGACGATACCCAGCATGCCATCATCCTTCAGCAAGGAACGGATGTTGCCGAGCTCCTCGTGGGCGAGGTTCCAGCGCTTCATATTGTGCATCATGCGGAAGACCAGGACGCGGTCTGCCGTCCCCTTCATCTCTTCGGGGATCGCATTGGTATTCAATCCCAGGAAACGCGCACGCCCTGTGACGCCCGCCGCATCCATTTCCGCGCCAAGGTCGCGCGGGAAGGTTTTGGCGAAGGCATCCTGCGTCGCGCGCGCTTTTTCGGACGCGAAGCTCAGCGTCTTGATCGCGCCGATGTAGGTGCCTTCCTCGCCGAGATAGGGAACGAGGATCTTCGCGTACCAGCCGGGCGATGCGAAATAATCGACCACGGTCATGCCCGGCTTCACGCCGAAGAACATCAGCGTTTCGACCGGATGCCGATGCTGGTCACGCGCGCGATCGTCGCCGCGCCATTCGGCAGCGGCTGCCTGCATCAGGGCATGGCGGGCGGCGTGATCCGTGCCGGCGGCCATGTGGCTGTTGTGATCTTCTGCCATCGCCGGGCTCGCAGCCAGCATCGGAAGCGCGGCGGCCGCGGCAAAAACCAGTCTCTTCATCCCTGTAAACTCCCATTTTTCAAGCCGAACCTGTCTGGCCAATCGGCTTGTCGATGACAACCGGCCCGTCCGTACCTATCTGCCAACCTCAAAGGAGATTCTACGAATGGAACAGGCAATCGTCGCCGGCGGGTGTTTCTGGTGCACCGAAGCAGTGTTTCGCGATGTGATCGGCGTAAGCGAGGTCGAAAGCGGCTATATCGGCGGTTCGACCGAGAACCCGACCTACAAGGAGGTCTGCAGCGGGGCGACCGGTCATGCAGAGGCCATCCGCATCACCTACGACCCTGCAGTCCTCTCCTATGGCGACCTGCTCGATGTTTTCATGGGCACGCATGACCCGACGCAGCTCAACCGCCAGGGGAACGATGTCGGCACCCAGTATCGCAGCGCCATCTTCCCGCTCGACGATACCCAGCGCGAAGAAGCGCAGGCCGCCATCGCCCGCTGGAACGCGGAACACGATGGCCAGAGCGCTGTCACGACCATCGAAGGCCCGGCGACTTGGTATTCGGCAGAAGGGTACCACCAGGAATATTGGGAAGGCGAAGGCCAGCGAAATCCCTATTGCCTCGCGGTAATTCCGCCCAAGCTGATGAAGCTCAGGAAAAGCTTCGCCGCGCGCGTGAAGGACTGATCCAGGCGCGACGTTCCGCATGACGTATTGAATTGCGGTCGGGCAGTATGGCTGGCACAGTTATGCGGTGCCCGGACCGATGGACGCCCAGCCTGAAAGTTTCACCCATGGCCATGTCATGGACGGGGACGGTCGCATCCATTTTCAATGTTCGCAGGATGTCTTGGTGTGGCCGTGGCTTGCGCTGCCGCCGTGCCACCCGGTCGTGGTTCAGGTCGCGAACTACTGGATCAGCGTTGAGTGCTCGACCTTTCGCGGCACCTTCGATCCGACAAAGTGGAGCGCGCTGGTGTGGACGGAATGGCACTGCGGTGACGAGGGCGCGGGCCATCCTGTACGCGGCACCATGGCCCCGCATGGCGAGGAAGAAAAACTCGGCTTCGCGATCGAACTGTTTGACGCGCAGGACCGCCCGGCTTTCGCGATGAAGGGACGCGGCGTGGTCTTCCGCACGCGCAATTTCGAAGGTTGGCGCGGTGAAACGAAATCGAAGCTGGCGCGCAAGGACGCGGCAGCCGGATTTACCTATGCGAGCCGTGAGGCGGTGGGCGCGGGACCGCGCGAATTCGCTTTCCTTGCTCCGATCGATACTGCCGCCACACCGTCTGCCCGCGGTCTCATCACCGCTGCCAACGGCCTGCCGCCCGCGCATCCTTTCATCAGCGCTTCGGGCGACCACGTGAACGCCGCGCATATAGCCGAGGCGGGGCGCCAGTTCGTCGCTCTGCTGAAGGATGATCCCGGCGTCCGCATCACCGCTGGCGAGATCACCTTCAAACACTATGTGGAGATCGGCGTACCCTTTGTGGTCGATTTGGAGACGGATTCGGATAATTCGGCGGCGATGGTGCTCTCGCAGAACGATCGCGAGTGCTCGAAGATCAGGCTCGAATACGCCGGCTGACAGTCAGCGCTTTCGCCAGCGCGCGACGAAAAACCCGTCGAGCCCGCCGTCCTGTTCCAGCATTCCCGGATCGGTCCTGACCCAGCCTTCAGCGGTCGGTTCGATCCCCTGCGGCAGTTCGGCGGAGGTCACGGGCAGCCTTTCGAGGTCGAATTGCTGTTCGATCCACATTGCCTGTTCTTCGCCCTCTTCGCTCTCCAATGAACAGACGGCATAGACCAGCACATTGCCGCTGCGCATCCAGCCGATCGCACGTTCGGCGAGGGCCCGCTGGATTTCGACCATCTCCTCGATCTGGCGTGGCCCGACCCGGTGCAGGACATCGGGGTGGCGCCGGCAGGTGCCGGTCGCGGAGCACGGCGCATCGATCAGGATGGCGTCGAACGCCTTGCCCGGCGTGTAGGACAAGGCATCGGCGCAGACGATCTCGGCTGCAAGGCCGGTGCGGGAGAGATTTTCGCGCAACATGTCGAGCCGCCGCTCGCTGATATCGAGCGCGGTGACCTGCCACCCGCGGCTCGCGAGCTGCATCGTCTTGCCGCCGGGCGCTGCACAAAGGTCTAGCGCGCGTTTCCCGGAACCATCGCCCAGCAGGCTCGCAGGTATCTGCGCGGCAAGATCCTGCACCCACCATGCGCCCTCGTCGAAACTCGGCAAGCGGTCGATCGGCGTTCCGCGCGGAAGCCGGATATTGCCCGGGCCCAGTGTCTCACCGCCCATTGCTACGGCGCGCGCGGACGTTTCGGATATGTCCCTGAGGCACAGGTCGAGCGGCGGCGGATCGCCGAGCCCCTTTGCAATCTCGCTTGCCCGCTCTCCCCAACGCATCTGCACCGCGTCGGGCAGGGTCGGCACTTCAGGTAGCGTAACCTCGCGCTTGGTCAGGGTGGAGAATACGCCATGCGCCAGTCGGCGCGGACCGCCTGCCAGCAGAGGAAGGCCGGTCGCGATCACGGCATGCGGCGGCGTATCGAGCCTGAGCCATCCTGCCAGCATCAGGCGCAGCACCGCTCGCGGCTTTGCGTCGTCGGGGAGGCGCTTCTTCGTCGCACTGTCGATCAGCGAATCGAGGTCCGCCAGCCAGCGCAGCGTTTCGCCGGCAAGCGCTCGGGCAAGCGCCTTGTCCGCCGGTCCCCTGATCGGTTTCAATGCTGCGCGTTCGGCCTGTTCGAGCGTTTCGCCGCGACGCAGAACCGCGTCGATCAGCTTTAGCGCGCCCTGCCGCGCTGGAAGTCCTGGTGTCTTGTTCATTCGCCGCTGCCCTAGAGCGCATTGAAACTCTGCGCCAGCCTGCGCATTATGGGGACATGACCAAGCGCAAATCCAAACAGGCCGCCGATTTCAAGAAGCCGGCACACTGGACCAACGATCCGCCGCCTGCGCCCAAGGAAGGCAAAGTCGACGAAGAGCTTTCTCCCACCCGCTTCGGCGACTGGGAGAAAAACGGGATCGCGATCGATTTCTAGAGCCGTCTGAACGCGACTTTCAGGCCGTCCTTCGGCTTGGGGATCGGCCATGGCTGCCATTTCGGATCGTAGCCCTCGGCAATTTCGATCGAATACTGCGGCAATAGCTGCGCCATCAGGATCTTCACCTGCATATAGGCGAAGTGGAGGCCGAGGCACATGTGCGCGCCGCCGCCAAACGGCACCCAGGCATATTTGTGCCGCGCCTTCACCTGTTCCGGGGTGAAGCGCATCGGATCGAACTTCTCCGGCTCGGGCCAATATTCCTCCATGTGATGGACCATGTGGATGTTGATACCGACGCTGGTCCCTGCAGGGATGCGGTAACCGCCATATTCGAAGCTCTTGAGCGCGCGCCGCGGCATGGATGGTACCGGCGGAATCATGCGCAGCGCTTCCTTGAACGCCATTTCGGTCAATTCGAGTTTGCCCAGGTCGTCGTAACTGAGCGGTCGCGGCTTGCCCGATGCATCGACACCGCCGGTCACGGAAATCACTTCCTGGCGCAGCTTGTTCTGCCAGTCCGGATTCTTTGCCAGCAGGTAGATCAGAGAGGTTGCGGACGAAGTAATCGTATCGTGCGCCGCCATCATCAGGAAGATCATGTGGTCGACGACCTCGTCGACCGGCAGCAACGAACCGTCTTCATGCGTCGCCGTCGCAAACTGGCTGAACATGTCCTGCCCGCCGCCTTCGGCCCGGCGCCGGTGGGTTTCACGGGTAAAGTAATCGACCAGGTATTTGCGACCGTCGACGCCTTTCTTCATCTGGGTGAAGGGCAAGGGCGCGCGGATCGGAGCTACCGATGCCTGAACCATGTCGACGAAGGCGGTATTGATCTTGTCGGCTTCCGGCCCCCACGGGATACCGATGAAGCTGTCCGCGGCGAGATCGAGCGTCAGCTGCTTGATCGCCGGATAGAACCGCATCTCGCGGTCCGCCCATTTTGCAATCTCTCGCGCGATCCCGGCATTAAGCGACCCCGAATAATGGCGCATGGGTCCGGGCTTGAACGCGATGGACAGGGCCCGCCGGTCCGCACGATGATGATCGAAATCTATCAGCATCAGGCCACGCGGGAACAGCTTGTCGAGGATCGGCCCCCAGCCCTGCTCGCTGGAAAATATCTTGTCGCGATCGAACAGGAGAAGCTCGTTCGCCTCTGCCCCGATCAGAGCTACCTGCCAGCCACCAAAAGCACGGCCCTTGTACACCTTGCCGTATTTGGCGACCATTTCCTGCGCGAAGCCATGCGGGTCGGCCAGCATGCGGAACGTATTGCCGACGATGGGCAATCCGGCTTCGCCCGGAATATGATCGAGCGCATCTGCGGGAAGTCGCTGCGACCAGTGGGTGGGGCGGAATTCGGCGTTCTCGTGGGCGGCGAGGGTTGCCATGCGAGTCACTCTCCAATGTCTCGTTGCGATCAGCTACTTACCTTAGTGTAAGTTGCTGTCGCGGCAAAATCCATAGCTTCCTATTCGCCTGAATTGCCGTCGCTTTCCTGTTGGCGGCCGAGCAGCCGTGCCCAATCGATCCGGGGCAATATGGCGAGCCCTGCCAGAAGCGCGACCTGCACCACGATGGCGAGCGGGCTGGTCAGCACTTCGCGAAAGGCGTCTCCCATCGAATAGCTTTCGATGAGGTGCGCCGAGCCTGCATAGATCGAATAGGATACCAGCCGACCTGCGAAGAATGCGAGCGTGAAAGGCAGAAGTCGCACGCCTGCCATTCCGGCTGCGGCAAACAATTGGGCCGAGGGCAGCGGCGAAAGCGCGAACAACCCCAGCCCGAGCAGCCAGTTGCGCCGCTTCTCCTCGAAAGCCTCCTTTGCAGCGGCAAGATTACCGCGCAGTCGCTCCGAAATGCGGCTGCCCCAGAAGCGGAAAACCGTCGCCAGCGCGAACCGGCCCGAGGCGGCAGCGGCAGCGCCACATACCACCAGGACCGGATAGGGAATCTGGGTATTGAGACCAGCAACGACGATAATCGACCATGTCGGCGGCCCGAAAGCGGGGAGGAGATTGATCGCGAACACCACGAGCACGAACAGGATCAGTTCGCTCGCCATCAGCAAGGCCGGCCCTTGGCGCCGCCCCGCACAGCGTCAGATCCAGCCGGACAATTCGCGGCGCATGATCGTCTCGAGCATGGCCATGCCGGGCGCCGAGGTGTTGAGGCACGACAGCACGGCATAGTCCTGCCCGCCTGCTTCAGTGAATTGTTCGCGTCCCGCGATGGCGAGTTCCTCGAGCGTTTCGACGCAATCGGCGGCAAAACCGGGTGCTGCGACCGCCAGCCGCCGGGTGCCCTTATGCGCTTCGGCCTCGAGCGTCGCATCGGTCGCAGGCTCCAGCCATTTCGCCTTGCCGAACCTCGACTGGAAGGTCGTCTCGATCCGCATTCCCGGCCGCGCGATGCGTTCGCCCAGCAGGCGCGCGGTCTTCATGCAGTGGCAGTGATAGGGATCGCCGAGGTCGAGCGTTCGCTGCGGCATGCCGTGGAAGCTCAACAACAGGACTTCGGGTTCGAACGCGAGGCTGTCGAGCTGCGCGCCGAGATCGGTCGCCAGCGCGTCGATATATGCAGGATCGTCGTGATAGGGCGGCACGAACCGCAGGGCAGGCTGCCAGCGCATCTCGGCAAGGATGCGGGCCACCTCGTCGAAAACCGTGGCCGTCGTCGCGGCGCAATATTGCGGGTAAAGCGGCGCAATCGCGATGCGGTCGCAGCCGGCCTCCTGCAACATGGCGATACGTTCGCGGAGCGAGGGTCGGCCATAGCGCATGGCGTGGCTGACGATGACGTCGTCGCCCAGCCGCATTTGCAGGTCGACCGCCTGCGCTTCCGTTATCGCGGCGAGCGGCGAACCCTGATCGGTCCAGACCTTGGCATAGGCGGCGGCGCTCTTTTTCGGGCGCACGTTCAAAATGATGCCGCGCAGGATCGGCTGCCAGGCAATGGCCGGGATTTCGATGACCCTGCGGTCGGACAGGAATTCGGCGAGGTAGCGCTTGACTGCTGGTGCGGTCGCTTCGTCGGGCGTGCCGAGATTGACGACCAGCAGTCCGACCTTGCCGCTCCGGACCGCAGGATGTCCTGCCGGGAGATTCTGCTGCTGCCAGGTCATGCCTTCGTGTCCATCATTCGCCTACAAACCGTCGTTGGAGATGAGGGGCAGGCGGCGCAATCTCAAGCCAGTCGATGAAAACAGCGCATTGGCAATGGCCGGGGCCGCGACCACAGCGCCGAGTTCGCCCGGATCGAACGGCTCTGCAGAGCTGTCGATGAATTCCACTTCGATTTCCGGGCAATCGTCGATCTTCGGAAGGTTGAGCGCCGACATCTGCTGCGCCACCGGCAGGCCGCCGCGATAACGGGTCGAAGCGCCCATCGCCATGGCGAGGCCGAAGACCAGCCCGCCCTCGATCTGCTGCCGGGCAAGGTCGAGATTGACGATCCGGCCGATATCGACCGCCGCAGTCAACTTGGTCACGCGAACGCCGCCTTCGCCTGCGCGGGCAGATGCGATGCACGCGATCCGCCCGCCGGTCGCCACGTCGCCGATCCGGTGGCAGGCGATGCCCTGCCCGCTCTGGTCAACGCCGCCGCCCCATTCGGCCAGACGCGCAGCGCGCTGCAGGCACTGGGCCAGCCGGACATCTGCGCCGAGCATTCCGATACGGAAGGAAAGCGGCTCGCGCGCGTGCTTGTGCGCGATCTCGTCGATGAAACTTTCGATCGCAAAGGCGGTGTAAGCGTGGGAATTGCCGCGCATGCGCGAGCAAGGCAGGCCGATTTCGACAGGCACGTGATCGACCTGCACATGGCCGATGTCATAGGCGGGCATGGCGCCTTCGCAGGACATGGGATCGGGAATATTCTCGCTGTCGCGGATCGCCGCCCACGTGGTCGTGTTGTCGAACAGGCGGTGGCCGAATTCGACATTGGCAGGCGGCGTTGCGATGCGCGTCTTCATGGCATCGATATTGCCTTGCCCGTCCTGCGAAAGCCGGGCGGTGAGCAGGAGGTGCGCCGGCTGGCGCGGACGCGTCATCAGCAATTCCTGCCAGCGCGACCAGATGAGTTGGACGGGGCGGTCGAGATCCTGCGCGATCAGTGCCGCTTCGATAGCGTGATCATGTTCAAGACGGCGGTCGAAGCTGCCGCCTGCCGACATGGGATAGAGCACGACATCGCGGATATCGAAGCCGACAGCCTTTGCCACGGCCTTGCGCGTCAGTTCGGGCGCCTGGCTCGCCACCCAAAGCTCCAGCCTGCCGTCGATGATCCGCGCGGTGGCGCTGGCGGTTTCGAGCGGCGCATGAACCCCGGCCTCGATTTCGTAGATACGGGCGATCCCCGCCTTGCCGCCGCTCGAATAACCATCACCCCGCATGGCGATATTGTACGCCTCGCCTTCGCGCAGGCCCCGGTCGAGCCGTTCGGTGATGTCGTCGCTGTCGACCAGGCTTTCGACCGTGAAACGCGGCTGCATGGTCTCAAGCGCGCGTTCGGCAGCCCACCAGCTTCTCGCCGCGACGGCCAGCCAGCGCTTGCCCTTCACTGCCCCCACGATGCCGCGAATGCCGCGGGCGTTGAAGGGGTTGAAGTCGGTCAGCACCGCCTTGTCGATCGGACCGTGGCGGATCCCGGCGTAGACCATGTCAGGAAGGCGGACGTCGCCTGCAAACTGGTAAGTACCGTCGACCTTCGACGGCAGGTCGAGGCGGGGATAGGCGGTCGGCGCATCGACCTCTCCCGGCAGCGATTTTTCGGCTGGCGGCTCGGGCAGCAATGGCGGCGGATCGGGCGGTTCGAAACCGCTCGCTTCTTCGGCAAGCTCGGCAAAACTCAGGCGCTTCTCGCCATGGAAGATAAAGCCCGAAATCGCCTGGCATTCTTCCCAGCTGACGCCCCAACGGTCGGCGGCGGCCATCGCGAGCATGGCGCGGGCAGCGGCAGCCGCTTCCCGGCAGGGCATTTCATAAGCAGCAAGCGTCGTGCCGTCAGCCGTCCCTGTAAACCGGCTGCCGCGGGCAAACCGCTCTGCCACCAGGTCGTCCGGCTCGTCCGCCAGCCCGTCCCAGAACGGCATCCACATGGCAGACCATTTCGCGGCGAGCGGGATATTGGCATAGGTTCCGCTCGGCGGCGCGGGCTCGACGGCGACCTGGCGCCAATCGGCCCCCAACTCCATCGCCACGATCTGCGGCAGGAGCGTGGTGACACCCTGCCCCATCTCAAGCTGCGGAACTGCCACTGTGATCACGCCGTCGCTGCCGATCTTGATCCAAGCGTCGAAGGCATATTCGTTGCGCCCGACTTCCAGCGGCGTCGGGTAACTGCGCGGCATCAGGGTCCACGCGACGATCGCCCCGCCACCCAGCGCGGCTCCGACGAGCAGGCGGCGGCGGGTGATCCCTGTCATCAGGCGGCTTCCCTCGCCAGCCAGTCGGCGAGTTTTTGCGCGATATCGCGGAAAGCTGCGGCTTCTTCGCCATCCCCTGCCGCAGGCGGTTCGCCGCTGTCTCCGGCGATGCGGATCGCCATGTTGAGCGGGATGCGGCCGAGGAACGGCAGTTCGAGCCTGCCGGCCGCAGCCTCCACTCCGCCGCAGCCGAACGGATCGCTTGTCTCGCCGCAATGGGGACACTGATAGCCGGCCATGTTTTCGACCAGCCCGATGATCGGGACCCCGCCGGTATCGAACAATTGCCCGGCCCGAGCAGCATCGATCAGGGCAAGGTCCTGCGGCGTCGAAACCAGTACCGCGCCATCGGGCTTGTGCTTTTGCAGCATCGAAAGCTGCACGTCGCCCGTGCCCGGCGGAAGGTCGATCAGAAGCACCTCGACATCGCCCCAGTCGGCATCGATCAATTGCGCCAGCGCACCCACCGCCATCGGGCCGCGCCAGGCAAGCGCCTGCGCTGGTTTGACGAGGTGGCCGATCGATAGCGAGGGGACGCCGTATTTGCTCGCGATCGGGACCAGCTTGTCATCGACAGCCTGCGGTTTCTGCCCTTCGGTTGCGAGTAGTTTGGGCTGCGAGGGACCATAGATGTCGGCATCGACCACGCCGACCTTCAGCCCCAACCGCTTCAATGCCACGGCAAGGTTGGTCGTCAGCGTCGATTTACCGACCCCGCCCTTGCCCGAACCGACCGCAATGATCCGCCGCTCGACCTTGTCCGCCATCATCGCGACGCGAACCTCGGCCACGCCTTCGGCAACGCCGAGCGATTGCTCGATCTTTTTTTCGACAGCATCGCGCTCACCTGCCGAAAGGCCCGAGGCATCGACCACGACGATGGCGCGCTCGCCAATCATGCTCGCCGACTTCACTCGTTCCGCGATCGCGGCTGGGAGGCGTGTTTTCAAACCCTCTTGATCCATTGAGCGGCGCTCTAGCATCAAATTCGCGCACGCCACCCCCTGTTTTTCGCAGAATGGCTACCTATAAGGGTTTTATGGAGATCTTTGACGGGTTCAGAAAATCAATCGGGCTGGCGATGGCTGGCGGAAAAAGCCCCTGGGGCGGCAAGGGAGAAGGCGGTTCGTCCGATGGCGGCGACGGTGGCGGCGAAGCCCCGCGCGGCGACGACGGCAACGGCCCTCGCAATCCCTGGCTACCTGGCGGTGGCGGCGGCAGCGACAGCGGCAAACGCCGTTCTGCCAACATCGAGGACATCTTCAAGAATCGCGGTCCGGAAGGGCCACGGCGTCGCGGAGGCGGTGGCCCGCGCGGCCCCAACCTGCGCCTGCCCGAACGTCCCGGCGGCAAGAGCTGGCTGCCTGTCATCGCCGTCGGCATCCTTGCCCTGTGGCTGCTCACTTCGAGTGCACATCTGATCGGCCCGCAGGAAAAGGCGGTGGTAAAGCGGTTGGGTAATTACAGCCGCACGCTGGATTCGGGCCTGCAGTTCTCGCTGCCCTTCCCGATCGAGACGGTCGAAGTCGAAAATGTGGAAGGGGTGCGCCCCATCCGCATTCCAGGCAATGACAAGGCGGCCAAGTTGATCCTTACAGGCGACCAGAACCTGGTCGACCTAAGCTACGTCGTACGCTGGAACATCAAGGACCTCGAAACCTACAAGTTCCGCATCGTCGACCCCGAACAGACGGTCAACGAAGTTGCCGAAGCCGCCATGCGCGCGGCTGTGGCGGAAAAGGAACTGGACGAGACTTTCTCTGGCCAGGGCCGTGCCGCAATCGAGCAAGACGTGAAAAACCGGATGCAGACCAAGCTGGACCTGTACCAGGCCGGCATTCGCGTCCTCGGTGTTGAAATCGAAAAGGCCGACCCGCCGAGCCAGGTGGTCGATGCATTCCGCGACGTGCAGGTTGCCGAACAGAATGCCGACGCGGCGCGCAACCAGGCACAGGGCTATGCCCAGCAGGTGCTCGCGCAAGCGGAAGGTGAAGCCGAGGCGTTCGACAAGGTGTACGAGGAATATCGCCTCGCCCCGCAGGTCACCCGCCAGCGCCTCTATTACGAAACCATGGAGCGCGTCCTGAGCAAGACCGACAAGACCATTGTCGAAGCGCAGGGCGTTACGCCCTACCTCCCGCTCCCCGAAATCCGCCGCCGAGCCAAGGAGGCGCAGCCCGCAACAACCGTAACAGCACAGGGAGGACAGTAAGATGCAGCGTTTCCTGCAAGACCAGAAACTGACCTTCATCGCGCTGGTGGTGGTCGTGATCGGCCTCTTCATGAGCGCGTATGTCGTGCCGGAAGAAGAACAGGTCGTCCGCGTGCGCACGGGTAACCCGATTGGCGTTGCCAACATGGTGGGCAGCGACAAGGGGCCGGGCCTCTATTTCCGGGCGCCTTTCGTCGACCGGCTCGTCCGCATCGAACGACGCCTGCTCGACCTCGAAATGCAGAACGAGGAAGTCCTTTCCAACGACCAGCAGCGCCTGCTCGTCGATGCCTTCGCCCGTTTCCGCATCGTCGACCCTGTCCGCATGGTCGAACGTGCCGGCAGCACCGATGGCGTCCGCGTTGCGCTCGAACCCATCCTCAACTCCGTGCTGCGCCAGGAATTGGGCCGCCGGACCTTTCAGGCGATGCTGACCGCCGAACGCGGCTCTGCGCTCGACAATGTGCGCCGCAATCTCGACCGCCAGGCACGCCAGTACGGTGCCGAAGTAGTGGACGTGCAGATCACGCGCACCGACCTTCCCGAAGCGCCTCTGCAATCGGCGTTCCAGCGGATGGAATCGGATCGTCAGCGCGAAGCCCGCACCATCCGTGCACAGGGCGGCCGCGACGCGCGCATCATTCGCGCAAATGCTGATGCAGAAGCTGCCCGGATCTACGCAGAAAGCTTTGGCAAGGATGCCAACTTCTACGATTTCTACCGCGCCATGCAGAGCTATGATGCGACCTTCGCCGCCGAAAATGGCGATGCGGCAAGCAGCATCATCCTGTCGCCCGATAACGAATATCTGCGGCAGTTCCGCGGCCGACGGTAATCAGGCAGCGTTAGGCTCGATTGGACCGACGAACGGTTGAATCGGTGCTGCCGACTACATGTGTTGTTCAATCGCCGTTCAGTCCGCGAGGGCGTAAAATGGCACCCGTTTGAGCATCACCAGCGGCAGGCCTGCGGGCGTGCCGATTGTTTGAAGAGTAATGAGAGGACGTGAAGCCTGTGCGATACGTTTATGGACTGAGTACTGCACTGCTCCTTGGCGGAGCGACCGTTTCGCTGGTCACCGGCCAGCCGGCAGGTGCGCAAGTCGCGCAAAACGACCAGAGCCAGATGGCCCGCGTGGTGCCGCAGCAGGGCGCACCCGAAAGCTTCGCCGACCTGACCGCCCAGCTCCAGCCCGCGGTGGTCAACATCGCGACGCGGCAGCGGATCGAAGTCAGCGCAAACCCCTTCGCCGGCACGCCGTTTGCCGACATGTTCGGCGGGCGCAACAGTCGCCAGCCGACCACGCGAGAGGCGCAATCGCTGGGTTCGGGCTTCATCATTTCGGCAGACGGCTACGTCGTCACGAATAACCACGTGATCAACCCGCCCGGCACGCGTGCGACGCTGGAAGAAATCACCATCACCATGCCCGATGGTTCGGAATATGCAGCCGAACTGATCGGCGCCGATGCTGCATCGGACCTCGCCGTGCTCAAGATCGAGAGCAGCAAGGCGTTTCCCTTCGTCACTTTCGGCGACAGTTCGAAAGCCCGTCCCGGCGACTGGGTGGTGGCCATCGGCAACCCCTTCGGCCTGGGCGGCACCGTAACTAGCGGTATCGTTTCGGCTGTCTATCGCAACACCGGTTCGGGCGGCGCATACGACCGCTACATCCAGACCGATGCCAGCATCAACCGCGGCAATTCGGGCGGTCCGCTGTTCGACATGCAGGGCAATGTGATCGGCATCAACAATGCGATCTTCTCACCTTCGGGCGGTAGCGTCGGCATCGGTTTTGCTATCCCTGCGGAAATCGCCGCGCCGATCGTTGAGCAGCTGCGCGCCGGCGAGGAAATCGAGCGCGGCTTCCTCGGCGTCAGCATCCAGCCGGTAAGCGACGATCTGGCCGATTCCCTCGGCCTGCCGACCAATCGCGGCGAATTCGTCCAGTCGGTGCAGAAGGATGGTGCCGCCGAACGTGCAGGCATCAAGGCTGGCGACATCGTGACCAAGATCAACGGCAAGGAAGTGACGAACGAGCAGACGCTGTCCTTCCTCGTCGCCAACATCAAGCCGGGCACCCGCATCCCGATCGAACTGTATCGCGAAGGCGAGCGCCGCACGGTCACCGCGACCGTGGGCAAGCGTCCGACCGAAGAAGAGCTGCGCCAGCAGCAGATGTTCGATCCCGATGCCGAGCCCGAGCAGGCACCGCAGGCCGATAGCGGCGCAATCGAGGAAAGCCTGGGCCTTCAGGTAATCCCGCTCACCACCGAGATCGCGCGCCAGCTGGGCGTCAGCGATGATACGTCGGGCCTGGTGATCTCGGCAGTCGATCCCAATGCCGACGCGGCGCGCAAGGGCCTGCAACGCGGCGATATCATCCTGTCGGCCAACTACAAGCCGATCGGTACGTTGGCCGATTTCGAAGCCGTTCTCGCAGAAGCGAAGAAGGAAGGGCGCGAGGCGATGCTGCTGCGCATCCAGCGGCGCGGCCAGCCGGCAAGGTACCTGCCGATCCGCATGCGCTGATCGATCAGCAGTCAACCATATGAAAGGGGCGCCCCTGCCAATCGGCGGAGGCGCCCTTTTTCTTTGCCTGATGCGGAAGTCTATTCGCGCCTTGTGTCTGCCGGGCGAATGGTTCGCGGCATTGGGGGTGGCGGCGGCTCCTGCGGCAATCGCTGTCCGGTCGCGCGCTCGAGAAAATCATCGCTCGCGGCCTGGCCCCCTTCGTTGCGAGTGCCCTGCCCCTGCTGCGGTCGTAGCGCCTCACCCGGCAATTGTTCGCCTTCGACCGGGAACGGCTGTTCGCCCGGTTGCTGTTCGCGGCGTCCCGGTTCGATCAGATTGCCCTGCTCGTCGATGAAGTAATAGTCGTCGGGATCGCCGAAGAAATACTCGTCATCGGGCTCGAGCTGCCACTCGGGCAGTTGCAGCTCGGTGTCGAACTCCTCGACCGGGCGATCCTTCACCGCATAGCGCATGTATGCGGCAAACGCCTGAGCGGGCGCGCGCCCGCCCTGAAGGCCGGAAACCGCCTTGTTATCGTCACGGCCCATCCACACGCCGGTGGTGATGCCGGAAGAAAATCCGACGAAATACCCATCCTTGTTCGAACTGGTCGTGCCGGTCTTGCCGGCGACGGGGCGGCCGATCTGCGCCGCCTTGCCCGTTCCTGTGTTGACCGCAGTCTGGAGCATGTCGGTCATGCCTGCCGCGACGTAATCGGCCACGAGCTTGCTCGCCCGCGGTTTTTCGTGCCGGTAGATCGTTTCGCCGTCAGAGGTCACGACCTTGGTGATGCCATAGGGTTCTACCGAAACCCCCTTGGCCGACACCGCAGCAAACGCCCGCGTCATGTCGATCAGGCGGACTTCGGACGAACCCAGGACCATCGAGGGATAGGTCGAGATGGACGTCGTGATGCCGAAGCGCCGGGCCATGGAGGCGACGGTGCCAAAACCGACCTCGTTGCCCAGCTGTGCCGCGACGGTATTGATCGAATAGGCAAAAGCGGTGCGCATGTTGATTTCGCCCGCATTGCGGCCGCTCGAATTGCGCGGGCTCCAGCCATCGATGGTGACCGGCGTGTCGACCACCTTGTCCTCGGGCGTGTAACCGGCCTCCAGCGCCGCCAGATAGACGAACAGCTTCCACGCCGAGCCCGGCTGGCGCATCGCATTGGTCGCACGGTTATAGTTGGTCTCGACGTAATCGGTGCCTCCGACCATCGCCAGGATCGCCCCGTCGCGGTCGAGGCTGACCAGCGCCCCTTGCGCCCCGCCGGGCGTGTTGGACTTGATCGATGCGGTCGCGGCCTGTTGCATGCCGACGTCGATCGTCGTCCAGACCTCGATCGGCTCGAAAGTTTCGGGCAGAAGTATGTCGAGCTGCGGCAATGCCCAGTCGGTGAAGTAGCGGACCGAATTCTCGCTCTTGCTCTTCTTCAGCTTGACCGAATCGACATCGACGTTCGCCTCTGCCGGGGTGATGTAGCCCTGCTGCTCCATCAGCATCAGCACGACCCGAGCGCGGCCCACGGCGGCATCGACATCGGCGGTCGGGGAATAGCGCGAAGGCGCCTTCACCAGGCCTGCGATAATTGCTGCCTCTGCCGTCGACAGGTCGGTCGCCGGATGGCTGAAGAAATTACGGCTGGCGCTGTCGATGCCATAGGCACCGCCGCCGAAATACACCTTGTTGAGATAGAGTTCGAGGATCTGCTCCTTCGAAAACTTCCATTCCAGCGCCATGGCGAGGATCGCCTCGCGCGCCTTGCGGTCGAGCGAGCGGTTGTTGTTCAGGAACACGTTTCGCGCCAGCTGCTGCGTGATCGTGGATGTCGCCTGCAGCCTGTCGTTGCCCGTCGCCCAGACATAGACGGCGCGGGCAAGGCCGATGGGATCGACACCGAAGTGCGAATGGAAACGACGGTCCTCGACCGCCACCATCGCATTCTTCATCGAGTCAGGGATTTCGTCGGATTCGAGCCACTCGCCATAGCTCGGCCCGAGTTCCACGATCTCCGTCCCGTCACGTGCACGAACGAGGATCGTCTGCGCGTTCTGCGTCGCCCTCAACTGGTAGTAACTGGGGATCGATCGCGCCGCGAAACCGACGGCAACGCCTATGAAGATCGCCCCAACGAGCGCAGCAAGCGCGCCCCAGAGGAACAGGCGGCGAACCCATTTGGCGAAGGTCGAGCGTCCTTCATGCCCCTTCCCGCCGCCGCCGGACTTGCGGCTGCTCTTGCGGCTTTCGGCTTCATTGGCACGCTGCGATGCTACACGGCGACTGCCGCGTTTCATCCGCATTTGCGCTCCGCGTTTAGAGGTCACCGGCTACCCATCGATTGCTAACGCCAACATCGCTTCGCGGTGCATAGGCAAGTTGTAACCCGGCGTGAACGGTCAAACGCCGTCAGTCCGCATCTTTCGGCTCGAAGTCGAGCGAGAGCGAATTGATGCAATAGCGCATGCCGCCCTGATCGCTCGGACCGTCGGGGAAGACATGGCCCAAGTGCCCGCCGCATTCCTTGCACAGGACTTCGGTCCTGATCATGCCGAACGACATGTCGCGGCGTTCCTCGACCTTGTCGCCTTCCGCCGGCTTGGTGAAAGCCGGCCAGCCGCAACCGCTGTTATATTTCGTGTCGCTCTCGAACAGGACAGTGCCGCAGCCCGCGCAGGTATAGGTGCCTTCTTCGTAGTGCTTGTCGTACTGGCCGGTGAATGCGCGTTCCGTCCCTGCTTCGCGCAGCACGTGATATTGCTCCGGCGTCAGCCGCTCGCGCCATTCGGCCTCGGTCAGGTTTTTCGTATCGTCGGCCATGACGCGCTCCTCAAATATCGATTTCAGCGTAGTGCGGCGGCGGCTGGATGACCTCCATCCGTTCGGTTAGCAAAGGGCGGAAACTGGGGCGACTCTTGAAAACCGCATACCAGCCGCGCGTCTGTTCGTGCCCCGCCCAGTCGATGCCGCCGAGATAGTCGGCGACAGAGATCTGCGCGGCAGCCGCCAGGTCGGCGAGGCTCATCTGCGAGCCCGCCAGCCACGGACGATTATCAATCAGCCAGTCCATGTAGTCGAGGTGGCCGTGGGCCAGCTTCATCGCCTGACGCAAGGCTCCGGAATCGGGCGGCTGGCGCAGCACAATCCGCTTCTTCATCCGTTCGGACAACAGCGGTGCCGTAACATCGGCATAGAAATTTTCGTCGAAGAGCGCGACGAGGCGGCGGATTTCCGCACGATTGATCGACGATCCGTTGATCATCGGCGCCTTGTCGACGGTCTCCTCGAAATATTCGGCGATGGCGCGACTGTCGGCCAGCACGAGGTTGCGCTCGTCATCGACGAGTACCGGCGTGCGCCCTGCGGGGTTCAAATCCCAGAAGGCGTCGCCTGCTGCCCAGGGGTCTTCACGCACGAGCTCGAAAGGCACGCTCTTTTCGCCCAGAAGCAGGCGAATCTTGCGGCTGAACGGACAGAGCGGGAATTGATAAAGGCGCCACATGCTGGTCCGGTCTCATGCCCGAACCTTGGCGGCGCGTCCACCAGTTCTCTCGTGTAAAATCAGCCGCCTGCTCACAGGCGACGTTCGCTCACTGGTTGGCGTCGACCTGCTTACCCATTTCCTTCGCCCATTCTTCGAGGGCAGGGGCGAGCTTCTGCGCTGAAACGCCCATTTGGGCGAGGATTCCCATCATTTGCGGGACACGGTCTGCGATCTGACTGGGAATTTCCTGTGCGCGGGGTCCGGCATAATCGGCAAGCCGAGCATCGGGATTATCAACCTCGACCGGCTCTCCGGTGACATTGCCGACAGCATCGGCCAATGGGCCGATAGGCATCTGCATCAGCATGTATCCCATCGCCTCGACCATCCCGGCAAGCCGTTCCTGCTCTGCCGGATCGCCGAGCTTGTCGGTCAGCGCCTGCACGTCCGCACCGCTTCGCGGTTCCTCTGCAACGGCGGGTGCCGAGGCAAGGGCTGCAAGCGTAAAGGCGACGATCGGGAGTGTTCGAATTGGACGCATGGCGACCTCCGGCTGTTCGGACAATGCGGCAGAAGTCTTGACCGCAAAACCATTAGCGGTCGCTGAACGTCGGCTAATTTCAGGTGCCTGAAGAGCCCATCATGACGAGGCATGAGGGCATGACCTTGTCGACCTCTCCGCTGTCCCACAGGCGCTGGGCTTCAGCCGAAACCAGTGCCGAAATCCCGTCACGGTCCAGCCCGGTGCGGTCCATCAACCCTGCCAGGGCGCGGACGAAAAACTCCTGACCACTGGTGCCGATTTCGGGCCAGCGGCGTGCGTCCTCGTTCCCGATTTCCTGGCCATGCGCCACGATCGCCAGCGCGGCCGAACAGCGCAGCAGGCCGCGATCTTCGAGCGACAGGGTTGTCGGGGCCGGATCCGCTTGAACTGCGGCGGATGGGTCAGCCTGCATCATCAGCAGGGCGAGAATTTCAGCAATCATGCGCGGAACCTATAGCAGCAAGGATGAACGCCGTGCTACGACGATGCGAAAGCAAAAAAGGAGAGAGTGCCGATGTACAGTCACATGATGGTCGGTTCGAACGATATCGAACGATCCAAGAAATTTTATGACGCCACTTTCAAGGCGATGGGCGGCCGCGAGGGCATCAAGGACGACAAGGGTCGCCTGATGTATCTCCACAATGGCGGCGCATTCCTCGTCACACCTCCGATCGACGGGAAGCCCGCAACCCACGGCAATGGATGCACCATCGGTTTCGCCATGACGCCTGAACAGGCGGATGCCTGGCATGCGGCAGGCGTCGAAGCCGGCGGCACCGCGATCGAAGATCCGCCGGGCGAACGCCCCGGTTCGGGCATGTATCTCGCATACCTGCGCGATCCCGACGGCAACAAGCTTTGCGCCCTGCACCGCCTGGGTTCGTAAAGACCTTCAGGCCCTAGCGGCTGATCTGGAATACGGCGAATTCGGCGCGCCAGTTGGCGCCCGGATCGCCTATTTCGCGGCCCTTGTTGAAGAACCAGCTGTCCTCGACGCGAACGTCTTTCTGCGCCAGCAATTCGCGGAAATCGCCGATCGTCACGTTGTGGATGTTCTTCGTTTCATACCAGCTGATCGGCATCGAACGCGTCACGGGCATCCGCCCGCCGAACATCAGTGCAGACCTGATGCGCCAGTGAGCGAAATTCGGAAAGCTGACGAAGGCCTGACGACCCACCCGCAATAGCTCGTCCAGCATCCGGTCCGGTCGTTCCGCCGTTTGCAGCGTCTGGGAAAGGATTGTGTAGTCGAAAGCCTTGTCGGGATAGTCGGCAAGGTCGCGATCGGCATCGCCCTGGATCACCGATAACCCGCGCGCGACGCACTTCTCGACCTGCTCCGGATCGATCTCGATCCCGCGGGCATCGCACCCTTTCTGCGTTTCGAGCACTTCCATCAGGTCACCGTGACCGCACCCGATGTCGAGCACGCGGCTGCCAGATGTAACGCGGTGCGCAATCACCGCGAGGTCGGGACGAAGCCCCCAAGTCACAGGTGCCGTCATGGCTGCACCCCGGTCAGAAAGCCATCAACCACGCGGTCGAGGGCTGGAACGTCCAGCAGGAAGCTGTCGTGGCCGTGCGGGGCGCTGAGTTCGACGAAGCTGACCGGCGCCCCTGCGGCGTTGAGCGCATGGACGATATGGCGGCTCTCGGCCGTGGGATAGAGCCAGTCGCTATCGAAGCTGACAAGGCAGAATCGTGCCGTCGAACCTGCGAATGCATCGGCCAGCCTGCCGCCGTGCTCCTCCGCGAGGTCGAAATAGTCCATTGCGCGGGTGATATAGAGATAGCTGTTGGCGTCGAAGCGCTGGGTGAAACCGCTGCCCTGGTACCGCAGGTAGCTTTCGACCTGGAAATCGGCGTCGAAGCCGAAGCTTTTGGCCTCCCGGTCCTGCAGGCGGCGGCCGAACTTCTCGGTCAGCCCTTCTTCCGAAAGATAGGTGATATGCGCTGCCATGCGCGCAACCGACAAACCATTGTCGGGCGACCTGCCGGTGCCGTAGTAATTGCCGTCCTGCCAGTTGGGGTCGGCCATGATCGCTTGCCTGCCGACCTCGTGGAAGGCGATGTTCTGTGCCGAATGGCGCGCCGTCGAAGCGATCACCAGCACCCTTTCGGCACGCTCGGGAAAATTGGCAGCAAGGCTAAGTGCCTGCATCCCGCCCATGGATCCGCCGACGACGCTGTGCAGCCTTTCGATGCCCAGCACATCCAGCAGCGCCACCAGACCGCGCACCATGTCGCGGATCGTGATGACCGGAAAGCGCATCGCGTGCGGTTTTCCGTCGCTTGCCAGGCTGGCAGGTCCGGTCGACCCCATGCAGCTGCCGATGACATTCGCGCAGATGACGTGAAAACGATCGGTGTCGATCGGCTTTCCCGGGCCGACCATGCGGATCCACCACCCGGGCTTGCCGGTAACGGGATGGTCGGAAGCGACATACTGGTCACCGGTCAGTGCATGGCAGATGAGGATCGCGTTCGACCGGTCGGGCGCCAGCACGCCATAGGTCTCGTATGCGATTTCGACGCCGGAGAGCGCCTGTCCGCTGTCGAGCGGCAGGTCGGCATCCAGCCGGAGTATGGTCGAGGCGGTCGTGGTCGACATGGGCGATGCGGCTTGGGCGAGCGCGGCGAGACTGTCAATTCTGCTGTTTTTCGCGCGCGAATGCGGTATGCGCGCCGCCGGTATGAGCAAGCGCCCCGAAGTGAAACCATGGATCCTCGGTATCCATGCCTATGTGCCCGGCAAATCGCAGTCGCCGGAGGGGCGCCCGCTGGTCAAATTGTCGGCCAATGAAAATCCTTTGGGGACGAGCGAGGCCGCTCTTCAAGCGCGTTCGGCAGCTTCCAGCCCGGCGGACTATCCCGACCCCGGATCGAACGCGCTGCGGGCCGCGATCGGCGAGTTGCACGGTATCGATCCCGCCCGGATCGTTTGCGGCACCGGATCCGACGAACTGCTCAACCTCGCTGCCCAGGCCTTCGCTGGTCCGGGCGATGAGGTTCTGTTCAGCCGCTTCAGCTTCTCGGTTTACGACATCGCCGCGCGCCGCTGCGGAGCGACGCCAGTCGAAGCACCGGACAAGGATTATGCCACCGATGTCGATGCGCTGCTGACGGCCGTCACAGATCGAACGCGGGTGGTTTTCGTCGCCAATCCGAACAATCCGACCGGAACCTATCTCTCGCAATCGGACATTGCGCGCCTTCACGCCGGGCTACCAGCAGAAGTGCTGCTGGTCGTCGACCAGGCCTATGCCGAATACCTGGCACCGGAAGAGGACGATGGCGGGCTGGCGCTAGCAGCCGTTCACGAGAACGTCCTTGTCACCCGTACCTTTTCGAAGATTTACGGCCTTGCCGGTGAGCGCATTGGGTGGGCGACCGGTGCGCCCCACCTGATCGACGCCCTAAATCGCATTCGGGGCCCCTTCAACGTGACGATTAGCGGGCAAGCCGCAGCCATCGCGGCAGTGGCCGACCAAGCGTTCGTCGAACGCAGCCGCGAGCATAACAGGGCGGAACTGACACGTTTCACCACCGCCATCGAAGCGCTCGGCAACCATGGCCTGCGCCCTGTACCGAGCAAGGCGAACTTCCTGCTCGTCCTGTTCGAAGGCGATCTGACTGCCGAACGCGCCCTGGGCGAAATCGCAAATGCAGGATATGCCGTGCGCCACCTGCCCGGCCAGGGCCTGCCGCATGCACTTCGCATCACGATCGGGCGATCCGGCGACATGGACGAAATCATCAAGGTGCTTCGCCGCCTGACCGGAGAAAGCGCATGACCATCCAACGCGTTGCCATCATCGGCCTGGGCCTGCTCGGCAGTTCGATAGCGCGCGCCGTTTCCCAGTTCATTCCCGAGATTGCCACCCACGGCTTCGACGCCGATGCCGCAGTTCGCGAACGCGCTGAAAAGCTGGGCCTGGTGGGCACGATGCACGAGACCGCTTCGGGAGCCGTGGCAGAAGCCGACTTGGTCATCTTGTGCGTGCCGGTGGGCGCGATGGCGAGTGCCGCACGCGAAATTGCCGATGCTCTGCCCGATGGCGCCATCGTCAGCGACGTCGGTTCCTCGAAGCAGAGCGTCCTCGACGATCTGTCGGCAGCACTGCCCGGTCGAACGATCATTCCCGCGCACCCTGTCGCCGGGACCGAGCAGAGCGGCCCCGACGCCGGTTTCGCAAGCCTGTTCGGAAACCGCTGGTGTATCCTGACCCCGCCCAAGGATGCCGACGAAGCAGCGGTCGCGGCGTTATCCGATTTCTGGACGCGCCTTGGCGCGCGCATAGAAATCATGGACCCCGAACACCACGATCTGGTGCTCGCCGTGACCAGCCACATTCCGCACCTCATCGCCTATACGATCGTCGGCACGGCCAGCGATCTGGAAGATGTGACGCGCG
Source organism: Altererythrobacter epoxidivorans (assembly GCF_001281485.1). Lineage (NCBI taxonomy): Bacteria > Pseudomonadati > Pseudomonadota > Alphaproteobacteria > Sphingomonadales > Erythrobacteraceae > Altererythrobacter > Altererythrobacter epoxidivorans. The sequence continues at coordinate 2,222,650 of NZ_CP012669.1, forward strand.
GCGAGGTGATCAAGTATTCGGCAGGCGGCTTCCGCGACTTTACCCGGATCGCCGCATCCGACCCGACCATGTGGCGCGATGTGTTCCTGCACAACAAGACCGCCGTGCTCGAGATGCTGGGGCGCTTCACCGAGGATCTGACCGCCCTGCAACGGGCCATCCGTTCAGGCGACGGCGAAACGCTGCACGAACTCTTCAGCAGGACACGGGCTATCCGCCGCGGCATCATCGAGGAAGGTCAGGACGATGCAGCGCCCGACTTTGGCCGCAAGGACCATGGCTCTGCCGGCTGACGTTGCGGAACAAACAGCATGAGCGCGAAGATCAGCAGGTGCACCCCTGCTGTTGCCAGCCTCGACAGATCCTGACCAACGTCGGGCAGTTGGAATAACTGGTCATAGAACACGATCGCCAGGTTCCAGCCCCAATGTAGTGCCACCGCCGCCCAGAGGTTTTGCCAGCGCCAGCAGGCCGCAGCATAGGCCAGTCCAAGGCAGAATAGCCGGATTTGCTCGGTGATACCCCAATCGAATCGCCAAAGGTGGTTCACCGTGTAAAGCAGCGCACTCGACACAATGAACAGGGCCGGCCCCAGCTTTACCGGAAAAACTCGGAACAGGAATCCGCGCGTCAGGATGTCCTCCGTCACCGATGGCACAAGCGTCGTAATTAGCGCGAGCATGATGCCAGGCAGGGCAAGGCGAGGATCGAATTCGCCGACACCTCCCGTCATCCAGAGGCTTGCCGCCTTCGCCATGAACGCCATCGTCATGAGTGCCAACGCGACCGGGACGATGCGTCTCAATCCATGAAGGCCATAGGCGGCATATCCCTTGCCGCCCAACCAATGCCCGAGCGGCCACGCAGCAGTGAATGCCACCAGCATCAAGGCGGGACCGACCCAGTGGCCGGGTGCAATAATCGTCTGCAAGCCCTCGGACGCCTGATATAACAGGGCCAATACGAAGAATGCGGTCAGTGGCCTTACCCACCGCCTGCTAGCCAATGGCAGGATCCTCGTTGAGGGCGTTCATCGCTGTGTGGACGCGTTGCTCAGCTTCTTCACGGGGAAGGCCGGGCGGAATGATCTCGCCGAACTTGTATGTGATCGTGCCGCTCCGCTTCCACAGGCGGTGGTAGAGCGGGCCACTGTCGATCGCGACCGGCACGACGGGCAGGCCCAGCAGTTTGTATATCCCGGCAAATCCTGCCTGCAGGGCGGGCCTTTGACCATGCGGGACGCGGGTGCCCTCGGCGAAAATCACCAGCGGGCGCCCTTCATCAATCCGTTCACGTGCGCTCGACAGCATCTTGCGCAAGGCCCGTGCGCCTTCGTCGCGCGAGACCGGGATTAGGCCGTAAACCACCGCCGATTTTCCCCAGACGGGAATGTTGAACAATTCGCGCTTCGCAAAGACCGATGGAAAGGGGAGCAAGGTCGGCGCATCGATGGCTTCGAAGAAACTCTCGTGCTTGATGACGAAGAGATAGGCGCCCTGCGGTATTTCGCCTTCGATCCTGACCTTTGCGCCCAGCAGGTTGACCACGCACCAGCGGTGCCAGCCGCTCCACCAGCCGACAGCTGTGCGCAGCGCGTCGCGGCCGAAGGGTATCGAAAGACCGGCAATCGCGACGAGCACGATGCTGATCCCATAGAAAAGGGGGTAAAACAGGAGGCTGCGAATAACTGCCATCACCGCGCCGTCAAAGACCGATCAGGCCAGCCAGCACGCTGGCCAGCAGCTTGTGATATTCGAGGAAAAGCGATCCGATGCTCGGTTCCGACGGGACCGCGTCACGCACCACCTCGACATCGGAAGGCAGGACGCGATCGAGTTCGCTCGCGGCACGCCGCATGTGCCAGTCGGTGGTAACAAGTCGCAGCGAGCCGACTTCGTTCTCTTCCACCCATTGCGCGGTTTCCGCCGCATTGCTGCGCGTATCGACGGCTGCGAAACCCAGCGAGACACAGCATTCCATCTGGTCAGGCGACACATCGAATTCGGCGGCGAACTCGTCCGGCTTCACCTCGCGGTCGACACCGGTGACAAGCATCTCGTCTGCCAGCCTGCGGTCGAGAATTTCGAGTCCACGCGGAATACGCCCCGCACCGCCGGTCGGCACGATGACGGCATCGGTCTGCTGGTCTCCAGCCGGTTGCGGAAGCGCGGAGGCGAACCACAGGAAACCGATCGCCCAGATGAGCAATATCGCGGCCAGGATACGGCGAATCATAACATGCGCCTCAGCGCCCTCAAGACAGTGTAGCGTGCCGTAAGCACGGACAATGCGATGCCCCCTACAGGAATTGCGGCGATGATAAACCAGTCGATGTTGCGAAGCCCGCCTCCAGCGACCATTCCTGAATCGAGTGCGGCGAATTGCTGGCCGAGAAACCACACCACGGCAACGCCGAGTGCCAGTCCGACAGCACCGCCCAGCACGGCGTCGAACCCGACGGAACGCTGGAACACGCGGGCGATCTGGCGATCCGTTCCGCCCAGTTGATGGACGGTTTCCACCGTGTCGCGGTGGCTGGAGAATGCGCTGCGGGTCGCAAGCCAGACCGCAGCCACGCTCGTGAGCGCGAGCAAAAGGACCAATGCGAGGGCGAGGTACTGCATTGCAGAGAGCGCCGAATAGACGGGTCGCAGCCAGTCGGACTGGGCATCGACGCGCGCGCCCGGCACCTGTTCATCGAACAGGCTCTGCAACCGGATCAACTCTGCCTCGTCCGCGTTGCGGCCCAGTTGGACATCGATCAGGGCAGGGATCGGCACGGCTTCGCCAACGTCGCCGGTTCCAAGCCAGGGTTCGAGCAATTCGTCCAGCTCCGCTTGCGGCACAATGCGATAGGATTGCACTGCCGGATCGCCGGCGAGCACCGCTCCGGCACGCTGCGCCAGCTCTGCCCGGCGTTCTGCATTGGCTTCGACGATTTGCACGGTGAGCGCGCCTGAAAGATCGCCCTTCGCGCGATTGGCGAGATTTCCCAGGGCCAGTCCGCCTGCAACTGCAATGACGGTGAGCGTGATCATGATGGCGAGCACCCAGGGCACCGGCCCGGACATCCGCGATTGCGGGATGAGCGAGGCTGCCCGTTCTCCGGCAAAGGGAACGAGACCGCGCACAAGCGAGCGCCCGACCAGCGGTGGCTTCTTCATGGCTGCACCCCGTCCTGCGCCCGCTGCGCCGAAGGCGTGCCTCCGGGGCGCGGCGGATAACGCAAGGCGCCGGTTGGATCGAACAGGCGCCCCTTGTCGAGGCGCATGATCAGCGAATTGGACACTTTCTTGATCAGGTGCACGTCGTGGGTTGCGACCACCACCGTTGTGCCCAGACGATTGAGCGCCTCGAACAGGCGCAACAGCTTCAGCGCCATGTCGGGATCGACGTTTCCGGTCGGTTCGTCGGCCACCAGCAGTTCCGGCCGCGCGATCACGGCGCGGGCAATGGCGACACGTTGCTGTTCACCGCCCGACAAGGTCGAGGGCACAGCGTGCGAACGATGCGACAGGCCAACCCATTCGAGCATGTCCTCGACCGGCTTGCGCAGATCGGCCTCGCGCACGCCCGCAACGCGCAGCGGCAACGCGACATTGTCGAAAGCGGACAGGTGGTCGATCAGACGGAAGTCCTGGAACACGACGCCGAGCCGCCTGCGGAACAGCGGGAGCTGGTCGCGCGGCATGGTGATGATGTCCTTGCCGAACATGCGGATCGCCCCACGCGAAGGCCGCTGCGCGAGATAAAGCAGCTTCAGCAGGCTTGTCTTCCCCGCACCGCTCGCACCCGTCAGGAAGTAGAAGCTGCCCGGATAAAGCGTGAAGGAGAGGTTGCGCAGCACCTCTGGCTCGGTGCCATAGCGCAGCCCGACATTGTCGAAGGTCACGATGTCGCCCTGGCGTTCGCTCATTGGGCGGCAGTATCCGAACGGCGGCAGACGGCAAAGGCTAACATGACTGAACGGGCCTATAGCGGGGCTTGGATGTGGAAAAAAGCGCGTTTGACCCCCACCGGTGCCGCAGCGACCTTGTTGCAGGTGTCAGCCACGCGTAATGCCTGATCCTGCATGATTATAGCCTGTCCCGCCTGCAAGACCCGCTACGTTGTGCCCGATGCCGCGATCGGCATTGAAGGGCGTACGGTGCGCTGCGCGAAGTGCAAGCATAGCTGGTATCAGGACGGGCCAGAGGTGACCCGGCCTGCCGAGACACCTGCTGCGGCAGAAACACCGGCAGCAGGCCCGGCCCCAGAAACGGCTGCACCGCAAGCGGCAAGCGAAGCTGACGCACCTGTTGCCAGGGAAACCGTGGCCGATGGCGAGAATGCGCCGCGTCCCGGCGTCAGCCATTGGCGCACATCGGACCGCCGGCCCGAAAGCGAGCTAGAAGCTCCGTCACCTCCGCCCGTCGCAGAACCCGAGGTCGAACCGGCTCCGCCCGTGGTCGAGGTCGAGCGTGAAACCTTCGATCACGACACCGATAACGAAGTTTCACAGTTCGACTATCAGCCGCCTTTCCGTGCCCGCCGCAATCCGCTGAAACTGTGGACCGCAGCTGCCGCCGTATTCGCCTTGCTGTCCGTCGGCACCATCGTTGCGGTCAACATGTTCGGCATGCCTTCGTGGATGCCGATCGAGCGCCCGATCTTCGCCATGGCAGAGCCGGACCTCCAGCTCGATTTCCCGCCTGACCAGCAGGATCGCCGCACGCTGGCCAACGGCACCGAATATTTCGGAGCTAGCGGCACCGTCACGAATGTCGGCCGTGACACGGCGACCGTTCCGTCGATCCTGATCGTGCTGCGCGACGAACGCGACCGCATCGTCTACAATTGGGAAGTGGTCCCACCCAAGTCGCAGCTGGCCCCCGGGGAAACGCTCTCGATCCGCGAAGCGGTGACCGATGTGCCGCGCAGTGCCAAGTTCGCAGAGATCGGCTGGAAGCCTAGCTGATTGTTCCGAAGTGCCGTTGCGGGCGCTTCACCTCAACTGAATTCGATCCAGAGATTGCCTTCGCGATCCTGCCGCTTTGCGGGTGGCGCGGTTTCGTCCCCGTGCTCGACCTTGCCCTCGTGAAAGCGGACATGGACGGGGCGCAAAATGCGTGCGCTGGCTGTTGCCTGCGTGGCCACCGGTTGGCGCGTGAGGGGAGCAGCCTGCATCGCAATCGGTACGAGGGCCGACTGGCCGATCAACAGCAGGGATGCAGCAAGGCTCATGCGGAATGGTTTCCGCGCAGGTAACCATTTTCACAAGCACTTCGGTAACCCAGTCCCGCCGCGGGACAGGCCGATGCCCCCTCCCTGATTGGCGAAGATGACGGACAAAAGGCAGGGTGAAGCGCGGCCATGCACAAACCCTGCGGTAAAGTGCTTGCGGAGCCTTTTGGCCCTTGCTAGGGGGCCGCACCTATTCGCGAGGGAATGGTGATTCACCAATCCCTTTTCGAGACTGTGTGCGGTCGTGGCGGAATTGGTAGACGCGCAACGTTGAGGTCGTTGTGGACGAAAGTCCGTGGAAGTTCGAGTCTTCTCGACCGCACCATACAGTCCCTGGCGAGTTTCTCTCCATGGCTTGAATTAGCGCCGGTCAGCCGGCCCCTTGCCGTGCTGGCGAGTTCCTCGTCGCGCGCAGCTATGGCCCCCCCGCAGAAACGAAAATCCCGCCCTGCCTCGCGGCAGGACGGGATAGGAATTCAGGCGCCTTTGGTGCTTCTATGCCATGGACATCAGGCTGGCATTGCCACCGGCAGCCGTCGTGTCTGTCGAGACGGAAAGTTCTTCGAGCATCCAGTCCATGCGATAGCTTTCTGCACCGGTTCCGATCTGCACGATGGGAATGGGCCCGTCCCATTTCGCGATCTCGGAAAGGATGGCACTGATATCGCGCTGTCCCCGCTCGATCAGCACATGAGCCGGATGCTCGCCCTGAGGCATATCTTCCTGCCGCTCGACAAGACGGGCGATCTCCTCGGGAAGCTGGTCGATGATATCGCTGTCTTCGGATCCCGCCTCGATCACCGTCTGGTTGCCGGTTGCCAAAAGCGTGGCAATCTGCGCCAGCAATCCCGCACGGGTTTCGGCCATGCACAGCACGCGGCCGCGACGCTCGACCCCATAGAGGTTGCGCTCACCGACCGGCCCGGGAAGCTGCTGCATGTTGAGCAACAGGGGACCGTTCTCGGCCGTCCGTTCCGCCCAGTCGGCGATCTCGGTTGCGCCGCTTTGCCGTAACCACCGGGCGAAGATGCCGAGCGTGCCGGTCGTTTCCTGACCGGTCGCGAATGGCATGCGCTGCGGTGCCTTTTCCACCAGGCGATGGAGGTAGAGCGGCCCGCCTGCTTTGGGCCCCGTGCCCGAAAGGCGGCGCCCGCCGAAAGGCTGCACTCCAACGATGGCGCCGATGACGTTGCGGTTGACGTAGATGTTGCCGGCAGGTGCGCGTGCAGTGATGTCGGCGATCGTCTCGTCGATCCGGCTATGAATGCCGAACGTCAGTCCATACCCGGTCGCTCCAATCTGGTTCATGACATTGGTCAGGTCCTTCCGGCGGTAGCGAAGGACATGAAGCACCGGGCCGAAAACTTCGCGCCCAAGCTGTCCGATATTGTCGATCTCGACGATAGTGGGCGAGACGAAGGTTCCCTTCGCGGTATCTGCGCTCAGTGGCAGGCGCTCTACCCGGCAACCCAGCGACTGCATGTGCTCGACATGATCCTCGATCACCTGCTGTGCTTCTGCCGTGATGACGGGTCCGATGTCGGTGCGCAGGAAATCTGTCTTGCCGATTACAAGCTCGGCCATCGCACCGCGCAACATGATCAGGAATTCGTCAGCGATGTCCTCCTGAAGGCACAGGATGCGCAGGGCCGAACAACGCTGCCCGGCACTGTCGAAGGCGCTGGCGATAACGTCCCGGGCGACCTGTTCGGGCAGGGCCGATGAATCAACGATCATCGCGTTCTGGCCGCCCGTTTCCGCGATCAGGGGAACAGGCCTGCCATCGGGCAAGGTTCGGCCGGCCAGCTGTGCCTGGATCAGCTTCGCGACTTCTGTCGAGCCGGTGAAAAGCACTCCGCATGTTTCGGGCGCAGCCACAAGCGCGGCACCGATCGCACCGCCACCCGGCACGAATTGCAGCACATCTGCAGGAATGCCTGCCTCGTGCAGGATTTCGACTGCCTGCGAAGCAATGAGCGGGGTTTCCTCCGCCGGTTTGGCAAGTACGGGATTGCCGGCAGCCAGAGCGGCCGCAACCTCGCCTGTAAAAATCGCCAGCGGGAAATTCCACGGGCTGATACAGACGACAGGGCCGAGTGATCCGGCATCCTGCGCCAGCGTGTCGCACGCCTGCTGGGCGTAATAGCGCAGGAAATCGACTGCTTCGCGCACCTCCGCGATAGCGTTGGGCAAGGATTTGCCCGCTTCTCGCATAATCAGGCCGAGCAGCGCTTCCATCCGGTCTTCCAGGATGTCGGCAGCCTTTTCCAGGCACGCCGAACGTTCGGCAACCGGGGTCGAGGCCCATCCGGCTGCAGCTTTTTGCGCCGCATCGAGCGCGAGCTTCACATCGTCTTCGGTCGCAAAATTCACTGCGCCGACGACGTCGGAATGATCGGCAGGGTTCAGCACCGGAGTGCCCAGCCCTTCTCGTTTCGCGCCTGTAATCATCGGACTTGCCTGCCATTTGCGCTGCGCGCTTTCGGCGAGTTTCACCGAGAGTTCGGCGAGCACGTTCTCATTGCTGAGATCGAGTCCGCGCGAATTCTTGCGGTCCGGGAAAAGCGCCCGGGGCAGATCGATGATCGGATGCGGAGACCCGACCGGATCGATCGTTTCTGCGTGCGATACCGGGTCAGCGACCAGTACCTCTGGCGGAATGTTCTCGTCCCAGATCTGGTTCACGAAAGACGAATTGGCGCCGTTTTCGAGCAGGCGCCGAACGAGATAGGCGAGCAGAGTCTCGTGAGAGCCGACCGGCGCGTAAATCCGGCAGGGTCTATCGTGCTTGCCCGCACCGACGACCTCTTCGAACAGAGGTTCGCCCATGCCGTGGAGGCATTGGAACTCGTAATCGCCGACTGCGAAATCGGTACCGGCCAGGTGATAAATCGTCGCCACCGTCTGTGCGTTATGCGTCGCGAATTGCGGGAAAACGTGATCGCGCGCCGCGAGCAGCTTGTGCGCGCAGGCGATATAGCTGACGTCTGTGTGCACTTTGCGGGTGAAGACCGGGAAGTCTTCCAGCCCCTCTACCTGGGCGCGCTTGATCTCGCTGTCCCAGTACGCGCCCTTGACCAGCCGGACCATGATACGGTGACCCGAACGCCGGGCCAGGTCGACAATCCAGTCGATCACATAGGGGCAGCGTCGGCCATAGGCCTGCACGACGAAGCCCAGCCCCTGCCAACCGGACAGCTCGGGATCGAGAGCAAGCGCTTCGAGTATGTCGAGCGAAAGTTCCAGCCTGTCGGCTTCTTCGGCATCGATGTTGAACCCGATGTCGTAACCCTTCGCCAGCTTGGCGAGCTCGCGCACCCGCGGGATCAATTCTCCGGTAACGCGGCCGGCCTGTGCCCGCTGGTAACGCGGGTGAAGCGCCGACAACTTGATCGAAATGCCGGGGCCGCCATAGACTCCGCGCCCCTTCGCCCCTGCACCGATCGCGTGGATCGCGCTTTCGTAGTCGGCGTAATACCGTTCGGCATCGGCCATCGTCATCGCCGCTTCGCCGAGCATGTCGTAGCTGTAGCCGAAGCCCTTTTCTTCCTGCTTGCGCGCCCGGCGCAGAGCTTCGTCGATGGTTTCTCCGAGCACGAACTGCTCGCCCATCATTTCCATCGCCATGTTCACCGCGCTGCGGATCACCGGCTCCCCGAAGCGGCCGATCAGCTTGGTCAGGTCCTTGCCCAGGCTGCGTTCCCGAACCGGGGTCACCAGCTTGCCCGTGACGACCAGGCCCCAGGTGGCGGCGTTCACGAAGATCGAACGCCCGTCGCCAAGGTGCGAGCTCCAGTCGCCATCGGAAATCTTGTCGCGGATCAGCGCATCGCGGGTTGCATTGTCGGGGATCCGCAGCAGGGCTTCGGCAAGGCACATCAGCGCCACGCCTTCGCGGCTCGACAGCGAATACTCCTTCACCAGCTTTTCGACGCCGCCGCGCTGCCCCTTGGCACGCAGCTTCTCTACCAGCGCGATGGCTGTGGCAGAAATGCGCTGCCCTGTTTCGTCATCGACCCGCGCATAGGGCAGCAGGTCGGCGATGCAGTCCGCCTCGGGCTTGCGATAGGCAGCCGTGATCCGCTGTCGCATTGGCGACTGCACGGCAATCGGCGGGGCGAATTCGGAAAAGGGTGCAGGCATTGAATTACTCCGGGGGGAAAGATTCGCCACTACAACGCACGACGAAGGCGTTTCGCCCAAAGAATCGCATTTGGATTTGCTCTTGGACCGTATTTGCGGCCAAAAGCAGTCCATATGACTGACAAATCAACCAGCGATAGGCCAAGTGACCGCATCGACCGCATCGACCGGCGGATGCTGGAGGAGCTACGCGTCGACGGGCGGCTGTCCGTGACCGAGCTTGCCAACCGCGTCGGCCTGTCCAAGACCCCCTGCCAGTCGCGGCTCAAACGATTGATGGAAAAGGGTTATATCCGCGGTTTTCGCGCCATCGTGGATCAGGGCAAACTGGGAGAGGCGCATGTCGCCTTTGCCGAGGTCAAGCTGTCCGACACGCGCGAAAAGGCGCTGGACGATTTTCGCCGGGCGGTGAGTCGCGTGCAGGAGGTCGAGGAGTGTCACATGATCGCTGGCAACTTCGACTACCTGCTGAAAGTGCGGACCCGCGACATCGACAGCTATCGTGCGATTCTGGGCGAGAAAATCAGCAGCCTGCCCCACGTTGCCAGCACGTCGAGCTTCGTGGTGATGGAGACCATCGTCGACGGGATCGACTGAGCCGGCGAGGCGGATGGTCAGAATCGAACGGGCCGGCCCCTCCCCATGGAAGGACCGGCCCGCTTGAAGTCCTGGCGCTAAATCAGGCCGGAACGTTGTCCTTCTTGACCGAGATCACCTGCGGATAGGTGAATTCCTTCAGGCCTTCGAGACCGTATTCGGCGCCGAAACCCGACTGCTTGTGCCCGCCGAAAGGTGCGAAGGGCGACAGGTGCAGATATTCATTGATCCAGACCGTACCTGTTTCGAGCTGTTCGGCGATTTCGACGCCCTTGTCCGGATTGCCGGTCCAGACGGCACCGGCGAGGCCGTAGTCCGAATTGTTCGCGCGCTGAATGACTTCATCCTCGCTCGAGAACTTCATCAACGGCATGACCGGTCCGAACTGTTCTTCCGCCACGATGCGGGCATCTTCCGGCGGGTTGTCCATGATCGTGATCGGCACGTAATAGCCGCTGCCCGAAGGATCGACTTCGCCGCCGACGAGGAACTTGTAGCCATTGTCCTTGGCATCCTCGATCAGTTCGCACACGCGGTCGAACTGCTTCTTGTTCTGGATCGGACCGACGCCGGTGCCCTGGTGCGAACCGTCCCCGACCTTCACCGTCTTGGCATATTCGACCAGCGCTGCAGCCAGTTCGTCATAGATATCCTCGTGGATATAGATGCGCTTCGCAGCGACGCAGATCTGGCCCGCGTTGGAGAAGCTCGACCAGAACAGCTGCTCGGCAACCTTCTTCGGATCGGCATCGGGCAGGACGATCGAGGCGTCGTTGCCGCCCAGTTCCAGCGTGATGCGCTTCAGGTCGGCGCTGGCGCCTTCCATGATCTTCTTGCCGGTCGCGGTCGAGCCGGTGAAGGTGATCTTGTCGATATCGGGGTGCGAGGTGATCAGTGGGCCGAGGCTGTCTTCACCGGTGATGATGTTGACCGTACCGGCCGGCACCTTGTCCGCGATCAGCTCTGCGATGCGCAAGGTCGTCAGCGGCGTGAAGGGCGACGGCTTGAGCACGATGGTGCAGCCAGCCATCAGCGCCGGGACGATTTTCTGGATCGCCATCATGACGGGGAAGTTCCACGGCACGATGCCGCCGACAACGCCAACCGGGACGCGGCGCGAACGGTGGAGGCGGGTGTCGCTATCCTCAATGATCTCGTCTTCGAGCTTGAAGGTCGCTTGCGCAGCCGAAAGTCCGGCAGCGCCGAAGATTTCGCCCTTGGCCTGGTCGTGCGGCTTGCCCTGTTCGCTGGTCAGCAGCCGGTACAGTTCCTCTGCGTTTTCCTTGATCGCGCCCGAAATCGCCATGCAGGCGGCCTGGCGTTCCTCGAACGAGGTCTTCTTCCAGCTCTTGAAAGCTTCACGTGCGGCGGCGACGGCCTTGTCCAGGTCGTCCTTGCCGCATGCCGGGACCTGCCCGATGACTTCTTCATTGGCGGGATTGACGACATCGAGCCACTCGCCGTTGTCGACCATCTTGCCGTTGATGAGGTTCTTGTACTGGGTGGCCATTCTCAATCTCCCAAAGGAATCGCTTTGCTCGGTTTCCGTTAACGTGAACCGTTGCGTTCAAAAACGCAATTGAAGAAACACGAACCAAATCTGGCGGATTGCTAACCAAAACTTTGCCTCTTGGGCGCAGTTGGGGCAAAGCGTCGCCATACCGGCACACACGAAAAGGGAGTGGCATGGTTAGCCCATGGACAATCGGGATTATCGGCGGATCGGGCCTCTACGCGATAGAGGGGCTGGAAGATGCGCAGTGGATCTCCGTCGAGAGCCCGTGGGGCAAGCCGTCCGATGAAATCCTGTGCGGCCGCATCGGCGATGTCCGGGTACGTTTCCTCCCACGGCATGGAAGAGGCCATCCGATCTCGCCCGGCGAACTGAATGCCCGTGCCAATATCGATGCCCTGAAACGCGCAGGATGCACCGACATCCTCGCCGTCAGCGCGGTTGGTTCCTTGCGCGAAGAAATCGAACCGGGCCGTTTTGCTGTGGCCGAACAGTTCATCGACATGACCCGCGGACGCCCCTCCACTTTCTACGGTTCAGGCTTTGTCACCCATGTCTCGATGGCCGATCCGGTATGCGAGCGATTGTCCGGGATGGCAGCAAAGGCGATCGCGGCGGCCAAAGGCAAGGTCGCGACCGGCGCCACCTATGTCGCGATCGAAGGACCGCAATTCTCGACCCGCGCCGAAAGCCACATGTTCCGTGAACTGGGTGCCGACATCATCGGGATGACTGCCATGCCCGAGGCCAAGCTCGCCCGCGAGGCAGAACTTCCCTATGCCCTCATCGGCATGGTGACCGATTACGACTGCTGGCGCGAAGGCGATGCGGTCGACGTCACGCAGGTCGTGACCCAGATGCAGCAGAACAGCCAGCTAGCCCGCGACATGCTCGTTCGTTTCATCAAGGCGCTGCCCGCGAAACGCGAAGCCTCGCCCATCGACACCGCGTTGGACGATTCGGTGATTACTGCGCCAGACCGGCATGACCGGTCGCTTATGGCGAAGCTGGATGCCGTCGCGGGACGCCTGATCGATGACTTCTGATTCAATCCAGGCGGGCGCTTGCACCCGCGCGCAGATCTCCCGGCACGGAGGTCCCGAAGTGATCGAATGGGTGACCGGCGAGATACCGGTTCCGGCCGCGGGTCAGGTCGTGATCGAGCATAGCGCCGTCGGGCTCAACTTCATCGACACCTATCACCGCACTGGGCTTTACCCGCTCGAATTGCCCAGCGGACTGGGCCTGGAGGCCGCAGGGCGCGTAACGGCGATCGGCGAGAATGTGACGACGCTGAAAGTCGGTGACCGCGTTGCCTACATGGGGCCCGGCCTAGGCGCCTATGCAACCCACCGGGCAATGCCAGCCGCAGCTCTGTTCAGGCTTCCGAACAATATATCTGACCAGATTGCCGCCGCTTCGACATTGAAGGCGGCAACGGTCGAATTCCTTGTCGAGCGATGCGCCAATGTCTCTGCCGGAGACACAGTGCTGGTTCATGCTGCTGCAGGCGGCGTCGGGCTTATTCTCGTCCAATGGCTCAAGGCCATCGGCGCGCACGTTATCGGCACCGTGTCATCCGAGGCGAAGGCGGATATCGTCATGCAAGCGGGATGCGATCACGTAATCCGTTACGACCAGCACGATGTTGCTGCGGGCGTTCGCGAGCTGACCGACGGCGCGGGCGTGCCGGTTGTGCTCGATGGCGTCGGGAAGGACACTTTCAAGGCGTCGCTCGATAGCCTCGCACCGCGAGGGCTTCTCGTCAGCTTCGGCAATGCATCGGGTCCGGTCGAAGGGGTGAACCTGGGCGTGCTTGCACAGAAGGGATCGCTGTTCGTCACCCGCCCCACCCTGTTCGACTATTATGCGAGCGATGCGGACCGTGAGCGCGGGATTTCGCGAGTCTGGGAAATGCTCGGCAGCGGCAAGGTCGAAGTCGCCATTGGCCAGACCTATCCGCTGACCGACGCGGCACAGGCCCATGCCGATCTGGAAGCGCGCAAAACCACCGGATCGACCCTGCTACTGCCCTGACGGCGCTTCAGCCCTTGGACCAGTCTCCGAACAGCGGGTTGAATTCATCCGCGCGGATCGACTGCCACACGCCTGCTGCGAAATAGGGAATCGCTTCCAGCCGTTCGCGTGCCTCTGCCTCGTCCATGGCCTTGATGATCAGCAGTGACCCGACCACCGCCTCGCCCTTGGTCAGCGGACCTGCCACGGCAAAATGCTCGCCGTGCTCGGCAAAATGTTCGAGCAATGCCTCCTGCGTGTGTTCGCGGAAGAAGGCGCCATGCTCACCGTCGCGGCAGTAAAAGGCGAAAAGCTTCATGGCGCGGTTTCTAGGACGAGCATGCCCCGCGCATCAAGCGCCTTGCGCCCGCCCATCCCGGAACGATAGGATGCTTTCGATGCGTCGCGCCCTTCTATCCCTGATCGCCTTGTTCGCCCTCTTGTCGGGAAGCCCCGCACTTGCCGAGGTCAAACTGAGCTTCCACAGCTTCAACGGGTCGGTCATCGTCGGCCGTTATCCGCACGCCTTCATCGTGCTCGAAGGGACTCTCGACGAGAGCGGCAAGGTCGTGAACGAAAACTACGGATTCACCGCAAAAAGCGTCAGCACCAAGATCCTGAGCGGCCCGGTCGAACACGACGTGATGATCGAAGAGGCGAAGTACATTTCCGGCACCAACCGGCACTTCACCATACCGATCAGTGACAAGCAGTATCACCGCATCGTTGCCGAAATGCGCGCCTGGCGCGATGCCCCGGGCAAGTATTACGACCTCGACAATCGCAACTGCATCCACTTCGTCGGCCGTATGGCCGAAATCGTCGGACTGAAGGTCGATTACCCGCAGAAGATGCTGCGCAGGCCGAAGAAGTGGCTGAACCATATCACCGCGCTCAACCCGCAACTGGCTGCGCGTCAGGTCAAGTAATCGGCAAAACTGCGCCATGCGCGCTTGCCCAGCGGCTCGCGATGCGGAATCACAGGGCCATGGCGATTCTCTCCGACAAATGGATCCGCACCCAGGCCCGCGAACACGGCATGATCGAGCCGTTCGAGGAAGCCCAGCGGCGCGACGGTTGCATCTCTTACGGCCTGTCCAGCTACGGCTACGACGCGCGGGTCGCGCCCGAGTTCAAGATCTTCACCAATGTCGACAGCGCGGTTGTCGATCCGAAGGATTTTGCCAGCAACAGCTTTGTCGATCGCGATACCGATGTGTGCGTGATCCCGCCGAACAGCTTCGCACTTGCGCGGACGGTCGAATACTTCCGCATTCCCGAAGACGTGCTGGTCATCTGCCTCGGCAAGAGCACCTATGCGCGCTGCGGCATCATCGTGAACGTCACCCCGCTCGAACCGGGCTGGGAAGGTCATGTCACGCTGGAATTTTCGAACACCACGCCGCTGCCGGCCAAAATCTACGCCAACGAAGGCGCGTGCCAGTTCCTGTTCCTCAAAGGGAACGAGCGGCCCGAGGTGACCTATGCCGACCGCGCGGGCAAATATATGGGCCAGCGCGGGGTAACCCTGCCGCGGCTGTAGAGCAGAAACGATGAGTGTAGCCCGCTTCCCCTTCTGGCGCGTCGTGCCGGGCGAACGGAGCGGCGAATTCGTGCTGCCCGTCATGCCGCCCGCCACGGCGGGGCCGGATGGCGCCCCGCATATCATGGGCGGGGCCGCTCTCGGCGCGATCATCGATGCGATGCAACTCGACAGCGAACTGCCCTTGCTGTGGGCGCAGGTGCAGTTCCTCGGCGCCACGCAACATGCAGAAGAGCTGGCCATTTCCTGCGAACAATGCGGCGGCGGCCAGTCGGTGGCGCAATACGCCGCTTCGGCCAGCGTGAACGGTCGCCCTACCCACCGCGCCAGCGGCGCGCTCGGTTATCGCGAGCCGAATGAGCAGACACTGTTTGCGCAGATGCCGGATGTCGTCGGGCCGGACGATGCGACCCCGGTCGAGATCAGCCATTCTGCGCCGGGCAGCCTTCCCGACCAGTTCGAATATCGCGTCTGCCTTTATGACGAAGCACGCGGCATCCAGGGCGTGTGGACCCGGTCACGGGCCGAATTTCCGGTCGATGCAGGCTGGCTGGCGATAATTTCCGACCTGTTCCTCGGCGCACATCCCGCCTCGCGTGGCGGGTCGAGCCTCGATGCCATGTTCCGTTTCATACAGGGTGCAGAGCCGGGCTGGGTGCTGAGCATGACCGAATTCGCTGCATTCGATCGCGGGGTCGTTCATGGTTCGGCGCGGCATTTCTCGGAAGACGGCCGCCTGCTCGCCATCTCGAGCCAGACGGGCGTTCTGCCCCGCATTCCCCGCGCGTCGTAGCGTCTTTGACTCTCCCGCTTTCCGGGCGCATTCATCGGCGCGAAGGAGAGATACATGGCTACCCGCGAATTCGACATCATCGTTTATGGTGCAACCGGCTACACCGGACGCCTCGTCGCTGAACATTTCGTGCGCGAATACGGCAGCCGGGACGACGGGCCGAAATGGGCCATGGCCGGGCGCAGCCTCGCCAAACTCGAGAGCGTGCGCGACGAGATCGGTGCACCGCAATCGACCCCGCTGGTGGTCGCCGATGCCGACGATGCGGCAAGTCTGGAGGCGATGTGCAACCGCACGCGCGTCGTCATTACGACTGTCGGCCCCTACCAGCTATATGGCGATGCCCTGGTCGCCGCCTGCGTGAAGACCGGAACGGATTACACCGACCTGTGCGGCGAGCCGGTGTGGATGCGCCAGATAATCGACGAGCATCAGGCTGCCGCCGAAGCATCGGGCGCGCATATCTGCTTTTCGAGCGGCTTCGATTCCATCCCCTTCGATCTCGGCGTCCTGATGACGCAAAAGGAGGCCGTGAAGCGCTTCGGCAAGCCTGCGCCGCGCGTGAAGGGGCGCGTCCGCGCCATGCAGGGCGGTGCTTCGGGCGGCACGGTCGCCAGCCTGACCGAAACGATGAAAACGGTCGCGAAGAATCCCAAGCTGATCGGCATCCTGCGGTCGAGCTTCGGCCTGACGCCGGGCTTCGAAGGGCCCGATCAGCCAAGCGGCATGATCCCGCGTTACGAGGAGAAGCTGGGCAAATGGGCCGCGCCCTTCGTCATGGCGCCCATCAACACCAAGAACGTCCATCGCACGAATTTCCTGCTCGGCCATTTGTGGGGCGAGGATTTCCGTTATGACGAGATGGTGCTCACCAGCCCGGGCGAAGCGGGCAAGAAAATGGCCGATGCCGCTGCCGAAATGATGAAGAACCCTTTCGGCGCGAAGCCTCCGAAGCCCGGTGAAGGCCCGACCAAGGAAGAGCGCGAGAACGGGTTCTACGATGTGCTGTTCGTGGCCGAAATGCCCGATGGCGAGAGCCTGCACTATTCGGTCAAGGGCAAGTTCGACCCGGGCTATGGCTCGACCAGCCGCATGATCGCGGAAACCGGCATCGCCCTCCTGTCATGCGACAAGCCGGGCGGCATCGGCACACCCGGCTACTTCCTCGGCGAGGATCTGGTGAAACGGCTGGAGGAACACGCCTCGCTCACCTTCGCTGCCGAAGACTGAGCGCAACGCGGCATCGTTCGCCTCGCCGTCAAAGGCTGAAGCGAACGCTCGCCTTGAAATTGCGACCCGCAACAGGGACGAAGTCCTTGGTGAAGCTGGCATGGCGCCGTCCGTCGACATCGAAGATGTTGTCGGCGCCCACGAGCAGCGTCACCGACTCGTTCCCGCGGATCGGCTTCCAGCTGAGGCTCAGGTTGACGAGCGTGAAACTGTCGGTCGGGGTTTCGAGCGGCGCGACGCGATCCTGCTTTGCAAACCACTGCACTTCTGCGCGTGCATCGAACCGTTCGGTCTGTGCTTCCAGCGCGCCGAGCAGGCTGAGCGGCGGAATACGCGGCAGCGGAGTACCGTCGTCGAGTTCGGCGCGGATGTAGTCGCCTCGCAGGTCTGCCAGCAGCGCGAACGGTCCGTTGTCGTAGATCGGTAGGGAAATCTCGCCCTCGACACCGAAATAGCTGGCATCCGCCTGAAGATATTCGAACACCGGCAGACCGTCTTCAATGTCGCCGGTCGCAGACTGGTAGATATAGTCGCTGAACCACTGCTTGAAGACGGCGACGTTGAGTTCCGCCCCGGCGATACGGCCGCGGAGGAAGGCTTCTGCGCCGAGCGCTGTTTCCGATTTGAGATCCGGATCGCCGACTTCGAACGCCTGCGTCGCGATATGCGCGCCGTTCGAGAACATTTCCTCCGCACTCGGGGCGCGTGCAGCGCGAGACAGGTTGATGCCGTATCGCAGCGCCTGGTCGGTCTCGTAAACGAGGCTGACAGCGCCTGAAACTGTGTTGAAGCTGCGATCTTCGCCGATCGATTTCGCCGTCACGGTCGATGTCTCGAAGCGCCCGGCTGCTTCGACCTGGATCGGGCCACCGCCGAATTCCTGCAGCGCGAAGACTGCGAACTGCTCGGTTTCGTTGGGCGCGATATAGGCTTCTTCGCCGGTCGCGAGGAAATCGCGGTAGTAATATTGCGCGCCGACCGAACCGCGCCATGTGCGCGTGTCCTTCTGGACGAGTTCCATGCGCGCTTCGAGGCCCTGGACGTCGAAGGTCGTGCCGACTTCGTCCCCTTCGAGCTCGCTGTGAGAATAATCGCTGAAACCGACGCGGGTCTTCAGCTGTTCGAACATGCCGCTGCCCAGTGCCAGTTCGCCGCGCAGATCGGCGCGGAACTGGTGGAGGTCGATCGACACTTCCTCGTCCTCGCCGCCACCCGGGCGGACCGGTACGCCATAGACCGTATCGTAAACGCCGATCGAGGCACCCAGATTGCTTTCGCCGGCGAAGAAAGCTGCACCGATATTGCCGGTGTAGGTCTCGGTCGCACTACCCGGCAACGTGCCGCGAAGGTTCGCAAGATCGCGAAGTTCACCTGCGGCATCGGGATCGGAACCGGCGACGTCGTCTGCCTGCGTCAGGAGTTCGGAACGCAGCGTGGGCGAAGCGACATAGCCGCCAATCCCGAGATCGCCGGTCTTGCGCCATGAGCCATCGGCATGAACCACGAATTTCGACCCGACCGGAAGATCGACCGACAGGCCTGCCTCGCGCTTGTCGGAAACGGTATCGAGGCTAGCGAGCCCGTCGACATGGATCGGTTCCGACGGGATGCGCAGCGGTATCCGCTTGTCGATCACATTTACCGCGCCACCGATCGCCTGGCTGCCGAACAGCATCACAGCAGGTCCTCGCAGGACTTCGATACGCTCGGCCGTAAGCGGGTCGATTGTTACCGCGTGGTCGGCAGAGGTGTTGGAAATATCGATCGAGCCGAGCCCGTCGACCAGCACGCGGACGCGGTCGCCCGAAAAGCCGCGCAGAACGGGGCGCGAGGCGCCTGGCGAAAACCCGGTCGCCGAAACACCCGGCAGTTTGGCGAGCACTTCGCCCACCTGTCCGGCCATCTCGCGCTGCAGTTCAAGCGCTTCGATCACCGAAGTCCCGGCGAGCAGGTCGAGCTGCTTCAAACCGGAAGCCGAGACGATGATATTGCCCTGGTAGTCGAGCGAGCGGCTGTGAAAATCGTCCTGCCCCGCGTCTGCACGGTCAGCGGCAACCTCGTCCTTCGCCGGTTCCGCATGCTCTTGCCCTTCCGCCGGGTCGGCCTGCTGCGCATATGCAGGGACCGCCGCGAAACACATGGCAAGGACGCTCGCAATCGCGAGACGGGAGACGATCCGGGTTGTTTTCATCGGGGAGGACGGCGCTTTCATCGATACATCATGTGATAACATATCGTAGCGGATAGCGATGTATTTGGAACGCGCAAGCACAAATGCCCGCCCATCGACGAACGGCACCGACGGACCGACGGTCCGTGCGCGAATATTCCGATGCTGGAGGAAATGGAGCGGGCGAGGCGATTCGAACGCCCGACCCCAACCTTGGCAAGGTTGTGCTCTACCCCTGAGCTACGCCCGCTCACTGACGCTCTACCGGGAATCAATGCTTCCCGGTGGGGAGGCGCGCAACTAGCAACGGTTTTCAAAGGCCGCAAGGGGAAAAACGCGCCTTGTTTGCACATGGCCGAAATCCCCTTCACATTGCGCCGCGAGGACCCACATTGGGCCTACGCTAGTAACACGATACCGACACGCAAGGGGACAAGACTTGGCCAGCATGGGGCTCAATCTCGACGAACAGAAAGCGGTCGACCGCTTCCGCAAGGACGTAGTCGAACCTTCGATGACCAAGTTGGTCATCCTCGATTTCTGGGCAGAGTGGTGCGGACCGTGCAAGGCACTCGCCCCGACGCTGGAGAAGGTCGCTGCGGAATATGCCGACAAGGGCGTGGTCCTCGCCAAGGTCAATGTCGATGAAGAACAATTTATCGCCAGCCAGTTCCAGGTCCAGTCGATTCCGACTGTCTATGCCATGTTCCAGGGGCAACCCGTCGCCGACCTGACCAACGCCCGCAGCGAAACGCAGCTCAAGCAGGTGCTCGACCAGTTGCTCGGCCAGTTGCCGATCGGCGGGGGCGATGCAGCAGAGGGACAGGGCCAGCAGGGCCCCTCTGCCGAAGACATCGCCCAGTTCATCGCAATGGCGGAACAGATCCTCGCCGATGGCGATGCCGAACGTGCAGCCGGGATGTTCGGACAGGTTGTCGAAATGGCGCCGGACAATGGTGCAGCGCAGGCAGGGCTGGTGCGTTCGCTGGTCCAGGCCGGACACGTCGATGAAGCACGCGCTGTCATGCAGGCTGCCGAGAACAATCCCTCGCTCGCCAGCGACCCCGCCATTGCCGCTGCGAAAAGTGCGCTCGAACTGGCAGGCAATCCGGTCGATGAAGGCGAGCTTGCCGCACTTCGCGACGCAGCGCAGTCCAGCCCTGATGACATGGACAAGCAGCTGGCGTTTGCCGAGGCTGCGTTTGCCGCGGGCCAGCGTGACGAGACCGCCGACACCCTGCTGCAGATGGTCGAAACAGATCGTGAATGGAACGATGGTGCGGCGCGCGCCAAGCTGCTGCAGATCTTCGAAGCGGTCGGTCTTGAAGATGCCTGGGTCGTTTCGACCCGCCGCCGCCTGTCCAAAATCCTGTTCGGCTGAGGACTGTGAGCAAGCGGCTTTCCATATTTCCCCTGCCCGGCGCGATCCTGTTTCCGGGCCTGCAACTGCCGCTCCACATCTTCGAGCCGCGATACCGTGCGCTCGTTTCCGATGCGCTTGCCCGCGACCGTTTGATTGCAATGATCCAGCCGCAGCGTCCGGTCGATGGCGCGCCGCTCTACAATGTCGGCTGCGTCGGGAGGATCGGCGATGTCGAGGCGCTCGACGATGGTCGCTTCAACATCGTGCTCGAGGGCGAGGCGCGTTTCAGGATGATGCGCGAACTCGATGTCACGACCGCATTCCGCCAGGTCGAGGCTGAACTGATTGACGACGGTGATGACGAATTCGTTTCTGCCGTCGAACGTGCCGCCTTCGAACAGGAAGCGCGTCATTTTGCCGATGTGCAGGGGTACAGCGTTGACTGGGATTCGGTTTCGCGGCTCGACGACCAGTCGCTGATCAACGGCGTTTCCCAGATCGCCCCGTTCGATCCGGCATCGAAACAGGCATTGCTGGAGGCACCCGACCTTCCGTCGCGGTGCAAGCTGCTGATCCAGCTGATGCAGTTCTATGGCTTTCGCGACGACGGCGACGAGATCGTCACCCTCCAGTAAGGCGGGCTAGATCCCGAAGCTGCCCTTCAGCCCGTCGATGACATACTGAGCGGCCAGTGCTGCGAGCAGCACGCCGAGCAAACGGGTGATCACTGCCTCGACCCGGTCGCCGAGCAGGCGGATCAGCGGACGCGCTGCGACCAGAGCAGCGGCTGTGATAAGCAAGACCGCACCAAGCGCGCCGAGCACCACCAGCGATTCCTCGAAATCGTCGGCCTCGTTCATCAGCAGCATGATCGCGGCAATCGCGCCGGGCCCTGCCAGCATCGGCATTGCCATCGGGAACACCGACACATCTTCGACCTCGGGCGTCGCAGCCACTTTTTCGGCGCGTTCCTCGCGCCGCTGCGTTCGCTTCTCGAACACCATTTCGAACGCGATGAAGAACAGCATGAGCCCGCCGGCTATGCGGAAACTGTCGAGCTGGATGTGCAGGGCGCCGAGGAGATCTTCACCGAACAATGCGAAGATCAGCAGGATGACCGTCGCTATCGCACTGGCGCGGATCGCCATCGAGCGCGCTTGCGCCGCTGACGCGCCCTTGGTCAGGCCGGCATAGATCGGCGCACAACCGGGCGGGTCGATCACGACGAAAAGCGTGATAAAGGCGGAGATGAACAGCTCCATCATTCGGCACCCGGCGGTACGGCGACGTCGATCACAATCGCCATTTCCTCGCCCTTTGCCTGCCAGACACGGAAATAACGCGTCGCTGGCGAACCGGCGACCTGGAAAGTCCATGCCAGCGTGCCGTCGGCCGACTGTCGGATATTGAGGCCGTCGGCGACAATCGGGAGCGGTTTGCCAACAGCAGAACAATCCCCGATCGCGCTACCGATCAAGTCCGGCTTTGCAGGCGCCTCGGCTTGCGGGAAACCGAAGTCGAAAATGTAGCGATATTCGCCATCCTGCTGGCGTTCCCACACGGTGTAGAAGGTGCCAACCGAACCGCCCGGCTCCTGAAACGCCCCCTGCGATACGGCGAGCGAACCGTCGCAGCTCATCCGGACAAAGTGCGGCTCCCATTGTACCGCCTGCGCAGGATCGACCTGCTGCGCCAGCCACGGCTTTGCCTCGATCGCGCCATTGGCGCCGAAGATCAGCGCGTTGTCGGCGGCAAACTCCTTAAAGGCGGTCCACTGTCCCTTTTCCCTCGCCATGCGGGCGAAGGCGAGTTCAGTCGAAACGATAGTACTCGGCTGTGCCTGGCCGGGTGCACCTGCCAGCGCGCGGTTGATCGCACGATCCGGCATAGAGGGGCGCGAGCCTGCGCATGATGCAAGCGCGAGCGTCGCAAGGATGAGTGCGAAGTTCCTCACAGCCCTTCCGGATCCCCCAGCCCTGCATTGCGATAGGCGGCGACAATCGTGTTGCGGAGCAGCACGGCAATGGTCGTCGCGCCGACTCCGCCGGGCACCGGTGTGATCGCGCGTACGTGGCCCACTGCCTCGTCGAAGGCGACATCGCCCACGATGCGTCCTTTTTCCTCGCCCGGTTCGGGATCGAGCCGGTTGATCCCGCCGTCGAGCACGATCGCACCCGATTTGAGCCAGTCGCCCTTGATCAGGAAGGGTACGCCGACCGCTGCCACGACGATGTCGGCGCGGCGCA
Source organism: Altererythrobacter epoxidivorans (assembly GCF_001281485.1). Taxonomy (NCBI): domain Bacteria; kingdom Pseudomonadati; phylum Pseudomonadota; class Alphaproteobacteria; order Sphingomonadales; family Erythrobacteraceae; genus Altererythrobacter; species Altererythrobacter epoxidivorans. The sequence continues at coordinate 2,245,487 of NZ_CP012669.1, forward strand.
GCACCTCGGGCAGGTTGCGCGTGCGGCTGTGCGCCATGGTAACGGTGCAGTTTTCGGCCAGCAGCAACTGCGCCATCGGTTTGCCGAACAGGATCGAACGGCCAACGACGACTGCATCCATGCCGCTCAGGTCGCCGAGCATGTCCTTCAGGATCATGGTGCAGCCGAGCGGCGTGCAGGACACCAGCGCATCCATGCCGAGAACCAGCCTGCCAGCATTTGTCGGGGTGATGCCGTCGACGTCCTTGTCCGGGTCGATCTCCGCAATCACGGCCTTTTCGTCGAGGTTTTTGGGCAATGGCAATTGCACCAGGATGCCGTCGACCGCGTCGTCCGCATTGAGCTTGCGCACCAGCGCGACGAGTTCGTCCTGCGGCGTATCGGCGGGCAGGCGGTATTCGAAGCTTTCCATCCCTGCAGCGACGGTCGCCTTGCCCTTGCTGCGGACATAGACCTGGCTAGCCGGATCTTCGCCCACCAGCACGACGGCAAGGCCAGCCTTGCGCCCGGTCTTGTCGGTAAATGCAGCGGCCTTTTCGCCGATCTTCTCGCGAAGCTTGGCGGCAAAGGCTTTCCCGTCGATCTGTACCGCGGTCATCAGACGCTCCGGATAACGCTGCCAAGCACGATCATGACGATCTGCAGCAGGATGATCAGCACCAGCGGCGAGAAATCGATCGCGCCGGTGCTGGGCAGCAGGTTCCGGATCGGGCGCAGCACCGGGTCGAGCAGGCGGTTGATGGAGTTGTAGAACGCGGTCAGGAATTCGTTCGAAGGGTTCACCACATTGAAGGCGAACAGCAATCCGATCACGAACTGGATGATGATCAGCATCACCAGCACATTCGTGAGCAGACCGATAATCTGGTAAATCGCGAGAAGGGCTTCCATTGTGTCGTCGTCCTGTTGCGGGCGTCCCGGGGCTCCCGCGTATTACCTTTGCAATACGCCGGACGCCACCCCTAGCGCGCCGATCTTTCGAGCTGTCGTCAGGCCTTGCGGATCAGCGTGCCTGCGCCGCGCGCGGTGAAGAATTCGAGCAGCATCGCGTGCGCCACGCGCCCGTCGAGAACTACCGCCGCTTCGCAGCCGCTCTCGACCGCGCTGACGCAGGTTTCGAGCTTGGGGATCATGCCGCCCGATATCGTCCCATCATCCTTCAGCCCGGCGATGTCCGCAGGCGTCAGGTCGGTCATCAGCTCGCCCTGCTTGTCGAGGACACCGGCAACATCGGTCAGGAGGAACAGCCTCGCCGCGCCGAGCGCCGCCGCAATCGCGCCTGCCATCGTGTCGGCATTGATGTTGTAGGTATGCCCGTCATCGCCCGCACCGATCGGGGCGATGATGGGGATCATCCCGGCATTTACCGCCGTATCGATGATCGTCGTATCGACATGCGCCGGCTCGCCGACGAAGCCGAGGTCGATCGCGCTTTCGATATTGCTGTCCGGATCCTTGACCGTGCGCTGCGCCTTGACCGCAGTGACCAGTCCGCCGTCCTTGCCCGAAATACCGAGAGCCTTGCCGCCAGCCTTGGCGATCCAGCCGACCAGTTCCTTGTTGATCGCGCCCGACAGCACCATTTCGGCAACTTCGGCAGTGGCCTTGTCGGTGACCCGCAAGCCATCGACGAAAGTGCTTTCGACGCCCAGCTTCTTGAGCATGGCGCCGATCTGCGGCCCGCCCCCGTGGACGACGACCGGGTTGATGCCGACCGCCTTCAGCAGCACGATGTCCTGCGCGAAATCCTCTGCCGCCTCGGGATCGCCCATGGCGTGCCCGCCGTATTTCACCACGAAAGTGCGCCCGGCATAGCGCTGGAAATAAGGCAAAGCCTCGATCAGCACTTCCGCCTTTGCGAGGCTGACCTTGTCGCTGCTGGCACTCATCGCGAAACACTCCTGCGCCTTGATTGCCGCGCGCTTAGCGGCTTGGCGCAGGAGAGGAAAGGCCTAGCCGGATTCAGGCGGCCGCCCGCGCCTTGTCGATGATGGCGGTAATCTCGTCGAGCAGGCCCAGGCGCTTCTTCTTGAGCGCTTCGGTCCGTTCGTCGCTCGCCGCTTCGGCTTCGCTTTCGATGCGGTGCACTTCGCGGTTCACCTCGTGATATTCATCGGCGAGCCGCGCGTAATGCGCATTGTCCTGCTTCAGCCGGGTGACGAGTTCGCGGTCGCGCCTGAAAATCTCGGTCAGTTCATTGGGTGTGTGCTGCGACATGGATCATCCTTCCTTGGATCGATTGACGAGCCATCAGGATAATTTGCGGTCACAAAGCGTCGTTGATGCAAATCAATTTCGCAGCCGCGACAAGCGAAAGGCGAAAAAATTCCTGCCGCTTAAACCCTACTCGATGGAACACATGGAACACAGTCCAATGGGCCAAAAACCGTCGTTCTAATCCCATTCTGTCGTTTCCATACAAGAAATTACATAAAACCTGCGAGGGATTTACATTATATCGGACCCGGACAGAGTAGGACATGATTTCAATGCTCTATCGCCGGTAGGATTTTGTTAATTCCCCGGTCGTAGCGAATTCCTATCGATCCGGGTCGCTCGATATTTCCCAGACGCATAAAGCGCAGGGAACGAGGAGGACGAGAGGATGTATTGGGACGAGTCAGTAGCCGACAAGGGGCGCCGGAGCGGCGTGGACAGGCGCAAGGCACAGTTGCCCTTCGCCGGACCCGACCGCCGCGTGAACGAGCGGCGCTGCGGCAGCGATCGGCGCAGCAGCCCGCGACACGATTACTGAGAGCGGACAAGAACCGCTGACCGGGCGCGGCGCGCGTGCTATCGCGCAGCCATGGGCAAGGTCATACCATTCAGGAAACGCACCAACTGGACCAAGGCAGACGCCTACGCCCTGCAATCGGGCAAGCGTCGCGGCGGTGGTGGGCCAAAGCCCCCGAGGAGCGGCGGCAGTGCCGCAAGGCTCGGCAGGATCGCCGCGATACTGGTGATTGCAGCCGTTATCCTGGTTTCGACCTGGTGGCAGGCCGACGAGATGTTCGGACCGCCCGAGGGATCGCAAGTCTCCCAGACATTCGGCATCTGCGGCGCGAAGGGCCGCGGCAGCTATTGCACCAGCGACGGCGACACGGTGACCATCGGTTATGGCAAGACGGCGCGGCGCATCCGCCTGACCGGCTATGACGCGCCCGAGATCGAGGGCGCCTGTCCCGCCGAAAGCGCCAAGGCGCAAGAGGCGGAGACGGCGCTACGAAACTGGCTCAACGCAGGCCCTTTTGAATGGGATGGCGGCACGCAGCCCCCGCGCGACCAGTACGGGCGCGAGCTGCGCTATGCCTGGCGCACGGCGGCAGACGGTTCGGTCGAATACCTTGCCACCCACATGATCGACGCGGGCCTCGCCAGCGGCGATGGCTGGGGCCAGTCGGCCGACTGGTGCGGGTGAGGGTTGGCGGCGATGGGCAGCGTCAGACAGGTCGAGGTCTCGCCCGATAGCCTGCTCGCCCGATATGGCAGCGCGCAGGATTACCGCGACTGCTTCGCCCGCGAGGTTGCAGGCCATGTCACGCTCGAACAATTCATCGAGAGATTTTACTGCAGCGCGGCCTTCCGGCCCGAACGGATCGTGCTCGGCCTGATCGGTCGCGGGGCCAGCAATGCCGATGCCCGTGCCCTCGCCCGCGGAGAGACCGACAGATTCGCGGTGTGGGAAGTTGTCGAGCGGTCCGACCTGCCCTCAGGCAGCAAAGCGGTAGGGCATGAAAGACACGAAATCCTTTTACATTCGAAGGACACCGGCACTGCGAGTTGGTTGGCGGTGTCCTCAGGTAGCGCAGCGATAGGACAGACAGGAACGTCCTTAAGCAGTGGAGCGGTAGGACAGACAGGAACGTCCTCAAGTAGCGCAGCGGTAGGACAATCAAGAAATCCTGGCACGACGACGCTCTATTTCGGAAGCTGGGTCGGCAACCTGGGCCAGAGCGGCTGGCGCTTCATGCAGCAGGCGCATGTCCTGTATTCGCGGGTGTTGCTGGAGAGTGCGGCGGACACTTTCCTCTAAGTCTTCATTATTCGTCAGGTCGCGGCTCGCACGCGATCCCATCGCCATCACCATCCATGTGCAAGCCATAGCCCGGATCACCTCGATGTAGCGGTGCTTTGCCCAATGCGCGGACCTCGTTGCAGCCTTCGTAATAGACGCTCTCTTCGACTGATTTTTGGTCCGCACGCGATTGCCCAGCCAGGGGCAGCACTACCCACCAGAGCACCGATGAAATCGCAATCGTCGCAGCAACGACGACGAAAAAGAGAAGTAGCGGATTACTCGTGAGGCTTTGGCCCGCGTCATTTGCCTCCGTATCTTCAGTGGGAAGCGAGTTACTCAACCTTCTGTCCTCCCATTAATAATTATCTTGGGCATGAACTGGTAAATCTGAATCAACTTCAGATCTTCTCATTTCTGTCGCCTCATCCAGCCCTGCAATCGAAGCTAAACCGGCCGCAACAACTTGCAAGACCGCGATCGTGTGCAAGCGAGAACTGAAGGGCTGCTTGCGCGTCTTGTGGCGAAACACTTGTCGACCGGCATAAGCGCCTGCTGTGCCGCCGATCAGCGAAAGGTTCAGAAGCGTCGCCTCGCTTATGCGACTGCGTCCTCCTTCCGCCAAGCTCTTGTCGAGACCGAAGGCCGCGAAAGTCATTACGTTCAAAGCAATTAGGTAATAGGTGACCCATTCCGCCATCGAACGATTGCCCGCCTGAAAGTATTAGCCGCATAACGAGCATATTTTTCTGTTCATGCAAAGAAAAAGGGCTCCCGAGGGAGCCCTTCTCTTTTCGAGCGACATTGTCGCTGGTGGGCTGTTCGAAGTCTCACTCCGCCGCTTCGGCTCCAGTGCCGTTCGCAGGCGCCGAGGTTTCGCCGAACATGTCCGGACCTTCGTCCACGGACCCTTCCTCGTTCGCAGCCTTGGCTTTCTGGCGCTTGTCGAAGCTCGACCAGACGGTGTTCCAGTCGCCCTTGGTCGCGCCCTTCGAATATTCGGTCGCGCGCTGTTCGAAGAAGTTGGCGTGCTCCACGCCATTCAGTAGCGGGGCGAGCCAGGGTAGCGGGTGGTCGTCGATCATGTAGATCGGCTGCAGGCCAAGCTGGCCGAGGCGCCAGTCGGCGATGTAGCGGATGTACTTCTTGATTTCCTTCGGCGTCATCCCGCTGACGGGACCCATTTCGAAGGCGAGGTCGATGAAGTTGTCTTCGAGGCGCACCGACTTCTGGCAGATGTCGATGATGTCTTCCTTCACCGCCTTGGTGTAGCAGTCGCGTTCGCGAACGAATTCGTGGAACAGGCGCACGATCCCTTCGCAGTGGAGGCTTTCGTCGCGCACCGACCAGCTGACGATCTGCCCCATGCCCTTCATCTTGTTGAAGCGCGGGAAGTTCATCAACATGGCGAAGCTGGCGAACAGCTGCATGCCTTCGGTGAAGCCGCCGAATGCCGCCAGCGTGCGGGCGATATCCTCGTCCGTGTCGACGCCGAAGATCTGCAGGTAATCGTGCTTGTCCTTCATTTCCTCGTATTCGAGGAAGGCGCCATATTCGCTTTCGGGCATGCCGATCGTGTCGAGCAGGTGCGAATACGCCGCGATGTGGACCGTTTCCATGTTGCTGAACGCGGTCAGCATCATCTTGATTTCCGTCGGCTTGAACACGCGGCCATACTTGTCGTGATAGCAATCCTGCACCTCGACATCGGCCTGGGTGAAGAATCGGAAGATCTGCGTCAGCAGGTTGCGCTCGTGCTCGGACAGCTTCTGCGCCCAGTCGCGGCAGTCCTCGCCCAGCGGGACTTCTTCGGGCAGCCAGTGGACCTGCTGCTGGCGCTTCCAGAATTCATACGCCCACGGATATTCGAAGGGCTTGTAGGTCTTTCTGGCTTCGAGCAACGACATCTTGTGGTCCTTCTGATTGGCGCGTGAAGTCCCAGCATATGAATCATGGCTGTGATTCGATAGCAAGGGGTGAATTTATATGGGGTCTTTTCCACCCCTTTTCACCCCTCCCGGGCGCGGCGGCCCGCACCCGCGATGGCGATTGGCAGGCATGTGTAACCGGGGAGCCACGCAAGGGGCGCATCACTTTCACTGGGAAGCGAATTGCGCCCCAACCCCGCCGCAAACGAACCTCCACGGCGGGGCTGATAGGCGACTTGTGCGCCCTGCGCTGCACTGCGTCAGCGGGCGATTACTTCCAGAACCATCGGTCCTTTGCGTCGCGGCGACGGCGATCGAGCCACATCCGCACGTAGATCCACACGCCCGACAGCGCGAAGAACATCAGCGCCAGGCCCGAGAGGACACTGATCGCGGTGCCGGCGGGTCCGAATTCCTCGCCCGAGTGCAAGTGGTGGAAGAAGCCGACAAGGCTGCGCGGACCGGTTTCGGTGCGCGGCGGGCTGCAGCGCCATCCTTCGGGGCACTCGAATCCCGGCGGCGGGGTCTGTGCAGCAAGCTCGGCAGCGGTCGGCTCGGGCACCGGCCACAGCACCGCCCACTGGCTGAGCACGCCCGTCGTGGCGATGAAGAAAATGAAGATGCCGAAGAATACCGACAGCCAGCGGTGCCATTTGCGCATGTAAAGAGAATCCTGTTTGCGAGTGATTTGCAATTGCAACTACACGCTGGTGGCGATTAGGCAAGCGCTGGATTGTCGCGTTTGGTCGCGCGGGTGGATAGGCCCGATTTCTACCACTCCACGAGCCGTTCACGAGCTTCGACGAGCCGAGGAACGAATGCCCTCCCCGAGCCGTTATATAGACATAACCCATTCAAAAAGAACGCGAATTAGCGCGTTCGGAAAGAGAATTTATGTTTGAGAAGTTCCGCATCAACGAGCACATGGAAGTCGCAGATTGCAAGGGGAACCACGTGGGCACCGTCGATGAAGTCGATGGCGACGCGATCAAGCTGACCAAGTCTGACAGCAGCGACGACATGCACCATTTCCTCGCCATGTCCGACGTGGACAAGATCGACGACAACCGCGTCTATCTGAAGGAGGGCGTGCGCATCCCGGACGGTCTCGGCACCAAGGCGACACTCGAAAACGCCTGAACCAGCGATAATATGAAGCCGGAATAACCGGCATTAAGGCCCCGGCCCGATCTTCCCCTCATGAGGATCGCCCGGGGTTCTTGCGATTCCTGGCCGGAGAACCGGTCAGCAGAAACGGCGAACCATGCCGGTCGGCGCTGCCGGTTGCGGTGCAGCGGCTGGCCGTTCGGCAGGCAGGGACTCGACCGGCGCGCGCGGCGGCATCTTGCCGCTGAGCACCTGCTCGATCTCGTCGCCGCTCATCGGGCGGACGAAGGATACGCCTACCTGCCCGTCTTCGCGCCAGCGGACGAAGCAACGGTGCGGGCCCGTGCCATTGATCATGATGTTGGTCGGTGCGCCGACGAACAACGCCGGATCGTCATCCGCAAAACGGCATCCGCCATCCGAGAGGTCGTGCACGGTGATATCGAACAGCCGCCCCTGGCTGGTGCAGCACTGCCCCGCCAGTTCCGTCTGTTTACGTTCTACCTTGCGCGTTCTCATCATCGCAGACACCCCTGCCAGAAATGGCTCGAATTCCGGTGCATCCGGGATAGCGCAAGATGCCTAACGTCTCGTTAAGTCTGCTTGCAGGCATGGCGCGAAGCGGGAGCGGCAATGAAAAAGGGGACGCCCCTTCGGACATCCCCCTTTCGCAATCGAATTGATCCGATCGTTTTACTGGCAGGCGAGGCATTCCTCGTAGTCGGTCTGTTCGCCGCCCGCCTGAAGTTCGAACTTGGTAGCGTCCTTGGTGTTGTCCGCTTCCACGCCGCCGGCGAAACCGGCGCGCTGTACCGACTTCGAACGCAGGTAGTAGAGCGACTTGATGCCCTTCTCCCATGCCTGGAAGTGCAGCATCATCAGGTCCCACTTGTCGACGTCGGCCGGGATGAACAGGTTCAGCGACTGCGCCTGGTCGATGTAGGGCGCACGGTCTGCAGCGAATTCGAGCAGCCAGCGCTGGTCGATTTCGAAGCTGGTCTTGAAGGTCGCCTTTTCTTCCGGCGTCAGGAAGTCGAGGTGCTGGACCGAACCGCCCTTCTCGAGGATCGAGTTCCACACATTGGTCGAATCTTTCGACTTTTCGCGCAGCACCTTCTCCAGATACGGGTTCTTCACGATGAAGCTGCCCGACAGCGTCTTGTGCGTGTAGATATTGGCCGGGATCGGTTCGATACAGGCCGAAGCACCGCCGCAGATGATCGAGATCGACGCCGTCGGAGCGATCGCCATCTTGCAGCTGAAGCGTTCCATCGCGCCCATTTCTTCGGCGTCGGGGCAAGCACCGCGTTCTTGCGCCAGCAGCATCGATGCTTCCGAAGCCTTGCCCTGGATATGCTTGAACATCTTCAGGTTCCAGACCTTCGCCATCGGGCTTTCGAAGCCGATGTTCTTCTGCTGGAGGAAGGAGTGGAAGCCCATCACGCCGAGACCGACCGACCGTTCGCGCGCGGCCGAATACTTGGCGCGTGCCATTTCGTCGGGTGCGCGGTCGATATAGTCCTGCAGGACATTGTCGAGGAAGCGCATCACGTCTTCGATGAAGGTCTTGTCGCTGTTCCACTCGTCCCACTTTTCGAGGTTGAGCGAAGACAGGCAGCAAACCGCCGTACGGTCGTTGCCGAGGTGGTCGCGGCCAGTCGGCAGGGTGATCTCGGCGCAGAGGTTCGAGGTCGAGACCTTCAGGCCCAGTTCGCGGTGATGCTTGGGCATCATGCGGTTCACCGTGTCGGAGAACACGATGTAGGGCTCGCCCGTGGCAAGGCGGGTTTCAACCAGCTTCTGGAACAGCGAGCGCGCATTCACGGTGCTGCGAACGCTGCCGTCACGCGGGCTCTTGAGATCGAACTCCTCGCCGTTGCGGACCGCTTCCATGAAATCGTCGGTGACGAGCACGCCGTGGTGCAGGTTCAGCGCCTTGCGGTTGAAGTCGCCCGAAGGTTTGCGGATCTCGAGGAATTCCTCGATCTCGGGGTGCGAGATGTCGATGTAGCAGGCGGCCGAACCACGGCGCAGCGAACCCTGCGAAATCGCGAGCGTCAGGCTGTCCATCACGCGGACGAAGGGGATGATGCCGCTGGTCTTGCCGTTGAGGCCGACGGGTTCGCCGATGCCGCGGACATTGCCCCAATAGGTGCCGATGCCGCCGCCCTTCGAAGCGAGCCACACGTTCTCGTTCCAGGTGCCGACGATACCATCGAGGCTGTCTTCGACACTGTTGAGATAGCAGCTGATCGGCAGGCCGCGATTGGTGCCGCCATTCGACAGCACCGGCGTTGCCGGCATGAACCACAGCTTCGAAATATAGTCGTAGAGGCGCTGCGCGTGATCCTGATCGTCGGCATAGGCATCGGCCACGCGTGCGAACAGGTCCTGGTATTGTTCACCGGGCAGCAGATAGCGGTCGGTCAGGGTTTCCTTGCCGAATTCGGTCAGGTTCTCGTCACGCGATTCATCGATCGTGATGTTGAACCGGCGATCGTTGATCTTCTTCGAATCGATATCGACGGCGGATTTCGCGACCTGTGCCATGGCACCGGCCAGCGCTTCGCCGGCCTTTTCGGCGACCAGCTCGTCCGTGCCCTTGTCTGCCTGTTCCATGCCTACTGCCTTTGCCCCTTTCGCGGGCTTGGAGGACTTCGCCGTGGGCGCTTCGGGTGCCGGGGCCGTATTCGTAATATCTTGCTCCAGACCCATCGCCGCTTCGTCTCCAGTCCTCAATTCCATTTTTTGCCCCGCTTCCGTTCTGCCCCGAGGAACAACCGCTTCCAAGCGCCGATGTTCCGTATGTGTTCGACTCGGCAGGGATGCCCCCACCTAGCAATTTCCGGGCGTCGACGGTGAATTAGTTTTCCCGTTTTTGCCCACAGCTCTCAGACAAAATGCGACCCGCAAGACCGAATCGTTCCCTGCCCGCAGATATGGTGTTTCTGCGTCAAATAACTAGGTCTTGTGTGTGCCCCCGCGTCTGGAACCACTAGATAGTGAATCAGACGGGACTCGCACGCAAGAGGGTTAAACGCGATTAACCTTCAAGTTCCGGGGAAAGCATCGGGTGTGTTGCGCTGATAAAACAGGGCGACGCGTGGACAATCCTTGGGTTTGCCGCTGCGCAAGCCCCTAAATGAATCCGTGAAAAAATTTTTGCGGGCAAAAGGGCTGTGCAGGGGTTGAGAATCAATCGAATCCTGACGCGCAATTTTCGAATCCGGAGCCGCCCTCGGGGAAGGTCTCAAACTGCCTGCAAATGGCATGGGCACGTTCGCCGGATGCGCTCGACCGGCACGCCCGATGATCGGCCCGGGGGCCGTGTCCGTTAACGCTGTTCAACGCTGCACTGGCCCCGATTCGGATCGGCAGCGCCCCTTGCCCGATTCGCGGGGGAGAGAGATTCCCACCCCTCGCAAACCGGAATCAGGCGGTCGCCATTGCCGATTTCGCGTGGGCCGCAATCTCGTCTGCCAGCGTGTCGACGAGCGCCACCGGCAGATCGTGACCCCAGCCCGGGATCGTGCGGATCTTCGCGCCGCGGATGGCCTCTGCCGTGGCGCGGCCGCCCTCGACCCTGACCAGCGGATCGTCTTCGCCGTGCAGGACCAGCGTCGGCACATCGACCTTGGCCAACCGCGCCGTGCGGTCGCCATCGTCGATGATCGCGGCCATCTGGCGCACCATCCCTTCGGGATAGACCGACCGGCGCACGCCCTCGCGTACACGTTCTCGGTGCCATTCGGGATCGGGGCGATAGCCCGGACTGCCGATCGCCCGGGACACCTTCATCCCGTGTTCGACCAGCACATCTTCTTCCATAGATTGCGGACGCTGCGTCAGCGCCTGCATCGCGGTCTTTTGTGCCGGGGGCAGCTTAGGATTGCCGGTGGTCGAAAAGATCGAGGTCAGGCTGTTGACCCTTTCCGGGTGGTTCACGGCGACGAGCTGGGCGATCATCCCGCCCATCGATCCGCCGACGACATGTGCCTTGTCGATGCCAAGGCCGTCGAGCACGCCGACGCCGTCTGCCGCCATGTCGCTCAGCGTATAGGGAACCTTCGGCGGGAAACCGAGCCGCTTGCGGATCACGTGCCAGGCGATGCCGGGTACTTTTTCGCCATGCAGCTTGTCGCTCAGGCCGATATCGCGATTGTCGTAGCGAATGACGCGGAAGCCGCGCCCGGCGAGCGCTTCGACGAATTCCATCGGCCACAGCGTCATCTGCGCGCCGAGGCCCATGATCAGCAGCATGGGCGGATCGCCCGCATTGCCATGCTCGTCATATTCGAAATTCAGCCCGTTCGCCGATACCTGAGGCATGCCATCCCTTTCCCTGTTCCTCGCAACGAGAGAGCGGGCGATCGTGCCGCCCGCTCTACCTGTGTGTCAGTCTGGAGAATTATCCGGGAAACGGCAAGCAATGCCGCCGACAGGGTCCGGATCAGCCGCCGATCAGGATGACCTCTTCGGCATCGCCGCGTGCCATGCGGTCACGCTCGCTCTGGCGCAGTTCCTTCACGAAGTTCACCTTCTGCAGGTCGTTGCGGGCGAACACTATGTTGGCCTGGAACGTCCTGTTGGCAACGGAGCTGACAGGGGCATCGCCGAGGCTGTCGAGAAGCGAGACGGCTGTGATGGCATTGTCATCGGTGCGATCGTTGCCGGAACTGCGCATGACCGAGATGTCCTCTGCCTTGCCGTTCTGGTCGACGGTGAAGCGCAGTTGCACGATGCCCGGCTTCGATGCGCCATTGTGCCATTCGGCCTTTTCGAGCGCGCTGTTGAGTTCGTTGGTGACCCGCGCGGACCACTGGTCCATCTGCGGCTTCGTCTGCACGACGATGTCGTCGGCAAAGGCGGGAGCGGCAACTGTCATTGCGGTTGCGGCGAGGGCGAGCTTTACAAAATTCGTCATAGGATCATCCTTTCAATCTTGAGGGATGACCGGCCATTTTTGACCAAGGTTGCTGAGCACAGTCCCGTACACTCGTGCCAAGGCTACATAGGTCGATCGGGAGACGGACCCTGTCAGGGATTGGTCGCTTGGGGGTCGGGCCCGCCTCCTGTTTTGAAGATGGCAGGGGCCGACAAAAACACCAGTTGCGCTCTGCCAATCGCGGCTGCGCTCTGCGAAAGTCGATCAGGCCCGATGAACGGCGAACGATGCCCGACAAATGGAAATCGGGTGCCGGGGCCGTCCGCCGCTAGGGCACAAGGATAGTATCGCGCGCGACGGAATCGGTTTCGGGGTAGTCGAGCGTGAAGTGCAGCCCGCGGCTTTCGTGGCGCGCGAGGGCGCTCTTCACGATCAGTTCCGATGCCTTGAGCAGGTTGCGAAGCTCGATCAGGTCGGTCGTGACGCGGAAGTGGCCGTAATAATCCTCGACCTCGTCGGTCAGCAGCTTGATGCGGTGCGCGGCCCGTTCCAGCCGCTTGGTCGTCCGCACGATGCCGACATAGTTCCACATGAAGCGGCGTATCTCGGTCCAGTTCTGCTTGATAACGACTTCCTCGTCGGAATCGGTCACGCGGCTTTCGTCCCAGTCCTTGATCGGCGGAGGCGCATCGAGCTTGTCCCAGCAATCGAGGATGTCCTTCGCCGCGGCTTCCCCGAACACGAAGCATTCGAGCAGGCTGTTCGATGCGAGGCGGTTCGCCCCGTGCAGCCCGCTTTCGGTGCATTCGCCTGCCGCCCATAGCCCCGGAAGGTCGGTGCGCGCGTCGAGATCCACCAGAACGCCGCCGCAGGTGTAATGCTGCGCCGGGACGACAGGGATCGGACCTTTCGTCATGTCGATGCCCAGGCCCATCAGTTTTTCATGGATGGTCGGGAAATGCTCTTTCACGAATTCGGGCGGCTGGTGGCTGATGTCGAGGTGGACGTAGTCGAGGCCATAACGCTTGATCTGGTCGTCGTTCGCGCGCGCCACGATGTCGCGGGGGGCAAGCTCCAGCCGCTCGGGATCGTACTTCTCCATGTACCGCTCACCCGTCACCGGGTTGAACAGGCGGCCGCCCTCTCCGCGCACGGCCTCTGTAATGAGGAAGTTCTTGACCTCGAGGTTGTAGAGGCAGGTCGGGTGGAACTGCATCATCTCCATATTGGAGACGCGCGCACCCGCCCGCCATGCCATTGCAATCCCGTCGCCCGTCGCGCCGCGCGGCGCGGTCGAAAACAGGTAGCAGCGACCGGCGCCGCCTGCGGCCAGGATCGTCGCCTTGGCCACGTGCTTCTTCACCGTGCCGCTTTCCTCGTCGAGCGCATAGGCGCCCCAGACGCGGCCATCGCCCGAAAACTTCTCGCCGTGGCGACCGGTGATGAAGTCGATGCAGGTCTGCCCCGGCAACAGCGTGATATTGGGATTGGCCTTCGCCGCGTTGAGCAGGGCTTCCTGCACCGCCCAGCCGGTCGCATCGTTCACATGGACGATGCGGCGGTGGCTATGTCCGCCTTCACGCGTCAGGTGCAGGTCGCCGTCTTCGCGATTGAAGGGCACGCCCAGTTCGCACAGCCGGTCGATCGAGGCAGGCGCATTCTCAATGACGAACTCGACCGTCTCGCGCCGGTTCAATCCCGCGCCAGCGATCATCGTGTCGCGGATGTGATTGTCGAAGGTGTCGCCAGCATCGAGCACGGCGGCAATCCCGCCCTGCGCCCATGCCGTCGAACCGCCGGTCAACGATCCCTTGGCCAGCACCAGTACCTTTTTCGTCTGGGCGAGGGCCAGCGCTGCAGTGAGGCCGGCAGCACCGGAGCCGATGATTAGGACGTCGTGGTTCGCTTCGTTCATGCCGCGCTTCATGCCCTTCGCATCACCGTGCGGCAAGCAGAGAACGGCCCGTCGAATTGGCGATGGGGTTCGCCCGTGCCCGCGCTAAGGCAGGATCGACAGGGGCGGGGGCTTCTGGAGGGTCGCGAATAATGAAACTTGGTATGCTCGCCTGCGCGCTCGGGCGACATTCGGTCGACAAGACCAACCTGCGCAAGGCAGGCGGGATGCACGTGGGACGGTGCCGCAACTGCAATACGCACATGGAAGAGATAGAGCCGCATGTCTGGAGCGTCCTGCGCGTCAGGGACGCAGGACTGGGTCCGCACCGGCTGGGCTGAAGTGTCAGTCGAACTCGGCTACGACCAGACGATAGCCTGCGTCGTAGCTGTCGGCCGACATCAGTTCGGCATGGGCCTGTTCCCATGCCCCGCTGGCTAGATCGTCTTCGAGCCTCTGCAGGCCCGCTTCCAGTCCGTCGAGCTTCCAGAACGACGAGCTACCCTTGCGGATGCGGGGGTCGAGATAGGCCTGCGGCCTGCGCCAGTACGCGTAGAGGAACCCGTCGATGCAATCGTGCGGGATCGGGACCGTCGTGATCGAGACGGGCCCCAGGTGGCGCACATATTCCTCCATCGCCGGCATCTGCTCGGCATCGAGTTCAGCGAGGGCAGGCAGGTAATCGAGCAACCACGCATCGCGGCAATCGGGATCGAATGTCAGCAGCACGGCGCGCTTTCGTGCCACCCGCCGCATCTCCGACAGGCCCGCGGCGAGGTCACCCCAATGATGGACGGTCAGGATGGCAAGCGCCGCATCGACGCTCTTGTCATCCAGGGGCAGCGCCTCTGCCGTGCCCTGATAGGCCGGTGCGGAGCCTTCCGGTCGCTGTGCAATCATTTCTGCCGAAGGTTCGACCGCGGCGACCGTTTTTCCGACAGGCTCGTACGATCCGGCACCGGCGCCGATATTCACCACGCTTTCGGCATCGCCCAGTGCAGCCTCGATGGCAGCGGCAATGCGCGGGTCTGGGCGGCGCAGATTGGCGTAATCGATGCCGATGGTGTCGTAGAGCGCAACCATCGGAGTGCGGCTATCCGGCTGCGGTCAGCTGGACGAACACGTCCTCCAGGTCGGCTTCCCGCGTGGTTACATCCTCGATCACGTAGCCATGCTCCTGCACCTTGGCGAGGACCTGCCCCGCGCTCGCGACATCCCTGTCGTAGGTGATTTCGAGCACGCGCGGATCGACCACGTCCGCCTTCACGAAACCTGGCTCCATGATCGGCCCTGCAATATCCTTGTCCACCGATACGCGCACGATCTTCTCGCGGGCCATGCCCACCAATTCGCGGGTCGGCTTGTGCGCGATCAGTTCGCCATGGTTGATGATGGCGATCTCGTCGCAGAGCTGCTCTGCTTCTTCGAGATAATGCGTGGTCAGAACCACGGTCACGCCCTCATCGTTGAGGCCGGTGACCAGTTCCCACAGCTGGCGCCTGAGTTCGACGTCGACACCTGCCGTGGGCTCGTCGAGCACGAGGATCGGCGGCGAATGGACCATTGCCTTGGCCACCAGCAGGCGGCGCTTCATCCCGCCCGAAAGCGTGCGGGCATAGGCGTCGCGCTTGTCGGCAAGGTGGACCGCCTCAAGCAGTTTCTCGCTGCGGCGCAGGTGTTTCGCAATGCCATAGAAACCGGCTTGGTTCTCGAGCACTTCGAACGGCGTGAAGAACGGGTCGAAGACGATTTCCTGCGGCACGATCCCGATCGCCCGCTTGGCATTGCGGCGGTGCTCGTCGATGTCGAAGCCCCAGATCTCTGCCGACCCGGAAGTCTTGGTGACGAGGCCCGCAAGAATGTTGATCAGCGTCGACTTGCCCGCGCCATTGGGTCCCAGCAGGCCGAAGATGCCGCCCTGCGGGACGTCGAAGCTGACGCCTTTCAGTGCCAACTTACCCTCGCCCCCGTCCGGTGCAGCATAGCGCTTGACGAGATCGCGGATCTGGATGGCTGGCGGGGCAGTGTCGTTAGGCATGCTCCTGCCCTAAGTCGGGCAAGGGGGCGCGGTAAAGCGATTATGTGAGAGGGCCCCAATTCCTAAAGCACGATTAACCATGAAATCTAACCCTGCTGGTAACTGTCGGCGTGGTAGTGGCCAAACCGTGGAATGGGCAAAATCTCCTCGCTTTGGCTGGGGCCGAATGGCGTGCGGGCGCGCACTGGCCGCGCTATGCCTTTGTGCAATGGCGCTTTTTCCCAATGCCGCCAGCGCGCAAAGCCAGACCAGCATGCAAGTTCGCACGGCAATCTTCGGCGATCTGAGCGTGACCAAGGTTAGCGACATGGATTTCGGCGATATTGCCGAAAATGGCGGCGGAACCATCGTCATGGTGCCGACACCCAATCCCAGCTGCAACGTGACAGGGGCAATCGTCCATACCGGGGCCTGCCAGCCGGCAGTATTCGGCGGTAGCGGCGATTTCGGCCGGATCGTGCGGATCAAGAAGCCGCCATCCGCCAAGCTGACCCTGACCGGCCCGGGCGCCGACATGGAAATCAGCGCGATGACGATCAACGGCAGCCCGGAGCTGACGCAAATTCAGCAGACCCCCGGCTACAGCCGCTTCATCATCAACTCGCCCAGCGGCATATTTACGTTCCGCGTCGGTGGCACGCTGACGGTGGGTGCGAACCAGACGCCGGGCACCTATACCGGCACGTTCCAGATCGATATTCAGTACAACTGACGCGATCTGGCGTTGCGCGCAGGCGCGAGTGGCGATAAGCGACTGCTCGCAATGAGTATCGCTCCGCCCGAAGTAACCCTCGTCGAAACCCGCCGTGTCAGCTGCGATGGCGCAGATGCGATTCGTGGCGGCGACCGGTTCAGGCCCAGCGCATTGGGCCACCCGCGCATTTACCTCGAAATCGACGAGCATGGATATGTCGATTGCGGTTATTGCGATCGCCGCTTCGTGCTGAAGGGCGGCCCGGCAGACGGCGTGGACCAGGCATCTTTGCCCGACATTTCCGAAGGCGCAGACCCCGGTCACCGCTGACGATTTGCCGCTAAGAGCGTTAGCGCGCCCTTAACCGAGAAACGAAACGCTAATTGCGCGGTTTGGCGATTATCACGCCGACCGTGATGATGAACCATGCATCCCTTTCCGGCACCTTTTTGAAGGTCGCCCGGCACCTGGCCAAAGCGGTCGCCTGCCTGTCGGCAGGTGTCGCCGCACCGGCGATGGCGCAGGGTGCAGCCACATCTGATGCGCGGGTCGAATTGCTCGAGCCGATCGATCTGGAGAAGATCCAGGACCTCGATTTCGGGCCGATGGTGCCGAGCGGGGCGGGCGGCGTGGTTACCATCAACCCCTCGACAGGAGCGGTCACAACGGTCGGCAACGTCGTCATTGTCGGATCTTCGCAGAAACGTGCGCTGTTCAACGTCCACGCCCCGATCGGCGTGGTGATGATAATGTCCGGCGACCCTACGGTGACACTGACGCGCCAGAGCGGGACGGAAACGATGACCGCGACGCTCAACTACGTTCATGGCAACGGGCTGGCGATCACCAATGTCTTCGGCCTGCCGATCGGCCTGATCGCAACCGGCACGACCCAGGAAATCTGGACCGGCGGGGCGCTGACGGTCAGTGGCACGCAGGCAGAGGGCGTCTATGTAGGCACCTTCAATCTGGACGTCGCCTTCCTCTGAGGTTTCCCAGATCGTGTCATGCCGGGTTCAGCCGGGGCTGCTATGATATTTCGCAGATCCTGGAGACTGTCATGACTCGAATCGCGAAAATCACCGCACTCGCACTTGGCGGAGCGCTCGCACTGTCGGCCATGCCGGCAGCGGCGGAAGAACCCGTCGAGAAACCGGAGCCGACCAAGGGCGAACAGCAACTCGCCAAGCTGCTTGAAGGCCGCGTTGCCGGCGAACCTGAGCGCTGCATCCCGGCACGGTTCAACGAAGCGATGCAGGTCATCGACGAAACCGCGCTGGTCTATGGCCGCGGCAAGACGATCTGGGTCAACATCCCGCGATATCCGCAGGGGCTCGACGATCGCGATACGCTCGTAATCAAGCGTTGGGGCACCCAGATCTGCCGCCTCGACAGCGTGACGATGATGGACCCGTCGAGCAAGATGACGACCGGCGCCATCTTCCTCGGCGATTTCGTGCCCTATACCCGTGTCGAAGCCGACAAGTCGGACGGCTGAGCCGGGAGGGGGAAGCCCCCCGGCCCGATAACCAGATGCGCGCGCTAACCGTCAGGCGGCCTGCATCGCGTTCATGCGGGCAAGAATGTCTTCGGCCTGCTTCATGATGCGATCCATCAGTTCCTGGCAGGTCGGGATATCATAGATCAGGCCGGCGACCATGCCGCACGACCATGCGCCAGCGTCCATTTCGCCTTCCATCATGATCTTGGGATAGACGCCTGCGACCTCTTCGATGATGTCTTCGAACTTGAGGTCGTCGCCGAGGCGCTTTTCCTTTTCGAGCAGGCGTTCGACCGCTTCATTGGTCATCACCCGTTCGGTGTTTCGGAGCGGGCGCATGACCAGTCGCGTATCGAGTTCGCTCGCGGCAACGATCGCCTGCTTTACGTTTTCATGCACCGGCGCTTCCTTGGTCGCGATGAAGCGCGTGCCCATGTTCATGCCTTCTGCACCCATGGCGAGGCTGGCGACGAGGCTGCGCCCGTCGGCCATACCGCCCGAGGATACGAACGGAATTTCAAGCTCGTCTGCAGCGCGGGGAAGCAGGATGAAGTTCGGCACGTCGTCCTCGCCCGGATGGCCGCCGCACTCGAAACCATCGACCGAAACCGCATCGCAGCCGATCGACTGGGCTTTGAGCGCATGCCGCACGCTGGTGCATTTGTGGATGACCTTGACCCCTGCATCCTTGAAGAAGGGGAGCACCTGCGCCGGGTTGTTGCCCGCGGTCTCCACCGCCTTCACCCCGCCGTCGATGATCGCTTTCACGAGACCGGGATAGTCCGGCGCGTTGACGGTCGGCAGGAAGGTCAGGTTCACGCCGAACGGCTTGTCGGTCATGTCCTTGCAGCGAGCGATTTCGTTCGCGAGTTTTTCGGGCGTGCCCTGTGTCAGGCCGGTGATGATTCCCAGGCCGCCTGCATTGGACACCGCAGCCGCCATTTCGGCGAAACCGACAAAGTGCATCCCGCCCTGGATAATGGGGTGCTGGATGCCGAACATTTCGGTGATCTTGGTCTTCATGATGCCTCTCCCTGTTCCCTCGTCCCATGCCTTGCGTACCAGAGGCACAACCGGCTGACGGGACATTTTTCGCATTTGGGCGCGCGGCTGGTGCACACCCGCTTGCCGAACTGAATGAGCCAGAAATGCCCGTCTCGCAAGGCCCAGTCGGGCGCCCTCGCTTCAAGCTGCGATGCCGTAACGTCAGCGGTTTTCGCTTTGGCAAGGCCGATGCGGTTGCACACGCGATGGACATGCGTGTCGACCGCGATCACGTCTGCGCCGAAGGTGAAACTGAGCACGATGTCGGCGCATTTGCGACCGATTCCCGGAAGCGCCATCAGCCCTTCTCGGGTCTCGGGCACGCGCCCGCCATGTGCCGCAATCAGCGTTTCGCAAAAAGCGCGAATGTTGCGCGTCTTCATGTTGTAGAGGCCGCACGGCTTGATCGCCGCGGCAATGTCCTCGTCAGCCAGCTCCAGCATGGCTTCGGGTGTCGTCGCCAAGGCGAACAACGCACGGGCGGCCGTGGCCGTATTGCGGTCGAGCGACTGGGCCGAAAGCATGCAGGAGATGCAGGAGCGGAATGCATCGGGCTGGCCCTTGGGCCCCTTGGCGGTGCGCGTGCGCCCGGGCATCGCCTCGCTCAATATGCGGAAGACTTCTTCGACTTCGGTCCGATCCAGCAAATCTGCCATGCACGATCAGCGTTCGGCCACGGCCGCGGTTCCGGTTCTGCAATCACGAAGCACCGGGCAACCCTCGCATTGCGGAGCGCGCGGACGGCAATAATTCTGCCCCAGCTTCTTCAGCAGCAAGTGATGCTCGTCCATCACCGCAGCGGTCCATTCTTCCGGAACGACCGGCATCAGGGCGTCAAAGGTTCGCGCCGTATCGGCCCTGGCAGGCACGATCCCCATCCGCTGCATGATCCGGCGATGATGGCCGTCGATGACCATTGCGCGCCGGTCGAAGATCGAGACATTCATCACGCCCGCCGCGATCTTGCGTCCGACCCCCGGCAATGATTCGAGCCACGCCATCGCGGCATCGGTCGGCAGGTTGGAAAGGTGGCGCAAATCTGCCGCGCCTCGCTGGGCGATGATTTCGCTGAGACAGGCTTTCAGGCGCCTGGCGGACTGTTCGGGGAAGCTGGCGGTCTGAAGCATCCCGGCCAGCTCGCCCACATCGGCAGCCGCCACTCCCTCCCATGATCCATGGCGCGCAAGCAAGGCATCGGTGTTGGCGTTGGACAGCGCGCTCTTGGTCTGTGCGCCGATCACGCCCTGGACCAGCACCCACATGGGATCGCGCTGGTAGGCGGGACGCGGCTCGATATGGCCGAAGCGTTCGACCAGTGCATCCTGCGTACGGCGCAGGATCTCCGTTCTAGGATCAGATCCCAAGTCTAACTGCATGCCGTGCCGGTGACCAACTTGCCTATCGGGCCGGCCTGATACCCAGCACGATCCGCTTCAGTCGAGATGGGATAGGAGGCGGTTTGCCACCAACTGCAATGTCGCCGGGATTTACGGACCAGCTCGTCCTGCCCGAAAGACCGGTGTCGGCGAACAGGTGATGATTGCCCGCTCTGATCGCATTGATTGCTGCCTGGGCGGACTGTGCCACCAATTCGCGATCATCCTCCAATGCCTTCCCAAGCCGCTCCAACGCCCGCTTTTCAAGCGAGTATGCGAGGAGCCCACAAGCCCTGTACCGCACCATGTAGGAACGATCGTTCAAAGCTGTCAGGCCCAGATCGACCGCTGGCTCTGAAACACGAGCGTAGCGCGTGGCGTAGTAAACCAGCGCGGCCCGTCCCTGCCATGTCCGAAATTCAGGATAGGCTGCCGATAGATACGGAACGATTGCGAAGCCGAGCGGTCGCAGCTGCGCCCAGGCAGCGTCCTGATCCTCGGCACCGGTGACGTCGAGCCGAGCGACAGCTTTCGCGATCTGCTCGTCCCGCGTCACCCGTCACTCCCACTCGATCGTGCCGGGCGGCTTCGAGGTGTAGTCATAGACGACGCGGTTCACGCCCTGCACTTCATTGACGATGCGGGTCGCACAACCGGTAAGGAATGCGGCGTCGAACGGATAGACGTCGGCCGTCATGCCATCGGTGCTGGTCACGGCACGCAGGCCGCAAACACTGTCGTAAGTGCGATAGTCGCCCATCACGCCGACGGTCTTGACCGGGAGCAGCACGGCGAAGGCCTGCCAGATCGCGTCATACAGCCCGGCCTTGCGGATTTCGTCGAGATAGATCGCGTCCGCCTTGCGCAGGATATCGCAGCGATCCTTCGTGACCTCGCCCGGGATACGGATCGCAAGACCCGGTCCGGGGAAGGGATGGCGACCGACGAAGATGTCCGGCAGTCCCAGTTCGCGGCCGAGTTCGCGGACCTCGTCCTTGAACAGTTCGCGAAGCGGTTCGACCAGCTTCATGTTCATGCGTTCGGGCAGGCCGCCGACATTGTGGTGGCTCTTGATCGTGACCGAGGGCCCGCCGGTGAACGACACACTCTCGATCACGTCGGGATAGAGCGTACCCTGTGCGAGGAAATCCGCACCGCCCAGCTTGTTCGCTTCTTCCTCGAACACGTTGATGAATTCGGCGCCGATGAACTTGCGCTTCTTTTCCGGGTCGCTGACGCCTTCGAGGCCCGCCATGAAGCGCTCCTCTGCATCCACCACCACCAGCGGAATATTGTAGTGATCGCGGAACATGGTCTCGACCTGCTCGCGTTCGTTGAGGCGCAGCAGACCGTGATCGACGAAGACGCAGGTCAGCTGGTCGCCGATCGCTTCGTGGATCAGGATAGCAGCGACCGAACTGTCGACGCCGCCCGACAGGCCGCAGATGACCCGCTTGTCGCCGACCTGTTCGCGGATTTCGCGAACCTTGGTTTCGCGATAGGCCGCCATCGTCCAGTCGCCTGCAAGACCGCAGACCTTGTGCACGAAATTGGCGAGCAGCTTTCCGCCGTCGGGCGTGTGCACGACCTCTGGGTGGAACTGGGTGCCATAGAACTTGCGTTCTTCGTCGGCGATCACCGCAAAAGGCGCGCCATCCGAAATCGCGACGATTTCGAAGCCGGGGGCAAAGCGCGTGACCTTGTCGCCATGGCTCATCCAGACCTGGTGACGCTCGCCAACGTTCCAGAGCCCGTCGAACAGCGCGCAATCCTTCGTCACGGTGAGGTAGGCGCGGCCGAATTCGCCGCCGTCACCGACTTCGTGCCCGGGCCGCACTTCGCCGCCGAGCTGGTGGCTCATGACCTGCTGGCCATAACAGATGCCGAGAATGGGCACGCCCGCCTCGAACAGCATCATTGGCGCGCGAGGGCTTCCTTCTTCCGGCACGCCTGCGGGAGATCCCGACAGGATTATGCCCTTCGGCTTCATCCGGTGGAAGGCCTCTTCCGCCTGCGTGAATGGCGCGATTTCGGAATAGACCCCTGCTTCGCGCACGCGGCGCGCGATCAGCTGGGTAACCTGGCTGCCGAAATCGACGATAAGGATGGAATCGGGGAGATGCGCTTCGTCCATGCGCTTCCCGTTAGGTGGATGCCATTTTCCTGTCCAGCGCGAGCAGCGCGTGATACCACACCAATCGAGCGTCAGATCGGGAAGGGAACGCGAAAGTGCAACGCACGACCTCGGTCGCCTTCGTCTTCACGCTCGTCCTGCTCGACATGATCGGTTTCGGCATCATCATGCCGGTGCTGCCCCAGCTCATCATGGAACTGGGCCAGCTGACGATCGACGATGCCGCGCTGTGGGCGGGCTGGCTGGGCGCAGGCTATGCCGCGATGCAGTTCGTCTTCGCGCCCATCCTCGGCAATCTGTCGGACCGCTTCGGCAGGCGCCCCGTGCTCCTCGCATCGGTCCTCGCATTCGGCGTCGACTATTTGCTGATGGGTTTCGCGCCCAGCCTGTGGTGGCTGGTCGCCGGCCGCTTCGTGGCCGGGATCACCGGGGCAAGTTTCTCCGCCGCCTATGCCTATCTCGCCGACATTACCCCGCCCGAAAAGCGCGCGCAGAGCTTTGGCCTGATGGGCATGGCCTTCGGGTTCGGCTTCATCCTCGGCCCGGCAATCGGCGGTTTCTTGGGAGAGATTGGCCCGCGCGTCCCCTTCTTTGCGGCAGCCGCCTGCGCGCTCGCCAATTTCGCATTCGGCTTCTTCTTCCTGAAGGAGAGTCTCGATCCGGAGAACCGGCGCCCGTTCCGGCTGGCAAGCGCCAACGCGTTCTCCTCGCTCAAGGAACTGGCGAAGCAGAACCGCACTGTCCTGTGGTTCGTCGCAGCGCTGGCGATGTGGCAGCTATCGCATCTCGTCTATCCCGCCGTCTGGACCTATTTCGCGATCGCAGCCTATGGGTGGAGCGAATGGCAGATCGGCCTGTCGCTGATGGTCGTGGGGATCGGCAGCGCGCTGGTGCAGGGATTCGGCATCAGGCTGATCCTGCCGCGGCTTGGCGAGACGAAGGCCGTGGTACTGGGCATCGGCACGGTCTGCAGCGTCAGCGTGATCTATGCTTTCGTGCGGACCGACTGGATCATCTATGTGACGCTGCTGGTCGGCGGCCTCCAGGGCCTCGTGATGCCATCCATCAATTCTCTCAACAGCAGGGCGGTGGACGCGCGCAGCCAGGGCGAACTGCAAGGCGCAACCCAGGCGGTCGGAAGCATTTCCGCGATCGTCGGCCCGCCGCTCTACACCATTGTTTTTGCGCATTTCGTCGCGAGCGATGCGCCGGTCATCTTCCCGGGCATGCCGTTGCTGCTATCGGCAGGGCTGGCCCTGATGACGCTGGCTCTCTTCCTCTATGCTCGCTTGCGTTTGCCGCCAGCCGAAACCGCCAACGCCTGAGCCAGTTGCGTAAAACGCAACATCTTTGACCAGAATCGCATTTGTGTTCAATCGCGTGAAACATTATTACGCATGCAACGCCGCAGTACGGGGTATCCTCTCCCACCCCTGCTGCGGCATCCCGGGTCCGGCGCTGCGTCCCTCTCCCTTTTCTCAGCAGCCCAGACCCGCCTAATCACTTGCCGTGATCGCTCGGTGCGATCTGGATGCGGAAGCGGAACCGGGCGTTCCGCCACCCGGTCCATCCCTTTGCGGCGAGACGCTAGGCAGCGAAAGAGACGCGGCCGCCACACAGTCCTCCCCCCAATAACGTCTGGCGGCTGCGTCTCGATTGCGCGGCCAAGGCGAAAGCGTCAGGCGACCTCGCCCAGTTCCGCCGCCATTTCGCGCAGATCCGACTTCAGCAGCTTGCCGATATGGCTGCGCGGCATTTCGTCGATGGCGTGGAGCATTGCCAAGCGCTGTGTCTTGCCGAGCCGGGAATTGACCGCCTCCATGATGGCGGCAGGATCGTGCCCATCCCCTTCAAGCCGGACGAAACCGACCGGAGTTTCGCCCCATTTGCGCGATGGCATGCCGATCACGGCAGCCTCTGCCACGCCCTCTTCCTTGAGCAATTCGTTCTCGAGATCGACCGGATAGATATTGAACCCGCCCGAAATGATCATGTCCTTGGCGCGGCCTACCAGTTCGACGAAGCCGTCTTCATCGACGCGGCCGATATCGCCCATGCGCTGCCAGACATCGCCGGTTTCAGGATCGGTCCAATAGCCTTCACGCGTCTTGTCGGGCTGGTTCTTGTAACCGGCCATCATGGTTTGCGAACGACCGATCAGATTGCCCGGCGTACCCGGCGCCACGGGGCGATCTTCGTCGTCGAGCACTTTGAGCTCGCTACCCGGAGCAGGTCGCCCGACCGTGTGCAGCTTGTCAGGAAATTCGTGGCAGGACAGCAGGCAGACGACGCCGCCTTCGGTCATCGAATAGATTTCGGTCAGCCCGCCCGGCATCCGGTCGAGCACTTCCCGCTTCAGTTCGGCAGGAAACGGCGCGCTGGTGCAATATTTGAGCGCGATCGACGACAGGTCGTATTTGTCGAAATCGGGATAATCCATCAGGCGCTGGTATTGCACCGGCACCAGCATGGTCGTGACCGTACGGTCCGACTGCGCGAATTCGAGCCAGCGACCGCAATCGAACTTGCCCATCACACGCACTGTTCCACCAGCCAGCAACGGCGGCAGGAAAGCAACCATCGTCGTGTTCGAATAGAGCGGCGTGGAAGCAAGCGAGCGCACCTCCAGTTCCGCCCCTACGTAGCTTGCTGCGGTCGTCGCGAACTGGCGCCAGCGCATCTGGTGCGAATGGACGATGCCTTTCGGGACACCCGTGGTGCCCGACGAATAGATGATGTTGAAGTGATCGCTCTTGGCCGGTTCGAACGGCGGGGCTTTCGTCCCTTCTGCAGCCATCCAGCTGTCGATATCTTCCAGCGCGACATGGTCGAGGCCGGGCATGAAGTCATCGCCCAGCTCGGCGCGCTTGCCTGCATCGATGAAGAGATGCTTCGCCCCGCTGTCACCCGCCATGCCTTCGAGCTGTTCGCGGCTCGCGCTGGTCGTCAGCGGTGCTGCGACACCCCCTGCCCTCACTGCGGCGAGGAAGACCAATGCATAATTGATCGAGCTGGTGCCGAGGATCGCGACCGACTGGCCATGCTGGAGGCCCGTCTCGACCAGGCGCGCGGCCAGCCGCTCTATCCGGTCGGTCATCTCGCCCCAGGTCAATTCGCCGTTTTCATCGCGCAGTGCGATCTTGTCCGGTTGCAAGGCGCCCCATTCGGAAATGATCGCCGGGAAGGAGCCATACCCTTCCTGAAGTTTATCCAGCATCGACAATGAACTCTCCCGCTCTTTACGTTTGCGCGGCGACTATGCAGGGTCGCGAGCCAAAGCCAAGGGGAATGCGAATGAAACGGGCACTTTTAGCGGTAGGCACGGCAATTTTCTGTCTCTCGGCCCCTGCAGCCGCATTGCAGGAAGGGCCCGATCCGGCCCCGGCTCCGGCTGAACCCAATGCGCTGGTTATCTTCGCCCACCCCGATGACGAGGTGACCATCGGTCCCCTGCTCGCCCGCATCACCCGTGGCGGAGGGCAGGTTACGATCGTCTATGCCACCAGTGGCGACCAGGGCCCCGGCGTCAGCGGAATGGAAAAGGGCGATGCACTGGCAAAGGTGAGGGAAGGCGAAGCGCGCTGCACCGCCACTGCGCTCGGTGCGGGCGAACCTGTCTTCCTGCGCCTGGGTGACGGGACCTTGGCAAGCGACGCCCATTTCCCCGATAGTGCCGCCAGCAAACTGCTCGTGAAAATTCGCGCCCTCGTCGCAGACCACACCCCCGATGTGATCCTGACGTGGGGGCCTGATGGCGGCTATGGCCATCCCGATCACCGCATGGTCAGCGCATTGGTGACGCAGCATGTCCAGATGATGCAGGAAGGCCGGCCATCGCTGTTCTATCCCGCGATCCGCAACGGCACGTTACCGCCCGTTCCCGAACTGCAGCGCTGGGAGACGACTGCGCCCGACCTTGTGTCGACCCATGTCGATTATACAGCAGAAGACCTGTCGGCAGCCGCCAAGGCCCTCGACTGCCATCGAACGCAATTCGACGAGGAAACGCGCAAAGGCCTCATCCCCCTGTTCGACCAGTCGATCTGGCAGGGTGAGATCCACCTGAAGCACGGCTATCCCGAACCTGTCGTTCCACCTGAAACAGCAGAGGACTAGACCGCGCCGAGATCGCCAAGGACGAAAGCGAGGATCACGCCAAGCGCGGTGGCGATCCCGGCCCAGTGCCGATCTTCCTTATAGGCTTGCGGGAAGACTTCGGTGGCAAGGCTCGCCACCACTGCGCCGGCAGCGAAGCAGCGGATGATCGCCAGCCATTCCTCGCCGACACCGGCAAGCGCGATATTGCCGATGATCGCTGCTGCCGAGAGCAGTGCGGCAGTTGCCGCCCACATCAGCATGACCTTGCCCTTCGAATGCCCGTCGCCGGACATTGCCCTTGCGCCGCCAGCTGCCTCGGGCAGGTTCGACAGCAGGATCGAGCCTGCGAGTGCCGCCACTTCCAATGGCCCCGCCCCGATCAGCGCCACGCCCAGCGCAAGGTTTTCCGGAATACCGTCGAGCGTGATGGCAGCGAGCAGCCCGCCACCCGATTCCCCGCCCCATTTCTCGTCGATCAGGTAATCGACCACGGCAAAGACAATTGCACCGGCGGCAACGCCCAGCATGGCGTGGAACACGCTGCTCTTTTCGATCGAGGGTTCGATAAGTTCGCTGACCACCGATAGCAGCAAGGCCCCGCCGGCAAGCGCGATCAGGAAGCCCTCGGTGCGTTTCGACAGCGTGCCGTAGATGCCCCAGGCGGCGCCCACCAACAGGGCGCCCGACACCACCGCAACGACGATCAGGGTCATAGTCATGCCGCCCAAACGCGCAGGGCCGCCAAGTGGTTGCAGGCGAGACGATTTTGGCCGTGGAAAAGCATGGCCTGATGGGCCGAAAAGCTTGGGATTCGCCCCTCTCGCGCCTATATGATGGGCATGTCAGAAAACACCCCTACTACAGCTGAAAATTCACCCGAGCCGCGCCGTCAGGGCGGCGAATATGGCGCCGATTCCATCAAGGTTCTCAAGGGCCTGGACGCCGTGCGCAAGCGCCCCGGCATGTATATCGGCGATACCGACGACGGGTCGGGCCTGCACCACATGGTGTTCGAAGTTTCGGACAATGCCATCGACGAGGCATTGGCGGGGCACTGCGACCTCGTCCTGATCGAGCTCAATCCGGACGGATCGGTTTCCGTGGAGGATAACGGTCGCGGCATCCCGGTCGACATGCACAAGGAAGAAGGCGTGTCGGCGGCAGAGGTCATCATGACCCAGCTGCACGCGGGCGGTAAGTTCGAAAACACCAGCGACGACAATGCCTACAAGGTTTCAGGCGGCCTCCACGGTGTGGGCGTTTCGGTCGTGAATGCGCTGTCGGAATGGCTCGAACTGGTGATCTGGCGCGATGGCAAGGAACACTGGATGCGCTTCGAACACGGCGATGCCGTGAACAGCCTCGAGGTGCGCGGCGATGCACCGGCGGTTGCCAGCAATGGCGACGAAAACGGATTGAAGAAGGGGACGCGCGTCACCTTCAAGGCGTCGCACGACACGTTCAAGAATGTCACCGAATTCGATTTCGACAAGCTGGAGCATCGCTATCGCGAGCTGGCCTTCCTCAATTCGGGGGTCCGGATTCTGCTGCGCGACCTGCGCCACGAAGAACCGCTGGAACACGACCTGTTCTACGAAGGCGGCATTGGGGCGTTCGTCAAATATCTCGACCGCAACAAGCAGCCGCTGATCGGCGAACCGATCGCGGTGTCGGCGGAGAAGGAAGGCATCGGGATCGACGTCGCCCTGCAGTGGAACGACAGCTATTACGAAAACGTCCTCACCTTCACCAACAACATCCCGCAGCGCGATGGCGGCACGCACCTTGCGGCCTTCCGCGCGGCGCTGACCCGCACGCTCAACAATTACGCGGCGAGTTCTGGCCTGCTGAAGAAGGAAAAGGTTTCGCTTTCGGGCGAAGACATGCGCGAAGGCCTGACCGCCATCGTGTCGGTCAAGTTGCCCGATCCGAAGTTCTCCAGCCAGACCAAGGACAAGCTGGTCTCCTCCGAAGTCCGCCAGCCGCTGGAAAGCCTGATGGGCGAAAAGATGACCGAGTGGCTGGAAGAGAATCCCAACGACGCCAAGGCGATCGTCCAGAAGATCATCGACGCTGCCGCTGCACGCGAAGCTGCCCGCCGGGCTCGTGAAATGAGCCGCAAGGGCGCGATGAGCGTCGCCAGCCTGCCGGGCAAGCTTGCCGACTGCCAGGAGCGCGATGCGTCCAAGTCTGAACTGTTTCTGGTCGAGGGTGATTCCGCAGGCGGTTCGGCCAAGCAGGGCCGCGACCGCAAGACTCAGGCGATCCTGCCGCTGAAGGGCAAGATCCTCAATGTCGAGCGCGCCCGCTTCGACCGGATCATTTCGTCGAAGGAAGTCGGCACGCTGATCCAGGCGATGGGCACCGGCATTCGCGACGAATTCAACCTCGACAAGCTGCGCTATCACAAGATCGTGATCATGACCGACGCCGACGTCGACGGTGCGCATATCCGCACGCTGCTGCTCACATTCTTCCATCGCCAGATGCCTGACATCGTGAAGGCTGGGCACCTCTTCATCGCGCAGCCGCCGCTCTACAAGGTCGCTAAGGGCCGCAGCGAGGTCTATCTGAAGGACCAGGCGGCGCTCGACCGTTACCTCGTCGATGCCGGCTTGCAGGGCCGCATCCTCGAAACCGATGGCGGCGCCCGCTCGGGCGAAGACCTGCGCGTGCTCGTCGAACATGCCCTGCGGCTGCGCAGCCTGCTCGGCTTCGTGCCGCGCCGCTACGACAGTGCGATCATCGAACAGATGGCGCTGTCGGGTGCGCTCGATCCCTCGCTCGACAGTGCGACCCGCGAACAGGCGCTGCAGCTTGCCGCACAGCGCATGGAGCAGGCTGATGACGAAGCGAAATGGACAGCTTCGATCCGCGAGGATGGTACCGTCCGCTTTGAACGGTTGTGGCGCGGCGTGACCGACGTCCACGACATCGAAGGACGTTTCCTTTCGAGCACCGAAGCGCACAAGCTGCACGGTCTCGCCGGTCAGCAGGCCGAAGCCTATGCGAAGCCTGCCCAGCTGGTGAAATCGAGCGCAGCCGATGCCGACGCCGTCCCGTCCGACGATACGGAAGAGGACGACGCACCGATCGCAGCCACGGGCGAGGCGATCTCGCGGCCTACCGAACTGCTCGATGCGATCATGACAGCCGGCCGCAAGGGCCTTTCGATCCAGCGCTACAAGGGCCTGGGCGAAATGAATGCGGAACAGCTGTGGGAGACCACGCTCGACCCAGAAAATCGCGCATTGCTGCAGGTGAAGGTCGAAGACGCCGACGTGACCGACGAGATCTTCACCCGCCTGATGGGCGACGTGGTCGAACCGCGCCGCGAATTCATTCAGGACAACGCGTTGAACGTCGCGAATCTCGACGTGTGATCCAGCTGGCTGCCCAGGGCGCGATCCTGATCGCGGCCGGGTGGCTGGTCTTTGCCGCGCTCGTCATGACGGCTTCGCCGGAAACGGCGCGGCGCTCTCTCGCTGCAATGGGAAGCACGCCCGCCATACAGTTCGGCGAGCATATCCCGCGAGCCATCGTCGGGATCGCTCTCATCCTCAGGGCCGCCCAATCGAAAGCGCCGCTGCTGTTCGAGATCGGCGGCTGGTTCATCCTCGCCAGCTCAATCCTGATCTTGCTGGCACCGCGAAAATGGCACAATGCCTATGCCGTGTGGTGGGCCGAACGCATTCCGGCAATCGCCTTTCGCCTCCTCAGCCTGCCGACGATCGGCGCGGCAGCCTGGCTAGCCTGGGCGTGCCTTTAGGGCGCGTTTAATCTCGCCATCTTGAGTTTGACGCATTCGCACGCCATGTCGCTGCCATGAGTCGCCCGATCAAAAAACTCGCCCCGGCCATCCTGTCGGCCCTGTTCCTGACCGCTTGCACGACGGTTCCGGCGCCCGCCCCCGAACCGGTCGAAGTAAGGCTGATCGGTCTCAACGATTTCCATGGCAACCTCGAGCCGCAGCGCCGCGCGCTTAAACTCGCGCATGGCGATGGCAGCGTGGAAGAAGTCCAGGTCGGCGGACTTGCCGCCTATTCCGCGGTCGTCAAATCGCTGCGCCAGCAGAGCGAAAACAGCATCGTCATCGCGGCGGGTGACATGATCAGCGCCAGCCCGCTGGTGTCGTCGCTGTTCCTCGACGAACCGACGGTCACCGGGCTCAGCGCCATGGGTCTCGACTACAGCGCGGTCGGCAATCATGAATTCGACCGCGGCTGGCGCGAGCTGAAGCGCATGCAGGATGGCGGGTGCGAGAAGCTTGCCAATCGCGAACCGTGCCAGGTCGAACCTTTTGCCGGTGCGAGCTACCAGATCCTTTCCGCCAGCACGGTATTCGAGAAGGATGGAGCGCCGCTGTTCCCCGGTTCGGCGATCGAAACCTTCGGCGAAGGCGAAAATGCCGTGTCCGTCGGCATCATCGGGCTGACGCTTGAAGACACGCCCAACCTCGTCACCCCCAGTGGGGTCGAAGGCCTTCGTTTCATGGACGAGGCCGATGCGATCAATGCAGAGGTGACCAAGCTGGCCGGGAAAGGCGTCGATGCCTTTGTCGTCGCCATCCACCAGGGCCTTTACAGCAACCTGCCCTATGACGCGCCCGGCTGCGACGGCATCAATGGCAGCCTGCTCGATATCCTTGCGCGGCTCGACCCGCGTATCGACGTCGTCCTGTCAGGCCACACCCACCAGTTCTACGTCTGCGAATACGGCGAGATCGATGCCACGCGGCCCTTCGTCGTGACGAGCGCCGGATACGGCGGTGCCTTCGTCACCGATGTCGCACTTACGATCGATCCCGTCGCCAACGATGTGACCGCGAAGAGCGCGCGCAACGTCGTCGTCCGCGCCGATGGTTCGACCGTCAATTCGCTCGACCGCGATGCAGCGGCCTATGTCGCGAAATACGTCGATGCCTCGAACACTGCCGCCGGCCGCGTCGTCGGGAAGGTCACCGGCGACGGCCGCTACCGCAAGACTGCATCCGAAGAAACGCCGCTCGGCAACGCAATTGCCGATGCGCAGCTCTTCGCCACTCGTGAAGCCGGTGCCCAACTTGCCCTGATGAACAATTCGGGCATTCGCGCTGCGCTCACTCCGCGGGGCGACGGGACCGTGACTTTCTCTGACATCTATACCGTCCAGCCCTTCGGCAATACGCTGGTCACGATGACCTATACGGGCGAGCAGTTGCTGGCATTGTTCGAGCAGCAGTTCGACGACGACGGCTTCATCCAGACTTTCAGCCCGTCACAAGGTTTCCGCCTGACGTATGACCTCGACCGCCCGGTCGGAAGCCGTGTCGTCTCGGTCACTCTGGATGGGAAACCGATCGATCCCGCCAAGACCTATCGCGTGACCATGAACAGCTTCCTCGCGGCTGGCGGCGACAGCTTCACCGTGTTCAAGGACGGAGCGGATGCGACCGTCGGACCGGTCGACCTCGATGCGTTCGAAGCATGGCTGGAACAGGCGGATGTAATCGCGCTGCCGGCTGAAGGGCGCGTGGTGAACCTGACGAAAAACTAGGCTTAATTGCCGGCCAGTTTCAGCCGGTCGATTCCCCGCGCGCCGCCATCCTTGCCGCTCAATCCGGCAAACAGGGTATCGACGATGCTGCCCAGCTTGTCCTCTGTCAGGCGATCGCCGAGCGTCGCGATGAGATAGGGGATCAGGTAGCAGGCGACCGCCTGGTTGATCAGCGACAGCGCATCGTTGATCTCGAGATCCGGGAAATATCCGTCAGCCTGGGCCTCTGCGATCAGTTCGCACAGGTAATGGTCGGCGAGATCGACATAGCTTTGCGAGTGTTCGAGATAATCCTCGCCCATTTCGACGTAGAGGCGGAAAGTCGCCGGATCCGCCCGGAATTCGTCCTGCATCAGCACGAAGCGACGGGCGAAAAATTCGTACATCTTGCGGCGCGGCGGCAGATCGCTCGCCATCACTTCGTCCATCAGGATAAGCTTGGGCGCGAACCATTCGGCCGTTACGGCATCGCGCAGATCGTCCATGTCGGGGAAAATCTGTTCGACCCGAGTCCTGGCGATGCCCAGTTCGGTGGCGAGCTGCGCGCGCGAGATTTCCTCTCCGCGACGCTCCATGAGGTCCATCGCAGTGCGCGCAAGCCTCTGGCGTTCTTCTGTAATCTCGTCTTCGCTCACTGGGCTGACGCTCCCGGGATCGATCCTTCCGTCCCTGCCCATTTAGGCGCGGCGAGCGCAGGTTAAACCCCTTTTATGCGCCTGACCGGTTATTTGCGCGGCGGCATGGGAATAAAGGCAGAGGTGCGCCGCTTGTAATCGGCGTATTTGTCGCCCTTCGATTTATCCATGCCCTTTTCCAGCAGCGCCACGCCCGACCATTTGGTGAGGGTGAAGCTGAGGAAGACCGGGCCGATCACGGTGTAGAGCGCATATTCCCAACCGGCTGCGGCGCAGCAGAGCCAGATTCCCCACCAGGCACAGAAGTCGCCGAAATAGTTGGGGTGGCGGGTATAGCGCCACAATCCGGTGTCGAGCACCTTGCCCTCGTTCGCCGAGTTCGCCTTGAACCGCGACAGCTGCCAGTCGCCGACCCATTCGAAGAATATGCCGACGAGATAGAGCGCAAGGCCGACGACCGCGAGCGGGGTGATCGGCGCAGGCTCGGGCGATGCGAGAATACCGACCTGTGCCGGGCTGCTGACCATGAACAGTAATACCGCCTGCATCAACCACACCTTCACCAGCGCAGCGATGGCAAAATTGCCCTTCTCCCGGTCCTTGCGCAGGATGCGGTTATATCGCTTGTCCTCGCCCTCGTGGCTCCAGCGGCGCAGCAGGTAGATGCCGAGGCGGAAGCCCCAAGCCGCTGCCATGACCATGATGAGGGTTGCGAGGTCCCCGGGATTGCCGCCGGGCACATGCAGCCAGCTTGCGATGGCGAGCAGGCCCATGCCCGCCCCCCAGAAAGCATCGACGAAGGAAACGTCGTTGATCCTGACGGATATGACCCACTGGATCAGTATCAGCACCAGCAGGATCGCGGCATTCATCAACAGCCCATCGGTCATGTTTTTTCTCCAGCTTCGCGACCCTCTGAAATCAACCGCCTCGCCTGCGCTTCAAGGACATCGAAACGCGGATAATCGGGCATTTTCGAACGAAACCAGTCGGCGAGCTTGAGCAGGTCTTCGCCGTAATTGCCGCTCGGCCAGATCGGCGGCCCGAACCCGACGATATGGCGGGAATTGTCGGCATAGGCGGGCACGATCGGCACGCCTGCCGCCTGCGCGATATGGTAGAAGCCAGATTTCCAGCTGCCATCCGTGCTGCGCGTGCCTTCCGCCGCGATCACCAGCGCAAGCTCGTCCCGCCGGGCGAATTCCTCTGCCACCTGCTGGGTCGCATTGGCGCGCTTCGTCCGGTCGATGGGTATGCCGCCCATGTCGAACATGAAATTACGCATCATTCCGGTGAACAGCGTGTGCTTGCCCATGAAGTTCGGCTGCACGCCTTCTTCGTGGGTCGCACCAGTGAAGAACACGAAGTCCCAATTGGACGTATGCGGCGCGCCCGCGATCACGAACTTGCGGATATCGCGCGGCAGGTGACCGTCGAGCGTCCACCCCTTGAAATGATAGATCCAGATGATGATCCGCCGCACGATGCGCGACAGGATCGACCTCTTTCGGGGTCCTTGTGACGACATGCTCTCTCCTGCCCCAGACCTAGCAGTTACGGTAGGGAAAGCGAGAGGGTTTTACCGCGAGGTCGCGTACCACACGATCCCGGCGGTAATGAGCGCCACGACCACCAGCTTGCCGATGAAGCCGTAGATCAGCCAGCGCGGCATTCCGACCTGCGGGTTTTCGTCCGGCTCTTCCATCCAATTACATCCTGAAGACGCCGAACTGCGGCTTCTCCGGGATCGGTGCCTCGAGCGTCGCGGCAAAGGCGAGGCCCAGGACGTCGCGGGTCTGGACGGGGTCGATCACGCCGTCATCCCACAGGCGCGCGGTGGCGTAATAGGGATTGCCCTCGTCCTCGTATTTCTGGCGGATCGGGGCCTTGAACGCCTCAGCCTGTTCCGGCGTCCAGCTGTCAGCGTCGCGGTGGACGGTGGCGAGGACCGATGCAGCCTGTTCGCCGCCCATCACCGAGATGCGCGCATTGGGCCAGGTGAACAGGAAGCGCGGACTATAGGCGCGGCCGCACATGCCGTAATTTCCCGCCCCGAAGCTGCCACCGATGACGACGGTGACCTTGGGCACGGTCGCCGTGGCGACGGCCGTAACCAGCTTCGCGCCATGCTTGGCGATGCCCTCGGCCTCGTATTTGCCGCCGACCATGAAGCCCGAGATGTTCTGGAGGAACAGGAGCGGGATGCGCCGCTGGCAGGCGAGCTCGATAAAATGCGCGCCCTTTTGCGCACTTTCCGAGAATAGGACGCCATTGTTGGCAAGGATCGCCACCGGCATGCCCCAGATGTGGGCGAAACCGCAGACGAGCGTGCTGCCGTAGTGCTGCTTGAACTCGTGAAACTCGCTGCCATCGACCAGCCGTGCGATGATTTCGTGCACGTCATATGGCGCGCGGACATCGTCGGGCACGATCGCGTAGAGGTCTTCCGCGTCGAACTTCGGCGCGCGTGGCTCCTTCAGCTCGACCGCCTTGGCCGCCGCGTAATTGTCACCGAGGTGGCTGACAATATCGCGCACGATGGTGAGCGCGTGCTCGTCGTTTTCGGCAAGGTGATCGACCACGCCCGATTTCTTCGCGTGGAGGTCACCACCGCCCAAATCCTCGGCGCTGATTTCCTCGCCCGTTGCGGCCTTCACCAGCGGCGGTCCGGCAAGGAAAATCGTACCCTGGTTGCGCACGATCACTGTCTCGTCGGACATGGCCGGGACATAGGCCCCGCCCGCGGTGCAGCTGCCCATGACGCATGCGATCTGCGGGATGCCCATCGCCGACATATTCGCCTGGTTGAAGAAGATGCGCCCGAAGTGGTCGCGGTCGGGGAAGACCTCGGCCTGGTGCGGCAGGTTCGCGCCGCCGCTGTCGACGAGGTAGATGCACGGCAGGCGGTTCTCCTGCGCGATCTCCTGCGCACGAAGGTGCTTCTTGACCGTCATCGGGTAATAGGTGCCGCCCTTCACGGTGGCATCGTTGCACACGATCATCACCTGCCGGCCTGAAACGCGGCCGATGCCCGCGATCAGCCCCGCTCCGTTGATCGCATCCTCATACATGCCATTCGCGGCGAGCTGGCCAATCTCGAGGAAAGGACTGCCCGGATCGAGCAGACGCTCCACCCGCTCGCGCGGCAAGAGCTTGCCGCGCGACACATGCCGCTCTCGGCTGCCTTCCGAGCCGCCCAGCGCGGCGGCAGCGACGGTGGAGCGCAGGTCGGCAGCGAGCGACCTATTATGCTCGAAACGAGCCTTGGCGTCAGGCGCCTCGCGGTCGAGCGTGGATGTAAGGGTAGGTGCGGTCATTCGGCCTCTGGGTCCAGATGCTTGGCAAAGAAGGGCAGAAGCTGGCTGCGAAAGCGCTCACTCACCCTGTTGGTATGGTCGCCTTCGAACAGCATGAATTCATGCTCTACGCCGAAGTTGTCGAGCTGCGCGTGCATCGCCTTGACCTCTTCGAGCAGGAAGTCCTGCTCGCCGACGTCCAGCGCGATGGCTTCCAGCTTCTTGAGGTTCCCCTGGTACTGCGAGATCATCGCAGCAGGCGAATTGAGTGCCCAACGCGCGACGGTCATCGCGTCGGGTTTGCCGTCCTTCGTTCCGAGATCGAGGAAGTATGGCGGATTTTGCGGATTGGGCGAAAACGCCGCCGACCAGGCGAAATAGCCATAATCCCAGAACTGTTCGGCAGTGAGCGTATCGGGGTCCATCGTCTCGTACTTGGCATCGCCCGGACGCGATGGTCGCGGCTGCGTGCAGCACGGTGCCATCGGGTAGATGGAAGAGAACACTTCCGGATATTTCATTCCGATCCGCAAGGTCCCGTAACCGCCCATCGAATGCCCCGCCAAGCCGCGACTTTCGCGGTCGGCGATCGTCCGGAACTGCAGATCGATAGCCGCTACCAGATCCTTGGCGATGAAGCTTTCGAAGTCGCCTACCGTCGATCCGGAGGCATAGAAGCTGCCGCCGCGCTTGGTATAGCTGTCCGGCAGGACGAGGATCATCTCCTGCCCTTCGAACGCGGCCAGGGCGGCGTCGGGATCGATTCCCTCCAGAGTGCGGTCAGCGGTGGAGGTGAAGCCATGGAGGAAATAGACGACGGGGTAACGCCGCTCAAACTCGTAGTCATAACCCGGGGGCAAGATCACATGGACCTTGCGGGTCGCGTCATTGCCTTCGAGGTTGCCCTCGATCGACGGCGAATGAACTTTGATCGTTTCGACGCGAGCGTGGGCGACCCCCGGCAGCGTCAGGAGCAAAGCGAATAGCGCCCCAATCAGTTTCGAACTCATCGCCTGTCCTCCCAATGATTTTATCCCGCAGCCCCGATCAGTTCGCGGCCGATCAGCATGCGGCGGATTTCGTTGGTGCCCGCGCCGATATCGAGCAGCTTGGCATCGCGCATGTAGCGTTCGACCGGCCAGTCTAGTGTATAGCCTGCGCCGCCCAGTGCCTGCACGCTCTCAGCAGCCACGCGGAAGGCGTTTTCCGATGCCAGCAGGATCGCGCCTGCCGCATCGAAGCGGGTGGTATTTCCCGCATCGCAGTTCTTGGCGACGGCATAGGTATAGGCGCGCGCCGATTGGAGCGCGACATACATGTCGGCAACCTTGGCCTGCATAAGCTGGAAGCTGCCGATCGGCTTGCCGAACTGGGTGCGCTCGCGAAGGTAGGGAATGACCGTGTCGAGGCAGGCCTGCATCACGCCGAGCTGCAATCCGGCGAGCACCACGCGCTCGTAATCCAGCCCGCTCATCAATACGCCAACGCCGCCGTTTTCGGGGCCCATCACGTTCTCTTCAGGCACGAAGCAGTCGTCGAACACCAGCTCTGCCGTGGGCGAGCCACGCATGCCTACTTTTTCGATCTTCTGGCCAATCGAAAAACCTTCGAAATCCTTCTCGATCAGGAAAGTGGTGATGCCGCGGCTGGCCGCATCGGGAGAAGTCTTGGCATAGACCACCAGGGTATCGGCATAGGGCGCGTTGGTGATCCAGAACTTGGTGCCGTTGAGGACGTATCCGCCGTCGACCCTCTCCGCCCTCGCCTTCATTGAAACGACGTCCGACCCGGCGCCCGCCTCGCTCATGGCAAGGCTGCCGACGTGTTCGCCGCTGATCAGCTTGGGCAGGTATTTCGCCTTCTGCTCTTCATTCCCCCAGCGCGCGATCTGGTTGACGCAGAGGTTGGAATGGGCGCCGTAGCTGAGGCCGATGCTGGCCGACGCGCGGCTGACTTCCTCCACCGCGACGACGTGTTCGAGATAGCCGAGGCCCAGCCCGCCGTCCGCTTCGGGAACGGTGATGCCATGCAGGCCGAGTTCGCCCATCGCCGGCCACAGCTCTGCCTTGGGAAACCAGTCCTCGCGGTCGACCCGTTCTGCCAGTGGTGCGATCTGTTCGTCGGCAAAACGCGAGACGCTCTCGCGGATCATTTCGGCGCTTTCGCCAAGCTGGAAATCGAAATCGGGGGTGGCACGCATTATGTAAACTCTCCTTGCTGCCGCGCATAGCAAGGCCGCGACGATGCGCAAACTGGTTGCAGATGAAATCTCCCGGCAGAAGCGGGGTTTGAGCAACTTCCCTGATCGTGTATGGCGCCCCTCCGATGGGTAACGCACTCCTAAATCACGATTTAAAGCTTTGGCCGCGTGGGAAAGCGCCGGTCGATTCCCTGTGCGGAGAAGACAATCGCCTGGCCGTCATGGCGAGCTATGGTTTCGACCAGTTGGAAGGCGATGCCGAACTGGCCAGGATTGCCAAGTTTGCAGCGCGCCTGTGCGAAACGCCGACCTGCCTCGTCAGCCTCGTCGAACTGGAGCGGCAGCGTTTCCTCGTCCGCGAAGGGCTCGAAGCAACCGAGACACCGCGTTCGACCAGCTTCTGCGCCCATGCCATGCTGGGTGCCGAAACCATGGTTGTCACCGATGCGACAGAGCATCCCGTGTTCAAGGATTTCCCCCTTGTCGTCGGTGAACCGCACATCCGGTTCTACGCCGGGGCGCCGCTGGTTTCGCCCGAGGGTGCGCCGCTCGGCTCGCTCTGCGTCATCGACTACAAGCCGCGGCCCGAAGGGTTGAGCGATTTCCAACGCGAAGGGTTGGAGCTGCTAGCGGATTCGGTCATGCAGCGGCTTTATACCCATCGCGGATTGCGAACTGCCGGCATGCAGCTGCGTCGTAGCGAGGCCCAGTTCCAGAAGCTGGCCGACAGTATTCCGGACATTGCCTGGTCTGCCGACAGCAGCGGTTTCCCGCTCTATTTCAACCAGCGCTATTACGAGTTCACCGGGCGCGAGCCGGGCGTGATCTACCAAGACATGTTCATCGAGAGCCTGCATCCCGACGAACAGGACCGGATCATGGGCGAATGGGACAACTCGCGCGCGAACGGCCATCCGCACGAAGCAGAATACAGGCTGCGCAGGGGTGACGGGGAATATGTCTGGATGCTCTCCCGCGCCGTTCCCTTGAAGGGAGAGGATGGAGAGGTCAGCGGCTGGTTCGGCACCGTCACAGACATCGATAACAATCACCGCCTGGGCGAAGCGCGTGAGCTGGTCGCCAACGAGCTGTCGCACCGGATCAAGAACATCTTCGCGGTCGTCTCGGGCCTGATTTCCCTGCGCGCGCGGGGATCGGAAGAACTTTCCAATTTCGCGAAAGAGATCAACGAAACCATCCGCACGCTGGCAAGGGCACACGACTTCGTCCGCCCGTTCGACAACCAGAGCGGCGACGATTTCCTCGAACTGGTCGATGTGCTGATGGCACCATACCAGGACAAGGCAGGTCAGCGGATCGCGATCACCGGCGACAGCATTCCGATCGCATCGCGCATCGCAACGCCGGTTGCGCTGGTGTTTCACGAGCTGGCGACAAATGCGTCGAAATATGGCGCGCTCTCCGTCGATGGTGGAACGGTCGCGATCAGTTCCAGCGACGATGGCGAGAAACTGGCGATCGAATGGCGCGAAAACGGCGGTCCGAAAGTTGGCGCGCCTGAAACGACAAGCTTCGGTGCACGCCTGATCGACACCGCGGTCAGCGCGCAGCTTGGCGGATCGATCGAGCGCGACTGGGACGAAGATGGCCTGAAGGTGACGATGACGCTGCCGCTCGCCCGCCTGAAAGAGAAGCAGGGCTGATCGCAGATCCCTATCCCCTTGGCCTTCTGATGCGGTCAAGCTAGGCTTCGAACCGGTTCAGGGAGTCCAAAATGCGTCGTACCATCCTTCTCGCTTGCGCTGCATTGTGCATCACGGCCTGCTCGGCGCCAGAGGAGGGCGCTGACGGTTCGGTAGTCACAGAGGACACAACCGATGTGGCGGCAGCTACCGAAGACAATGCCGGCGACACTGGCGGTAGCGATGAAACGCCCCCGGCCGATCTCGAACGAACCGCGTGGCGCGTCGACGGAGAAGACGGCGCGGTTTACACGACCTACCTCGACGACGACGGAACCTATCGCGATTTCAAGAACGGCGAGCCGCTCCAGAGCGGCACCTGGGAAGAGGTTTCGGCAGGGCGCATCTGCTTCGAGCCCGCCGAGGACGACAAGCGCGGCGAGTGTTGGGACAATGAAGCACTCGCGAAAGACGGCACGATGCGCACGACCAGCGATAGCGACAAGACTGTCGAGCTTCGCCGTGTCACCTATGTCGGCCCGAACGAGTAGCCGGATCACAGGGCAGAACGACCGATTTCCGAAATCCCAGCCCCGCCTGCCCAGCCGCTTGTCTCTTTCGAGGGAGTGGCAAAGCGATTTGGCGATACCTTGGCTGTGGCCGGTGTCGACACCGCGATCGAGCCGGGAAGCTTCGTTGCGCTGGTAGGGGCATCGGGCGCAGGGAAATCCACCCTACTCAAGATGATCAACCTGCTGGCGACCCCGTCAGCGGGGCGCGTCCTGTTCGACGGGACTGATGTGGGCGAGCTCTCGCCGTCGCGATTGCGCCGCAGGATCGGATATGTGTTCCAGGGGATCGGCCTGTTCCCTCACATGACCGTGGCGGAAAACATCGGCATCGGGCCGCGTATTTCAGGAGACAAGCTGGCCGAAACGCGGATTGCCGAACTGCTCGAACTGGTCGAGCTGGAGCCGGACATGGCAAGGCGCATGCCCGACGAGCTTTCCGGCGGTCAGCGGCAAAGGGTCGGGGTCGCCCGCGCGCTCGCCAACTCTCCTGATCTCCTGCTGATGGATGAACCCTTCGGCGCGCTCGACCCCATAACACGCGATGCCCTGGGCGTAAGGGTGCGCAAGTTGCACGAGGAACTCGGCCTCACCACCATCATGGTCACGCACGACATGGCAGAGGCGCTGCTGCTCGCCGACCGGGTGATCGTCATGGAGGGAGGCGCAATCGTCGCCGACGAAACTCCGCAATCGCTGCTAGCCGGAAACGGCGGAGATGTTGCGCAAGGTCTTGTCGCCGTACCACGTGCGCAGGCCGAAAAGCTCGCGGCGCTTCGCGATCGGGGCGCTGGCCTATGAGCGGCTTTATCGAAACGCTTGCCGGATTGGGTGACGAGCTTTCGGCCCATGTCCTCCTGTCTGCCTCGGCCATAGCGCTCGGCGTCATGGTTGCACTGCCATTGGCGATCTGGGCCGCCCGCTCGCCCGCCGTTGCCCGGATTTCTCTGGGTCTTGCGAGCCTCGTGCAGACCATTCCGGCGCTGGCACTGCTCGCGCTGTTCTTCCCGATCCTGCTGTCCCTGCGCGCCGTATTCGGGGAAGGATTGCCAACGCTCGGCTTCCTGCCAGCGCTCCTCGCCCTGGCGCTTTACGCGCTGCTGCCGATCCTGCGAAATGCCGTGACCGCCCAGGCCAATCTCGACCCCGGCGTGCTCGAGGCGGCAGACGGTGTGGGGATGAGCCAGTGGCAGAAGCTCGTCCTTGTCGAAGCGCCCCTGTCGGCGCCCTTTATCATGGCCGGGATCAGGACCGCTGCGGTCTGGACCATCGGAGCCGCGACGCTCGCCACGACCATCGGGCAAAAGAGCCTTGGCGATCCGATTTTTGCCGGGCTTCAGACGCAGAACTGGGCGCTCGTGCTGGCGGGCTGTCTCGCATCGGCTGGCCTCGCCTTGC
This sequence comes from Altererythrobacter epoxidivorans, assembly GCF_001281485.1. Lineage (NCBI taxonomy): Bacteria > Pseudomonadati > Pseudomonadota > Alphaproteobacteria > Sphingomonadales > Erythrobacteraceae > Altererythrobacter > Altererythrobacter epoxidivorans. The sequence continues at coordinate 2,287,477 of NZ_CP012669.1, forward strand.
TTGCGGACAACCTCCTCGGCCTGGTCGAATCCGGTCTCAAGCAGCGGAAGAAGGGCCTGGTTGCTGCGGGCCTCCTTGCGATCGCGCTTGGCATCGGCGGTGCTTTGTGGGCGCAATTCGGACCCGACCGGCCCGAAGACAGGGTCGTCATCGGCGCGAAGGGATTTTCGGAGCAATACATCCTTGCCCGGCTGATCGGTCAGCGGCTGGAGGATCGAGGCTACGCAGTCGAATACCGGGACGGCCTGGGTTCTGCAGTCGCGCACAGTGCGGTAACCACGAACGAGATCGATATCCTGGTCGATTACACCGGAACGATCTGGGCCAATATGATGAAGCGCACCGACAATCCGGAGCGTGACGCCATGATTGCCGAGATTGCGGAGTGGGAAGAACAGATGTCGGGCACGCTCATGCTGGGTCGCATGGGCTTCGAAAACGCCTATGGCCTCGCCGTGACGCAGGATCTGGCGGACCGGCGCGAACTGACCTCGATCGACGATCTCGTCCGGATTGCCCCAAGTCTTACGATTGGCGGCGATCCGGAATTTTTCGAAAGGCCCGAATGGATCGCGGTCCGCGATGCCTATGGCCTGCGGTTCGGAACACAGCGCAATTTCGCGCCGACATTCATGTACAATGCGCTGAAGTCGGGCGAGGCGGACGTTATCAGCGCATACACCTCGGACGGCAGGATCGTGGCCGACCAGCTTGCAGTCCTTGATGATCCGCGCCGCGCATTCCCGAACTATGATGCCATTGTGCTGGTCGGGCCCGAGGCCCGCACAGATGACGTCCTGCTGGAAACATTGCGCCCCGTCATCGGGCGCGTCGATGTTGCCCTGATGCGCGAGGCGAACCTGATGGTCGATCGCGACGAGGACAAGCGCACCCCGGCACAAGCGGCACGCTGGCTGGCCGGAAAAATCGGGCTTTAGCTAGAAGCCGACGCCATCGGGCCAGTCGGGCGCGGCGACCCCCATGACCTTGAACAGCAGGCCCATCTCGCTTTCTGAGATCAGCCTGTCCTTCTGCCGGGCGACGACCGCAGCCTGTGCAGGCTCCTTTCGCTGCAAGGCTTCGGCGCGGGTCTCGATACCGAGCGAGGTGAGCCAGTCGCCCTGCATGACCGTGCCCATCAGCTTCGCACCCTGGCGCTTTGCGACCTGGCCCAGCATTTCGAAATCGACATGGGCGGTGATGTCGGCCTGACCCGGCATGGCGAGCGGATCGACTTTCTTGTGCGCCTTCAATGCCTGCAGGCTCGATCCGGCACGGTGTTCCAGCCCGCCGTAATCGATCACCAGTGCTGCGCCGCCCTGCGCGACCAGCCGATCGGCAAGCTCCGACATGATTGCCGCTGCCGCCGGGCTTGTTTCGATCAGCGTGCCCTGCGGCGCGCTTTTCCAGCCGGACGGGACGATCGAATCCATCGGCTTGTCCCCGCCGACGAAGACGAAGCGTTCGCCATCGAGGCCGACCATCCGTTCGGTCCAGCCCTGTGCGGCGCGTAGCAGCTGGTGGATCGGGAGCGCGTCGAAAAATTCGTTGGCGACGAGCAGGATCGGGCCGTCTTCGGGGACGGTCGAAAGATCGTGATGATGGATCACGCCGGGAACCGCCTCGCTCTGGATTTCGCGTAGGGTCTCCGACCCTTCGACGAAATGAACCTGCGGCTTCAGGTCGTAGCGGCCAGCCGTGCGTAGCGCATCGGTCGCAAGCGTTCCGCGACCCGGGCCGAGTTCGACGTAGTGAACCTTTTGCGGGCGGCCTGCGCGGACCCATAGGTCGGCCAGCCACAGCCCGATAAGCTCTCCGAACATCTGGCTGATTTCTGGCGCGGTGATGAAGTCGCCTTCCTCGCCGAAGGGATCTCGGCTCGAATAATAGAGCGCATTCGATTCGCCCATGTACTGCGCCAGGCTGATCGGTCCGGTTTCACGGATCAGGCGGCGGAAACGGATCGCAGGATCCTCGACCGGCTTGGGCGGAGGGCGCTTGCGCGGCTTCGGCTTTTCCGCCGTCGCCTCGACAGGCTTGGGTTCGTCCTTGGGCTTTGCCGGAGCCTTGCGGGCCTCTTCGGCTTCGGCCTTCAGCTTCAACGCATCGCGTTTGCGTGCGGCCTGCTTGGGCGGTTCGGGCGACGGTGCGGGTTTCGCCTCGGGTTTCTTCGCCTTGGCCTTGACAGGCTTTGCCTTCTTCGATGGCTTGGCCGTCTCGGCTTCTGTCTTTTCGGCTACCGGCTCTGGTTCAGCAGCAGGCTCTTTCGATTTCTTGGCGGGCTTCTCGGCCGGCACTTCTTCAGCCTTTGCTTCGGGCTTCTTGTCCTCGCGGACCGGCTCGGGATCGGCTTTCGGCTTGGTGTCTTTCTTTGCGACCTTCGGCTCAGCCTTTGGCGCGGTAGGTGCCCGTTCCGCCTGCTCGGCTTCTTTGGGCTCTGCCTTTTCAGCCGGTTTTGGCGTCGGTGCCGGAGAAGCCTTCTGCTTCGGTGCGGGTTCTGCCTTGGCCTCGATCTTTGGCTCGGTTTTCGGTTCGGACTTCGATTGGGCTTTGGGCTCCGGCTTGTCCTCTGCCGGAGTCACTTCGGCTTTCGGCGCAGGTGTCGGAGCTGGAGCAGGAGAAGGCGATTTCGCGGGCGCAGGCTTCGGCGGGGCTTCAGCCTTCGCCTCTGCCCCTTTCAGTTCCGGTTCGGGATCGATCAGCGTGAGGCCGGCGCCCTTGCGCCAGCCCGAACTCAGGCCTCCGCCGGCTTTGCTCCCCCGCTTCCCAGCGGCGGCCGCATCACGGCGTAAAGCGTTACAATCAACCCAATCAGAATCAGCGGAATTGACAGCCATTGCCCCATCGACAGTCCGGTTTCACGAGCGAATTCGGCAAGTTGTGCATCGGGCTCGCGGAAAAATTCGTTAACGAAGCGACCGATACCCATGCCGATCGTGAATATCCCTACCAACAGGCCCTTGCGATAGCGAGCGCGGGTTTTCCAGAACAGCAGCAACATGACGATGCAGAGCAGCGCGCCTTCGAGGCCGGCCTGGTACAATTGGCTGGGGTGCCGGGCGATATCGCCGCCACCGGGGAAGATCATGCCCCACGCCACATCGGTCTGGCGGCCCCAAAGCTCGCCGTTGACGAAGTTCGCCATGCGGCCGAGCATGTATCCGAACGGCACATTGACCGCGACGTAATCGCACACCCGCAGGAAATCGAGACGTCCGCGCCATGCAACCCATGCGATGGCCAGCAGGACGCCGAGGACGCCGCCGTGGAAACTCATGCCCCCATCCCACAGGCGGAGCAGGTCCCAGCTTACCGTCTCGGTCGGGGTGAAGTGGGTGAACAGGCTGGGTTTGCCGGTATCGCCGCCGGTATAGAACGCCGCATATCCCAGCCGGCCGCCGAAAATGACGCCGAGGGTGCAGTAGAAGAACAGGTCGTCGGCATGACGCTGCGCCATGGGCGCGCCCGGTGCCTTGATCATCTTGGATAGATGCCAGTAGGCGAATAGAACCCCTAGGAGATAGGCCAGCGAATAGTAGCGCAGCTGGAAAGTGCCGATCTCGAAAAGATAGGGCCGCAGGCCCAGATTTTCCCAGTAAATCGGCTCTGCAACGCCGGACGCGGCGAGTAGTGACAGCACGAAGCGAACCCCCTAATGGTTATGCGCGCCGCCTGCGACACGCCGGTCGCGCGGCTTTTGGCACAGCAGGGGTTTTGGGGGAAGCCTGCGCAAACGGCGGCACGTAAATCGTTCGCATGAACGGTGGCGATGCCGCTCGAAAATGGAAGAGGAGACCGCCCGAATATGCCTACCGAGCTCGACAAGACGCTTGACGCGATCATGGACACACTCACTGCGCCGGATGCCCCGGCCGAAACGGTGCCCACGACCCGCGGCGGGGTCGAAATGCCGATGTTGAAGAATGCTCCGCCGAGCCTGGTCCATTACTTCGCGCATTACTGCGCCGAACATTCCGACGCCTGCTTCCTGGTCGATGGCGACGTCCGCCTGACCTTTGGCGAAACCTGGGTTGCCGCGCGCCACGTTGCCGCCGGCCTGGTCGCAGAGCATGGCGTGAACCGCGGCGACCGCGTCGGTATTGCGGCACGCAATTCCGCCAACTGGATCGTCGCCTATATGGGCGTGCTGATCGCAGGCGGCTGCGCCACCCTGCTAAACGGTTTTTCGAGCGGTGAGGAACTGGCCGACCAGATCGAACTGGTCGGGTGCAAGCTCCTGCTCGCCGATGCGCAGCGTGCAAAGCGGCTCGACGGTCAGAACCACGACGCGAAAATCGTTCTGTTCGAGCACAACGTGTCGCCTGCCGACGGATTGGCCGCGTTCTGGGGCGCCCCTGAAACGGTCACTCTTCCCGAAGTCGGACCGGAAGATCCCGCAACCATCCTCTACACCTCAGGTTCGACCGGCAAGTCGAAGGGTGCATGGTCGGATCACCGCGGCGTGGTCCACGGGGCGCTCAACTACGCCATGCAGTCGCTCATGGCTTTCACCTATCTCGACAGCAGCGAAGGCGGCGCACCGACGACTCAGGCGTGCGCGCTGGTTGCCGTGCCCCTGTTCCACGTCACTGGCGAGGTGCCGGTTTTCCTTCAGAGCCTAGCGCTCGGCAGGAAACTGGTGCTGATGCCGAAGTGGGATGCGCTCGAAGCGCTCAAGCTGATGGACAAGGAAAAGGTCAGCTATTTCGCGGGCGTTCCCCTGATGAGCTACGAGATCGCGACGCACCCCGATCGCAAGAACTACGACATCAGTTCGTGCTCGGGCTTCGCTGCCGGTGGCGCCCCCCGCCCGGTCGAACACGTCAACAAGATCCGCGATGCCTTTCCCGACGGCTTCCCGCTGCTCGGCTATGGCCTCACCGAAACCAACGGCGTGGGCTGCGCGAACTTCAACGAGAACTATCTCGCGAAGCCTTCCTCCACCGGCAGGGCCAGCCGTCCCTTGGTCGATCTCGCCATTCTCGACGATAGCGGGAAGCCTGTGCCCCAGGGCCAGGTGGGCGAAATCTGCATTCGCTCGGTCTGCAATTTCATCGGCTATTGGGACAATGATGACGCGACCCGCGCCGCCTATACCGACGATATGTATTTCCGCACCGGCGACCTCGGCCGCCTCGACGAAGACGATTACGTCTATATCGTCGACCGCAAGAAGGACATCATCATCCGCGGGGGCGAGAACATCACCTGTATCGAGGTGGAGGAAGCGATCTATGCGCACGACGCAATCGCCGAATGCTCCGTCTTCGGCATTCCGGACGACAGGATGGGCGAAGTGCCCGCTGCGGTTTTCTACCTGAAGCCCGGCCACGGCATCTCGCCTGAGGACCTGCGCGAATTCCTGCTGGCCAGCATCGCGCCGTTCAAGGTTCCGCTGGAAGAACACATCTGGCAGTCGGACAAGCCGCTGCCACGTCTCGGAACGCAGAAGATCGACAAGCGTACCGTCCGCAGGACCTATGTCGGCAATCCCGTCTCGGCCTGAGACAGCCGACAAAGACCAGATTACGGACACGTAAGACGAAGTGAACAATCTCCCCATCCCCAACCAGCGCGCGATCGTCGATCGGCGTGAACTGGCAGGCAAGATCGATGCGCTGGCAAAGGAAAAGGGGGCGCAGCAGGCGCGCGGGGAGATTGTTGCACTTTTGAAAGATGCGCTGGAACAGGGTCGCGCCGAAATCCGGCAGCGACTGGAAACGCATCCCTCGCGCGGTCACTTATGCACCGGCAGCCAGAGCTTCCTGATCGACCAGCTGGTCCGCATCATTCACGATCTCGTGATCGAGCATGTCTATCCGGTCGCCAACCGTAGCGCGGCCGAACGGCTGACCATCCTTGCTGTCGGCGGATATGGCCGTGCGGAGATGGCGCCGCATTCGGACGTCGACATCGCCTTCATTACCCCGACACGGCGTGCGCCATGGTGCGAGCAGGTGATCGAGGCGATGCTCTATTTCCTGTGGGATCTCGGCCTCAAGGTCGGCCACTCCAGCCGGACCGTCGACGACACGTTGCGCATGGCGCGTGAGGACCTGACGATCCGCACCGCCCTACTCGAAGGGCGCTTCGTCTGGGGCGACCGGGCCCTGTATGACGAAACTTCCGTGCGCTTCTGGGCCGAAGTCGCCAAGGGCAGCGAACGCCAGTTCCTGGCCGAAAAGCTCGAAGAACGAAACGCCCGGCACAAGCGGATGGGCGACAGTCGCTATGTCGTCGAACCCAATGTGAAGGATGGTAAGGGCGGCCTTCGCGACCTCCAGACATTGTACTGGATCGGGAAGTACATCCACCGCGTCAGGAGCGCCGCCGACCTCGTCGACGTGGGCCTGCTGACAAAAGCGGAATACAAGGGTTTCCGCCGCGCCGAAGGCTTCCTGCTGGCGGTGCGCTGCCACATGCATTTCATTACGGGGCGCGCGGAGGACAGGCTGACCTTCGACCTGCAGCGGCGCGTCGCTGAGCGGATGAACTTCCAGGATCGCCCGGGCAAGAGCGCGGTCGAACGGTTCATGCAGTTCTATTTCCTGCAGGCAAAGCGGGTCGGCAGCCTGACAGGTGTGTTCCTCGCCCACATCGACGACGAATTCGAACACAAGCGCGCCCGCAGCGGGTTCTTCGCCGGCTGGAAGCAGAAATCGCGCCTGCTCAAGGGATACCGAGTGTTCGGCGGACGGATTGCCGCACCGTCGGACGACTGGTTCCGCAAGGACCCGATCCGCCTGATCGAAGTGTTCCAGCTGGCAGAAGAGAACAGTCTCGAAGTCCATCCCGAGACAATGCGCCTCGCCAACCGCGACAGCGTGCTGATCAAGGATGACGTGCGCGAAAACCCGCGCGCCAATGCGCTGTTCCTCGACCTGCTGTCAGGTCGCAACGATCCCGAGATGGTCCTGCGCTGGATGAACGAGGCGAACGTGTTCGGCCGCTTCGTGCCCGACTTTGGCCGTGTCAACGCGCAGATGCAGTTCGACATGTACCATCATTACACGGTCGACGAGCATACCATCCGCGCCATCGGCCTGCTTTCGAAGATCGAGAAGGGCGAGCTGAAGGGCGACCACCCGCGCTCCACCGGACTCATTCACAAGATCACTTCGCGGCGGGCGCTCTATGTCGCGGTCCTGCTGCACGACATTGCCAAGGGGCGCGGCGGCGACCATTCGGTCCTGGGGGCTGATGTTGCCCGCGAACTGTGCCCGCGTTTCGGCCTCGACGATGCCGAGACCGACCTCGTCGCCTGGCTTGTGCTCCAGCATTTGTTGATGAGCGCGACGGCGCAGAAACGCGACCTGACGGATCCCAAGACGATCGAGGATTTCGTCAGCGAAGTGCAGAGCACCGAACGCTTGCGCAACCTGATGCTGCTGACCGTGGTCGACATCCGCGCCGTGGGACCGGGCACATGGAACAGCTGGAAACGCCAGCTGATCGGGGAGCTTTACGATTCCGCGCAGGAGCGCCTGCGACTTGGGCACATGCGTCATGGACGCGAACAGCGTGTCGAAGCGAAGAAGGAATCGGTCGCGGAGCAGTTGGGCGATCGGGCCGGACTGGTAGCGGACATCGGCAAGCTGTTCGACGACGCCTACTGGATCGCCGAGCCCGAGGACGTCATCGCCCTCAACCTCGTCCAGTACGAAGTGGCGCGAAAGATCGAGGACCAGCTCTCGATCCATTGCGAGTATTACGAGGCACGCGGCGCAACGCTGGTGACGGTCATCGCCGCCGACCATCCAGGCCTGTTCTATCGCATCGCCGGCGGCATTGCGCTGGCCGGGGCGAACATCATCGACGCCCGCATCCATACCGCGCGCAGCGGTTGGGCGGTCGACAATTTCCTGGTGCAGGACCCGGTGGGCAAGCCGTTCCGCGAAGCAGGCCAGATCGACCGGCTCAAGAAAGCCATCGCCGATGCCCTCGGCAACAGGATCGAACTCGTGCCCAAGCTGGCACAGCGCCCGCTACCGCGCAGCCGTGCCGGCGCGTTCGAGGTCGCACCGCGCGTCAATTTCGACAACCAGGCGTCGAACCGCTTCACCGTGATAGAGGTCAATGCGCGCGATCGCTCGGCGCTTCTCAACAGGCTGTCGCGGGCGCTGTTCGAAAGCAATTTGATGGTCCAATCGGCCCACATCACCAATTACGGCGAGCGGGCCGCCGACACATTCTACGTCACCGATCTGACCGGCAGCAAGGTGACCACACCTTCCCGCCTGAAGGAGATCGAGCAGCGCCTGCTCGATGCTGCCAGCGACGAACGGCAGGCCGCGCTGGAACCGGCCGAATAGTCCGACCTTGGGCTAACTCGCTTTTGCCGTCGCTTTGCGGTAGATTTGCCGCGGGATGAGGAAAGAACACGAACAGGCTGTGGCGCAGGTGCTCGAATCGGCATCAAGCGCAGCGCTTTCTCCGGTCGCTGCCAGCTGGTGCCGGTCCGGCCTCAGGCATGGCTTGGCGCCAGACGATTCGCGCGGCCCTACGATCCTGACAGGCAGCGAATTGACCATTCGGCGCCAGCGCCACGACATGATGCTGTCGGTCGCCCGCCCCTTGCTCGACCAGCTTTACCAGACGGTTTCCGCAACCGGCTGTGCCGTGATGCTCACCGATGCCGATGGCGTGGTCCTGGAAACACGCACCCAGACCGGTGACCGGGCGATGTTCGATGCCGTCGGCCTGACGCCGGGCGGCGTCTGGAGCGAGGGCATCGAAGGGACCAACGGTATCGGAACCTGCCTTGTCGAAGACCGTGCCGTGACCATCCATCGGGACGAACATTTTGCCAGTCGCAACATCGGCATTAGCTGCATGGATGCGCCAATCCACGATGCTCGCGGTCGGTTGGTGGGTGCCCTCGATATTTCGAGCTGCCGCGACGATCACAGCCAGGCGATGGCTGCGCTGGTGCAGAAGATCGTTCAGGACTCGGCCCGCCGGATCGAGCGCGGCGTTTTCTACCGACACTTTGCGGGCAACCGGATCATCGACACGAACGAGCCCGGCGGCGATGCCGCACTGATCGCCGTCGATCGCGACGATTTGCTGGTCGGCGCGACCCTTGCCGCACGCAAACGTTTCCGTCTCACCGACGACTGCCTGACCGGCAACCGGACTGCGGCAGAGCTGCTGGGAGAAGGCGACGCGGCATCCTTCCTCGATTCGGAACGCGCCGTCCTGCGCCGCGCCCTCGCTCAGGCCGGGGGCAATGCGACCAAGGCTGCCCGGGCTCTCGGCATAGGTCGCGCAACCCTCTATCGCAGGCTCGAAAAGGCCGGAATCGCCCGCCAATAGGGCTCTGTTCCAAGCAGTATCGCTTATTTCGGCGGCAAGTGTCTCAATCCCGAGACAGTTGCGAGACTCCTCTGCTGCGCCCGGATTGTGAAAATCGGCGCGCGCTTCATCCTTACTCTCACGACCGGGATACCCCGGCGACAAACGAGAGGTTGATGGAATGGACATTCAGACAAGCCCTGCCGCCAGCATGACGGCACCCTTTGCCGAGAAGTACGACAACTTCATCGGCGGCAAGTGGACCGCACCCAAGGACGGCCGCTACTTCGACAATATCTCCCCTGTCACAGGCAAGCCGGTCGGCAAGATCGCCCGCAGCCAGGCGGTCGATATCGAGGCCGCGCTCGACGCTGCCCATGCGGCGAAGCAGGGCTGGGGCCGCTCGAGCCCGGCAGAACGCGCGCTGATCCTCAATCGCATCGCCGACCGCATGGAAGAAAATCTCGAGAAGCTCGCGATCGCCGAGACCTGGGACAATGGCAAACCTTTGCGTGAAACCATGGCTGCGGACATTCCGCTGGCGATCGATCACTTCCGTTATTTCGCCGGCACGATCCGCGCACAGGAAGGCGGCATTTCGGAAATCGACCACGATACGGTTGCCTATCACTTTCACGAGCCACTGGGCGTGGTCGGACAGATCATTCCGTGGAATTTCCCCATCCTGATGGCCGCATGGAAGCTCGCCCCGGCACTGGCGGCGGGTAACTGCGTCGTGCTGAAACCGGCAGAGCAGACCCCTGCGTCGATCATGGTCTGGCTCGAGATCATCGGCGACCTGCTGCCCAATGGCGTGCTCAACGTCGTCAACGGCTTCGGCCTCGAAGCGGGCAAGCCGCTCGCCAGCAGCAACCGCATCGCCAAGATCGCCTTTACCGGCGAGACGACGACCGGCCGGCTGATCATGCAATATGCCAGCGAGAACCTGATCCCGGTGACGCTGGAACTCGGCGGCAAGAGCCCCAACATCTTCTTCGAGGATGTCACCCGCGAGGACGACGACTACTTCGACAAGGCGATCGAAGGCTTCGTGATGTTCGCGCTCAACCAGGGGGAAGTCTGCACCTGCCCGAGCCGCGCGCTGATCCACGAAAGCATCTACGACCGTTTCATGGAACGCGCCATTGCGCGGGTCGAGGCGATCAAGGCGGGCAACCCGCTCGACCTTGAAACCATGATCGGTGCGCAGGCCAGCAGCGAACAGCAGGAAAAGATCCTGTCCTACATCGACATTGGCAAGCAGGAAGGTGCCGAGCTGCTGACTGGCGGCGGCGCCGCAAAGTTCGAAGGCGAACTGGCCGACGGCTATTACGTCCAGCCGACCGTCTTCAGGGGCAACAACCGGATGCGGATCTTCCAGGAAGAGATTTTCGGCCCGGTCGTTTCCGTCACCACCTTCAAGGATCACGAAGAAGCGCTGCAGATCGCCAACGACACGCTGTATGGCCTCGGCGCGGGCGTGTGGAGCCGCGATGCCAACACCTGCTACCGCTTCGGCCGCGCCATCGAGGCAGGCCGAGTCTGGACCAATTGCTACCACGCCTATCCGGCACACGCTGCCTTCGGCGGCTACAAGCAGTCGGGCATCGGCCGTGAAAACCACCTCAAGATGCTCGAGCATTATCAGCAAACCAAGAACATGCTCGTCAGCTACAACCCGAAGAAGCTCGGCTTCTTCTAAGGGTCGCATCTCGGCCCGGCGGCACCTCCTCTCTCCATAGCCGCCGGGTCGAACACCCCACCCAATCGCACAACCAGGAATTTTTTCGCGCGACGACGATCGGGTGCGATGTCGCGCGCCATCAACAATGCCCGAATGATGGGAGGCTCTCTTATGAAACGCTTGCTCACCGCTTCGCTGGCCGGACTGGCGATGATCGCCGCTGCGCCTGCATCTGCGCAGGACAGCATGAACGAATCGAGCGGCCCGCCCGCAGCCGACCCGGTCGAAGACGCTTCGGGTATGGACGTATCCTTCAGCCTGGCAGCCGCAACCGACTACGTTTTCCGCGGCATCAGCCAGAGCGCCGAGGATCCCGCCGTCTTTGCCGCCGTTTCGATCAAGGCCGGCGGGTTTTATGCCGGTGCGGGGACCGAGAATGTCGATTTTCCCGGTATCGACCAGGAATACGACCTGTGGGCGGGTTATGTCCTGCCGCTGGGCGGCAAGACCGCTCTCGACGTCGGCGTCGTCCGCTACGGCTATATCGATAGCCCGGTCGATATCGACACGGTCGAGATAAAGGCTGCCTTGTCATCCAGCATCGGCAAGACCGGCGTCGGCGTGGCAGGCTACTGGACCCCCGACTATTTCGGCACCGATGACGACGGCTTCTATGCCGAAGCGAACATGCGCCAACCCCTGGGCGACAAGCTGAGCATGTCGGGCGCGGTCGGGCATCAGTGGATTTCCGCCGGCGGCGACTATCTGACCTGGAACGCCGGCCTGTCCTATGCGGTATTGCCCGGAGCCAATGTCGATATCCGCTACCACGACACCGATACCGGCGCCTTCGGCACGCTCGCCGACGCTCGCCTCGTGGGCAGCTTTTCGATAGGCTTCTGAACATGACCGCCCCGCCCCGAGTTACCGCGACTGACGCAGCACGCGAATTGCTGGCGCAGATCGTGGACCGGCACGGAGACGTGCTGATCCACCAGTCGGGTGGCTGCTGCGACGGGTCGAGCCCGATGTGCTATCCGCGGGAAGAATTCCGGATCGGTGAGCGCGACGTGCTGCTCGGCCGGATCGATGGGACGCCGGTCTATATCGGCGGCCTCCAGTTCGAAGCGTGGAAGCACACCCAGCTGATCCTCGATGCAGTATCGGGGCGGGGCGGCATGTTCAGCCTGGACAACGGGACGGAGCGGCGATTTCTCGTCCGCTCACGCGCCTTTTCGCAACTGGAACTGGCTGCGCTGGAAACAGAGGCCTAGGAACGTCCGCCGAACAGGGCCGTGCCGACGCGGATGTGCGTTGCGCCCAGCATGACGGCGGTTTCATAGTCCCCGCTCATCCCCATGCTCAGCCCTTCGAGACCGTTGTCTTTCGCTAGGTTTGCCAGCAATGCGAAGAACGGGGCAGGCTCGATATCGGCAGGCGGAATACACATCAGTCCGGCAATCGGAAGGTTCGCATCGCGGGCCGACGCTAGCAATGCGGGAAGCTGGTCGATTGGGCAGCCGCCCTTCTGTACCTCGCTACCGATGTTGACCTGGATGAAACAGGGCACGCGGCGGTCCGCCTTGTCCATCGCCTTGGCAAGCGCCTTCAGCAGGCTGGGCCGGTCGAGCGAGTGGATGCAATCGAACAGCGCTACGGCATCGTCCGCCTTGTTCGATTGCAGCTGGCCGATCAGGTGCAGTTCGACATCGGGATAACGCTCGCGCAGCGAAGGCCATTTGTCCTGCGCTTCCTGGACGCGGTTTTCGCCAAAGACCCGCTGCCCCTCTTCCAGCAATGGCATAATCGCCTGCGTGGAATGGGTCTTGCTCACCGCGATCAGGGTGATGTCGCCCGGCTCGCGGCGCGAGGCCTTGCACGCCTTCGCGATATTGGTGCGGACTTCTTGAAGCGGGGTATCTGCCTTTTCCATGGCGCCGCGCTATAGCGGGTGCGTGACGACCTGCCAGCCCCTGCCGAAGCTATGGCTTCTGTCCGACGAGCGGAACGATGCCGTTCTAGAACAGGCGATCGCACGCCTGCCAAGGCGCTCGGCCTTCGTTTACAGGCATTATCATCTGGATATGGCGAAGCGGCAGGCACGCTTCGCAGCCTTGCGAGACCTCGCCCGGCGGCACGATCACACGGTAATTCTCGCAGGTAGCCCCGTCCTGGCGCGCAAGTGGCTGGCCGATGGCGTGTATGGCCCCGCCAGCGCTATGCCGCGCGACAATGCCCTGCTGAAGATCGTCACTGCTCACAATTGGCCCGAAATCGTTGCAGCCGAGCGCGCCGAGGCCGACGCGATCATGCTATCGCCCGTCTTCCCGACTGCCTCCCATCCGGGCGGACGCAGTCTGGGACCGGTGCGGTTCCGCCTGTTGGCGCGAAAGACGGCGATCCCCGTCATCGCTCTAGGCGGCATGACAAAGGACACGGCAAAGCGGCTGGACTGGCCCCGCTGGGCCGCGATTGACGGGTTGAGCTGAGACTCGCCTCGCCGCTGTTCGCTTGACCGCGAGTCCCCGAGGATTCATGGTGTGTTCCGACAGGAGGACGCCGTATGGCGACACAAGCTATGAGCACCCGCAAGACTCGCGGCAACACCGATTGGCGCGCGGCATTTCGCCGTTCGATGCGCCGCGCCCTGCAGATGGCCGGCGCCGGGGCGCTGGTCGTGTTGCTCGTATTCCTGACCCTGTCGATCGCCAGCTACACCCAGACCGACCCTAGCGGTTCGACCGCTGCATCGGGCGAAGACATCCAGAACTGGATGGGCGGAACCGGGGCATGGGTCGCAGACAAGGTGCTCGGCACGTTCGGCCTGACCTCCGTCCTCCTGCTGCCGCTAATCTATATTTCCGCGCGCAAGCTGTGGCGCGATGTCGAGCATGAGGACGAGGAGGACACGACGCGCTGGTGGCTGCCGCTCGGCCTGCTCCTCATCGCCATGGTCCTGCTGTCGACCGTTTTGTCGCTCGCTTTCGAGGGGCCACGTGGCACCCTGCCCGCACAAATGGGCGGCATATCGGGCCTGTTGGGTGCCGCCGCAATCGAAGCCGTGGCTTCGCGGTTCGGTGAAAGCGCCGATGGCTGGATCATCCTGGGCGCCGCGCTCGCAAGCCTTGCCGGCGGCGTAGGGCTGCTGACGCGCGTCTTCGCAATCGACTGGCGCGGCCTGCTTACCCTTCCCGACTTCCTGCACCGCACGCCTGCAGAAATCGAGGACGACGTCCCGCTCCCCGGACGCGAGAAACCGGCACGCAAGGCCAAGCCTGACGCGGAAAAACGCCCGGAGCCTGTCCAGCGCCGGGCACCGGAAATTTCCGATCCCTCCGCTCCGCCCAAGCCTGCAACCATTGCCAAGGCGAAGCAGCGCGACATGTTCGCAAGCTTCGACCTGCCCAGTCTCGACCTGCTGGCCGACGTGCCGGAAAATACGGCGCCCAAGCTCGACAAGCTGGCGCTGGAACGCAATGCGCGCCTGCTCGAAAACGTACTCGACGATTTCAATGTGAAGGGCGAGATCACGGCGGTCCGCACCGGGCCTGTCGTCACCATGTACGAGCTGGAACCTGCCCCCGGCATCAAGGCTAGCCGCGTGGTCGGCCTGGCCGAAGACATCGCGCGCAACATGAGCGCAATAAGCGCCCGTGTCTCGCCCATTCCGGGCCGCACGGTCATGGGCATCGAATTACCCAATGCCGACCGCGTCATGGTCAGCTTCAAGGAACTCGCCGCGTGCGAAGCCTTTGCCGAAAACAAGGGCAATTTGCCGATTATCCTGGGCAAGGACATTGCCGGTGAGCCCATCGTTGCCGACCTTGCCGCCATGCCGCACTTGCTCGTTGCCGGCACCACCGGCTCGGGTAAGTCGGTCGGCCTGAACGCGATCCTGCTGTCGCTGCTTTACCGTTTCACGCCCGCCGAATGCCGCCTGATCCTGATCGATCCCAAGGTTCTGGAACTCAAGACCTACGACGATATCCCGCATCTCCTCAGCCCGGTGGTGACGGAACCGCACAAGTCGGTTCGCGCGCTCAAGTGGGCGGTGGAGGAGATGGAGCGACGCTATCGCATGATGTCGTCGGTCAATTCGCGCAACATCAACAGCTTTAACGAGAAGGTCACCGCAGCCGCCGCAAAGGGCAAGCCGCTCGGGCGACGGGTGCAGACCGGCTTCGATCCAGAGACCGGCGAAGAACTGTTCGAGGAAGAACAGCTCGATTACGAACCGCTGCCGCAGATCGTCCTGATCGTCGACGAACTTGCCGACCTGATGGTCACCGTCGGCAAGGAGATCGAAGTATTGATCCAGCGCCTTAGTCAGAAATCGCGCGCCGCAGGTATCCACCTGATCATGGCGACCCAGCGCCCCTCGGTCGACGTCATTACCGGCGTGATCAAGGCCAACCTTCCGACCCGCATCAGCTTCAAGGTCACCAGCCGTATCGACAGCCGCACCATCCTGGGCGAACAGGGTGCGGAGCAACTGCTGGGCAAGGGCGACATGCTCTACAAGCCGAATACCGGTGCCATGGTCCGCGTCCACGGCCCCTTCGTCAGTGACGAAGAGGTCGAAAGCGTGGCGGATTTCTGGCGCGGACAGGGCAAGCCCGACTACGTCGATGCCGTCACCGAAGAACCGGAAGACGGCGGCTTCAACTTCGAGGACGAATTCACCGCCTCGGACAATCCCGAAGAACGCAAGTACCGCCAGGCCTGCCAGATCGTGATCGAGAACCAGAAGGCGTCGGGCTCGTGGCTCCAGCGCCAGATGGGCGTGGGCTACAACACGGCTGCGAAATGGATCGAACGGATGGAAAGCGAAGGGCTCGTCGGGCCTGCCAACCATGTCGGCCGCCGCGAGATCTTCCGTGACCAGGACGGAAACCCGCTCTAGTCATTCCGAAGCCAACGGCAGGACCGCTTCTCGTTTGACAGTATTTATTACTATAGGTGTTCCGACTAACATAGTTAATTTCAGGTGCGTAATTCATGTAATTTCGCGCCGATGTTTATAAAAAGATAAGTGTTCCAGCCTAGTGCCGACTGTGTGACGGGGAGGCTCTACACGATCACGGCCGGACTTTACGCGGCCCTGGCGTTTATCGCAGCGCTGTGGCTCGCCTATATCCCGGTCACATCCCAGGAAGCCCATCCTTCGGCCTGCGTCATCGGCGGACTGCCGCAATTCACTGAAGGAACGATTGCAGCACCCGGCCAGCAATGGCGCTGCCAAGGCTCCGGTGCGAAAGATGTCAGCCAGACTGCGCTGGTACGTTTCGACATTGAAGAAGAATCGCGGCCAAGGGTCCTGCGGAGCAGGATCGGCCTGTTCGACGAGATCCAGCTATTCGCAGTCGATCACGATGGCACGGTGCGAACCCGAATCTATTCGATCGACACGGTGCAGCCGGTCGCCAGCGAACCGATGTTCCTGATCGACCTTCCCGAAGTCACTGAACAGACCCGCAGCGTCTTCATGCAGATCGAAGGGGCCGGTCATGATGCGACCCCGATGCGCGCCGTCCTGTTCGACGCGGACCCGACCGCCAATTCCGAACACTTCCGCGCAATGGTTATGATCGCGCTCCTCGTCGGGCTGGTCCTGGCACCGATGGTCTTCGACCTGGCATTCTTCGGCGCGCTGCGATCGCCATTCCTGCTGTGGCATGCGATCCTGTCGCTGACATTCGGCGTACTCGTGATCTTGCGCTCGGGACTGATCGTGGAATTCGTCGAAATCTCGATCGCGACATGGCGCGCAGCCCTGATCATGGGCCTGGGGTTCTGCATATTCTCTGCCGCGATGTTCACGCGTTCGTTCATCGAGGAAGACATGCTCGATCCGCGGCTTCGCCGGATGCTGCCTTTCATTGGCATCTGGGCAGTCGTCTTGTCCGCGATCCATCTGGCCCATTTTGATTTCCTCCAGCCGCTCGGCGGCTCGTTCCATTCAATCGGACTCGCCCCGGTGCTCGTGGCGTTCGGCATCGTATTTGCCGACGCCTATCGCCGCGGATCGCGTGCCGTCCGATTCCAGATCCTCGGCTGGATGCCCCTCTTGCTCGGCTTTGCAGTCCAGCTGGTGAGCTACCTTGCGCCGCTCGGTCTTCCGACAGACGCTCTGCCGATGTTCTATCTCGGCACGCTGAGCGAAACGACGATCACCGCGATCGGTGTGGGCGACAAGTTCCTTTCGCTCCGCAAAGAGCTGACCGCAGTGCGCAGCGAAGCCGAAGAGCTGGAAAAACTTTCCGAGCGCGACCCGCTGACCGGCCTGCTCAACCGCCGGGCGATCGATTCGCGCTTCGACCAGCTTCACAAGTCAGGCTATGAAACCTTTGCCCTGCTCGACCTCGATCACTTCAAGAAGATCAACGACACGGCCGGTCACGATACGGGCGACAAGGTCCTCCAGGTCATCGCAGAGGCGCTGCGCGGCGACGATGGCACCATATCCATCCGTCTCGGCGGCGAAGAATTCGTGCTGCTGATGCGCGGTGATGATGCATTCGAGCGCGCCGAGCGCTTGCGCCAGATGGTCTCGCTCCGCGTAGCCCGCAGCCTGCCCGAACTGGGGCAAGTGGTCACGGCAAGTATGGGATTGATAGTGGCGCCGCGAAAGGCGCTGCCCAAGGCGACGTTCTCCGACCTCTATTCCCGTGCCGACATGCTGCTCTATGAAGCCAAGGCGCAGGGTCGCAACCGGATGATGGCAGAACGGATCCAGGCGTTCGAACGGCGCAAGGCACCCGACCGTCGCAAATCGAAAGCGGCCTAGGTTCGATCGACCACGAAAGGTTCGATCACTTCCGGACGCACGCGCACCAGCCGCTGCGTTTCGCGATCGAGCATGGCCCACGTCGTCCGTGCGGAGACGATGATCTTTCCGTCTTCATTGGTGAAATCGACCCGGCGATCAGACTTCGCGCCCTTTGCCGGACCGTCGATCCAGGTTTCCCCGGTCACGCTCTCGCCTTCGGCAATATTGCCGCGATAGTCGATCTCGTGCCGGATCACGACCCAGAAGAAGCGCGCGTTGTCTTCAGGCCGCGCAGCCGCATCCCAATGCGCGGTGGCGATGTCCTGGACCCACTGGACCCAGACCGTGTTGTTGACGTGGCCGAGCTCGTCGATGTGCCCGGCCAGCGCCGTGAATGTCCGCGCGAAAAGACCGGTCAATCGTCCGCTTTCTCGTCCGTCATCCCCATCTGCCAAAGGATGAAGCCGAATTCTTCGGCCACTTCATAGAGTGCATTCCAGCGACCCGACTTGCCGCCGTGGCCCGCACCCATGTTGGTTTTCAGGAGCAGTTCGTTGTTGTCGGTCTTCACATCCCGCAACTTGGCAACCCACTTGGCCGGTTCCCAATAGGTCACACGCGGATCGTTGAGGCCCGCGGTCACCAGCAGCGGCGGGTAATCCTGCGCCGAAACCTGGTCGTAAGGGCTGTAGCTGAGCATGTAGGCGAATGCTTCCTTGCTCCTGATCGGATCGCCCCATTCCTGCCATTCGCCCGGCGTGAGCGGCAGGCTCTCGTCGAGCATGGTGTTGAGCACATCGACGAAGGGAACGTGCGCGACGACAGCGCCCCACAGATCAGGCGACTGGTTGATGATCGCACCCATCAGTTCGCCGCCGGCCGAACCACCCGATGCAGTGACCTTGCCCTTGGTCGTGAAGCCCTGGTCAATCAGGCCTTCGGCGGCATCGACGAAGTCGTTGAAAGTGTTGCGGCGCTCGAACATCTTGCCCTGCAGATACCAGCGGCGGCCGAGGTCGTCGCCGCCGCGGATGTGCGCGATGGCATAGGCGAAGCCGCGATCGACAAGGCTGAGACGCGAGGTCGAGAAGCCCGGAGGTACGGCGTAGCCATAGGAGCCATAGGCATAGAGGTGCAGCGGGCCGCCCTTGCCGCCGTTCAGCTTGTCACGGTCCTTGCGCATAACGACGCTGACGGGGATCTTGGTCCCGTCCCGCGCGGTGATCGTCGTGCGAACCGTTTCGTATAGCGAGGCGTCGTAACCGCTCGGAATCTCCTGCTGCTTGAGCAGTTCGAGCGCGCCGGTCTTTACGTCGTAATCATAAACGCTGTCGGGCGTGACCATGCTTTCGTAGGCAAGCCGCAGCTTGCTGACGTCGTATTCCGGATTGTTGGAAAGCCCTGCGTCATAGCTCGCTTCGGGAAAGGCGATCGGCTTGACCGAGGTTGGCGCGTCGTAGCTGCGCAGCTGCACCTGATCGAGCCCGTCGAGACGCCCTTCCGTGACGAAGAAATCCTTGAACAGGTCGAAACCGGTCAGGTAGAAATCGTCCGATCCGGCAATGACCGTCTGCCACTCGCCCGGTTTCGCAATCGACGCCTTGGCGAGGCGGAAATTGATGTGCTCGTCATTGGTCCAGACGTAAATTTCGTCGTCGCGGACATCGACCGAATATTCGACACCTTTGACGCGCGGCTTGATCAGGATCGGCGTCGCCGTCGGGTTATCGGCTGGCACCAGTCGTACTTCCGACGTTTCATTGTCGCCCGTTGCGATGATCAGCCAATCTTCCTGCGCCGTCAGTCCGGCACCGACGCCGAAGCTCTGGTCCTCTTCCTTGTAGAGCGTGACATCGTCTTCGACAGGCGTGCCGAGGACGTGCAGCTTCGCTTCCAGCGTGCGCCATTCTTCGGTCGAGGGGCCGTAAACCAGCGCGGTGTCGCCCTTAACCCAGGTCAGCCCGCCACGCAGATTGGTCAGCTCGTCGGCCAGCAGTTCACCGGTCGCCAGGTCCTTGATCCGCGCAGTGTAGCGTTCCGAACCATTGGTATCGGTCGAATAGGCGAGCAGGCGGCCGTTCTGGCTCACCGACAGCGCGCCGAGGCGGAAATAGTCGAGGCCGTCGGCCAGCTGGTTTTCATCGAGGATCAGCGCAGCATCGCCGCCCGCCGCAGGCTTGCGGTAATGCTTGCGGTATTGCGAACCTTCCTCGAATTCCGACCAGTAGACCCAGTCGCCATCCTTTTGCGGGACCGAGCTGTCGTCTTCCTTGATCCGGCCCTTCAGTTCTTCGAACAGCTTCTCGACCATCGGTTTCTGGTCCGCCATGCGCGCTTCGTACCAGGCGTTTTCAGCCTTCACGTAATCGAGCACGTCCTCGTCATCGATGGTCGGATAGGACTGGTCGCGCAGCCAGTTGTAGGGATCGCTGATCGTGATGCCATGGTGGGTGTAGCTGTGCGCGCGCTTTTCGGCGACGGGCGGGGAGGTCGGTACCTCGCTGGTCACGTTTGTATCTTCCTTGTCTGGAGTTGCCGCCTGCGCTGCCACGGGCGACAGGGCGAGGCAAGCGGCGAGAGCGATGCGGGATAACGAATGGGTGGTCATGAAATTCCCCTGCCATGTGACGCCGCCTGCCAGAGTCTGCAACGGCCAGAATCTGCGACGGGTGGCGTAGCAACCGAATGGTCCCTATGTTGGTTTCGATAGAAAGCAGTTTGTCCCATGCGGCAAGCCGGAACTTCCCCAACGCAGGATTCGATAAAATGTTGATGCAAACCCACGAAGCCCGTCTCACCGCCCTCCGGCAGGAACTGAAGGGACGCAACCTCGACGGGTTCATCATTCCCATCTCCGACGAGCACATGAGCGAATATGTCGGGGCCTATGCCCAGCGCCTCGCTTGGCTGACGGGTTTCGGCGGCTCTGCCGGTTCGGCGGTCGTACTCGCCAACAAGGCGGCAATCTTCGTCGATGGCCGTTACACGGTCCAGGTCCGCGACCAGGTGGACGAAAAACTGTTCGAATACCGTTCGGTGCCCAAGGACACGATTGGCGGCTGGCTGGCCGACAATGCCGAGCGCGGCGCCAGGATCGCCTATGATCCGTGGCTTCACACCCGCAAGTCGATCGATGCGGCCCGCAAGCAGCTCGAGCGCGCAGGCGTTGAACTGGTCGCCGTCGAAACCAACCCTATCGATTCAGTCTGGCAGGATCGGCCGGAGCCGTCGGCGGCAACCGCTGTCGTGCACGATGCCGCTCTGGCCGGACGTTCGTCGTCCGAAAAGCGGTCGGAAATCGCCGACTGGCTGAAGAAGACCGGCCATGACGCCGCCGTCGTCTCAGCGCTCGATTCGATTGCATGGCTGCTCAACATCCGCGGAACCGACGTGGATCGCACCCCCGTTGCCCTGTCCTATGTCATTTCTCATCAGGACGGCACGGCAGAGTTCTTCATCGCCCCTGAAAAGGTGACGCCGGAACTGACCCAGCACCTCGGCAATGCGGTCACGATCAGGGCGCGTGACGAATTCCCCGATGCACTCGCCGGATTGTCGGGCAAGCGGGTTTCGGTCGATCCCGATTATGGCGTCGATGCAATCGCACAATTGCTCGAAGGTGCCGGTGCGGAAGTAAGCTTCAACCGCGATCCGACGATCGTGCCAAAGGCGGTCAAGAATGCTGTCGAACAGCAGGGGCACCGTGATGCCCAGGCCCGTGACGGTGCAGCCGTCGCCCGCTTCCTGCGCTGGATCGAGATCAATGCTCCGAGCGGCGAAGTGGACGAACTGACCGCAGCTGCCACGCTCAAGGCGTTCCGCGAGGAACACGGCGATCTGCGCGACCTTTCCTTCGACACGATCAGCGCTGCAGGCCCCCACGCCGCACTGCCGCATTACCGCGTCGACGAAGACAGCAATATCGCCATCCCGCCGTCGAGCATCTACCTCGTCGATTCGGGCGGCCAGTACCGCGACGGCACGACCGATATCACCCGCACGGTCTGGGTCGGTCCGGGCGAGCCGAGCCGCGAAATGATCGACCGTTATACCCGCGTGCTCAAGGGTCATATCGCCATCGACCTTGCGGTCTTCCCCGAAGGTACTGTCGGCGCCCAGCTCGACGCCTTCGCGCGCCAGTACCTGTGGCAGGCAGGTGTCGACTACGCCCATGGTACGGGCCACGGTGTCGGCAGCTTCCTGTCGGTGCATGAAGGACCGCAGCGCATCGCCAAGGCGACAAGCGGACAGGCAGGGTCCGACCAGGAATTGCTCGCCGGGATGATCCTTTCCAACGAGCCCGGTTATTACAAGCCGAACGGTTTCGGCATCCGGATCGAGAACCTCGTCCTGACGGTAAAGCGCGAAATCGAGGGCGCCGAAGGCGACTATTTCGGGTTTGAGACGCTCACCTTCGTTCCGATCGACCGCCGGCTGGTGGACAAGACCATGCTCAGCCCGGAAGAAATTGCATGGTGGAACACCTATCATTCCAAGGTCCGCGACATCCTCGCGCCGCAGCTATTGGGAGAGGATCTCGACTGGCTGGAGCGGGAGTGCGCGCCCCTCTGACGGCCTTGCGAAGCACTCAATGTTCCTATAATGTTCTCATTACTGGTCGCGATGAACTGAGGATATTCGACAATGATTGGTTATGTGACTCTGGGAACGAACGACTTGCAGAAGAATGCCCCGTTCTACGACGCGATCGCGGCGGAGATGGGATACGGGCGGATGATGGATTTCGACACCTTCATCGCCTGGGGCGCATGGGACGGCCCGGCAGGTGTCGCGCTGACCAAGCCCTTCGACGAGAAGCAAGCGACTGTCGGCAATGGCACGATGGTCGCGCTGCAGGCGCAGGACAAGGAGCAGGTGCACCGATTGCACGAAATCGCCCTGTCCAATGGCGGGAGCGACGAAGGCGCTCCGGGACCGCGCGGCGAGGCGGACGAGAACGGCAATGTCTTCTACGCCAGCTATTTTCGCGATCCCGACGGTAACAAGCTCAACGCCTTCTGCATGGTCAACGAAGGCTAGGTTGCAGGGGTTCGTCGGCGGCAAGTTTGCTGCTCGATGAACCCCCTTCTCCGCGCGATACAATGCGCGACAAATTTCCCTCACATCGGCATATTCCTGCGACACTCGTGCCCTAGACAGGATGCACGAGTTGCGGCGATGTTGCTGGAGCAGTCCCCTCCCCCTCCACTCCGGCGCTCGCCGCAGCTCAAGATAATTTCCTCTTGTGGAGAAGACGATGCGTAATTTCACCCTGACCCTCACTGCCGCAGCACTGGCGCTTGGCGGCGCGACCGTTGCGATGGCCGACCAGCAGACCGGCAAGCGCGGCGCCGATGCCGATGGCGACGGCGTCATCACTCTGGCCGAGCACAATGCCCGAGCAGCCAAGATGTTCGAGCGCATGGACGTTAACAGCGACGGTTTCATCAATGATGCCGACAGCGAAGCGCGCAAGGCCGAACGATTTGCCAAGCTCGACACTGACAAGAGCGGCGAACTGTCGCAAGCCGAACTCGATGCAGCACGCAAGGATCGCAAGGAACGCATGGAAAACCGCCGCGCCAAGAAGGGCGAGCGCGGTGACCAGGCGGCCGAAGATCGTGGGAAGCGCGGCGGTGAACGCCAGGGCAAGCGCGGGCATCGCGGTCGCGACATGGGCATGGCCATGCTGCGCCAGGCCGACACCAATAACGACAAGTCGGTAAGTCGAGCCGAATTCAACGCGGCTTCCGCAGCCCACTTCAAGAAGATGGATACCGACAATTCGGGGACCATCACCAAGGCGGAACTCGACGCAGAACGCGAAGCGATGAAGGCGAAGTGGCAGGAACGCCGCGAAGCCAAGACTGCGGCTGAATAACCGCGATCCTATCTGGCCGGTTGAGCCGGCCAGCCGGGTGCGGCAAAGGACCTCCTCATGACCGATGTCGCACCCGTTACCATCTTGCTGGTCGATGATGAGACGACCCTGCGCGAACCCCTGGCCGAATATCTGACCGGTCAGGGTTTCGTCGTGCATGAAGCGGAAAGCGCTGCGGCAGCGCGCAGTCGCCTGCTGGAAATCACGGCCGATATCGTCTTGCTCGATATCATGATGCCGGGCGAGGACGGCCTTTCGCTCTGTCGGCACCTGATCGAATCTCAGGGCCTGCCGGTGATCCTGCTTACCGCCAAGGGCGAAGCTACCGACCGCATCGTCGGCCTCGAAATCGGTGCCGACGATTACGTGACCAAGCCGTTCGAGCCACGCGAGCTGGTGGCGCGGATCCGATCCGTCCTGCGGCGTGCAGGCCGTGCCAACGGGAATGGAGCCTCCAACCAGGACGCGGCGGAGAACCTGCTGTTCGAATTCGAAGGCTGGACGCTCGACCCGCTCAAGCGCCGCCTGTGCGATCCCGATGGCGTTTCGGTCGCAATCTCGACTGCGGAATACCGCATGTTGCGCGCATTCCTGGATCTCCCCCGCGCGGTCCTCGATCGCGATCGCCTGCTCGACATGGTGCAGGGCCGCGAGGCGCATATGTTCGATCGTGCGGTCGACAACCAGGTCAGCCGCCTGCGTCGCAAGATCGAGTCTGACAGCCGTAACCCGCAATTCATCCAGACCGTGCGCGGCGGCGGCTACCGCTTCGCAGCCGACGTACGACGCGTGAAATCCGAACCGGACAATTGATGCGGCTTCTTCCCAAAAGCCTGCTCGGCCAGGTCATGGCGACAGTCATCTTCGGACTGTTCGTAGGACAGGGTGTTGCAGCCGTGCTGCTGTTTCAGGGTGCCCAGCAGCGCCAGCAGGTCAATCTCGTCAACTCAGCCGCTTTCCGGCTCGTCGATGCACGCGAACGCGCCGAGCGCCGCGAGCAGGGTCGCCTCGCTTCTAGGGGCGACGACGGCGAGAACCTCGATCGGCCACGGCGCGGCGAGCGCGACGGCAAGAAGGACAGGCGGGGCGAACGCCCGGGATATTCCGAATTTCGCGTCGGCCTCGAAACTTCGGACCGGTCGCCACTGCTTCCGGGCGAAACCCGCCTTCCCGAGATCGAAGATGGCCTGGAACGTGTCCTCGCATCGCAGGGCATCGTGACAGAAGAGGTCGTCGCCCTGCGGCGCGATGCGACCAAGGACCCATTCATCACTGAACGACCGCGCCTGCTGGCGCGCATCGAGCGGCGGGGCGAGGACGATCGCTGGCTGATCGTTGCGGCTTACCGGGAGGATAACGGCGCGTGGCGCGTTGCCCGGGTGGCAGAAGGGCGGCGACCGCGCCAACTCTTCGGCCCGATCCTGATCCAGACCTTGGTCATTTTCGCCGTGCTGGTGACGCTCCTTTATTTCGTGATGCGCCGCATCACGCGGCCCATCGCGAGACTGACCGAGCGGGTGACGAGCTTCTCTCAACGGCCCGATCACACTGAAAAGCTGGAGGAAAGTGGGCCGCAGGATGTCCGCGAATTGATCGCTGCGCACAATCTGATGGAAGCCCGCATTTCGGCCATGCTCGATGAAAAGGATGTGATGCTGGGCGCCATCGGACATGACCTGAAGACGCCGCTTGCTGCCTTGCGCGTCCGGATCGAGAGCGTCCCCGACGACCAGCAGCGCCAGCGCATGGCCGAAAGCATCGAAGGAATCACCCGCACTCTCGACGACATACTGACGCTTGCCCGGGTGGGGCGCGCCGGATCGCAACGCGAGAAGCTCGACCTGTCCGCGCTCGCCTCCTCTGTGGTTGAGGAATTCGAGGATCTGGGCGAACCGGTCACGCTGGTCGAAGCGCCGCGGCTCGTCGTCAGCGGTCATACGACATGGCTTGAACGCGCCATGCGGAATCTGATTTCCAACGCGGTCCGTTACGGCGGAGCGGCCAACGTAGATGTCCTGCGCGAAGATGGCGTCGCAGTGATCCGGGTCGATGACAACGGTCCGGGCATTCCTGCCGAGCGGATTTCGGAAATGATGGAACCCTTCACCCGCGGCGAAGCCAGCCGCAACCGGGCGACCGGCGGCGCTGGCCTCGGCCTGACGCTGGCTCGTGCCATTGCTGAACAGCATGGCGGCAAGCTGGTGCTTGCCAACCGCGCCGGCGGCGGCTTGCGCGCGGAAATCCGGCTGCCCGAAAACGCCTGAACCGGCAGGGCAGGCCGGATCAGCGCATCAGGCCGCCGATCAGGTTGCGAACGAAGCGCCCGGCGATGCTGCCACCAAATTCGGTAGCAATCGTTCCCGCAGCAGAGGTCGCAGCCGTCTTCATCGGGTTGGCGCGGCTCTTCCGGCCCGAAATCTTTGCCGCAACGATAGTAGCTGCAGAACTGGCAGCCGCGCCCATCGCGGCCTTGCCCGCCTTCTCCCACAGAGAGGTGGTCTTGCGGCTGCGCTTGCCCACTTCCTCGCGCCCCTTTTCCTCGACCTCTTCCGCAGTTTCGGCAGCATCGACCGCCTTGGCCGCGAGTACTTCTTCGGCGCTCTCGCGGTCGACCGTCGTATCGTATTTCCCGTCAACAGGACTGATCGACTGGATGATCGCACGCTCCTTGGGCGTCACCGGGCCCAGGCGGCTGCGCGGCGGCTTGATCAGCGTGCGCTGTACGATCGTAGGCGCGCCATCTTCGTCCAGGGTCGAAACCAGTGCCTCGCCGACCTTCAGTTCGGTGATGGCCTGGGCGACATCGAGGTCGGGGTTGATGCGGAAGGTTTCGGCCGCCGCCTTGATCGCCCGCTGGTCGCGCGGGGTGAATGCGCGCAAAGCGTGCTGCACGCGATTGCCGAGCTGCCCAGCCACCTCTTCAGGAATGTCGATCGGGTTCTGGGTGCAGAAATAGACGCCAACGCCCTTCGACCGGATCAGGCGCACAACCTGCTCGATCTTGTCCGAGAGCGCCTTGGGCGCATCATCGAACAGCAGGTGCGCCTCGTCGAAGAAGAAGACCAGCTTGGGCTTCTCGGGATCGCCCACCTCGGGCAGGCTTTCGAAAAGTTCCGCCAGCAGCCACAGCAGGAACGTCGCATAGAGCTTGGGACTGCGCATCAGCTGGTCGGCAGCGAGCACGTTCACATAGCCGCGGCCCTGCTCGTCCACCTTGATGAAATCGTCGATTTCAAGCGCGGGCTCGCCAAAGAACATGTCCGCACCTTGCGATTCGAAGCTCAACAGCTGGCGCTGGATCGTGCCGACGGACTGTTTCGACACATTGCCGTAAACGCCCGAAAGCTCCTTCGCATTTTCGGCCGCCCAGGCGAGGACGGACTGGAGGTCGCCGAAATCGAGCAGCAACAGGCCGTTTTCATCGGCATGGCGGAAGACGATCTGCAGGACCCCTTCCTGCGTTTCATTAAGGTCGAGCAGGCGCGACAGCAGCAGTGGACCCATTTCCGAAACCGTCGTCCGGATCGGATGCCCCTGCTTGCCGTAGAGATCCCAGAACACGACTGGATTATCGGAATAGCCATAGTCGTCCATGCCGAGTTCCTTTGCCCGGCTCTCCAGCTTGTCGGCGTGCTTGAAAGTGGGAGAGCCCGGCATGGCGATGCCCGACAGGTCGCCCTTCACATCGGCGACGAAAACCGGAACGCCTTCGGCGGAAAAGCTTTCGGCCAGCCCCTGCAAGGTGACGGTCTTGCCGGTACCGGTGGCGCCCGCGATCAATCCGTGACGGTTGGCGCGGGAAAGGTCGAGATACTGCTTCTCGCCGTTTTCGGCGAGGCCGAGGAAAATCTGACTCATGCGTGGGTAGTCTCCGGTCCCGAATGTTCGCTCGTGTGTGGCAAAGGGCAGGCCGTGCGGTCAAGTTCTCGACTTGTCGGCGTGATGGTCTAATGCAGGATACAAATGGGTCAGAATACTCCTTTCATCCTGCTGGACGATGCGCGCACGGATAATCCTGCCCCTGCGCACCTCTATCGCGAACCGCGCCAGGTCTTCGTCGCCAGGCGCGGCGAGGAGGTGTCACGGGTGCTGGCGGAAGCAGACAAGGCTCGTCTCAAGACCGGCGGGCATCTTGCCGGATACATCGCCTACGAAGCCGGGCTCGCGCTCGAACCTCGCCTTGCTGGGCGTGTCGACGGGCGTAGCGGCGCCGCCGGACCGCTCGTCTGGTTGGGGCTGTTCGACGATGCTGAAGAAATCGCGCCGGACGACGTTGCCGCTTGGCTCGCATCGCAAGCAGCCGAAGACGATGGCGGCGACGCGGCGCTCGGCCCGCTCGTGCCGCAATTGTCGACCGGCGGATACGAAGCTGCCTTTGCCACGATGCAGGAAGCGATCCGCGCCGGCGACATTTACCAGACCAACCTGACCTATCCGCTGGCCGGTTCTTATCGCGGTTCTCCCGTTGCGATCTATGCCGCGCTGCGGCCCGCAGCGAAAGCCGGCTACGGCGGCCTGATCTTCGACGGCTCGAACTGGCTGCTCAGCCTCAGTCCCGAGCTGTTCGTGTCGCTTCGCGGCGATGCGGCCAAGGTGAAGCCGATGAAGGGGACGCGCCCGCGCGCAGCGGACGAAAGTGCGGACGAAGCCCTGCGCGATGAGCTCGCCATGTCCGAAAAGGACAAGGCCGAGAACCTGATGATCGTCGACCTGATGCGCAACGACCTCAGCCGCGTGGCCGAGCCGGGCAGCGTCACGGTAGAGGGGCTGTTCAGCGTCGAAACCTATCCGACCGTGCACCAGATGGTCTCGACCGTTCATGCCCGGCTCGAGGACGGGAAAGGTGCCGTCGATCTGGTCCGGGCCATATTTCCTTGCGGATCGATCACCGGCGCGCCGAAGATCAGGGCGATGGAGCTGATCGACGAGGTCGAGCGCGATCCGCGTGGACCCTATTGCGGGGCGATCGGCCGGATCGACCCGGATGGAAGCGCCGCGTTCAATGTCGCGATCCGCACGTTGCGCCTGACTCCGATCGAGAACAGTCAGGGCGCTGCGGTCATGGGCGTCGGCTCTGCCATCGTTGCCGATAGCGAGCCCCTTGCCGAGCGGCGCGAATGCGAGATCAAGGGCGGCTTTGCGCGCAGCAGCACGTCCGATCACCGCGCTGCCCGCTTCGACCTGATCGAAAGCATGCTGTTCGACCCGGAAGCGGGAATCAGCCTGCTCGAACTGCATCTCGAGCGCATCAAGCAGAGCGCTGCCGAACTGGGCTTCTCCTTTGACCGTCACGACGTTCGCAACCAGATCCAGGCGCTATGTTTCGATCTGGAGCACAGGTCGAAGGTTCGCCTGCTGGCAGCGCGTAGCGGCGCGATCGCGTTCGAAGCGACGCGAATCGAACAGGTTGCCAAGCCGGTCCTGCAATGCATCGCGCTTCCCCTGCCGGTCGATCCCGGTGACTGGCGCCTGCGGCACAAGACCAGCGAGCGCGCATTCTACGAGGAAGCGCTGGGCGTTGCACGCGGCATGGGCGCAGACGAGGCGCTGCTGGTCCGTGACGATGGGCTGGTTACCGAAGGCAGTTTCACCAATATTTTTGTTCGCGGGGATGATGGCATCCTGCTTACCCCGCCCACCGCGCTCGGCCTGCTGCCGGGCGTCCTGCGGCGATCGCTGATCGATGCGGGCAAGGCGCGCGAGGCCGAGCTGTCGCTCGAAGACCTCGAAGGCGGCTTCCTGCTCGGCAATTCGGTTCGCGGGCTGGTGGAAGCGGAGTTCACTTCATGATCGATATCCTGTTCGAAGACGGCGAAGCGCTGGTCATCGACAAGCCGGCCGGCCTGCCGATCGAGCGTCCGCGCAAGGGCGGCCCTTCGCTCGAAGACCATCTTGAAGCGCTCAAGCTCGGCTTCCAGCGGCCGCCGATGCCGGTACACCGGCTCGACACCGATACTTCGGGCTGCCTCCTGCTCGCGCGCAATCCGAAAGCATTGAAGCGCTTCAACCGCGCTTTCGAGGAACGCGAGGTCGAAAAGAGCTACATCGCAATCCTCGACGGGATTCCCGATGGCGAAAGCGGGACGATCGAATTGTCGCTGAGCAAGATCAGCAGCGCCGAAAAGGGCTGGCGCATGATCGCCGCGAAGAAGGGCAAGCCGGCAGTTTCTCACTGGGAACTGGTCGAGGTGCTCGGAACGCGTTCGGTCATCCGGTTCAGGCCGGAAACGGGCCGGACGCACCAGCTGCGCATCCATGCGCTGGCGGGTCTGGGCCACGCGCTGCTTGGCGATCCGGTCTATGGCAATGGCAAGGGCGCGCCGCGCACCATGCTGCACGCCGAAAGCCTGGTTGTCGCGCGCGATGGCAAGCCTTCGATAGTAGCGACCGCGCCGCTACCGGCGGATTTTGTTGCTCTCGGAGTGTCAGGTGGATGAGGACCTGATCGCGCGGGCCCACGAGCTGGCAGAGGAAAGCTTCCTCGCCGGTTCGGGGCCTGGCGGCCAGAATGCCAACAAGGTCGCAACCGAGGTCCAGCTGCGCGTCAATGCATACAAGCTGCGCCTGCCACCATTCGCTTTTGCGCGACTGAAGGAAATCGCCGGCAGCAAGCTGACTGCCTCGGGCGACATCCTCATCACTGCGCGGGAACACCGTACGCAGGAAGCGAATCGCGCCGAAGCACGCGAGAAACTGGAGACCTTGCTGAAGCAGGCGCACGAGCGCCCGAAGAAACGCGCAAAATCGCGGCTCAACCGGGTAGGCAAGGTTCAGCGGCTGAAGGCGAAGAAGGCGCGCGGCGAGGTAAAGGCGAACCGCGGCAAGGTCTCACGCTCCGACTGGTAGCGGGGCCTGCGTCGGTTTCGGGTGACGCCGATGCTTGACTTTTCCCCGTGAATCACCCAATGGGCGCGCCGGACAGGCGGTGCGCTGCGCGCCGCCCTTATTTTTTCGGCCCGGTCCCTGCAAAACGGGGCGGCCCCACAGATCTTTAGGAATACGCCATGGCGAAGCCCGCAACCGTCAAGATCAAGCTCGTCTCGACCGCCGACACGGGTTTCTACTACGTGACGAAGAAGAACCCGCGGAACATCACCGAGAAGATGAGCTTCCGCAAGTACGACCCCGTCGCGAAGAAGCACGTCGAATTCAAGGAAGCGAAGATCAAGTAAGCTGAACCGCGGGAACTTCCCGGGTTCACTCATGGTTCAATGCCCTGTAGCTAAAGGCAGGAGCATGAACATCTTCACATCCCTCACCAAACGCCCCTTGCGCGCCGCGATTGCCGGCGCGCTTGCCATTGGGCTTCCCGCAGCAATGATCGCCCTGCCCGCGACCTCTGCCGAGGCAGCGCAAGGCGATCTTGATCGTGCCGTTACCGCATTGCGCGGTATTTCGACGATGAAGGCGGACTTCACCCAGACCGACAGGCAAGGCCAGACGGTCGGTGGGGTGATGACGCTCAAGCGTCCGGGCAAGATTCGCTTCGAATATGAAAAAGGCGTGCCGATGCTGGTCGTGTCGAACGGCAGCTCGCTCTACCTGATCGATTACGAGGTGAACCAGGTCCAGCGCTGGCCGATCAAGCGTTCGCCGCTAGGCGCATTGCTCGATCCCAGCCGCGACGTGAAGCAATATGGCAAGCTGGTCCCGACCAGCAATCCCGACGTCGTCAGCGTCGAGGTTCGCGATCCGAAGCGTCCCGAATTCGGCGTGATCACGATGATCTTCATCCGCAACTCTGCGGCTCCGGGCGGATTGCAGCTGACCAACTGGGTCGCGCTCGATTCTCAGAACCACCGCACTACGGTGCGCCTGCGGAATCACCGCTACGGCGTCAGCGTTGCTGACAGCGCGTTCAAGTTCGACGATCCGCGCCGCTCGTCTCGTCGCCCCAGCTGAACGGACTAGCGTCGATTGGTTGTATGAATGCGACAACTTGCGGCGGCTTATTCATTTACGGGAAAGCCACTGACGGGTAGATTGTAAATCAAGGCGGTCGAAGACGGGTTTCCCCCCTGTTGCCCGATCTTCCAAAAGACCGCCTTGCCAAGCGTGACGAACGCTCAAAGGAACCCTCGTGCCAATGCCCCCGGCGCGAGGGTTTTCCTTTGCCCGCCTAACGCTTCCAGCCCAGCGCCTTGGCAATGATGTCGTAGATCACGTTCTGCTCGATCACGCCGCGCACGCGCTGCGACCCGGGACCTGTGCCAAACAGCGCGACGTCTTCGCCGCCATGCGTTTCCGAGCCCATCGGCACCAGCGACTGCTGCTGCGCGCGGACGCCTGTGTCCGGGATACCGCGATCGCCCCGAACCGCGCCGGGTCCGTTGGCATAGCCAAGCGTGCTGTAGGGTTTTCCATCCGCAGCCAGCGAGGGGCCATCGCCGCCCGCGCCGTGGTCCTCGTCGCCCCCTTCAGGCGGATAGACCAGGCCGAGGATCGGATTGCCGCGTTTCGGGTACCCGGCCATTGTGAAGACGTGGCTATGGTCCGCCGTGACGAGGATCAGTGTCTCTTCCGGATCCGTATGCTCGATCGCGTAACGGATGGCCCGGTCGAATTCGACCGCCTCTTCCAGGGCATATCCAGCCTTCGATTCGTGGTGGCCGTGATCGATCCGCCCGCTTTCAACCATCAGGTAATAGCCATCGGGATCGCTATCGAGCCGCTTGATCGCCTCTGCGGTCATATCGGTCAGGGTCGGTTCGCTGCTGTCGGCCTTGCGATCGACCATGTAGGTCATGTGGCTGGGCGAGAACACGCCGAAGACAGGCTTGTCTAGCGGGGCTGCCGCAAGCGCCGCCTGATCTTCGACATAGGTGCCGCCAGTCAGCTGCACCCAGGCTGCCGGCAGATCGGCATCGTCCTCGAGCCTGCGCCCACCTTTGTCCTTGCCATAGAATGCCGCACGGCCGCCGCCGAGCGCGACGTCGAAATCGGTGCCGATGAGCTGCGTCGCGATATCCTCGCAGCCGAGGCCGCGCTGGTCCGCGGGGATCGCCGCATCGGCTTCCCAGTCGCGATTCGGAATATGGGCATAGACCGCCGCCGGGGTCGCGTGGGTGATGCGCGCCGTGCTCACGATCCCCAGCGCCAGCCCCTCGCGCTTGGCCTTTTCGCCAAGGGTTTCCAGACGGTGCGGAAGGGACCCGGCACAATCGCCATGCGGTGCCTCTGGCCCGATCCCGAGCACACCGATCTTCGTCTTCACCCCGGTGTTCATGGCCGATGCCGTGCCGGCGCTATCGGGAGTTTGTGCGTTGGAATTGTAGGTTTTGACGAGTGCGACATTATCGAACTTCTCGAACGACTGGACATATTCCTCGCCGCTCTGCCCCAATTTCTGCCCTGCGTAGATGCGCGCGGCGGTGATGGTCGAAATGCCCATGCCGTCGCCGATGAACAGGATCACCTTCTTCGCCGTCGTCGGTTCGGTCGCTGCGACAACCGGCGCCGATTCGACCGATCCTTGCGAGGTAGCGGGCGTACAGGCGGCGAGTGCCATGGCGATTGCGCCGGTCAGGGCAAAGGCTGCGGTGTTCTTGGCCATCGTGGAATCTCCTTCTCTGCGCCGCGCTATCGCTTTCGTTCGTTACGGGAAAGAGAAAGCTGCGGACTGGACCCGCAAGCTGGCGGGCCTTAAGTGCTGCGCCCATGGTTTCAGTCGCTACATGGAATATCAACTCGGTCCGCCTGCGCTTGCCGATCGTAGAGCGCCTCTTGCAGGAGGAAGCCCCGGACGTGCTTTGCCTGCAGGAGATCAAATGCCAGGAGCATCAGTTCCCGGCCCAGGCGCTGGCCGATCTCGGCTATACCTACCAGGCGATCCACGGGCAGAAGGGTTATCACGGCGTCGCGACGGTCAGCCGGCTGCCGATGAAGGAATTCTCGCGCCACGACTGGCAGGACAATGGCGAGGCGCGTCATGTCGGGGTCGAACTGACCGATCCGGCGCACCAGGGCATGGTGATCGAGAACGTCTATATTCCCGCAGGCGGCGACGAGCCCGACCGCACGATCAATGTGAAGTTCGGGCAGAAGCTCGACTTCCTCGAACGCATGACGCGCTGGGCCGACAAGGTCGATCGCCCGACGCTGATCGTCGGCGATTTCAACATTGCGCCGCTCGAAAGCGATGTCTGGAACCACAAGCAGTTGTTGAAGGTGGTGAGCCACACGCCGCTCGAGGTCGAGACGCTGCAACGCTTCAAGGATGCCCACGGCTGGACCGACATCGGGCGCGAGCACATCCGCGATCCCGAACGCTATTTCAGCTGGTGGAGTTACCGCGCCAAGGACTGGAAGGCCAATGATCGCGGACGCCGGCTAGACCACATGTGGGCCAGTCCCGAGCTTGCCAAACAGGCAGGACGGCACTGGCTGCGCGAAGATGCGCGCGACTGGGAAAAACCGAGCGACCATATCCCGCTGTTTACGGAGTTCAGTCTCTGAACGAGGCCGCGCCTCGACCCACGCCCTCGCGCCGCGTCGCGCAGGCGGTCGATGCCCTGCGGCACGGCTGGCCGATCGCATTTGCAGGCGGCCCGGTCCTGCTGCCGGTCGAAACCGCGATCGCAAAGGCGGCAACTTCGGACAGGATGCTGATATCGGCGGCGCGCGCAGCCACGCTGAAACTGGCCAACCAGCGCGAAGCGGCAGAGCCGCATGCGCCGGTCCTGATCCGGGGCGGGGAAGCCTTCGACCTCGCATCCGCGCGCCCGATTGCCGATCCTGCGCTCGATCTCGCCAATCCGCTCAAAGGGCCGTTCAAGGCCGAAGCGATCGAATGGGCAGGGGAAGCGAGAGCGGCAATGGAGCTGGCGCGGATTGCAGGCATCCTTCCCGCTTTCATGGTCGATCCCGCTTCTGCCGGAGAAGCGCAGGCGATCGAAACCGGTGATCTTGCGGAATGGGCCGACACGGCCAACCTGACGATTGCGACGCGCGCACGGCTTCCGGTCGCAGCGAGCGAGACAGCCGAAATCGTCGCCTTCCGCAGCGCCGACGACATGCGAGAACACGTCGCGCTGGTGATTGGCAGGCAGACGGGCGATGTCGCGCCGCTGGTGCGGCTCCACTCAGAGTGCCTTACCGGCGATATACTCGGCAGCCTCAAATGCGATTGCGGGCCGCAGCTTGATGCAGCACTGGCGGCGATGGCCGACGAGGCGAGCCGGGGCAGTTGGGGCGTTCTCCTTTACATGCGGCAGGAAGGGCGCGGCATCGGCCTCGTCAACAAGCTGCGCGCCTATCGCCTGCAGGATCAGGGCTTCGACACGGTCGAGGCGAACGAACGGCTGGGCCTGCCGGACGAGGCCCGGGATTTCGCCACCGCCGCGCGAATGCTCGACCTGCTCGGGGTCCGCTCGATCCGCCTGATGACGAATAATCCGCGCAAGGTCGCAGCGCTCGAGGCAGCGGGCATGACGGTGAATGAACGGGTGCCGCACCAGCTGCCCGACAATCCGCACAACGCCCGCTACCTCGCAACCAAGCGCGACAAATCGGGCCACTTGCTGGAATGACCGCCGTCTCGCTCCGCCCCGAAGCCACGCAGGATCACGCGGCAATCTTCGATGTTACCAAGGCTGCATTTCGCGACATGCCATTCTCTGATGGAAGCGAAGCCGGACTGGTCGGCAAGCTGCGCGATGCAGGCGATCTCACGCTATCGCTGGTGGCGGAAAACGGCGGGCACATCGTTGGCCATATCGCCTTTTCACCCGTCACGATCAGCGACGGCACCGGCGACTGGTACGGGCTCGGGCCGGTAAGCGTGACGCCCGAACTTCATGGACAGGGCATCGGTTTCCGGCTGGTCCAGCGGGGTATCGCGGACATACGCGCTTTGGGGGCAAAGGGCATCGTGCTGCTGGGCGATCCGGAATATTACGGGCGCTTCGGCTTCAGGCATGAACCGCAGCTCGCCTATCCGGGGCCGCCAGCGGAATATTTCCAGTGCCTGGTGCTGGAAGGCGATCTTCCCTCTGGCGTTGTCAGCTACGCCCCGGCTTTCGGATAGGTATCAGCGCGCTTCGAAAGGGGCGATGCCGCTTTCGATTTCATTCTCACGGATGGCGATCCCGTGTCCGGTCCAGTCGGCTACGAACACCGATGATCGCTTGAGTCCCGGCACGAAACGCGCCGTATTGTGCGTGATCTGCAGACCGTCTGCATCGTGGAGCAGGTCTTCTGCGCCGACCGCGATGAAGGCGGAGTAGTTCTCCTTGTCGCGGCCCTGCACGAACAGATTGCCCTCGATCTTGCCGATGGCGCCAGCGGGCAGGTCGATCATGTAATTCGTGGCGCGGCCATTCGCGTCGTCGAAACTATTGCCGATGATTTCGGCTCTCGCCGCACGAGACTTGAGATAGTGCCCGCCGGTGCCGCGTTCGAAACGGCTGCGGGTCACGCGCAACAGGCCATAATTGCCGATGTAGATAGAATGAGCGCAGCCGGCCGAATTCTCGCAGGTACCAAGCCCGGTGAAGGTCGATTTGTCGATGACGATGGCTGCGCCCGGATCGTCGCCTGTCAGGATGCCCTGTTGGCTGTCGGCGAACCAGCTCTGGCGGACATGGAGGTCGCCCTGCTCCAGCCGGATGCCGGCGCCGTTTCCGTCACCGACCGCAATCCCCCGGAATACGAGCCCGTCGACCGAAGCCTTGCGGCCTCTCAGGACCAGCGCCGCCTTGCCCTCGCAGGCGGTGTTCTCGAAAACTGCCTGACCCTGCTCCTGCGCACGATAGGTCACGATCCCGCCTTCCTGGACAGCGCATTCACGGTAACGTCCCGGTGCGATGGTGATCGTGCCCTGGCCGGCGCCGATGGCGCGGACCGCGTCCTGCAACGTGGCAAAGCCGCGCCCCGTTTCCTGGACCACGAACTTTGCCTGGACCGGCTGCGCAATCAGGGCTGCAAGCGGGATCGAGGCAACCGCGAAGAGGACGGTCGCCACGCCGAGCCATCCGAGGCCTGGGTGCGTGCGGCGGGCAGTATGCTGGGTCATGCGCAAACCCTAGCAGGGCAATGGTTAACGGGCCGTCAAGCAGGAGCCTTGCGTGTCATTCCTTCGGCGGCCTCCCCCGCTTCGGCTTGCCCGAGATGGGGACCTTGATGCCGCGCGCTGCCAGAGCCTCGCGCAGGAGGACCTCGATTTCGGCGTTCGCGCTGCGCAATTCACCCGCAGCAAGCCGCTCGACCGCCGCATGGACTGCGGGGTCGAGACGGAGTGCGAAAGCTTTCTTCGGTGGTGCAGCCATGGCTGCCTCCTGCCCCTTCGCTTACTGGTAGAGCGTGCCGGTGTTGACGACCGGTTGCGCCTCGCGGTCGCCGCACAGGACCACCATGAGGTTGGAAACCATTGCCGCCTTGCGCTCTTCATCGAGGTCGACAATGCCATCGTGCGAGAGTTTCCGCAGCGCATCCTCAACCATTCCGACCGCGCCCAGCACGACCTTCTGGCGCGCCGCGATCACGGCATCAGCCTGCTGGCGGCGAAGCATCGCCCCGGCGATTTCAGGTGCATAGGCGAGGTGCGTGAGGCCCGCTTCGTCGACCACGATCCCGGCGGTGCGCAGGCGTTCGTTGAGCTCGGCCTGCAATTCGGCGTTGATGATGTCGGCGCTGCCGCGCAGCGTCGTTTCATCCTCGTCGCTCATGTCGTCATAGGGGTGCCGCGCACCGACCGTACGAAGACCGGCCTCGATCTGGATGTTCACGAACTCCTTGTAATCGTCGACGTCGAACACCGCCTGGGCGGTGTCCGCCACGCGCCAGACGACGTTGCAGGCGATCTCGATCGGGTTACCGCGAAGGTCGTTGATCTTGACCTTGTCGGAATGGACGTTGTGGACGCGGGCGGAGATCTTCTTGCGGATCATCCATGGCCAGACCCAGCGCAGACCTTCTGTCCTGTCGGTACCGCGATATTCGCCGAACAACGTGATCACGGCGCCCTGGTTCGGCTGCACCATGTAGAATCCGACCATCACGAAAACCGAAGCCATGACCGCACCGATAAGAGTGCCGATGAAGGCCAGCTTTTCGAACTTAGACGCGCCGACAGGCGGCAACCCGCCCATGATCGCCCAGACTCCGATGACCGTAATGGCCAGCAGGACCAGCAACATGACATAGCCGCTATGCGCCGATGCCGGGGTCTCCCGGCTGACGTTCATCACGTTCGATTTGTCGCTCATGATATTTTCTCCGATATAATTATGATATCATATTAATCGAAAAGCGGACGTCGCGCAATCAGAATCGCGCGCTTGCAGCACCCCGAGCCGCCCGATAGACATTCGGGCGCTGCGGCGTTTCGCCGCGTCGATATTCTTCAACAGGAGACGGATTGATGAAAAAGTTCACTGCCCTGGCCATGGTCGCGGCCGGATCGCTGGTTCTGGCTGCGTGCGGCAACTCGGATGACGTGTCGGAAGACATGACCTCCGAAACGGTTGAAATGCCTGCCGAAGAAGCGCTCGAGCCGGTGACCGAAGGTCCGGTCGAGGACAGCGCAGCCTCGGTCGAGGATGACACCAGCACTAATGTCACCACCGACGAGGCGGAAGCTGCTGCCGCAGCCGCTGCCGACGTCGCTGCCGACGCTATGGCTGCTGCCGAAGCTGCCGAGGCCGCAGCGGCAACTGAATAATCGGTATGCCGCCCACGCGGCATACCCCGAAGGCAAAAAGCCGGCGGTTTGGCTCGGGATCTTCGCCTGCGCTCAATCGTCGGCTTTTCCTTTTTCGCAGAAGCGTTATGGAGCACGGCATGAATCGACGCATCGCCACCCTGCTGCTTGCCGCAGCCGCCACCGCCCTGTCGGCCTGCGGCCCGGCGGACAATGATCCGGGGCCGGGCGGCGTCACGGTGGGTGAAGCGCGGGCGCTGGACGAAGCAGCCGAAATGCTGGAAGAACGGCGTATCCCCGACGAAGCAATTCCCGAGGTTGAGGGCGAAAATGCTCAACAGCCACCGGCGACCGGAACGGAAACCGGCACCCAATAAGAACAACTGACCTGACACGACCGAGAGAGAGACGCCATGAGCCAGACCGGAATGGACCCGGAAACCTTCGAACAGTTCATCGAACAGCTGGAACGCTATGTTCGCGAACGGCTGATCCCGGCGGAAAAGGATGTCATCGAGAATGACGCCATTCCTGCCGACATCATCGAAGAGATGAAGGAAATGGGTCTGTTCGGACTGACCGTGCCTGAAGAGTTTGGCGGCGCGGGGCTCAACACGGAACAATATGCGCGCACGGTCTATACCATGGCCTACGCAGCGCCGGCCTACCGTTCGATCTTCTCGATCAATGTCGGAATGTTCAATTCGGCGATCAAGAACGGCGGCACCGATGCGCAGAAGGCCGAATGGTGGCCGCGTATCGCCGCGGGCGAGATCGCCTGCTTCGGCCTGACCGAGCCGGGAAGCGGTTCGGACAGCGCCGCGATGCAGACGACTGCCAAGCCCGACCCGTCGGGCAATGGCTGGATCCTCAACGGCACGAAGCGCTACATCACCAATGCTCCGCACGCCTCGGTCGGCCTGATCATGGCGCGCACGGAGAAGGACAACCTGCCCAAGAATGCGCATGTCAGCGCCTTCATCGTGCCGATGGATACGCCCGGCGTTTCGACCGGCAGCCCCGACCACAAGATGGGGCAGGCGGGCAGTCATATCTCGGACATCATGCTCGACGACGTGCACGTCCCGGGCGATGCCCTGCTGGGCGGAGAGACGGGCCGCGGCTTCGTCTTCGCGATGAAGAGCCTCGACAACGGCCGCATCTCTGTCGGCGCTGCATCAACCGGCTATGCCCGCCGCGCGCTCGACAGTGCGATCCGCTATGCCAACGAGCGCAAGGCGTTTGGCGAACCGATCGCCAACTTCCAGCTGATCCAGCAGATGCTGGCCGAGAGCGAGACAGAAATCTACGCAGCCGAAAGCATGATGGCTGACGTGACCGCCCGTGCCGATCGCGGGGAAAACATCCTGCGCAAGGCAGCCGCCTTCAAGGTCTTCGCCTCCGAAATGTGCGGCCGCGTGGTCGACCGCGTGGTCCAGGTCTATGGCGGCGCCGGTTATCTTGCCGAATACGAGGCCGAACGCTTCTTCCGCGATGCTCGCATCTATCGCATCTACGAAGGCACGACGCAGATCCTGCAACTGCAGATCGCCAAGCACATGTTGCGAGACTGGAAGGCGGAACACGGCTGAGGGCGGCGGCGTGTACCAGCTTCTCGACGATCTCAGCCTGATCGAAGTTTCCAGCTTCGTCGCTTCGCCGACGATCGGCCTCTACTGCG
This sequence comes from Altererythrobacter epoxidivorans, assembly GCF_001281485.1. Taxonomy (NCBI): domain Bacteria; kingdom Pseudomonadati; phylum Pseudomonadota; class Alphaproteobacteria; order Sphingomonadales; family Erythrobacteraceae; genus Altererythrobacter; species Altererythrobacter epoxidivorans. The sequence continues at coordinate 2,327,424 of NZ_CP012669.1, forward strand.
CGCAGATGGGAGCCGAGGTGATCCGCGTCGATCACAAGGCGGGCGGGCTGGATTACGACCGATACCTGCTGACGAAGGAAGGGCGCAGCCTGAGTTGGGAAAACCTCAACCGTGCCAAGAAATCGGTCGCGCTCGACCTGCGTTCGGCAGAGGGTCGCGAGCTGTGCGTCGAACTTGCTCGCAAGACCGGCCAGTGCGTCACCAACCTGCCTGAAAAGAGCTTCCTCAGCCATGCGGCACTAAGCGATGGCCGCGAAGACATGATATCCGTGCGGATCATGGGCTGGCACGACGGCAGGCAGGCGATGGACTTCACCGTCAATGCCGCGAGCGGTTATCCGCTGATGTGCGGACCCGAAGAATGGGACATGGCCACGGCCCCTCCTGTAAACCAGGTGCTGCCGGCATGGGATTTCATCACCGGGGCCTATGGTGCCTTCGCATTGCTGGCGGCGCTCCGTCACCGTGACAAGACGGGCCAGGGCAGCGAGGTCCGCATTCCGTTGGGCGACGTGGCGATCGGCACAATGGCCAACAGCGGTTCGCTTGCCGAAATGCTTTACCGCGGGTCCGACCGCGAACGGCTCGGCAATGCCATCTGGGGTGCGTTCGGCCGCGACTTCCGCAGCCTCGACAACCAGCGCTTCATGGTTGCAGCGCTGACGCCCAAGCAATGGGACGGATTGGTCGCAGCCTTCGGTATCGAAGCCGAGATTGCAGCGCTCGAAAGCGAGCTTGGCGTCCGCTTCGCCGATGGCGACACCCCTCGGTTCCAGAACCGGCACCGCCTGTTCGACCTGTTCCAGCAGGCTGCGGGCCAGCATGACTACGACGTCCTTGCCGCCCGCATGAGCGAGCAGGGCTGCACCTTCGAACGTTATCGCACCATGCACGAAGCGGCGAACGATCCGGTGCTGGTGGCGGATAACCCGCTGTTCGGCCCTTCGCCCGCCAACCCTTCGGGCTTCGAATACCCGGCCACCCGCAGCTTCGCCAATCTGGGCGGCCAGGACCGGGGCGATCCTGCGCCCGCACCCTATCTCGGACAACACAGCGAAGAGGTGCTGAGCGAAAAGCTCGGCCTGTCGTCCGGCCACATCGGCAAGCTTGTCGATGCAGGCACGGTCGCACTTTCAGACAAGGACAGATGATGAGCAAGAGACGCGCCGCAATCGTATCCCCGCTTCGCACGCCGGTGGGCAAGTTCCTCGGCACGCTCGCCCCGCTCGACGCGGGTAAGCTGGGCGCGGTGATCCTGAAGGCACTGGTCGAACGCAGCGGGATCGATCCCGAACGCGTCGATGACGTCGTTTTCAGCCAGGGTTATGGCAATGGCGAAGCGCCTGCGATCGGTCACTGGAGCTGGCTCGCCGCCGGCCTCCCGCTCGAAGTTCCCGGCTTCCAGCTCGACCGCCGCTGCGGCTCTGGCGTTCAGGCCGTCGCAACCGCTGCAATGATGGTGGAAACCGGCATGGCCGATGTGGTCGTTGCGGGTGGCTGCGAAAGCATGTCGAACGTCGAGCATTACACCACCGACCTCAGGCAAGGCGTGCGCATGGGCGACATGACGCTGCACGACCGCCTGTCGCGCGGACGCCTGATGAGCCAGCCGATCGAGCGCTTCGGTGTGATCACCGGCATGATCGAAACCGCCGAAAACCTCGCCAAGGATTACGGCATCAGCCGCGAAGAGGCCGATGCCTATGCAGTTCGCAGTCACCAGAATGCGGCCAAGGCATGGGCCGAGGGCAAGTTCGACGATCACCTGGTGCCGGTTGAGATCCCGCAGCGCCGCGGCGATCCGATCGTGTTCGACCACGACGAAGGTTATCGCGCCGATGCGAGCATCGATTCGCTCGGGTCCTTGCGCGCGATCGATATCAAGCGCGACCCCGGCGCCATCGTGACGGCGGGCAATGCCAGCCAGCAGAACGATGCCGCTGCTGCCTGCCTCGTCGTTGCCGAGGACAAGCTGGAGGAAATGGGCCTCGAGCCGACCCTCTGGTTCAATGGCTGGGCTGCTGCCGGCTGCGATCCTTCGCGAATGGGCATCGGCCCGGTTCCGGCAGTCGAGCGCCTCTTTGCCCGCACCGGCATGAGCTGGGACGATATCGGCCTGGTCGAATTGAACGAAGCCTTCGCCCCCCAAGTCCTCGCCGTGTTGAAGGGTTGGGGCTGGTCGAAGGACGACAGCCGGATGGACATGCTCAACGTGAACGGTTCGGGCATTTCACTGGGCCATCCCATCGGCGCGACCGGCGGACGCATCCTCGCCGACATGGCCGCGGAAATGCACCGGCGGGAAGCGAAGTTCGGGCTCGAGACCATGTGCATCGGCGGCGGTCAGGGCATCGCTGCGATCTTCGAACGGGCTGCCTGATGGGCGAATGGGACGCCTGGCTGGGGCGCGAGCAAGTCCAGACCGATACGCTCCCCCCTTCGCTGGCGCAGCGCTGGCTCGCAACCTTCGATCTCGAACAGCGCGACAGCGGCGCGATGCCGCAGGGCATCCATTTCTGTCTCTGCACTCCCGAAGCGCCGCAGGCGGCGCTTGGCGAAGACGGGCATCCCGCCCGCAGCGCCGACGATAAGAGCTTCTTCCCGCCCATACCCCTGCCACGCAGGATGTGGGCGGCAAGCAAGATCGAGTTTCTTGCACCGATAGAGATCGGCGCTGCCATTTCGCGGACCAGCCGGATCGCTTCGGTGGCGGAAAAGGATGGCAGCACCGGCAGGCTCGGCTTTGTCGATGTCGAGCACCTGACCGTTGCCGATGGCACGCCTGCAGTGCGTGAGGTCCAGACGCTGGTCTATCGGGACGCCATGGCGCCCGACGCTCCACTGAGCCCGCCTTCACCCGGTGATGGGGGTTTCGATCCTGCGCAATGGCAATCGCACCGCACTGTCACGCCCGACCCGCGCCTGTTGTTCCGCTTCTCGGCGCTGACCTTCAACACCCACCGCATCCACTACGATGCGCCCTATGCCCGCGATATCGAACGCTATCGCGGGCTGGTCGTCCACGGACCGCTCATGTCATCGCTGCTGTTGCAGATGGCAGCGGGTGAACTGGGCGAAAATGCTTTGAAGAGCTTCGCCTTCCGGGCTGTCAGCCCCGCCATTGCGGATGAAGTGCTGCACATCGCGATGCGGCCGAGCGACGACGGGTTCGAGCTCGGCACCTTCGCCAGCGACGGGCGCCAGGTCGTCAAGGCAAGCGCGACCGTCTAGTCGGGTTCGACCGGATAGCTCTCGATCGGTTTCAGTACCCCGTAGGTCTCTTTCAGCAGCTCTTGTCCAAGAGCCGGAAAGTCGATCGGCGCGGGCTCGACCTGGGTGTCCGGCAGCCGGTCAAGCAAGTCGCGGATCAGGGTCAGTCGCCCCCGTTTCTGGTCGTTGAAATCGACGAGCGTCCACGGTGCCCATTCGGTATGGGTCGCAGCCAGCATCGCCTCGCGCGCATCGGTATAGGCCTGGTACTTTTCCCGCGCGGCAAGGTCGATCGGTGACAGTTTCCAGCGCTTGAGCGGATCGTCGAGCCGTTCCGCCAGCCGCTCTTCCTGCAGGGACTGATCGGTAGTCAGCCAGTATTTGAAAAGCAAAATACCGTCATCAACCAGCTGCTTCTCGAACACGGGCGCCTGTTTCAGGAAGGCATCGACCTGCGCCTCGTCGGTAAATCCCATCACCCGTTCGACGCCCGCCCTGTTGTACCAGCTGCGATCGAACAGGACGATTTCTCCAGCGCTCGGAAGGTGCGCTACATAACGCTGGAAATACCACTGCGTGCTTTCATCTTCGGACGGTTTTGAAAGCGCTACGATCCGGCACTGGCGGGGATTGAGCCGTTCGCTGACCGCCCTGATCGCACCGCCCTTGCCAGCAGTATCGCGCCCTTCGAACAGTACAAGGATCCGCGCACCGGTCGCCTTTGCCCAGCGGGCCATGCCAACCAGTTCCAGTTCGAGCGGATCGAGAAGATCTTCATATTGCTTGCGCTTGATAGGTTCCAAGATCATCTCCCGAATTGTCAGTGCCCGACGGGCATGATATGGTTGCAATTGAAACTATGGCTACGATCGCAGAACAACAGCAGGACTTTTCGATCCTGCCCGAATTGCCGGCCGATGTCTTCACCGCGCCGCTGAAAAAACCCGCGCATGTCGGTGACGACTGGCTGGAGCCGAAGCAGACCGAATACACTTCAGATGATGATGCGATCTGGAACGACCTCTTTGCGCGGCAGATGGAAGTGCTCCCCGGACGGGCGGCAAGCGCGTTCATGGCCGGATTACAGAAACTCAATCTCAACCGCGGCGGCGTGCCCGAATTCCGCAAGCTCAGCGAGGATCTCGGCGCGCTCACCGGATGGAGCGTCGTCCCGGTACCGATGCTAATCCCCGATCACGTGTTCTTCTGGCACCTTGCCAACCGCCGTTTTCCTGCCGGCAATTTCATTCGGACACGCGAGACTTTCGATTACATCCAGGAGCCGGATGTCTTTCACGACGTCTTCGGCCACGTGCCGATGCTGACCGACCCGGTCTATGCCGATTACATGCAGGAGTATGGCCGCGCCGGCTGGAAAGCCATGCGCTACAACCATCTAAAGGCCCTTGGAGCGCTATACTGGTACACGGTCGAATTCGGCCTGATCGAGGAAGCGCCGGGCGATATCAGGGCCTATGGCGCAGGCATCCTGTCCGGACCGACAGAGGCTGTTTTTTCGGTGGAAGCAGACAGCCCCAACCGCATCATGCTGAACGTCGACCGGGTCATGCGCACGGATTACGTGATCGACGATCTTCAGCCGACCTATTTCGTCATCGAAAGCTTCGAAGACCTTTACCGCCAGACGGTCGAGCGCGACTTCGATCGCCTGTACCGCAGCCTTGGTCCGAGCTTCACATATGCCAATTCGGCAGTGATCGACGTCGACGACGTGCTCCACCGCGGGACGCAGGAATACTGGTTGCGCGGAGGACGTGGAAGCGGCGCGACGCCGATCTAGCACGTCCAATGAAAAACCGGCCCGGGATCGCTCCCGAGCCGGCTTTTCTTTGCCTTGCGGCAGATGCTTAGTTGCCAGCAGCTTCGTCAGCAGCTTCGCCAGCTTCTTCCATGGCGTCAGCTTGGTCTTCAGCAGCGTCGGTCATGGCATCTTCCTGAGCGTCGGTGATTTCACCGGCGTCTTCCATGGCTTCAGCCTGTTCGTTGACGACTTCTGCAGCCTGTTCGCCGGCGTCTTCAGCTGCGTTTTCCTGCGGACCGTCGCAAGCTGCGAGGGTCAGGCCAAGAGCGGCAACGGGAGCGAGAGCGGCAAATTTGGTGAACTTCATTACATTTCCCCTTCTAAAATTCCAGGTAGCAGCTTGATTGCTCCTATCCCCGGATCAGTCAATCAGTTGGTCGAGATTAGGCGTTGGCCCGATTACGCCGGTACAGATAATAGGCCACGAGCACGGCGATCGTGCCAGCCAGCGCTGCAAGCAGTGCTGTGGCGCTGAGGCCGCCGATGATCGAACCGTTATTGGCAAGCAATCCGGCCACGAGCGACGATGCAACGCCAATGCCGACTTCCGTCAGCACGCCGTTGCGATCTTCCGTTCGCGTTACGATCGATGACAGCCAACCGAGGACTGCTCCGATCAGGATGAGCAAAATCAATGCCATGCCTTCTTCCAACTTGGTTCAACCGATACAACAAGCCAAAGTTGTAATTGGTTCCGCCAATGCGACGAACCGATGGAATTAGAACAATGCGAGAAGAATGACACCGAGTGCGACACGATAGATTACGAAAACCATCATCGACGCCTTCTTCAGAAAGTTCATGAGGAAGGCCATCGTGGCGAATGCGGCGAGGAAAGTAAGCGCGCCAGCAATGAGCGCATCGGCCTGCATCTGTTGCGAGGCTTCTGCCAGGTCGAGCGCCGCCAAGAGGCCTGCACCTGCCACCGCAGGGATCGCCAGCAGGAAGGAGAATCGCGCTGCCTCCACCCGCGAATAGCCGAGGAAGCGCGCCATCGTCATGGTCGAGCCCGATCGACTGGTGCCGGGGATGAGGGCGAGGGACTGGGCAAGGCCGACGAGGATTGCATCGCGCAGGGTCAGCCCGTCGAAAGTCTTGTCTTGGCTGCCGAACTTGTCAGCAATGCCGAGAAGGATGCCATAGACGATGAGGTTGATGGCGACGAGATGCGTGCTGCGGAACCCTTCGAGATAGCCGCCCATCTTGAGGAACAGGCCAAGCAGGACCGCGGGAATGGTGCCCACGAGTACCCAGAGGAACAGACGGCGTTGGTGCGGGTCCTTGCCGATCCCGACCGTGGCGAAACCGCCCTTCGCCAGCCCCAGTGCATCGCGCCAGAAATAGATGATGATCGCCAAAAGCGACCCGACGTGGACGGCGACGTCCATCATCGGACCCTGATCGGGAAACTCCGTCAGCTTGGGAATCAGGATGAGGTGGCCGGAGGAGGAGATCGGCAGAAACTCCGATATCCCCTGGACGATGGCGATCAGCAGCAGCTGGAGAAAAGTCATGACCCGCGCTCCATGGCTGAAGCGCGGGCCAAGTTAAAGCAGATTTCGTCGAGCCCGTTTGAAAGCCGGGCAGGACGTCCCGATTACCAGATCTTCACGCGGTCTTCGGGAGCAAGATACAACGCATCGTCTTCGGTGACGTTGAATGCCTTGTACCATGCGTCCTGGTTGCGCAGCGTGTAATTCACGCGGGCAACATAGGGCGAGTGAGGGTCGACCTGAAGCATCTGGCGACCGTAGTTTTCACGGACCATGCCGCGCCACACCTGCGCCCATGCGATATAGAAACGCTGGTCGCCGGTCAGGCCGTTGATCACCGGTGCTTCCTTACCGTCGAGCGAAAGGCGATAGGCACGGTAGGCCATCGAAAGGCCGCCCACGTCACCGATGTTCTCGCCCAGGGTGAACTTGCCGTTCACGCAGGTCTTGCCTTCGTCATAAGGGCAGAACTGGTCGTACTGACCGGCGAGCGCCGTGGTGCGCTTGTCGAAATTCGCACGGTCCTCGTCGGTCCACCAGTTGCGCTGGGCACCGGCGGCATCGAACTTCGAACCCTGGTCGTCGAAACCGTGGCCCATTTCATGGCCGATCACGGCACCGATCGCGCCATAGTTCACCGCCGGATCCGCAGTCAGCGCGAAGAACGGCTGCTGCAGGATGGCCGCCGGGAAGACGATCTCGTTGAAGACCGCGTTGTAATAGGCGTTCACAGTCTGCGGCAGGATGCCCCATTCGGTCTTGTCCACCGGCTTGCCCAACTTCGAGAGATTGTCCTGCTTGTACCATTCTGCCGATGCCATCTTGTTGGCGAGCGGCGAGTCGGCGACGATGGTCAGGCCTTCGTAGTTCTCGAATTCGTCGGGATAACCGATCTTCGGGTTGAACGAGGCGAGCTTCGCCTGCGCTTCTTCCTTGGTCGCTTCGCCCATCCAGTCGATTTCGGTCACGCTCTGCGACAGCGCGGTGCGGAGGTTTTCGACCAGCTCGCTCATCGCGGCCTTGTTCTCGGACGGGAAATAACGCTCGGCATAAGCCTTGCCGAGCTGTTCGCCGAGCATGCCCTGGACGGTGTTGATCGCCATCTTCCAGCGCGGCTGCTGCTGTTCGATCCCGCTCAGCGTGGTGCTGAAGAATGCGAACTTCGCGTCGTAGATGTCGCTCGGCAGGATCGAAGCATTCGCGTCGAGGAAATTCTTCGCCATGAACGCCTGGAGCGTCGCCACCGGAGTCTTCTCGACGAGGTCGATGAAGGCCGGAAGACCGCCGCCGATGCCCGAAAGCATCTTGGCATCGAGGCCCATCTCGGCAGCTTCTTCAGCCGTCGGCGGAACCTGCGAGGTTACGAACCTATCGACATCGCCATAACCGCCGGCTTCGAGCAGCTTGGCCAGCGGGAAGTCGCCAGCGAGTGCCAGGATGCCTGCACGATCGTGCTTCTGGTAAGTCAAATCGGCATTGCGAAGCGCAACGCGGTCCCATTCGAGAGCGGCCGTGGCCAGCTCGAACGAATAGACGGCTTCGGCTGCTGCTGCCGGATCTTCGTAGCCAAGCTTGCCGAACAGGAACGAGAGGTATTCCTTGTACTTGGTGCGGATTTCCTGGTTCCGCTCGCTATCGACAAGATAGTAATCGCGGTCGGGCAGGCCCATGCCGTCGAAACCGATGCTGACGATGTAGCTTTCCGGATCCTTGCGGTCGACGGTGACACCGGCACCAACCATCGAGGAGAAGCCCGGCTTCGCGAACAGTTCGACCATCTGGTCGAGCGTGTTGGCGGCGTAGATTTCGTTCAGATAAGGCTGGGCCGGTACAAGACCCTTCGCGTTGATCGCGTCAACGTCCATGTAGGCGTTGTAGGCATCGACGAGGCGCTGTTCGGTGCTGCCTGCGGCGTAGCCTTCACCCTCGACCAGCTGGGTCATCAGCGACTTTACGTCGAGCTGCGATTTTTCGCCGAGCGCGTGGAAAGCGCCATAGGAGGACTTGTCGGCAGGGATCTCGGTTTCAGCCACCCACTTGCCATTCACATAGGCGAAGAAGTCGTCGCCCGGATCGACCGACGTATCGAGCAATTCGGTGTCGATTCCCATCGGCGGATAGCTCAGCAGCGGAGCCTGGATTTCTTCCGATTCCTGGTCCTGGGCAAGTGCCGGGTTGGCGGCGGCCAGCGAAAGCGCAATCGCGCTCACGCCGAGAATGGCAGTTTTACGGATCATCAGATGCGTCCCCTTTTCAAGACATTTGATGGATTTATCAGAGGCCAGATTCGGCCCATGTTGAAATGCGGTATAGGTTGAGTTGAGATACGGGTGCAGTCGCTCGTCGGTTTCACTTGCAACTTCATCGATTGCGGCAGGCTGAACTGCCGCGTCAGGCGGCTTCGGTACTTGCGAACTGGAGCCGAGCGAGGCGGGCGTAAAGTCCGTCCGCCCGCGTCAGCTGGTCGTGCGTTCCCTGCTCCACGATCTCGCCATCTTCGAGCACCACGATGCGGTCGGCGGCGCGCACCGTTGCCAGTCGATGGGCAATGACCAGCGTGGTACGGTCGCTCATCAGCCGTTCGAGCGCCTGCTGCACCAGTTGCTCGCTTTCCGCATCGAGCGCGCTCGTTGCCTCGTCCAGTAGCAGGATCGGCGCATCGCGCAGGATGGCACGGGCAATGGCAATGCGTTGCTGCTGCCCTCCGGATAGCCTGGTTCCGCTTTCGCCGAGATAGGTATCGAGGCCATCGGGCAGATCGCGCAGGAACTGTTCCGCATTGGCGGCGCGGGCCGCTTCCCAGATTTGTTCTTCGCTCGCGTCCCAATTGCCATAGCGCAAGTTGTCGCGTGCATTGGCGCTGAACAGCACCCCTTCCTGCGGGACGAAAGCGATGCGATCGCGGATTTCGGCCGGATCTGCCTTGGTCAGGGGAATGCCATCGAGCCGCAACGTCCCGGCCTGGGGATCGTAGAAACGCTCGACCAGCTGGAAGATCGTCGACTTGCCCGCGCCGGAAGGGCCGACGATGGCGACCGTTTCGCCCGGTTCAACCTCGAGGGTGAAATCCTTGAGCGCTGCTGTTTCCGGGCGGGTGGGATAGCGGAAGGTGACGTTTCGAAACGACAGGCTGCCGCGCGGCGGCACCGGCAAGGCTTCCGGCCGGGCAGGCGCTGCGACCTCGGGACGGGCGTTGAGCAATTCATTGAGCCTGCTCGCCGCGCCAGCACCCCTCAGCAGATCGCCATAAACCTCGGTCAGCGCCCCAAAGGCGCCCGCAACGACGACGCCCGCAAAGATGAAGGATGCGATCGTGCCGCCGGTCAATTCGCCGGAAGCGACGAGCGAGGCACCGCGCCACATCAGCACGGTGATCGCGCCGAAGATCAGCGTGATCAGCAAAGCGGTCATCACTGCCCGAATCATGATACGCCGCTTGGCAACGGCAAAGGTGCGTTCGACCGCGCCTGTGAAACGCTCGCCTTCGCGGTCCTCCTGTCCGAAGGCCTGGACGATCTTCATGCCGGCCAGCACTTCGGTGACCATCGCCCCCACGTCGGCGACCCGGTCCTGGCTGGTGCGGCTGATATTGCGAAGCCTCCTGCCGAAAACGGCGATGGGTATCACGACCAGAGGGATCGCTACGAAAATATAGGCGGCAAGCTGCGGCGCGAGCCAGAACAGGTAGATGGTACCCAGAATCGCCGAGATGATATTGCGCATCGCGACCGAGACGGTCGTTCCCACGACCTGTTCGATGATCGCCGTGTCGCTCGTCATGCGGCTCGAAATTTCCTTGGGGCTGTTTTCCTCGAAGAAGGCAGGCGACAGGCGCAGCAGGTTGCGATGGACCTTGCGGCGCAGGTCGGCGACCACCCGTTCGCCTATCCAGCTGACGAAATAGAACCTGATCGCCGTGCCGAGACCCAGAACGCCGACGAGCAGCAGGAGGTAGCGGAACCAGCGTCCGACTTCACCTTCGGCGCCAAAGCCGCGATCGACGATCAGCTTGAGGGCATAGGGCATCGCAAGCGATGTCACCGCCGCGGTGATCAGCAAGGCGCAGGCGGCAAAGACCAGCTCGCGCGGATATTTGGCCGCCTGGCTGAAGATCATTTTGAGCGGGCCAAGAGACTTGGCAGGCTTGCCCGCCTTCTTCTCCCTGCGCCGCGCCATGAAGCCCCGGCGTTCGGGCTGCCCCTCGGTTTCGGTATCGTCCACGTCCATCGCCATGTCAGGTAGCTATCGCCAAGCTAAATTACACGTCCAAAAACCGCGAACTCGGCAGGTTTCCGGCACCACTATCGATTTTGTGCATTGCACAATGACGAAGTTGGGCCCACCTTGGCCCTTTCAAGCGCACAAAAGATGCGTGTGGACGAATGTCGCAGCAGGGGAATGACGTGCTTTATCACGCTTACGAATTGCAACGCTCTTGGCTCAACAGTGCCAGCGCCTTTGCGTCGATCGCATCGGAAATGATCTCCAACCCGGTCAATCCATGGGGATACACCAGCCTCGGCCCGATAACCGCCAATGCGCTCGAAGTGTTCGCCCACGCCACCGCCAGCTACGGCAAGCCTGCTTTCGGCATCACCGAGGTCGAGGTCGATGGAAAGGTGCATCCGGTCGAAGAAGCGACAGTGATGAACCGCCCCTTCGGCGATCTTAAGCGTTTCCGTCACACCGGCCTGCCCGAAACCTCCCCGCGACTGCTGATCGTGGCACCGATGAGCGGGCACTACGCCACGCTGCTGCGCGGCACGGTCGAGCGCATGCTCCAGAGCTGCATCGTCTACATCACCGATTGGGCCGACGCGAAGCTGGTGCCGATGCACGAAGGCAGTTTCGACCTCGACAGCTACATCGACTACCTGATGGATTTCCTTGAGCAGATCCGCGTCGAGGGTGGCGGCGAGCGCCCCCACATGATGGCCGTGTGCCAGCCTTCCGTTCCCGCATTCGCCGCGACCGCGCTGCTGAACCAGCACGATTCGCCCGCTACGCCGAAGACGCTCACCATGATGGGCGGCCCGATCGACACGCGCGAAAGCCCGACGACGGTCAACGATCACGCGATGAATCGCCCGATCGAATGGTTCCGCCAGAGCGTGATCGCAACCGTGCCGACCAACTATCGCGGTGCCGGAAGGCGTGTTTATCCCGGCTTCATGCAGCTATCGGCGTTCATGAGCATGAACCTCGGCAATCACATGATGAGCCACTGGGAAATGTTCAAACACCTGACCGTGGGTGATGACGACAGCGCGCAGGCGACCAAGGATTTTTACGACGAATATCGCGCGGTGTGCGATATGACCGCCGAATTCTATCTCCAGACCGTGGAGGAAGTGTTCCAGAAGCACTCGATCCCCAATGGCGAGTTCCGTCACAAGGGTGAGATCGTCGATCTCGGCAAGATCGCCAAGACCGCGCTGCTCGCCGTCGAAGGTGAGCGCGACGACATCTCGGGTCTCGGCCAGACCAAGGCCGCGCTGAAGCTCGCCACCGGCCTCGCCGAGGGCAAGAAGCGTTATTACATGGCCGAAGGCGCCGGACATTACGGCATCTTCAACGGCAGCAAATGGCGCACCAAGGTTGCACCCGAGGTCGAGAAATTCATCGCCAAGCACGGCTGAAATGGCGGCTGGCGGCGCTAGGACGCCGGGCTTTTTCGCCGCCAAGCAGCACTGATATTTTTCTTCTATGCAGGCCGCGTTGTCTGGTGATATTGATGCGTGATTGACTGGCTGGGCGCGCTGTTGCGGCTGCGGGTCAACGGGTATCCTGACATAATGATCCTTGATCGTGTTAAGCCGCTAGACGCCATCCTGGCCGCGGCAAGCAAGAAGTCGCTCAAGCGCACGATGAGCGGTTTCCAGCTCATGCTGTTTGGCATCGGCTGCATCATCGGCACCGGCATTTTCGTACTGACAGCCGCAGGCGCGCAGAAGGCCGGCCCCGGCCTCATGCTCGCCTTTGCCATCGCTGGCGTCATCTGCATCGTGGCAGCCCTCTGCTATGCCGAGATTGCCTCCACCGTCCCTGTATCGGGGTCCGCCTATACATACACTTACGCGACGATGGGCGAGTTCCTCGCCTGGACCGTGGGGTGGGCGCTGGTACTCGAATACGCGATCGCGGCGAGTGCTGTTTCGGTCGGCTGGTCGGGCTATTTCGTGGGCACGATCCTGAACGAGACTTTCGGCATACATCTGCCGGCGTGGCTATCTGGCGGGCCACTGGCGCTTGGCGGAGTCGAGGGCGGATTCATCAACCTGCCAGCGCTCGTCATCGCCCTGCTGGTTACCTGGTTGCTGATGATCGGGACGAGCGAGAGTGCCAAGTTCAACGCCGTCCTAGTCACGATCAAGGTCACCGCCCTGACCATCTTCATTGCGCTGACCTTGCCGCAGGTGGACGCGGAAAAATTCAACCCGTTCCTGCCAGCCGGCCTGTTCGGCGGCTTCGGGAGCGGCGTAGGGGCAGTGGGTGCCGCAGCGACGATATTCTTCGCCTATGTCGGCTTCGACGCGGTCTCGACGGCAGCAGAGGAAACGAAGGATCCGCAGCGCAACGTGCCGATCGGTCTCGTCGGATCCCTGCTTTTCTGTACAGTCTTCTATATCGCTGTTGCAGCTGGTGCGATCGGCACGATCGGCGGCCAACCGATCATGGGCCCGGGCGGAATTCCCTTTCCGGCAGGTTCGGAAGAGCTCGCGCGCCAGTGCGCACTTCCGCAGTTTTCGGCAGCCCTGGTCTGCTCCGACGAAGCGCTCGCCCATGTGCTGCGCCAGATCGGATGGTCGGGGGTCGGTAATGCCTTGGGCTATGCCGCATTCCTCGCACTACCTTCGGTCATCCTCGTGCTGCTGTTTGCCCAGACGCGCATCTTTTTCGTGATGAGCCGCGACGGCCTGCTGCCCGAGGTTCTGAGCCGCGTTCACCCGAAATGGCACACGCCCTATATCGTCACCATTGCGACAGGCGCAGTCGTGGCGGTCGCTGCTGCATTTCTTCCTGTCGGCCAGCTAGCGGACATCGCCAATGCGGGCACTCTCTATGCCTTTGCCATGGTCGCGATTGCGGTGCTCGTGCTCCGGCGCCAGCGACCCGAAATACCGCGTCCGTTCAAGGTCAGGGGGGTGTGGTTTGTAGCGCCGGCGGCGGTCGCAGGGTGTGTCTTCCTGTTCCTAAACCTCCCGTTTGAGGCCATGATGGTCCTGCCGGTCTGGAGCGTTATCGGCCTCGTGCTCTACTTCGCCTATAGCCGCAGCCGCAGCCACCTGGGCCGCGGGATCGTCGAGGTCGTCGACGATATCGAAGGTGACGAGGATCTGGTTCCGATCAAGCCGCCCGAGGCCTGAAGCCGGCGTTGCTATCCTATCGGCGGTAATTCCTCGCCGCGCTTGACCCTCGGCATGCGGACAAAAATCCGCTTGATGACCCTGCGCGCCCACAGCAGCAGCCATACGACCAGCACCAGCAGGACCAGAGCAACGATCCCTGCTGCCACGGGATATTCATAGGCCAGCCACAGCAGGCCGACTGTCGCGACGTCCTCAACGCTCGATGCCGCGACGTTGCTGACCGGCTCGGGCGAAGTGTTGACCACGGCGCGCGCGCTCGCCTTGCCACCATGAGCGAGGAAGCTCGCGCCGCCGCCGAGGAGGAAAGCGACCACCTGCATCGCCGGATCGGAAGGATCGACGATCGCCAGCGCGAGCAGCGCACCGCCTACCGGGCGCACCAGCGTGTGAACCGTGTCCCAGATGCTGTCGAGCCACATGACCTTGTCGGCGAAGAACTCTGCCAGTGCGCCGATCGCCGCGATGCCCATCACCCAAGGGTTGGCGAGCACCGCCAGTGAAGCAAGGTGCTCCGGGATCGGAATGGCATCGAGCCGCATCGCGAGGCCGGTCGCAAAAATGCAGAGGTAGAGCCTCCAGCCGCTAAGCAGGCTGACGCTCCCGGCGATCCCGATGATTTCCATGATGCCCATAAACGCAAAACTCCCGCCAATTCCGCGAGGAACGGCGGGAGGATGCGTCCGATTGCCCCGAAAGGCAACAACGGCAGATATTTAGAAGACTTCGAACATCCCGGCAGCGCCCATGCCGCCGCCGACGCACATGGTCACGACGACATACTTCGCACCGCGGCGCTTGCCTTCGATGAGGGCGTGGCCAACGCAGCGGGCACCGGTCATGCCATAGGGGTGGCCGATCGAGATCGAGCCGCCGTTGACGTTCAGCTTGTCGTTATCGATGCCAAGCTTGTCGCGGCAGTAAAGGACCTGCACGGCGAATGCCTCGTTCAGCTCCCACAGGCCGACGTCTTCCAGCTTGACGCCGGTGCGTTCCAGCAGCGCCGGAATCGCGACGACTGGGCCGATACCCATTTCGTCGGGCTCGGTGCCGGCAACGGCCATGCCGACATAACGGCCAAGCGGTTCCAGCCCGCGCTGTTCGGCGAGCTTGGCTTCCATCACGATGCTGGCCGACGAACCGTCCGACAGCTGCGAGGCGTTGCCCGCCGTGATCGTGGTGCCCGGGCCCATAACCGGCTGGAGCGAAGAAAGACCTTCCAGCGTGGTCGACGGACGATTGCCTTCATCCTTCGAGACCGTAATCTCGACGTCGGAAATTTCGCCGGTTTCCTTGTCCTGCACCTTCATGGTGGTGGTCACAGGCACGATTTCATCGTCGAACTTGCCGGCTTCCTGTGCCGCGGCGGTGCGCTGCTGCGACTGGAGGGCATATTCGTCCTGCGCTTCGCGGCTGATGCCGTAACGCTGGGCAACGGTTTCAGCAGTCTGCAGCATCGGCATGTAGATCGCGCCGTGCATCGCCAGCAGCTGCGGGTCGGGCATGACGCGCATTTCCTTGGTCTGCACGAGACTGATCGATTCCTGGCCGCCGCCTGCAACGATATCCATGTTGTCGACTATCACCTGCTTGGCTGCAGTCGCGATCGACATCAGGCCCGACGAACACTGGCGGTCCATCGTCATGCCCGAAACCGTCACCGGACAACCTGCACGAAGCGCGACCTGGCGACCGAGGTTACCGGCCTGCGCACCCTGCTGCAGGGCCGAACCCCAGATCACGTCCTTCAGCTCGCCCGCTTCGATACCGGCGCGCTCGATAGCGGCGGCCAGCGAATAGGAGCCGAGCGTGGCGCCGGGCGTGGCGTTGAAGGCCCCCTTGTAGGCGCGGCCGATGGCGGTGCGGGCGGTTGATACGATGACTGCGTCGCGAGACATTGAATATTCCTTAGATTGTTGGGTTTCCGATCACCCGGGGAGGGTTGCCCGGCGAGCGTTCTCGCCAGCCGGGCTGGATAATCAGACGAAAAGCTGCGTGATCCATTCGCAGATCAGGGCGGGCTTGTCCTCGCCTTCGATCTCGATGGTGATTTCGCTGGTCTGCTGCCACTGGCCGGGGCGCTTCTCGATCATTTCGACCAGTTTCCAGTGGCCGCGGATGCGCTTGCCCGAACGGACCGGGCTAATGAAGCGGGTTTTGTTGCCGCCGTAGTTCACGCCCATCTTCACGCCGTCGATGCGCGGCATGTCGCTGTTGGCGCTGAGGTAGGGGATCATCGACAGGGTCAGGAAGCCATGGGCGATGGTGCCGCCGAACGGCGTCATCTTGGCCTTTTCCTCGTCGATATGGATGAACTGGTGGTCACCTGTTGCATCGGCGAACTGGTTGATGCGCTCCTGGCTCATCTCGACCCATTCGCTGGTGCCGATGTTCTCTCCGGTCTTCGCTGCCAATTCCTGCGGGGTCATGCGGATCTCCTCTCATTGCGCATGCGGCGAGTCTCGCCGCGTCGGCGGGACTCATGGCGCATGGAGACCGGAAGCGCAATCAAGTTTCCGTAAACGTCAACCTGCCGCTACGGCACGCGTGTCGTGCAATGCCCGGCGCGGGCGCCGCTTTTCGACGTTCCTGCTCGAATCGAGCCGCTGGCAATAGGAATGGAACCCGATCTGCATGCCCAGGATCATCAGCACGACCGGCTGGTAAGCGATGCCCTGGAACAATGCACCGACAAGATAGATGACGCTCGCCATCTGCAAGGCGATGGCAAGGGGGCGCTGCCATTGTTCGTCAGGACCGGTGCGATCCTTCCAGCGGCGGCGCAGTTTCTCCATTTGCCAGACGCCCAGCCCCTGGAGCCAGAGCCACAAGGCGAGGCCCGGCCAGCCCTGTTCGCCCAACATTTCGAAGATTGCGGAATGATATGCGCGGGCATTGTCGGTGACGTCGCGATATTCGATCACCGTAGTATTGGCGTTCTTCTCTCGCACAGGCATCACATAGGTAAAGCTGTTGCCGCGAAAGGCATCGAAGCCTCCGCCCATCGGCCTCTCGCTGGCGTAGTCTATCGTCCATTCCCAGACGGCGACGCGCGTAGAAGCGCTTTCATCGCCCCCCGGGCTGCCCAGTGTCGCCATGCGCTCATAATAGCTTTGCGGCAGGAACGGCAATGCCAGGAGGCCGAGCGCCCCGGCCGCGACGAGATAGGTCAGGCGGCGCTTCACATCTCGCAGCGCCATGACCCCGAGCACTGCGATACAAAGAAGGCCGGTTCGC
Organism: Altererythrobacter epoxidivorans; assembly: GCF_001281485.1. Lineage (NCBI taxonomy): Bacteria > Pseudomonadati > Pseudomonadota > Alphaproteobacteria > Sphingomonadales > Erythrobacteraceae > Altererythrobacter > Altererythrobacter epoxidivorans. The sequence goes on from NZ_CP012669.1 coordinate 2,344,553, forward strand.
GCCTCTGTCCCGACGGGAATGAGCAGGCAGGCAAAGATCAGGGCATAGGCGAAGAGCTTCACTCGCCAGTCCGGCGGAAAGACGGTGCCGTGATGCGTGAACCACACGATCATCGGGATCAGCGCAATCGCGACCGTCGCCAGCGTGGAGCTTTCGTAGATCCCGCTATTGTCGTTGACGAAGAAGTAGAGGCTTTCATAGCCGCCGCCCCCGCCCACCGTCTTGAGCCCTGCGCTGATAACGATGGCGCCAACGGTCAGGATGATGACCAGGCCAAGCGCCTCGATCCGAAGGCGGGTAGTGATGGTGAGCGGCAGGAAGATGGCGAAGACAAGGGCCTTCCACACCCACTCCCATTTCTCCTTCGCCTCTACCGGGAAATCGGCGTGCGAAGTCGTCCAGGCGCAATAGAGCAACAGCGCCAGCATCAGGCCCTGGCGCAATGTGAAGCGAGCGCCCTCTTTCCTGTCGAGGAACAACCATCCGCCGAACGCCGCGAGGAATGCGATCAGCGAAACCGGGACCGACTGGATGATGCCGTAACCGATCCGCTGCGGCGCAAGGATGTCGATATAGACGTAGGCCAGCACCCAGAGATACGGACGACGCAGCCCGAGAACGAGGATGAAGCCGATGAAGGCGAGGAAGACGAGGTCGATCACGGCCGGCGCCTGCCCCTTTGCCGGCGCGACTTCGAACCGATCTCGTCAGGCTCGACGACCTGTTCTGCACTGGCGGCAGTTTCGCTTTCGGCATCCAGCCCCTCGCGTGTCGCCAGTCGCAGGAACGCGACGACGAGCAGTCCATGGGCCAGGGCAAGGGCGAAATAGTCGATCACTGGAGCTGCATTTTCCTGCTTCGGCGAGGGCGCACCATGCGCATCCCCTGCACCGCGTCTATCAGCAGGCAGTTGACGGCCCGTTAAGCACATCTGTGGCACATACCCTGCCATCATGCGCATCTTGCACGTCCTCGACCATTCGCTCCCGCTCCATAGCGGCTACACCTTCCGCACGCGCGCCATCCTGAAAAGCCAGCAGGCGGCGGGTTTGGACGTTCGCGGCGTCACAGGGTTGAGGCATTTTGCGGAAGGTCCGCCGGTCGAAGAAGCCGACGGCCTCCTGTTCCATCGCACGCCGGGCGCAGCCGATGGTCCTCCCGGACTGCGCGAATGGCGAGAAATCTCTCGTTTCGCAGACGAAATGGAGAAAGTCGTCGCCGATTGGCGCCCCGACGTCATCCATGCCCATTCGCCTGCACTCTGCGGCCAGGCAGCAATGCGGCTCGCCCAGCGCCACGATATTCCCCTGGTCTATGAAATTCGCGCATTCTGGGAAGATGCGGCTGTCGGCAATGGCACCGGGCGTGAAGGTTCCGTGAAATACCGCCTGACACGCGCACTCGAAAACCGCGTCGTTGCAGGGGCCGATGCCGTATTCACCATCTGCCACGGTTTGCGCGACGACCTGATCGAGCGCGGCTTTCCTCCCGGAAAGATCGGCATTTCACCCAACGGTGTCGACATGTCGCTGTTCGGCGAACCTGTCGATAGGGACGAAGCACTTGCCGCCGAACTCGGTTTTTCGGCAGGAGACCCTGTGATCGGTTTCATCGGCAGCTTCTACGATTACGAGGGGCTGGACGACCTGATCGCAGCCATGCCTTTGCTGCGCGAAGAGTATCCGGCCGCGCGCCTGCTCCTTGTCGGCGGCGGTCCGATGGACGAGGCCTTGCGTGCGCAAGCCCGCGCCCTGCCCGATCCGGGTTCGGTCGTATTCACGGGCCGTGTGCCGCATTCCGAAGTCGAGCGCTATTACTCGCTGATCGATGTCCTCGCATATCCGCGCAAGAAAAGCCGCCTGACCGATCTCGTGACACCGCTGAAGCCGCTGGAAGCGATGGCGCAGCAACGCCTCGTCGCAGCCTCGGACGTGGGTGGGCATCGCGAACTGATGACGGGCGGCGTTCACGGAGCGCTGTTCCCGGCCGACGACCCCGAGGGGTGCGCCGACGCGCTTGCGGACCTGCTTTCTCACAAGGCCGACTGGCCTGCGATGAAAGCGGCTGCACTCGATCACGTCCGCCAGCGCCACGACTGGGCAACTAATGTCGGGCGTTATCTCCTCGTTTACCACGACCTGATAGCCAGCAGGCAAAGCGGTGAAGGCAGGCGTGCGGCCTGACCTGAGCCTCAACGCAAGACGGACGGTTATTCGATGATTCGGGCCAGATCGAAACCAGCACAGGCTAAAACCACGATTGCACGCCATCCGGCGTTTGCGCTGATCCTCAGCCTGTGGGTCGCGGCGCTCATGGGCCTCGCGATCATGGTGTTGCCGGTCGGGCTGATCGAAGGGCTGGTAGCGCGACTGCGCATTGCCGATTTCGTACCTGCTGCCGCGCCTCCGCTGGGTAATACGGCACGCATGCTGCTGGCGCTCGGCTTTGCTGGTGTCGGCGCCATCACCGGCTTCATTGCGGCACGCGCCCTTGCACGGCTCACCAGCCGTCCTGCCAAGCAGGAAGTCAGCCAGGACGACCCGGACGCCGACGAAGCCGACCACCTGCCATTTGATTACGTCGACGATGAAGATGCGTTCGGCGATGAGCCCGAAACGCAAGAACATGCGTTCGGCGATACTCCTGCCCCATCCATCATCAATGTCAGCGACCTGGGGGTCGATGCTTTCGACAGTCCGATCGACGATCACGACGATGACCTCAATCAAGAGCATGACCCTGAACCGGAATTCGAAAGCGAAGGCACTGAAGACGAGCAGGCCGACCTTCTTGACACTTACGCACCGACCACCCCGGCACAGGGCATCGATCTGCTGCGCGAACGCAGTGTCGAGGAATTGAGCCTCGCAGAGCTGGTGGAACGCTTCGCCGGTGCGCTGGCAGATCGCCGCGAAATGATCGCAAGAAATCCCGACTTGCGTGGGCAAGCCGAACCGGTGATCGCCGAAGCCCTCAAAGCGCTCACCCGGCACCACCGCCCTGCACCGATGCATGTGAGCCAGGGCAATGCGGCGGTCGCCCTCTCGACCCGCGAGCAGGCGGACGAGACAGAGGCCGCCCTTCGCGACGCGCTGCAAAAACTGCAGTCGATGAGCGGCGGCTAACCTCCCGCTTTCGCTCCGAAAATTCGAAAATCGGTGCGACTGCATATTCGCGGCGGCTAAAGTGGCGCTTTAGCGCGCTCAATCGAATTCACGCGCCTTCGCAGTTGCAAAAACACGTTCCTTTCGCCAAAGGAAACTCTCGCGACATTTTTATTTCCCCGGTCTCCGGGGTGAATCGCGCTTCATTGCCTCGCGCACATTCAGGGTGCCCGATGTGATGGGGTGTCGGCGATGGGAAGAAAGATAGATGGGTTACCCGGTGCAAGGCCTGCCCGAGGGGCAGGGTCTTTACGATCCGCGCAATGAACATGACGCCTGTGGTGTGGGCTTTGTCGCTCATATCAAAGGCGCGAAATCGCATGCGATCGTAATCCAGGCACTGGAAATCCTCGCCAATCTCGACCACCGCGGCGCTGTCGGCGCCGACCCCCTGCTGGGGGACGGTGCGGGCATCCTGCTGCAGATTCCCGACCCGCTGTTCCGCAAATGGGCGGAGAGCGAAGGCAAGGAACTTCCGCAGCCGGGCGATTATGCCGTCGCCATGTGCTTCATGCCGCAGGACGCGGCATCGCGCGCATTCGTGACCGAGCAGCTCGAAAAATTTACGGCGAAGGAAGGCCAGCGCCTGATCGGGTGGCGCGACGTGCCCACCACGCTCGACGGGCTGGGCGATGCCGTGATCGCTTCGATGCCGGTGATGCAACAGGCGATCATCGCCCGCGGAGAGAATTGCGCCGACCAGGACGCGTTCGAGCGCAAGCTGATCGTCATCCGCAAGCAGACGTTGAACCCGCTCGCCAAGCTGGCCGAGAAGCACGATCTGCCCGGCCTCGTCCAGACCTACATCCCGAGCTTTTCGAGCCGCACGATCGTCTACAAGGGGCTGCTACTCGCCAACCAGGTCGGCAGCTATTACGACGACCTGCGCGATCCCGATTGCGTTTCGGCGCTGGGCCTGGTGCACCAGCGTTTCAGCACCAACACCTTCCCGAGCTGGCGCCTTGCCCACCCTTATCGACTGATCGCGCACAATGGCGAGATCAACACGGTTCGCGGCAATGTGAACTGGATGAATGCACGCCGCCGCACGATGGAAAGCGACCTGCTCGGTCCCGACCTCGACAAGATGTGGCCGCTGATCCCGCACGGCCAGTCGGATACGGCCTGCCTCGACAACGCCCTCGAACTGCTGCTCGCCGGCGGATACAGCCTCGCGCATGCGATGATGATGCTGATCCCCGAAGCTTGGGCGAAGAACGAGCTGATGGATCCGGCACGCCGCGCGTTCTACGAATATCACGCCGCGCTGATGGAGCCATGGGACGGCCCGGCCGCGGTTGCCTTTACCGACGGCCGCCAGATCGGTGCGACGCTGGACCGCAACGGTCTGCGTCCGGCGCGCTATTGCGTGACCAAGGACGACCTCGTCTGTCTCGCGTCGGAAAGCGGCGTCCTGCCGTTCGCCGAAGAAGACATCGTGCGCAAATGGCGCCTTCAGCCCGGCAAGATGCTGCTGATCGATTTCGAACAGGGCCGCATCATCGAGGATGAAGAGCTCAAGGCCGAACTCGCTGCCGCTCACCCTTACGAAAAATGGCTCGAGCAGGCACAGTACCAGCTGCAGGATATCGAGGACATCGAACCCGACCTGAGCGAGGTGCCCGAACACACAACCACCCTGCTGCAGCGCCAGCAGGCATTCGGCTACACGCAGGAAGACGTGTCGAAATTCCTCGAGCCGATGATGCTCGATTCGGACGATCCGATCGGTTCGATGGGCACCGATACGCCCATCGCCGTGCTGTCGGACCGTTCGCGCCTGCTGTACGATTATTTCAAGCAGAACTTCGCGCAGGTCACCAATCCGCCGATCGACCCGATCCGCGAAGAACTGGTGATGAGCCTGCTGTCGATGATCGGGCCGCGCCCCAACCTGCTGGGCCGCGAAGCCGGCACGCACAAGCGTCTCGAAGTCATGCAGCCGATCCTCACCAACGAGGACCTGGCTAAGATCCGCTCGGTCGAAGCGGTGCTCGACGGGGCGTTCCGCACCGCGACCATCGACATGACCTGGGATGCTGCAAGCGGCGTCGAGGGTATCGAGCTTGCGATCAAGGAAATGTGCTGGGCTGCCACCGAAGCCGTGCTGCAGGACCACAACATCCTGATCCTGTCGGACCGCGCGCAGGGGCCCGACCGTATTGCCATGCCGGCGCTGCTCGCGACTGCGGCAGTGCACCATCACCTCGTCCGGCAGGGCCTGCGCATGCAGACTGGCCTTGTGATCGAAACCGGCGAAGCGCGCGAAGTGCACCATTTCTGTGTTCTGGCCGGATACGGCGCGGAAGCGATCAACCCCTATGTCGCGATGGAGACGCTGGAAGACCTGCGTTCCAAACGCCATCCCGACCTCGACGCGGACGAGCTGCGCCAGCACTATGTGAAGGCCATCGGCAAGGGGATCCGCAAGGTCATGTCCAAGATGGGCATCTCGACCTACCAGTCCTACTGCGGCGCGCAGATTTTCGACGCTGTCGGCCTCTGCTCGCAGTTCATCGACAACTACTTCACCGGCACGGCGACGACGATCGAAGGTGTCGGACTGAAGGAAGTGGCCCAGGAATCCGTGCTGCGCCACGCACAGGCCTATGGCGACAATCCGCTGTACGAGAACATGCTCGATGTCGGCGGGATGTACCAATACCGCCTTCGCGGCGAAGCCCATGCCTGGACGCCTGCCAATATCGCGCAGCTCCAGCATGCAGTGCGCGGTAACGACCACAAGAACTACGAAGAGTTCGCCAAGTCGATCAACGAGCAGTCGGAACGCTTGCTGACCATCCGCGGCCTGATGGCCCTGAAACCGGCTGAAAGCGGGGCGATCTCGCTCGACGAGGTCGAGCCCGCTGCCGAAATCGTCAAGCGTTTCAGCACCGGCGCGATGAGCTTCGGTTCGATCAGCCATGAAGCGCACTCGACGCTGGCCATCGCCATGAACCGCATCGGCGGCCGCTCGAACACGGGTGAAGGCGGCGAAGAGCCAGAGCGCTTCCAGCCGCTCGACAATGGCGATTCGATGCGCAGCCGGATCAAGCAGGTTGCCAGCGGTCGTTTTGGCGTGACCACCGAATATCTCGTCAATTCGGACGACATCCAGATCAAGATGGCCCAGGGCGCAAAGCCCGGCGAAGGCGGCCAGCTGCCCGGCCACAAAGTCGACAAGCGCATCGGCGCGGTGCGTCATTCGACCCCGGGCGTGGGCCTGATCTCGCCGCCGCCGCACCACGACATCTATTCGATCGAGGATCTCGCGCAGCTGATCCACGACCTCAAGAACGTCCAGCCGTCTGCGCGCATATCGGTCAAGCTGGTGTCCGAAGTGGGCGTCGGCACGGTAGCCGCAGGCGTATCGAAGGCGCGTGCCGATCACGTGACGATCTCCGGCTATGACGGCGGTACCGGCGCATCTCCGCTGACCAGCCTGACCCATGCCGGCAGCCCGTGGGAAATCGGCCTTGCAGAAACGCAGCAAACGCTGCTGCTGAACGACCTGCGCAGCCGCATTGCGGTTCAGGTCGATGGCGGTCTTCGCACCGGCCGCGATGTTGCCATCGGCGCATTGCTGGGCGCGGACGAGTTCGGTTTCGCCACGGCTCCGCTGATTGCCGCAGGCTGCATCATGATGCGCAAGTGCCACCTCAACACCTGCCCGGTCGGCGTCGCGACCCAGGACCCGGTCCTGCGCGCAAGGTTCACCGGCCAGCCCGAGCATGTCGTCAACTACATGTTCTTCGTTGCCGAGGAACTGCGCCAGATCATGGCCGAAATGGGCTTCCGCACGGTCGAGGAAATGATCGGCCGGGTCGACCGGCTCGACATGCGCCGCGTCCATCGCCACTGGAAGGCAGAAGGCGTCGACCTGTCGCGCCTGCTCCACACCGTCGCTGTCGACGATGGCAGCGCGCTTCACCAAACTGGCACGCAGGACCATGGCCTGGGCGCCGCAATGGACAATGAACTGATCGAGGCATGTCGCCCGGCGATCGATTCAGGCCAGGCGGTGCAGATCGACCGGACCATCCGCAACGTCAACCGTACGGTCGGCGCCATGCTGTCCGGCGAAATCGCTCGCGCACACGGCCATTCGGGCCTTGCCCCGGACACGGTCCGCATCAACCTGACCGGTGTTGCCGGGCAGAGCTTCGGTGCATGGCTCGCGCACGGCGTCACTCTCGACCTCACCGGTGATGCCAACGACTATGTCGGCAAGGGCCTGTCGGGCGGCCGGATCGTCGTTCGCCCACCTGAAGGCGTGGATCGCAATCCGACCGAGAACATCATCGTCGGCAATACAGTCCTCTATGGCGCTATCGCAGGCGAGGCCTATTTCAACGGTGTTGCCGGCGAACGCTTCGCGGTTCGCAATTCCGGTGCAATTGCAGTTGTCGAGGGAACAGGCGACCACGGCTGCGAATACATGACTGGCGGCGTCGTCGTCGTCCTTGGCCAGACCGGCCGGAACTTCGCTGCCGGTATGAGCGGCGGGATCGCCTATATCTACGATCCGCAGGGACAGTTCGCCGATCTCGTCAATCCGGCGCAGGTCGATCTCGTCCCGATCTCGACAGATCCCGATCAGGACGAAGGCACCGGACGTCCGCAACAGCGCCCGCGCTCGGTGAATGATTTCGGCATGGGCGACATGCTGCGCCACGACGCCGAACGCCTCAGGATCCTGGTCGAACGACACAAGTTGCACACCGGATCGGCGCGAGCGACGGAACTGCTCGACAATTGGGACGAAGCCATCAGGTCCTTCGTGAAGGTCATGCCGCGCGACTACAAGCGCGCGCTCGAAACGCTCGAGGCCGAACGCCTCGAAGCGGAATCGGTAGCGGCAGAGTAAGGGTCAGAATAATGGGTAAGGAAACCGGCTTTCTCGAGCTCGACCGCAAGGATCGCGACTATCTCGATCCGGCAGAGCGCCTCGGCAACTATCGCGAGTTCGTGATCCAGCCGCCCGACGATGCACTGCAGGCACAGGCGAGCCGCTGCATGAACTGCGGCATCCCCTATTGTCACAACGGCTGTCCGGTGAACAACATCATTCCGGACTGGAACCATCTGGTTTACGAAGGCGACTGGAAGAATGCGCTGACAGTGCTGCATTCGACCAACAATTTCCCGGAATTCACCGGGCGCATCTGTCCTGCCCCGTGCGAGGCAGCATGCACGCTCAACATCGTCGACCAGCCGGTCACCATCAAGTCGATCGAATGCGCCATCGTCGATCGCGGATGGAAGGAAGGCTGGATCGAGCCGCAGGTGCCCGAGAAGAAAACGGGCAAATCGGTGGCTGTCGTCGGCTCCGGTCCGGCAGGCCTTGCATGCGCACAGCAGCTTGCACGCGCCGGCCATGCCGTGACGGTCTTCGAGAAGAGCGACCGCATCGGCGGCCTGCTGCGCTACGGCATTCCCGACTTCAAGATGGAAAAGCATCTGATCAACCGCCGCGGCGTGCAGATGGAAGCCGAAGGCGTGACCTTCAAGACGTCGAAGGAAGTCGGCGTCGACGTGTCGTTCAAGAGCCTCGAAGAAAACTTCGATGCGATCGTAATGGCGGGCGGCTCAGAAGATGCGCGCGCGCTTGCCATTCCCGGTGCAGAGATGCCTGGCGTCCGCCTGGCAATGGAGTTCCTGACCCAGCAGAACAAGCGCAACGCAGGCGACGACGAAGTCCGCGCCGCACCGCGCGGATCGCTGCTCGCGACCGGCAAGAAGGTCGTCGTCATCGGCGGCGGTGACACCGGCAGCGACTGTGTCGGCACTTCCAACCGGCAGGGCGCAGAAAGCGTGGTCCAGCTAGAGATCATGCCCAAGCCGCCCGAAAAGGAAGACAAGGCGCTGACCTGGCCCGACTGGCCGCTCAAGCTGCGCACCTCGTCAAGCCACCAAGAGGGCGTCGAACGCGATTGGGCCGTATTGACCAAGCGCGTCGTCGGCGACGGGGAAACCATCACCGGCCTCGAATGCGTCCGCGTCGAATGGGCCGACGGCAAGATGCAGGAGATCGAAGGCTCAGAATTCACGATCGAGGCCGACCTCATCCTGCTGGCGATGGGGTTCGTTGGTCCGAAGAAGGCGGGCATGCTCGACCAGTCGGGCGTGGAACTGACCGATCGCGGTAACGTCGCAGCCGATACCGAGGACTACGCGACCTCGGTCGACAAGGTTTTCGCCTGCGGTGACATGCGTCGCGGCCAGAGCCTGGTCGTCTGGGCAATCCGTGAAGGGAGGCAGGCGGCGCGCGCTGTCGACGAATTCCTGATGGGAGCAACACAGCTGCCGCGTTGATACTTCGCGGCGCATGTCGCTTTCATACAATTCACGCAAAGCCCCTCCCCGCATAGCGTTACATAGAAATCGCCGATCCGGATGCATTTTTGTGCAATCCGGATTGAATTCGCGAATAATGTCAGTTTAAATATCGGACTGAGCTGACCGGATTAAAGTCTTTGACTTAATAGAGATCAGCAATGCGAGCGGGGGGTCAGGGGTCGTGAATTCTGAAATTCGAAGGCCTTCATTTGCAAGGCGAGGGCTTTTTAGAAGCTGCGCGACCTGTCTCGCGCTCATTTCTGCCCCGGTCATTGCCGAAGACGGTGCAACCCCGGCTTCTAACCCAAGCGATGCTGTCGTTTTGTCGGGTGCCGCAACGATGGATGGCGCAGCCCAGTCCAACGCCTCCAGCCCCGATGCTCCGCCGCAGCCCTCGACCCCCGCCAGCACCCCTTCTGCATCGATCAAGTCCCGTGTGCTGTTCTCGCAATTCGCCGATCTGCCCGTGTCGGGCGACGCCGATGGTACGCTTCGCTATGGTGGCAAGATCGACGGCTATTTCGATATTGGCGGCAGTGCGCTCGGCATCGACGACAGCTGGTCGGTCCACATCCATCCCGAATTCAAATATGGCGAGAGCGCCAACGGGCTGGTCGGCTTGCTTCCGAGCAATACCCAGTTGTTCTATCCCGACGAAGGCGATGTCTTCGACCTAAACGTCAATATTACCAAGCGCTGGAAAAGCGGCACGAGCTTGACCGTTGGCAAGGTCAACGTGCTCGATCTTGCCGCGCAATTGCCGGTTGTCGGCGGTGGTGGTCACGACGGTTTCCAGAACCTGGCCATGGCGCTCCCGCCATCCGCCATCGTCCCCGGCTCGATTACCGGCGCGCTCTTGAACGTGCCGACCAAAAAGGCGCTCTATCGCTTCTGGGTTTTCGATCCCCAATCGCAATCGACGAAGACGGGCTTTGAAAGCCCCTTCGACAAGGGCGTGGCTTTTCTTTCGTCAGTCACCATACCGACCAAGATCGGTGGGAAGCCCGGCTATTACGCCCTGAAGCTGGCAGGATCGACACGCAGCGAGATTGCAGCGGAGTCCCTGCCGGCCGCGCTGATACCGGCACCGGGTTCGAGTTTCGGACACAGGAAGGGCGAATTCAGCGCAGTGCTGGCTGGTTACCAGTTCATCGGTGTCTATCCAGAGGCGCCGGGCAAGGGCTGGGGTATTTTCGGCCAGGTGTATCTGTCGAACGGTGATCCGACCTTCCTCGACAAGAGCGGCTTCATCGGCATTTCGGGTAATCCGCGTTTCCGGACGCAGGACCGTTTCGGCATCGCGTGGTTCCGTTATTCGCTGACCGACGACCTCATCGACGTGCTCGCTAACCGCGTGCCGCTCGAAGATGAGGAGGGCGTAGAAGCCTTTTACACCCTCGGCCTTTCCAAGAATCTGCGCCTGACGGCAGATGTACAAATCGTCGATAGCGCGGTTGCCGTGCGAGACACCGGTGTAACGGCCGGTATGCGTCTAACTGCCGAATTCTGAATTTCATGCTGCGAAACGCTTCAAGGTTCCGGCACTTCGTCGAATATCACAAGCCGCGTTTTTCCGAGCTTCTCGGCCCCTTGGCGGAGGTATCGTTCGAAGAAGGTTGCTGCCTTGATTATCCGCATGTCCGCTTGTCGCTCAGCATCGACTATCGCGATGGCTGGATCGATCCTTTCCTCGTCCCGCATGGGCCATCACCAGCCGACATCTGGCGGCACCATGCAGCGTTCTTCCACCCGATCGTCGAGAGTGAATTCGATCCCCCTAGCCGGGGCGCTCTCCTGAACGACGCCCATTTCGAGGATCTGTTCGAACAGGTCGAACCAATAGCCCCGCTATTTGTCAGCGCTTCCAGCGCTTCGGATGCGCAGCGGAAGGCAGCTCGCAATGCAAAAGCGGGGCGCCGCTAGTCCTTTTTTCGCCTATTGCCCGCGACCGCGCGCCTGAACACCTGCACGACGCGCCTCGACTTCTTCCGGTGAAACCTGCGCATTGGCCTCGCTCGACAGCTTGGCTTCCAGCTTGAGTCCATCGCCGAAGCTTGTCGCATATCCATCGTCGATGAGCTTCTTGTACCGGGCAAGGAAATCGGGGTCGATACTCGCCATATCGGCTGCCAGCTTGCGCGCAAGCGGCAGCAGTTCCTCCGGCTCGACCACGTGATTGACCAGCCCCCAATCCTTTGCCGTTTGCGCGTCGAGGAAGTTGCCAGTGAAGGAAAGCTCCTTGGCCCGGCTGATGCCGATCATGCGCGACAGTTTCTGCGACAGCCCCCAGCCCGGCACGATGCCGACGCGTGCGTGCGTGTCGGCGAAGCGGGCAGCCGTGCTCGCAACCAGTACGTCGCAGGCGAGTGCAACCTCGAAGCCGCCGGTGATGGCGACGCCGTTGATCGCGCCGATCACAGGTTTACTACAAACCTCGATCGCCTTGACCGGGTTCTCGTCGGCGCCTTCCGCATTGGCGGCACCCATGGCGGTCGGATCGGAACCGAGCTCCTTCAGGTCGAGACCTGCCGTAAAAGCTCGCTCACCAGCGCCCGTCAGGATGACGGCGCGGATATCGTCATTCGCATCCACCTCGCACATCACCTCGTACAGGCGGGCACGAAGCGCCTTGGACAGCGCATTCATCGCATCGGGGCGGTTCAACGTGACCGTCGCCACATTGTCTTCGACCGAAAGCAGGACCAGATCTTGCGTATTCATATCGTCACTCCCCGATTGCTTGGGATGGCCCCGCGCTCACCGTCTGTAAGTATTTTCCAAGCTGCGTCTCACCATTCGATCGGGTCAAGATCGTGACGGCTGAGAAACTCGTTTACCTGGCTGAACGGCTTGGACCCGAAAAATCCCGAGTGCGCCGACAGTGGGCTGGGATGCGGGCTGGTCAGGACCAAGTGATGACTGCCCGAACCCAGCCCCCTGACCCGGCTGGCCTTTTTCTTCGCATGGTTGCCCCACAAAATGAATGCCGTAGGGGCTCCGCGATCGACCACCGCCTGGACACAGGCATCTGTAATCGCGTCCCAGCCTCGGCCGGCATGGCTCCCGGCCTGGCCCGCTTCGACAGTCAACGTGTTGTTGAGCAGCAGCACGCCTTGCCGCGCCCATTTTTCCAGGTTGCCGCTGACAGGGCGCTCGACTCCGAGGTCGGCGGCGAGTTCCTTGTAGATGTTCACCAGCGAGGGCGGTTGCTTGACGCCATCGGGCACGGAAAATGCGAGGCCATGGGCCTGACCCGGGCCGTGATAGGGGTCCTGCCCCAGGATCACGACCTTGACGCTTTCGAGCGGAGTGAAAGCAAGAGCGTTGAGACGCTGGCCCTGCGGCGGGTAGATCTGCTTGCCCGCATCCGCTTCGTTCCTCAGCCAGCCACCGAGCTTGCGCGAATCCGGCGTTTGCAGGACCGGTTCGAGCGCGGGGCGCCAACTCGGGGGGATCGGGTCGCTGGTCATGTAACCGGAATAACTGCCGTATCGGGCAGCCGCCACCACCCTCTTCCCCTATTTCCCCAATGCGCCTAAGGCCTCAACCCGTATGACTGTACATTTCCATGAAGAAGACCTTGCCGCTGACGTCGTCTTTGACGGACCCGTCGCGGTCGATACCGAAACCATGGGTCTCATCACCCATCGCGATCGCCTTTGCGTCGTGCAGATCAGCGATGGCAAGGGTGACGAACATCTCGTCCGCTTCGGCCCCGACAGCACTTATGATGCCCCCAACCTGAAAGCGGTTCTCGGCGATCCGGATCGGCTCAAGCTCTATCATTTCGCCCGCTTCGACCTGGCGGCGATCGAGCATTACATGGGTGTCATGGCCGGACCTGTCTTCTGCACGAAGATCGCCAGCAAGCTGGTGCGCACCTATACCGACCGGCATGGCCTCAAGAACCTGATCGACGAACTGCTCAACGAGAACATTTCGAAGCAGCAGCAGTCGAGCGACTGGGGCGGTCCGGTCTTGTCCGATGCCCAGCGCGAATACGCCGCGAGCGACGTGCGCTACCTTCATCGCCTGCGCGAGGAACTGGTCCGCCGGCTCGAGCGTGAAGGGCGGATGGAAATGGCCCAGGCATGCTTCGATTTCCTGCCTACACGCGCGCGGCTCGACCTTGCCGGTTGGCCCGACCGCGACATATTCAGCCACGAATAAGGTCCTGGTGCGTTAGGCAGTCGAATGGTCATCAAACGCCGCATCGAAACGAGTGAAGCCAAGGCGCTGCGCAACCAGCGCCAGCATTTCGCCGTGCCCGGCGGTAGCCATGACAAGATGGTCGGCTTTCTGGCCAAGGCGCTGCCGATGGCGATCGGTGTGCTTGCGGCACTGATGGTCATCACACCGCTCAGTCCGCGCGGCGAAGTCTCGTTCCTGCTCGACCGCAACAAGGTCGCGATGATCGATAACCGCCTCAGCGTCGATAACGCGATGTATCGCGGTCAGGACAACCAGGGACGTCCTTTCTCGCTGACGGCCGGAGAAGCGGTGCAAAGGTCCAGCCGAGAAGGCATCGTGCGCATGCGCGACCTCGTCGCCAGCCTGCTCCTGCCCGAAGGGCCGGCGCGTATCAGTGCCGAGGCCGGTGCCTACAACATCGACGAGGAACTCGTGACGGTTGACGGTCCCCTGCGCATGTCGGCAGCGGACGGATATTCGATGGTCGCCCGCGATGTCTCCATCAACCTTGAAGACCGCCGCATGGTCGGAGCCGGCGGCGTCGAGGGTGCTGTGCCTGCAGGCACATTCTCTGCCAACCGGATAGAAGCCGATCTGGCAGAGCGCACCGTAACCCTTATCGGCGATGCCCGGCTGCAGATGCGGCCAGGCGAACTGAGGATGCCATGATGACAACGAAGCCCCGAAACCACCTCCGCACTGCCATCCGTTCTGGTGTCGGGGCGTTTGCCGTAACCCTCGTCGCCATGGCCGGTATCCAGCTTCACGCGCAGGCCATTGCGGGCCACAATTCGAATGCGCCTGTCTCTTACGAAGCAGGCCGGATCGAATTGCAGGATCGCCAGAATCGCGTCGTCCTGTCGGGGAATGTGATCGTTACGCAAGCCGGCCTTACGGTCCGGTCGAACCGCATGCTGGTCAATTATTCCGACGCCGGTTCGCTGAGCATCCAGCGGATCACCGCAACCGGAGGTGTTTCCGTGACCCGCGGCAACGAGGCGGCGCGCGGCGATGTCGCCGTGTATGACTTCAACCGGCGCATCATCACGATGGCAGGTAACGTACGTCTCAATCGTGGTGGGGATACGCTCAATGGCGGACGCCTCGTCATCGATCTGGCGAGCGGGGTCTCGAGCGTCGATGGCAGGGCTTCGGGTTCATCGCCGGTGACAGGCACAACCACCGATGGCAATGGCCGCGTGTCCGGCACCTTCCAGGTTCCGCAATAAATCTACCGTGCCGCGGCGGGTCAGGTCAGTATGCCTGCTCATGACGGAGCACGCGAAACGTTCGCCACGCAATCGCGACGTCGCGAGCAATCGACCAGCCAGCGATATATTCGAGATCGGACTGCAACCGGTCGACCAGGTCCTGCTCTTCGCGCGTACTGCCGCGCTGGCCACGGACCTGCGCAAGGCCGGTGAGGCCCGGCTTCAACGAGTGACGCTTCCAGTATCGGCTATCGATGTCCCAGAAGAACTTGTCGTTCGCACGGCTGCCGAGCGCATGGGGCCGCGGACCCACCACAGACATCTCGCCGCGCAGGACGTTCAATAGCTGAGGCAGTTCGTCGATACTGGTCGAACGCAGGGTCCGACCGACCCGGGTGATCCGGGAATCGTTCCTGCTGGTCGAACGGTCCCCCGCCTGATCCTCCAGTGCCACGCTCATGGTGCGCAGCTTGTACATGTTGAAGAACCTGTTTCCCCGACCGAGCCTGCGCTGGACGAAGAAGATCGGCCCTCCGTCCTCCAGCTTTATCCGGATCGCCGCCCAGACAAGTAAGGGAAACAGCACGACAATGCCGGTGCACGCAACTGTCAGATCGAATGCACGCTTTGCGGCTCTCGCGCGAATGCCCAATGGACCTGTCGATACGATGAGCGTCGCGACCGACTGGTCTTCGTAGCGCACGACGCCGAGGGCGCCGAGTTCGAACGCTCCGGACGAAACCACTTCGCCCTGCACCCCGGCAGCCTTGAGGCGGCGCGCCCAGCCTTCGCGCCTTGCCGGAGGACAGGTGACGATCACACGGTCCTGGAAATTGAGGATGCGACCCAGGCGGTTGAGCATGTGCGGGTCGTCGCTCTCGGGATCGAGGCCCAGTTCCGCGGCCGAGAGCCTGCGAGAGCCTTCGAGTGCGAACGCGGGGCCGGCATCGTCGATGACGAGGAAATTTCGCACCTGACCGTTCCACACGGATGCGACCAGCTTGACAATTCCAATCCTGAATGCGGCAAGCAGCGCGACTGTGAACATCAGGCCAAGCGTGAAACTGCCGCGCGAGAAAACGGCGTTCGTCTTGAGATAGAATGCGATGAAGTTCAGCAGTGCAGCGGAAATCGCCAGAGTGATTGCAACCCGCTTCAATGCATAGCGAGTGTCCGTCAGCGCCCGTGCACAATAGGTGCTGTTGTAAAACGCGATCGTGTAGAATAGCGGCAGCATTAGCTGCGCCTGCATCAAGGCCCGCTGTTCCAGCCAGATACCTTCGTAGAGCAGCCCGCCCAGAGCGAAGCCGAGCATGAAGAGAATCGCATCGCCGAACAGGAGCGAGGCATAGAGCCACAAGCGCCGACGTTCGAGCGAGGGCGCGGCATTCGATGCTGCATCCTGCGCCGCAATCGCCTTTACCAGCTCATCGGCCGGCTTGTTCATTTCGCGCCCAACATGGTGACAGCGAATCTACGCGAAATCACGTAGGTTGTAGAGCGAAATTATCGGCGAAACTGTTGATGACTCAATCGATTAACGACGCGATGCGAAGCGCGCAATCTCGACAAGGTCTTGAGCTATCAGGGTTTCCGAGGCCTGACTGTTAGTCAGGAGCGAGCGATGCAGGTCGACCAGCCGGGGGCCCAAACGCTCCAGTTTGCGGCGATGCCAGCGCTGCAACTGGTTGCGGATATCCCGCTCTTCCTTCCAGAAGATCCCAAGCTGCGCCTTTTCGCCCCGGTTCATGTTTTCCAGCGAACCGTTCGGGCCAAGCCGCGCGTTGATCTGTACAAGCTGCGCAGCGCGGCGCTCGATCGCGAGCAACAGGCCGACAGGGTTCATGCTGTGCTCTCGCATCCGGCGCAATTCTCGGTCGAGCTTGCCCGTCTCTCCCGACAGCACTGCGTTGACGAGCGGCATGAAGCCGTCTTCCTCGGCAGCGGCCCCGATCGCATCCAGATCGGCCGCCTCCACCGTCTTGGGAGATTGCGGGGACGCATCGCAGTAAAGGGCCAGCTTGGTGACCTCGGATTGCGCCAGGCGGACGTCGAGGCCAGCACCGCGTGCAATCCGTTCGGCGAGGTCCCCGTTGAGCCTGAGACCAGCAGCGTCTGCCATCTGCCTGACGGAAGCTGCGACGGACGAAAGATCGGGCGGCCAGAACATTGCCACCAGAGCGTCCTTGCGCTTTTCCAGCAGCTTTGCCGTGCGCGATTTATCCGTAGCGCCGGTAGCGACCACGATAACCGGGCATGCATCCCCGTGCCCGAGCAGGTGGTTCCCGATGGCATCGAGCGCTTCGTCGCCATTGGCCCGCACATAGATGTGCCTTGATTCACCGAACAGCGAAGTAGAGCGCGCTTCATCGCCAAGGATTACGGGGTCGCGGCGAAGATCGGCACCGGACATTTCGACCCGTTCGCCCGGATCGTCGAGCAGCGAGATTATCCTGCTTGCGGCAGCCGAGGCTCCGGCTTCATCAGGTCCGCAGAAAAAGAAAACCGAACACTGCTGTGCCGCACGCTCGGCCGTTTGCGCAAAATCGCGCTGGGTCGCCTTCACTGCGAGTCTGCAGCGGTTGTGGCCGCCTCCACTTCGCGAAGCCGCAGTGCAATACGGCGCACCATTCGGTCCGCCACGTCCCGAGCGAGGTTTTCAAGCGCGGTCTGTTCCGCTGCGATCGTCGCATATTCGCTCGACACGACATCGACACCGGCATCGCTGCCCGCGGTTGCATCAAGCAGGATTTCGCCGCTTGCGATATCGATCAGCTGATAACGGGATCGCAGGATCCGCCTTTCACGGCTGATGGTGTCGTCGTTTAGGACACCCAGCCCCTCGAGCGAGTCGTCGAGCCTGACTTCTAGCCTGTATCGCGGGCTTGCCTCTCCGGCGACAGAAAGCCTGTCGACCAGCGCGTTGCGTACCAGCCAGCCATCGCGCCCCGGAATTGCCGGTACTTCGACGGCAGCAAGGTCGCGCGCAACGGTAGCGCCCGTGCCGCCCCCGTACATCGGCTGCAGGCCGCAAGCGGCAAGGGCCAGGGGTATCAAAAGGGCGAGTGCGCGGCGCATCAGGTGACGATATTCACCAATCTGTCTGGCACCACAATAACCTTGCGGATTTCTGCACCGTCGAGCGAGCGCTGGACCTTTTCCGAGGCGAGCGCCATCGCCTCGAGATCTTCTTTCGAGGCCCCCTTGGGCGCGGTCAGCGTGTCGCGGAGCTTGCCCTTGTGCTGGACGGCGATGGTGACCTCGTCTTCGACCAGGAGTGCCGGATCGACTTCGGGCCATGCAGCGTCGGCGACCAAGCCGCTCTCTCCGAGACCTGCCCAAGCCTCTTCCGCAAGGTGTGGCATCATCGGTGCGACCATCTGGACGAGGCTGCGAATTGCCTGGCTTCGGCTGGCAGACGGTGCAGCCTTTTCCACTGCTCCGGTCAGTTCATAGATGCGCGCAACAGCCTTGTTGAAGCCGAGCGCTTCGATGTCTTCGGCCACGGCGGCGATAGTCTGGTGGGTCTTGCGCAGCAGCGCCTTGTCCTCGCCCTCTGCCATCGCATCGTAAGAGCCGAACAGGCGCCACAGACGATGGACGAAACGGCTGCACCCTTCGATCCCGGCTTCGGACCACGGCAGGTCGCGTTCGGGCGGGCTGTCGGACAGCATGAACCAGCGCACAGCGTCTGCACCGTAGGTGTCGATGATCGTGTCGGGATCGACGACGTTCTTCTTCGACTTCGACATCTTGATGACGCGGCCGATTTCGACCTCGCCGCCATCAGCTTTCAGCAACGCCCGCTCGGCCTCGCGGCTGATTTCGTCGGGCGCGTAATAGACGGTCTTGCCGCCGTCCTTCCGGCTGTAGGTCTCATGCGTCACCATGCCTTGCGTGAACAGCGAGGCGAAGGGCTCCTTCACGTCGATCTGGCCCATATGCGCGAGCGCACGCGTCCAGAAGCGGGCATAGAGCAGGTGAAGGATCGCATGTTCGATCCCGCCGATATATTGCTCGACCGGCATCCACTTGGCGACTTCTTCGGGATCGAAGGGCCTGTCATCAGGCTGGCTTGCAAAGCGCAGGAAGTACCAGCTCGAATCCACGAAAGTATCGAGCGTATCGGTCTCCCGCTCGGCCTTGCCGCCGCACTTGGGGCAATCGACATGCTTCCACGTCGGGTGGCGCAGCAGCGGGTTGCCCGGTGTCTGGAAATCGACATCCTCGGGCAGCGTGATCGGCAGGCTTTCCTTGGGCGCAGGGACCACGCCGCAGGTGTCGCAATGGATGAAAGGGATGGGTGTGCCCCAGTAACGCTGGCGCGATACGCCCCAGTCGCGCAGGCGCCACACGGTCTTGCCCTGCCCGCGACCCTGCGCCTCGATGCGGCGAATGATTTCGCGCTTGGCATCTTCGACCTCCATCCCGTCGAGGAAGTCCGAATTGACGAGAACACCCTCACCGGCCTCTGCTTCGCCATCGAAAGGCTTTCCGGCCTCCTCGACACTGGGCGCAACGACGCGCGGAATAGGCAGGCCGTACTTGGTGGCGAAATCGAAGTCGCGCTGGTCGTGACCGGGGACGGCCATGATCGCGCCAGTACCGTATCCCATCAGCACGAAGTTCGCGATGAACACCGGCAGTTCCGCCCCGGTGAAGGGATGCCTGGCCGTAATGCCGGTGTCGAAACCCAGCTTCTCGGCGGTTTCGAGTTCGGCGGCGGTCGTGCCGCCCTTCTTGCACAGCGAAATGAACTCGTGCGCCTCGTCGCTATCGAGTGCCTGCGCGACCGGATGGTCGGCGGCGACCGCGACGAAGCTCGCCCCGAAGATCGTGTCCGGGCGCGTGGTATAGACCGGCAAGCTGACCCCGTTGGAGAGGTCGAAGCTGAATTCGAGGCCCTTGGACTTGCCGATCCAGTTTTCCTGCATCAGTTTGACCTTGTCAGGCCAGTTCTCGAGGCTGTCCAATCCGTCGAGCAGTTCCTCGGCAAAATCGGTGATCTTGAGGAACCACTGGTTGAGCTTGCGCTTCTCGACTTCCGCGCCGGAACGCCAGCCCTTGCCGTCGATGACCTGTTCGTTGGCGAGCACGGTCATGTCGACCGGATCCCAGTTCACCTCTGATTCCTTGCGGTAGACGAGGCCCGCTTCATAGAGGTCGATGAACAGCGCCTGCTCGTGGCCGTAATATTCGGGCTCGCAGGTGGCCAGCTCGCGGCTCCAGTCGAGCGCGAAGCCGAGGCGCTTCAGCTGCGCCTTCATGTGTTCGATATTGTCGCGGGTCCAGCCGCCCGGGTGCACGCCCTTCTCCATCGCCGCGTTTTCCGCGGGCATGCCGAAGGCGTCCCAGCCCATCGGGTGCAGTACCTCGTGCCCGGTCGCCTTCTTGTAGCGCGCCAGCACGTCGCCCATCGTGTAATTGCGTACGTGGCCGATGTGGATCCGTCCGCTGGGATAGGGGAACATCTCGAGCACGTAGCTCTTGGGCTTGGCGGAATTGCTGTCCGCCCGGAATGTGCCCGCTTCTTCCCAGGCATGCTGCCAGCGGCCGTCAGCCGTGGACGGATCGAAACGCGTATCGGTCATGTGGTCCCCGTTAGGGAAAGTTGGATTAGCTGGCTACTGCCTTGCGGCGCAGGTCGCGTGCCTTGGTCAGGATGATGTCTTCCAGCTTCTGCACGGTAGCAGCCTGAACCGGGGCATCGACCCAGCCGCCGCCCTGGGCGACCTGGCGACTCGCAGCGACGCGAACGGCATCGGCGCGAAGGTCCTGATCGAGGATGGTGACAGTCAGCTTCACGCGCTCGCCGGGGTTGGTCGGGTTCGCATACCAGTCGGTGATGATCACGCCGCCGTTGGCATCGGCCTGGATCAGCGGCGCAAAGCTGACCGTTTCGAGCGCAGCGCGCCAGAGGTATGAATTGACCCCGATCGTGGTGATCTGCGACGCAGCGAGATCGGCCTGCGGGCGCTCGCGGCCACCGCATGCAGCCAGCGATGCAAGTGCGGCACAGGCGAACACAATGCGAGCCGGGCGAAGGGTCGAAAAAGTCACGGCGCTCATAATCAGCTTCATTCCTCAAACTGTACGTCTGTTTGCGCTCTATAACCACCTATCCGCTTGCAGCAAGGCATGACCGGCGCGCAGGTGAGTATAGCGCGAATGCGTCCACCGATTTGGAATCGGGCAAGGGCACCAGAGCCGCGCCCGACTTTCCACACGCTGAACACAAGGAAAATGGCGGAATCCCGTGCGCCGGATCGGCACCTGTTGAGAGTCTGCAACAGATTCCGTCCCGTGATGAACTGGAGTCGAGAAAACATTGCGCATTCAGCGGATTCGATTCTACTGTCACAACATCAGGGACTCGGAACCGCTGCCTCCCGACCGCATTTCGGTCAGGACCGGTTCAGACAGTTTCTGCGAGGAAATTGCGGTTTTCCGCAAGATGGGATTGGCAAGTGTTATGGCACGCAATGGCAAAAAGGCAGGAAAGGCAGTGAAGCTGCCCTTGTTGCTGGCCGGTGCGAGCATTGCTTTCGCTGTCCCGTCTGCAGGCCTTGCCTATCAGGCTTTCTCGCAAGCCGCTCCTGAAAAGGTCGAGCGCGAGTTCGGTATCTTCACCCCGGCATCGGTTGATCCGCAGCTTGCGCGTCGGGTTGCTGCACGTGCTGCCGCCGACACGATGCGTTTCACGCCTGCTGGTACCGGTACGAAGCGTGACCGCTCAGTCACCGTGGCCGTTCGCGTCGACGGGGTCGCTCGCGCGATCAACGTGCGTCAGTCGATCCAGGGTCAGGCCGGTTCGGGCGAAGGCATCTCCAGCCTCGCATCGACCCGCTACAACCTTGGCGTAGCCCGTGGTTACCAGAGCTTCGCTCGCCCGGTCGCATTGCCGAACTCGGTCCAGAAGTTCGAAGTGCCCGATCTCGCGAAATTCGAACCAGCTGGCGCGACCGCTTCTGGCAAGCCGGGCCGGCTCCAGCCGCGCATCTCGCTTGACGAGAAGGGGCGTGCAGGAAGTTCGGCTGGCACGATCGAAGGTGCTGGATCGCAGGTCGTCGATCTTGGCGGTTCGTACCGTTTGCTGCGCAATCTCGACGTGACAGCAGGTGTTCGCCTGTCGCAGGAACGCGACCGTATCGCTCCGCTGACGGATGCGGTGCAGGACAATCAGGCAGTATACGTCGGAACGCAGTTCCGCTTCTAAAAACGAAGATCGCATCGAATAGCGCCTAGTTAATTCGTATGCCCTGCCCCGCTTCTGCGGGGTTTTTCATTCCCATGTCACAAACCGCTCGCTAGTCTTCCGCCAAATATTGGCGATGGGAGATGGTTGATGGCGCATGTTGCAGTTGTGACGGGTGGTAGCCGCGGTATTGGTCGTGCGATTTGCGAACGGCTGAAAGCGGATGGCTTTACGGTGGTTGCGAATTACGCCGGCAACGATGCTGCCGCAGAACAGCTCAAGGCCGACACCGGCATCCCCAGCTACAAGTTTGACGTCGGCGATCATGAGGCCGTTCTGGCCGGTTGCCGCCAGATCGAAGAAGAGGTCGGCCCGATCGACGTGGTCGTCAACAATGCCGGGATCACCCGTGATGGCACCTTGCACCGCATGACCTTCGACGACTGGAACGAGGTGATGCGCATCAACCTTGGCGGCTGCTTCAACATGGCGAAGGCCTGTTTCCCGGGCATGCGCGAACGCGGCTGGGGCAGAATCGTCAATATCGGCTCTATCAACGGCCAGGCCGGCCAATATGGGCAAGTGAACTATGCCGCGGCAAAATCGGGCATTCACGGGTTCACGAAAGCACTGGCACAGGAAGGCGCAAAGTTCGGCGTAACCTGCAATGCCATCGCACCGGGCTATATCGACACCGATATGGTTGCAGCAGTGCCGGATGCCGTACTCGAAAAGATCGTGGCGAAAATTCCAGTCGGACGTCTGGGCCATGCAGACGAAATCGCCCGCGGCGTGAGTTTCCTCTGCTCTGAAGACGCCGGATTCATCACCGGCTCGACGATGTCGATCAACGGCGGCCAGCACATGTATTGAGGGCGTGGCGGCATCGCATTAAACCGTGCCGCCATGACTTCCCCCTATCACCCCCCAGTCAAACGATCGGTAGAGATCGCAGGTCACAAGACCTCGATCAGTCTCGAGCCTGTTTTCTGGGACCTCTTGCGCGTGGCTGCAGAAACAGAGGGTGTGCCGATCAATGCCCTTGTGGGACGGATCGACGAAGAGCGCATCGCGAGCCACACCCCGCCAAGCCTTGCAGGTGCAATCCGCATCTGGCTGGTCGCTCGAATGCTCGGTTCCACGGAAAAGGGCGACCCCGCATGACGGGATCGCCCTTGTCGCTTCAGCCTGAAGAGCCCGGATAGGATCTAGGCTCAATATTTGGCGGTGGCATCACTGGCCGGGAAGGTCTCGTCGAGAGCTTCGTCGGTCTTGCTCATGGTATCGCCAAGCGTACCGGTCGATTCCGCACCGGCATTTCGGACGGTGCCGCTGGGCTCGTCAGCCGCGAATGCCACGCCGTTCTTGTCCAGTTTCGATTTTTCGTACGCGCGGTAGCCAACATAGCCGAGCGCGCCGAGTGCTGCGAGTTTGATAAGCATTGGAAAAAACTCCTTTCTCACCCGGTTCAACGTTCACCGGGCAAGAAAGGTCCAAGGGGCGACTGTCAGTCGTCGCCGACCCGTTCGATATCCGCGCCGACCAGCTGGAGCTTTTCTTCGAGGCGCTCGTAACCGCGGTCGAGATGATAGAGGCGGCGAACGGTGGTTTCGCCCTCTGCCGCCAGTCCTGCAATGACCAGGCTCATCGATGCACGAAGGTCGGTTGCCATGACTTCGGCGCCGGTGAGCACGTCGGTCCCCTTCACGATGGCCGTGCGCCCCTCTGTCTCGATATTCGCGCCCATCCGGTTGAGTTCGGGCACGTGCATGTAGCGGTTCTCGAAGATCGTCTCTTTCAGGACGCTGGTGCCTTCTGCCTTGCACAGCAGGGCCATCAATTGCGCCTGCATATCGGTGGCAAGGCCGGGATAGGGCGCAGTTGTCAGATTGGTCGCCTTGAGCGGACCGGGCGCACGAACGTTGATGCCGTTCTTGTCCTCGTCGATCTCGATCCCGATGTTGCGCAAGGCATGGATGGTCGATGCCATGTCATGGGCAGAGGCACCTTCCAGCCGCACGTCGCCGCCGGTGATCGCTGCCGCACAGGCATAGGAACCCGCTTCGATACGATCCGACATGACGCGGTAGGTTGCGCCATGCAGCCGGTCGACCCCGTGAATGACAAGATCGGAAGTGCCGATGCCTTCGATCTCCGCACCCATCGCCACGAGCAGATTGCACAGGTCGACGATTTCCGGTTCTCGCGCAGCGTTGAACAGCTTGCTGGTGCCCTTGGCTAGAACGGCGGCCATCAGCGCGTTTTCCGTTGCGCCGACCGATACGACCGGAAAGTCGAATTCACCGCCCGGCAAGCGCCCACCGGGCGCAACTGCCTTCACGTAGCCTTGCGCGAGTTCGATTTCGGCACCGAACGCTTCGAGAGCTTTCAGGTGGAGGTCGATCGGCCTGTTGCCGATGGCGCAGCCACCTGGCATCGACACTGTCGCTTCGCCGGCCCGCGCCAGCATTGGCCCGAGCACGAGGATGGACGCGCGCATCTTGCGCACGAGGTCATAGGGCGCGACCGTCGAGGTGAGACGGGTCGCCTCGTAGGTTACGACACGCCCGAAATCTTCCGGCCTTCCCCCTTGGATGGCGACCGAAACGCCGAACTGCGTCATCAGGTGCTGGAACCCGTCGATATCGGCGAGGCGTGGAAGGTTGCGCAGGGTGACCGGTTCGTCGGTCAGCAAGGCGCAGGGGATCAGCGTGAGCGCGGCATTCTTCGCACCGGAAATCGGGATTGTTCCAACGAGCCGGTTGCCACCGCGAATTACGAGTTTGTCCATGCATTGCCCTTAGCCCATTTGCAGTGTCAGGCAACTGTCGCGCATGGGTCGCGAGCGGTTACTCTGTTGACGCTCGCACCCGTCGCACATTAACCGAGACCGCATGACATCTCGCAAACCGATCAAGAAAGCCGTGTTCCCCGTTGCGGGTCTGGGCACGCGCTTCCTCCCCGCGACAAAGGCGATCCCCAAGGAATTGCTGCCGATCGTGGATCGACCGCTGATCCAGTACGCCGTGGATGAGGCTCGCGAGGCCGGGATCGAGCAGATGATCTTCGTCACCGGGCGCGGCAAGACCGCGATCGTCGAGCATTTCGATGTCGCCTACGAGCTCGAAACAACGATGAGCGAGCGCGGGAAGAGCCTCGACATCCTCGAGCCCACGCGTTTCACGCCCGGAGAGATCATTACGGTACGCCAGCAGGTTCCGATGGGACTGGGTCATGCAATTTGGTGCGCCCGGGCCATCGTCGGCGACGAACCCTTCGCCATCTTCCTGCCCGACGAACTGATGATCGGGAAGAAAGGCGGCACCGGCTGCATGAAGCAGATGGTCGAAGCCTATAACGAAGTCGGTGGCAACCTGATCAGCGTGCTCGAAGTGCCGCGGGAAGACGTATCGAGTTATGGCGTCATCGATCCTGGCGCGGCGAATGGCAATCTGACCGAAGTCCGCGGGCTGGTCGAAAAACCACCGGTTGCCGAAGCGCCTTCGAACAAGATCATTTCGGGCCGGTATATCCTACAACCCGAAGTGATGCGTACGCTCGAGAACCAGGAAAAGGGCGCCGGCGGCGAGATCCAGCTCACCGATGCAATGGCCAGGATGATCGGCAACCAGCCGTTCCACGCCGTCACATTCGACGGGCGTCGTTACGATTGCGGCAGCAAGCTGGGCTTCGTCGAAGCCACGCTGGCGCTGGCGATGGAGCGCGACGACATGGGCGAAGAAGTGAAGGCCATGGCGCGCCGCCTGCTCGGCTAGCCGCCCGTCGCTTCTACCCCCAGCTTGGCCGCAGTCACGCCGCCTTGAAGCGGACCGGCAACGTCTTCAGTCCGCCAACGAAAGTCGAGGTCGCGCGCTTCGGCTCTCCTGCCAGTTCAATGGTCTCGATCCGGTCGAGCAGCGTCTCGAACAGGATTTTCATTTCCATGCGCGCCAGATGGAGGCCCAGGCATTGGTGTGCGCCTGCGCCGAAAGCGAGGTGCCGGTTCGGCGAACGCGCGGCATCGAACCGGCGCGGATCGTCGAACTGCGAAGGATCGTGGTTTGCCGAGACATAGTTGAGCATCAGCCAGTCGCCCTTCTTCACCTGCTGTCCGCCCACTTCGACGTCTTCCGCGGCGGTACGCATGAAATGCTGGACGGGAGTGGTCCAGCGTATCGCCTCTTCGACGATACCGGGAAGAAGCGAGCGATCGGCACGGACCCGCGCCCATTGCTCGGGATCCTGCGCCAGCGCCATCATCGCACCGGCGGTCGATGCAGAGGTGGTATCGTGGCCGGCGGTAGCGACGATGATGTAATATCCGGCCATGTCCCTTTCGGGCAGCGGCTCGCCATCGACCGTCGCATTCGCGATCACGCTGGCAACATCGTCGGTCGGATTCGCGCGGCGCTGCGCCGCCAGTTCCGCAAAATACCCTTCGAAGGTTTTCACAGCACCTGCAACAAGCTGGACGACCTGTTCGGGCGACATGTTTTCCATGCCGGTGCCGGACAGGTCGGCATCCTGACCGCCGAACAGCTGCTGCGTCAGCATCTGCATGCGTGGCTCGTCCTCTTCGGGAACGCCGAGGATCTGCATTACGACATGGAGCGGATATGGTCCCGAAACGAGTTTGACGAAGTCTGCTTCCGACCCTGCTGCAACGAGCCGGTCGACCGTCGCTTCGGCGATGTTGCGGATTTCCGCTTCCATCTTCGCAAGATTGCGCGGCATGAACCAGTCTTGCGTCAGGCGCCGGTACTTGGGATGGATCGGGGCATCGAACACCACCAGTGAATCGACCAGCATGTCGGAACCGGTGGCCTGCCGCGAAAACTCTATCGCCTGGCGAAAGCTGAAAACGACAGGGCGCGGGTTGTTGAGGAAGGTCTTGTTGTCCTTCGACAGGCGCATGACATCGTCATAGCGCGTCACCAGCCAAAACGGATCGAACAGTTCGCCATCCTCGGGTTTCACCAGCGCAACCGGCGATTCCTGGCGCAATCTGTCGAATGTATCGAGGAGGCCGTTCCATTCGGCATAAGCGTGCGGATCGATGACTTCGCGGGCGACGTCGGGCGGAAGAATGGCCTCGCCGCTCATTGGGCAGCCTCCTTCGCCTTGGCTTCGTACTCGTCGCGAAGCTCGCGCTTGTAGAGCTTGCCATTGGCCTCGCGCGGAAGGTCGGGTCTGAAATCAAATAGCTTGGGCATCTTGATCCGCGCCAGCTGCGGCGCGAGATAGTCTCGCAATTCCTGTTCCAGCGCTTCGCCTGCGTCGGCCATATCCATCGGCTGGACCACCGCGACGACTTTTTCTCCAAGATCGGAATCGGGCGCCCCGATAACAGCGGCATCCATGACCTTGTCGTGGCTCACCAGCAGGTTTTCGATTTCCTGCGGGTAAATATTGACCCCGCCCGAAATGATCATGTGGCTCTTGCGGTCCGTCAGATAGAGGAAGCCGTCCTCGTCGAGGTGGCCGATATCGCCCAGCGTCATCCAGCCGCGGACGTTCATCGCCTCTTCGGTCTTGGCGTCGTCGTTATGATAGCTCGGCAGGATGTCGTTCTCGAAATAGATCAACCCGTCCTCGCCCGGCCCCAGTTCCGAGCCGTCGGGCCGGCAGACGTGCACCTTACCGTGGATCGCGCGGCCGACGCTGCCCGGGTGTGTCAGCCAGTCGGGCGCATGGATCATCGTCATGCCGATACTCTCAGAGCCGGCATAGTATTCGTTCACGATCGGCCCCCACCATTCGATCATCGCCTGCTTGATCGGGACAGGGCAGGGAGCAGCGGCGTGAAGGGCGCGCTTATGGCTCGACAAGTCGTATTTATCGCGCAATTCCGGCGGGAGCTTGAGGAAGCGGACAAAGTGCGTCGGCACCCACTGGCTGTCGGTCACCTTGTATTTCTCGATCGCCGCGAGGGCCGTTTCGGGATCGAACTTTTCCATCATCACGACTGTCCCGCCGAGCCTGTGGACGGTCGAACTCCAGCCGATCGGCGCTGCGTGATAGAGCGGAGCAGGCGAAAGATAGACCATGCTACCGTCGCTGGGCATGCCCGCACCCATGGTCGCCACCGCCATCAGCGGATTGCCGGCCTGCGGATCAGGGTCCTCAGGCGGCTTGGGCATGATCCCCTTGGGCCTGCCGGTCGTTCCAGAGGAATAGAGCATTACGCCGCCCACCAGCTGGTCCGAGATCGGCTCGGCAGGCTGGGCGTCCAGCGCAGCGGCGAAATCCTCCTCGCTCTCTCCGCCCATCAGCAGGACGGGCAGGTCGGGACATTCCTTGCGGATACCGGGGAGGACATCGTCGAAATAGCGCGATGTGATCAGCAGCTTGGCGCCGCTGTCCTTGAGGATGTACGAAATCTCAGGTGCAGTGAGCCGCGTCGAAACTGGTACCAACAGGGTGCCAGCGCGCTGCGAGCCCCAGATCAGGGTATAATATTCGATCCTGTTCTCGAGCAGGACAGCAAATGCATCGCCATGTCCCAGACCGCGCGAGCGAAGCAGCTGGGCAAAACGGTTCGCCGCTGTGTCCATTTCGCCGAAAGTAATGGTCTCCCCGCTGCCCGCCATGATGACGGCAGGGTGATCCGGGCGGGTCTTCGCGTGCTGGATTGGGTGCATTTCGGTTTTCTCTCCCTCGGTGTTCTTCGCGACAACCGGTTTTGTAGAGAAACCTACCTATGATTGAGACGAGAACAAGAAAAAAGGCGGCGGGAAACCCCGCCGCCTATACTCGGACATCCTCTCCTCTGTCCGAACCCGCTTCCAGGCGGGAAACCTTGCCCCGGGAGGTTATTCCCCGCCCTGGCCGCCTTCACCCATTGCAAGAGCGAAAGCCTGCTGTGCTTCCGATTCGACCATGTAGGGAATCGGGTTCACGGCCTGGCCGTCGATGCGAACTTCGTAGTGGAGGTGCGGACCGGTCGAACGGCCGGTCGAACCGACGTAACCGATGATGTCGCCCTTCTTCACGCGCTCGCCAGCGGCAACCGCCAGGCGCGACATGTGGGCGTAACGCGTTTCGAGATCGGCGCCATGTTCGATCTGGACATACAGGCCATAGCTGGAGAACCATTCGGCCCGGCCGATCATGCCGTCTGCGGTGGCAAAGACCGGAGTGCCGGTCGGCGCAGCGAGATCGACACCCTTGTGGCTGCGACGGCCACCGAGAACCGGGTGGTCACGCATCCCGTAGTTGCTGGTCATCCGCGAACCGTCGAGCGGCATGCGCGAAGGAATGGAAATGGACGACGTCGCGGTGGCGCCGGTAGGGCCTGCTTCGTCCAGTGCTTCCCAGCTTGCGAAAAGCTGCTGGAAACGAACGTCGCCAGCGGCGTTCGACGAAGCCTGCGCCTCGCGTACCGGCTCGGTAACGTCGGCAGCTGCGGCTGCGGAATTGGCAAGTGCGGGGGTGGCTGCGATGCTGGCCAGTGCTGCCACGACAATGGCAGACGACTTAGCGACCTGGCGCATGAGTTGCGATCCGAACAATGACCCGTCCTTTTGCGACACTCGTGGCGCCGCTTTATCTCTAGTTTTATACCGTTCCATCGCTGGTCCGGCCGATCCCAAAAAGTCAGGGAACTGATCCCCGCTTCGTGTGTTTGTGAGTTATCCGGCCAAATCTTTACGAAGCAATAGCGCCGTAGAAGTCCCGCGATAAACCGGCTGCAAGACGCGCCGAGTCGTTGAATGGCGCCTTCAGAACGCCCCTGAAGTGCCGTTCCACCAGATTTTGCCAAGCTTTTTCGGGGGATTCGTTGCGCGCTTTCGCGAGGGCGACAAAGTGCTTGGTACCGATCGCAACGTGACGGATTTCATCGTCAAGGATTCGTTCGAGGATTTTCGCGCCGTTCTCATCGCCCTGCGAGCGCACACGCACGAGCGTCGACGGAGTGACGTCAAGTCCGCGTGCCTCCAGCACCATCGGCACGATCGCGAGCCTGGCCGCGACGTCAGCGCTTGTGTCCTCCGCAGCTTCCCACAACCCGGCATGCGCCGGCAGAGCGCCATAATGACTGCCGAGCGCGCGCAGCTTCCGGTCGAGCAGGGCGAAATGCATGGCCTCGTCAGCTGCAACCGACAGGAAGTCATCGACGAAGCTGCGATCCATCTGCCCGCCAAACCGGCCCGCCATATCCAGCGCGAGGTCGATCGCGACGAATTCGATATGCGCAAGTGCGTGCCACAAGGCGATCCGGCCGCGCTCCGAACCGCCCTTGCCGCGCCTCGGCATGCGATTCGGCGCAAGTAGTTCTGGCTTGTCAGGCCACGCTGGCCGGTCCGGCATGGTGACGTCAAAGCACCACTCCAGCTTGCCGAGCCGCCACCGCCGCGCGACATCGCGCGCCGCAAAACACTTCGCGCGGGGATCTGGCGTCAGCAATGCCTCGCGGATCGCATGGGCGACGGATTGCATGGGATCGCTCAGTCGGCTGCCGCGGCTGCGAGCACTTCCTCTGCGTGACCTGCGACTTTCACCTTGGGCCAGATCCTGGCGATCTTCCCATCGGGACCGACCAGATAGGTGGACCGCACCATGCCGAGGAAGGTTTTCCCGTACATTTTCTTTTCGGTCCAGGCGCCAAGCACATCGGACAGGCCGCCCTCTTCGGCATCGGTTGCAAGATCGACGGTCAGATCATGCTTGGCGATGAAGTTCTGGTGCTTCTTGGGCGAATCCTTGCTCACGCCGAGGAGGGCGACACCCGCCTTGTCGAACTGCGGCTTGAGAGCGGAAAAATCCTTCGCCTCGGTGGTGCAGCCCGGGGTGTTATCCTTGGGATAGAAGAACACGACTAGCTTGCGGCCCTTGAAGTCGGAAGGTTTCACCGTGCCGCCATCGGGGGTTTCCATTGCGATGTCGGGCATCATGTCGCCCACGGCCGGCTTGCTCATGTCTCAATCTCCAGTTTCTCGCCGAATGTATCGGCCCAGGCTGCCGCGACCCCATGCCGTGCATCGGCAAAGCTTTGCAAGAGCGCGGCGTAGTCCTCACACCTGCACGCTTCCGCCAGCGCCTTTGCTGCAGCTGGCGACGGCTGCTGCAGGTCCGGTGCCAGCAATCGTCCGGCAACCAGCAAGCGGGTCATGAAATCGTGATGCATGACCAGTGTTTCGGGCAGGTGCCCTTGATCCACGAGCATGCGAAGCGCTTCGGAAAGGTCGGGCGAAAGCGCGATGCGGTCGCGCAACTGGAGAAAATGGATCAGGAACTCGAGATCGACGAGACCGCCCCGCATCAGCTTCACGTCCAGCGGACCTTTCGCCGCCTTGTGCTGCGCCATCTCGCCGCGCATCGTCAGGACATCTTTGCGTAGCACGGCCGGATCGCGCTCCTGTTCGAGAACCTGCCTGATGATCGCGTCGAGATGCTCGCGCGCGGCATCGCTGCCGACCAGCACACGGGCGCGCGTCAGAGCCATGTGCTCCCACGTCCAGGCTGCTTCGCGCTGGTATTTCTCGAAACTGTCGATCGTCGCAGCCAACGGCCCCTGCGTTCCCTGCGGTCGCAGCCGCGTATCGATTTCGTAGAGCGCGCCATGTGCAGTCGGAACCGAGAGCGCCGCACTGACCCGCTGAGCCAGCCGGTTGTAATACAGTGTTCCTGCAAGGGGGCGTCGACCGTCGGATTCGACCCCAGTGTCGCCGGTGAAGATATAGATGATGTCGAGGTCGGAGGCATGGGTCAGCGCCCCGCCACCGAATCGCCCGAGCCCCAGAACGACAAGCTCGCTATCTGCAATTCGCCCGTGCTGCGCAGCGAATTCTTCGGTCGCGGCGTCGTGGGCAACCTTCAACGCCGCTTCTGCAGTGCGCGACAAGGCAGTGGCGATATCGAGCGGATCATGCACCGCGCCGATCAATTGCAGCCCGATGGCGAAGCGCACTTCCCCGGTGACCACGCGGATGCGGTCGAGCTGGCGCTCGTAATCGCTGGCATCGCCGCTGGTCATGCGGGCAGCAAGATCCTCTACCGAACCCGGCAGGTCGAGCGCGCTCTGGTCGATCAGCGTGTCGAGCAGTTCGGGCCGGCGTCCCAGCTCCTCCGCCAGCGTCGGTGCGAGCGTGAGAATATCGACCAGTTGTTCGAGCAGGGCCGGACGCGCTTCGATCAAGCGGAACAGGTTGATGACCGAGGACGCATTGGCGAGGATATTTTCCCATCTCAGCAGCGCGCGGTCCGGCTCGTCGGCGCCTGCCAACGCCTGCAACAAGGCAGGGAGCATCGCGTCGAAAGCCTTGAGCGCTGCCGGAGAGCGCAACGTCCGGTATCGCCCGTCGCGCCATCCCCCAATCCGTTCCGCCAGGCGTTCGGGATCGGAAAACTTCAATTCGGCCAGCCATTGCGACAGCTCGGTGTCACCGCTTGAAATGGCAGCCGAACCAGCCTCTTCCGGAATCAGTGTGTCATAGAGCGCGGCAACCCGGTCGGTCAGTTCGGTCAGCTCCGCGACCAGCTCTGCACCGTCGCGCAGCCCGTCGAGCCGGGCGACGCAGTCGAGCGCGTCTCCAGCTGGAAGGGCATGGGTCTGCCGGTCGTTCACCATCTGAATGCGATGTTCGATGACCCGCAATCTGTCGTAGCTTTCGCCGAGGATCCGGGCTTCGTCCCCGGCAATCCTACCGGCCGCAGCAAGCGCATCGAGCGCCTCTCGCGTCCCGCGCAGGCGGAGAGAGGGATCGCGTCCGCCGTGGATCAGCTGATGAGTCTGGGCGAAGAACTCAATTTCTCGAATACCGCCGCGTCCGTGCTTCAGGTTGAAGCCGGGTCCGACGTCGACCGGCCCCTTGTAATTCGATCGTATCCGGCGGGTCAGCTGGCGTATCTCTTCGACGGCACCATAGTCGAGGCTGCTGCGCCAGACGAACGGCTTAATCGCGGCAAGGAAGCGTTCGCCTGCATCAATATCGCCCGCGGCTGCGCGCGCGCGTATGAAGGCGGCTCTCTCCCATGCCAGCGCAGAACTTTCGTAGTGTGTCAGCGCGGCATTGCACGAGATCGCCAGCGGGCTGACTTCCGAAGCCGGGCGCAATCGCAGATCGACCCGGAAAACGTATCCGTCTTCGGTGTTCTCGCTCAGCAGCCTGACGACCTCGCGGGCATAGCGCTGTGCCGCTTCGCCCGGGTCATCGCGCTCTCGCCGGGGCAGCGTTTCGGCATCGTAGAGCAGGATAGGATCGATGTCGGAAGAATAGTTGAGTTCGCGAGCCCCGTGTTTGCCCAGCGCCAGCGCGATCATGCCGCGCGGTTCGGCATCCTCGACCCTTCTGGAAATCGCTTCTGTAATGGCACGATCGAGCGCGCGGTCGGCAAGGCTCGACAATTCGGCCATGACCCGACCCACCGGCAGGGCACCGGCGAGGTCTCCGATAGCGAGGGCAGTGGCATAGGCCAGCCGCTCCTTGCGAAGGGCGACACCCAGGGATGCAGCGCCGTCCCCCGCAGAAGCGGCCCATTCGAGCGCCGCCTCGATTTCTCCGCCTGCAAGTAGGCCCGCAAGATCGGGCTGGCGATCGAGCGCCAATGCAAGGAAGGGCGCTTCTGCCCGTGCTCTTACCAGCGCATCCTGCCATGTGTCCGCCATTGGCCCTCCCTGCCGCGTCGCAGCGACGGGCGCAAGCGGCAGCCGCCACTCCGCTTGCCGAGCCAATGGCAGTCTGCAAAGGAGGGGCCGAAAAGAGAATTAGGAGGATTTTTGCGCATGATCCGGACCGCCCTGGCCGCAGCAGCATCGCTGATGCTGATTTCGTGCACGCCGACGCACCGCGAAGCGATGTTCGACCTCCCGGATGTACAGCGGGGCGATTTGTCCGAAGACACGATGAAGGATGTCACGCGAACCCTTTCGCTCGACGAATTCGAAGGCCGCATGCCAGGCACTTTGGGCGAGGAAAAGACGGTCGCCTATCTGACCGAACGCTTCGAGGCAGCCGGGCTGACGCCGGGAAATAACGGCAGCTGGGTCCAGGAAGTCCCGCTGGTCGAGGTTACGGGGTCCGATTTCAAGCCGCTGACCGTGTCGGGCGAGGGCACCGACATGTCCTTTGAATATGGCAAGGACTGGGTCGGCGTGACCTATCGCGAGGATGCAAATACCGTTCTATCCGACAGCGAGATGGTGTTCGTCGGTTATGGCGTGAACGCGCCGGAACGCGGCTGGAACGACTATGCCGATGTCGACGTGAAGGGCAAAACCGTCGTCATCCTGGTCAATGATCCGGACTATGCGAGCGACAGCCTGGAAGGCGATTTCAACGGGCGCGCGATGACCTATTACGGTCGCTGGACCTACAAATACGAAGAAGCTGCAAGGCAGGGCGCCGCCGCTGCCCTGATCGTCCACGATACCGAACCTGCAAGCTATGGCTGGAACGTTGTCGAGAGCAGCTGGTCGGGGCCGCAGGCCTATGCCAAGCGCGGCAAGGATGCCCCTGAGCAGACGAATGTAAACGGGTGGATCCAGAAAGAGGTCGCACGCGAGATCCTGGCCGCATCGGGAAATGATCTCGACGAATTGAGCGCTCTTGCGCGTACCAAGGGTTTTCGCGCCGTGCCTCTGGGGCTGAAAGCGTCCACCGGTTTCAGCAATTCGGTTCGCAGCTACACCTCGCACAATGTCATCGGCATGCTGCCCGGCAGCGAGCGCCCCGATGAATATGTGATCCACACGGCGCACTGGGACCACCTGGGCCGCTGCAAGCCCGCCGACGACGGGGACGACATCTGCAATGGCGCGGTCGACAATGCGACGGGCACGGCAGCACTTGTCGCGCTGGCAGAAGCCCATGCAAAGAAAGGGCCGACGGCCCGCACTCTCGTTTTCCTCGCCGTGACGGCAGAGGAGCAGGGCCTGCTCGGCGCAGACTATTATGCCGCCAATCCGGTCTTCCCGCTCAACCAGACGGTGGGCGGGCTGAACATGGATGCCTTCCTCGTCATGGGTGAAGCGAAGGATGCAACCGTGATTGGTGGCGGCAAGTCGGAGCTCGACCTGTTCCTCGACAAGGCATTGAAGGACGAGGGCCGGACCGCGACGGACGATCCCAGTCCGCAGGCAGGCTATTACTACCGTTCGGACCACTTCGCCTTCGCCAAGCGCGGCGTGCCTATGATTTACCTCAAGGACGGACAGGATCTCGTCGCTGGCGGCAAGGAAGCGGGCATGGCGGTGCAGGCCGAATACCGCGCCAACCGCTATCACAGCCCCAAGGACGAGTTCGACGAGAACTGGGACTGGACGGGAGTGATGAGCAACCTGCAGCTGTTCTATCGCATCGGCCGCATGATGGGTGAAAGCGGCGATTGGCCGATGTGGAAATTCGGTGACGAATTCCGCAGCATCCGCGAGGAAAGCTGCGCGAGCGGCGACGGCGGTTGTTGAGCTTCAAGGGAATACGACTTCGATGAATTCGCGAATCATGCCGCCCGAATGGGCGCCGCAGAAATGGCTGTGGATCGGTTTCCCGCACCTCGCCGACGAATGGCCCGGCTACCTCGGCGCTGCGCAGGAACAGATTGCTGCCTTCGCCAATGCGGTCGCCGAAAGCGGGCAGGAAGTGCGCCTGCTGGTTCGCGACGCGGCCAACGAGGCGCGCGCAAGGTCGCTCGTATCGGGCGCGGTGCAGCTCGAGCGGCGCGAATATGGCGATGTCTGGCTGCGCGATACCGGTCCCCTTGTGCGCTCCGACGGAACTGCGTTGCGATGCAGGTTCAACGGCTGGGGCGAGAAATACCTGATGCCCGGCGACCAGACGATCGGGGCGGAAATCGCGCGCGATGCAGGGCTGCCTGTTGAGCAGAGCGACTGGATCCTCGAAGGCGGCGCCATCGACGGCGACGGCACGGGTATTGTGCTGACGACCGAGCAGTGCCTGCTCAATCCCAATCGCAATCCGCATTTGTCGCGCGAAGACATCGAGGAGCGGCTCGTACGCGACCTCGGGTTCGGTAAAGTCGTCTGGCTGGGAGACGGGCTAATCAACGATCACACCGACGGGCATGTCGACAATCTGGCGCGCTTCGTTGCGCCGGGCGAGGTTGTCCTGCCCCGTGCGACAGGGTCGAACGATCCCAATGCGCAGATCTACGCCGATGCAAGGGCGCGGATCCTAGATGCAGGGCTGAAGCTGCACGAGATTCCTTCGCCGGGCCTGATCAGCCGCGGCGATTTCGTCGAGCCGGCTAGCTATGCGAACTTCGCCATCACGACCGACCTGGTCGTCGTGCCGACCTTCGGATCGCCGCATGATGCAGACGGCGTCGCCGCAATCGGCGCGCTGTTCCCTGATCGCGCAACGATTGGCCTGCCGGGAGATGCCGTGCTGGCAGGTGGCGGAGGCTTCCATTGTGCCAGCCAGCAAATGCCGGACCTAAGCAGGATTTAACCCGTCGTTAGGGTTTGGGGGCGACAATGGCCCCATGTCCAACGTCATTACTCTTACGCGCGCGGTCCGGTGGTCCGAAAAAGTCGCAGAGGCCAAGGCAGAGGTGATCCGCTTTTCGCTGGTCGCATCTTGCGCCGTGGCACTCATCGCCGCCGACCGCGCGCTCCCTTTCTGACGCAGGACTTCCCGCTTAGACCAGCCGGATAAGCGCTGCTGCCGCAGCAGCTCCCAGCACGACTCCTGTAAAGATTCGCCAGGCACGGTCACCGACCTTGCCGAAGCTCCTGTTGCCGAGCCAGTTGCCTAGCAGGACCACGGGGAACAGGGCGACGCCGAAACCGGCAATGTGCCAGCTGCCCACTCCCAAGAGAGTGCCTGAAGTTACCCCGGCAAGCGATGCGGCGACGAAGACCAGCATCATCGATGCACGCGCGACCGGCTTGGGAATATCGCGCCCGAGGTAATAGGGTACGACCGGCGGCCCCGGCATGCCGGCAAATCCTGTCAGGAGGCCCGCTGCCACGCCCGTCGCCCCTGTATGCAACGGGCCGGGCATGTCCGCCGGGCGGCGCGGCAGGAAAATGGCGGCAAAAGCGCCGAGTGCCACAAGCGCAATGACGAACCGTGCGATATCGGGCGGCGTCGATGCCAGCACGAGAAAACCGAACGGGGTCGCGAGCAGCGCCGCAAGCGCGATCAGCCGCGCCGAACTTTCGGATTCGCGCAGCAGCCGCCGAACCTCGGTCAGCCCGATAAGCAGGCCGAGGATGTTGGCAATGAAGACCGATTCCGCAGGCTCTATGGCCAGCGCAAGCACCGGCACCAGCAGGATGGCCATACCGAACCCGGCGAGCCCGCGGACATAGGCCGCAGCCAGCGTCGCCAGGACGGCGAGCGCAACCTGCTCGATGCCGGGCACCGGTTACTTGCCGCGAAGGTCCGGCGGGGTGGCTGCGTCCACGAGCATGGCAATAGCTTCGTCGAGCGGCATCACCCTCTGGTGCTGTTCGCCCAGCGTGCGGACGGCAACGGTGCCTTCCTCAGCCTCGCGCTTGCCGACCACGAACAGGTGCGGGACTTTCGCCAGCGAATGTTCGCGCACCTTGTAGTTGATTTTCTCGTTGCGCAGGTCGGTATCGACGCGGATCCCGGCTGCTTCGAGCTTGGCGGCGACTTCCCTGGCATAGGGATCGCAGTCCGAGACGATCGGCGCGACCACAGCCTGCACCGGTGCAAGCCACACCGGGAGGCGACCGGCGAAGTGTTCGATCAGGATGCCGATGAAGCGCTCGTAGGAACCGAAGATCGCGCGATGCAGCATGACGGGGCGATGCTTGTCGCCGTCCTCGCCGACATAGGTCGCATCGAGACGGTCGGGCAGCACACGGTCGCCCTGGATCGTGCCGACCTGCCAGGTGCGGCCGATGGCATCGGTAAGGTGCCATTCGAGCTTGGGCGCGTAGAAGGCGCCTTCGCCGGGCAGTTCTTCCCAACCGTAATCCTCGTTAGCCATGCCTGCTTCGGCCACGGCGTCGCGCAGTTCCTGCTCCGCCTTGTCCCAGTCGGCTTCGCTGCCGAAACGCTTCTCCGGGCGCAGCGCGAGTTTCACGTGATAGTCGAAACCGAAGTCGGAATAGACCTCGTCGGCGAGCGCGCAGAACTTGCGCACTTCCTCGACCACCTGGGCCTCTGTGCAGAAGATATGCGCGTCGTCCTGCGTGAACTGGCGCACGCGCATCAGCCCGTGGAGCGCGCCATGCGGTTCGTTGCGGTGGCAGCAGCCCATTTCGCCCAGCCTTATCGGCAGGTCGCGGTAGGAAGTGATGCCCTGCTTGAAGACCAGCACGTGGGCCGGGCAGTTCATCGGCTTGATCGCCATCCAGTCGGCATCGGCCGCCACCTTCGGGGCTGCAGCGCCTTCTTCGGCATCGACATCAGGAACGATGTCGGGGACCGCGAACATATTCTCGGCATACTTGCCCCAGTGGCCGGACTGTTCCCACTGGCGAACGTCCATCAGCTGCGGCGTCTTGATTTCCTGATAGCCGGCCGCATCCATCTTGCGGCGCATGTAGGCTTCCAGCTCGCGCCAGATCTTGTAGCCGTTGGGATGCCAGAAAACGCTGCCATGTGCTTCTTCCTGCAGGTGGAACAGGTCCATCTCGCGGCCCAGCTTGCGGTGGTCGCGCTTGGCCGCTTCTTCCAGCCGCATCAGATGCGCATTGAGCTGCTTCTTGTTGAGCCAGCCGGTGCCATAGATGCGCGTCAGCTGCGCGTTCTTCTGGTCGCCGCGCCAATAGGCCCCTGCGACACGCATCAGCTTGAAGGCGTCGGGATCGAGCTTGCCGGTAGAAGCGAGGTGCGGGCCGCGGCACATGTCGAGCCAGTCCTCGCCGGAACGATAGACCGTCAGCTCCTCGCCTTCGGGCAGTTCCCTCGCCCATTCGGCCTTGAAGACCTCGCCTTCTGCTTCCCACTTGTCGATCAGCTGCTGGCGTGACCAGACCTCGCGCGTCAGCGGCTTGTCGGCGCGAATGATCTCGCGCATCTTTTCCTCGATCGCGGGCAGGTCGTCCATGCTGAACGGGTCGCGGCTCTCCGGGGCCTTCACGTCATAATAGAAACCGTCGTCGGTCGCCGGGCCGAAAGTGATCTGCGTGCCCGGCCACAGCGCCTGCACTGCCTCTGCCAGGACGTGCGCGTAGTCGTGTCGGGCAAGTTCGAGCGCGTCTTCCTCGTCACGCGATGTGACCAGCGCCAGCTCTGCATCCCCGTCGAAGGGGCGGTTGATATCGCGCAGTTCGCCGTCGACGCGCGCGGCAATCGCAGCCTTGGCAAGGCCGGGGCCAATCGCGGCAGCGACATCGGCCGGCGTCGAACCCTGTTCCATTTCGCGTACCGAACCGTCGGGCAGGCTGATCTTGAGCAGTTCCGTCATCAATCCATCTTTCACATCTGTGCGGGCGCCTTTTGCACATGCGGGCGCGCACCGGAAGAGCGGTGTCGATCAATCGGGCATTTCGGGAAGCTGACACCGGCGCCTCCCGAAACCGTCCTGGGTCCCGGGGGCCGGTGGCTGACGCTTAGCGCGCGACCATCCGCCCCCGGAAACCCGAGGTGGTAGTGGTCGTGGTGGTAGTCAGCTTGCTGGCCATGCAGCCCATATAGCGAGCGCGTGTTGCGATGTCATTACCCACGGATGGTCCCGCCCGTGCTGGAAAGTGTGCTGCTCATTATGGAAAGCATGCTTGACAATGCCCGCGAATCATGACAAACACCCTTTACATCAAGAAAAGGACACTTGTCATGAAACAATACCGTGCCCCGCTGCTGTTCGCCTTCGCCATGATCGCGATCGCCTTGCTGGCAGTATTCGAAATCGTGCCCGAAGAGGTGGCGCAGTTCTCTCCGTTTCTGCTCCTCGCCCTCTTTCCCACTGTCTGGCTGCGTCGCAGCTGCGCCTGCAATCCTGTAAAGGGAGAAAGCGCATGACCGGGGCCGCGAAAC
The DNA here is from genome assembly GCF_001281485.1 of Altererythrobacter epoxidivorans. Classification (NCBI taxonomy): domain Bacteria; kingdom Pseudomonadati; phylum Pseudomonadota; class Alphaproteobacteria; order Sphingomonadales; family Erythrobacteraceae; genus Altererythrobacter; species Altererythrobacter epoxidivorans. Next base: position 2,384,568 of record NZ_CP012669.1, read on the forward strand.
TTCCGCTGCGGCAGCGTCCGGCGTTCTGGGGCACGATGATGTTCATCAGCTTCGGCATCATCTCTGCCTTGAGGATCAGCGATGCGATCAATTCGACCACCGGCTTCATCCTGATGTCGGCAGCGATGCTGCAGATCATCCCGTTGACCCGTGCGAGCATGGCGAAACAGAAATCGACCGGCCATCTCAGCCCGGCGATCACCCGCTACACCCGTCGCTTCATGCTCGCGACATTCGGCTACATGGCCGGATTGGGTATCGCCGTTTACATCAATGACCGGGTCGAACTCAGCCAGGGCGAAAGCTTCCTGATCGCCCTCCTCCCCGTCATCCCGATCTTCGGAATGATCTGGTCGATGGCCCGGTACATCGTCGAAGAGGATGACGAGTTCCTGCGCCACCGCGCGATCATGGCCTCGCTCTTCGGTCTGGGCGTCGTACTGGTGACGGGAACGTTCTGGGGCTTCCTCGAAACCTTCGGAGTCGTGCCGCACCTCGATGCGTGGTGGTGCTTCCCGATCTGGGCGATCGGCATGGGGATTTCCCAATGCTGGATGGTCATCCGCGATGGAAAAGGGGGCGACTGATGAAGAACCGCCTCAAGGTGCTCCGCGCCGAACGCGACTGGAGCCAGCAGGACCTCGCCGAACGACTGGAAGTCAGCCGGCAGAGCGTCAACGCCATCGAGAAGGGCCGCTACGACCCGTCTCTGCCCCTCGCCTTCAAGATCGCCGATATTTTCGAACTCGCGATCGAAGACATCTTCCAGCGTGACTGAATAGTCCGCCTTCAGGGATCAATCCGATGACCAAGACCGATTACCTGCAAATTGCCCTTCGCCGCCTCGCGATCGTGCTTACTGCAATCGTTGCCATCCATGTCGCGCTGGGCATCCGCCCTGCCTTCGCGGCGGAACCTGCCGAATACGGCCATATCCGCACGGAAATGACGGGCGAGACAGGCCCGGTAATCGTCCTGATCCCGGGCATGTCCACCCCGGCAGAGGTGTGGGACGAAACGGTGGCCCGGTTCGGCAAGGACAACCGCGTGCTGGTCGTCGAGGTGCGCGGTTTCGACGGTGAGCGCGGGACCGCAAATGAACAGCCCGGCGTCATGGACGGCATCCTTTCAGACCTTGCGAAAGATCTGGAGCAGCGCGGAATCGTCGCCGACGCCATGGTCGGTCACAGCTTCGGCGGGCTACTAGCGATGAAATTCGCTCTCACCCGCCCTGATCTCACCCATCAGGTCATGGTCGTCGATGCCCTGCCATTTTTCGGCACCGTCTTCGATGGGGCAGCGACAGTCGAATCCTCGACGCCTCGCGCTGCGCAGATGCGCGACATGATGATCCGCCAGGCCGATATCATTCGTGCCGCTCGCGAGACGAGCACCAGCAACACTCCGGCAAACGGCATGGCACTCGATCCCGCAGCGTCGAAGCAGATCACGCAGTGGTCGATGCAGGCCGAACCGCTGGTGGTTGCCCAGGCGCTATACGAAGATTTCCTGACCGACATGCGCAGCGACATCGCCAGGATCTCTCCGCCGGTCACCGTGCTCTACATGGCGCACCAGCAGCCTGAACTTGCAACAGAGCGCTACACCACCGATTACTCCGCGCTTGAAACGGCCCGGCTCGTGCCGGTCGACAGGACCGGGCACTTCATCATGCTCGACCGGCCCGATGCTTTCCAGGCCGAACTCGCCAAGCTGCTGGCCCGGCCCGAATGACCCTCAGGCCCTCATCCGGCGGCTGCCTGCAGGGACCTCGATCACCTTGGTCCCTGCAAGCTTCGCCGAGCGGCTCTTCACGCTTTCGCTGAAGCGGAATTCGGTGACCGCCTTTTCGGCGGTCAGCTCCAGCCGCAAATATCCCCGCTGGCTGGTATCCACCCACTTCAGCTGCGGATTGGCAGAAACTGCAGCGGCAGCAAAACTCGCTGGCGGGATCGTCGGCAATGAGGTTTCGAGGCCGGGAGAAGATACCGACTGAACGCCGAATTCGACGCCGACCGCAGCACCATCGAGGTCGAGATCGAAGGCCCAGGCATTGTGCGAATCCCCGGCAAGGACAAGCAGGTCCGCATCCGCCTGCCGCGCCAGATCGAACACTCGCTTGCGCGCGCCGGGATAACCGTCCCAGGAATCCATGCTCGCAGGCAGCCCTGCGGCGCTGGCCATGGCCGAGGCGGTCAGTCTCTTGCGGATGTAGTCGGGCGTGTCTTCTCCCATCGCCTGCAACAGGCCGGGCGGGCTTTTCACGCTACCCATCAGCACTTGCTGGACGAGCACCTGCCAGTTCCTGCCCGAAGATTTCGACGCCTTGAGTGCATCGCCCAGCCATGCCTCCTGTTCGGCGCCAAGCATCTGGCGATCGGGGTCGGACCACGTGTTGTCGCGGAATTTGACCAGAGCGGACTTTGCCTCCTCAGGCGATGTCGCGCCTTCCAGCACGTCTGCGAGGCTGAATTGTTCTTCGCGTCCTTCGAGCCGGGTCTCCAGCCGGAACAGAGTCGCTAGGTCTCCGATCTCGTAGGAAGTGTAGGGCTCATCCGAAACCGGCATCCATTCGCGATAGACCTTCAGCGCGGTCCGCTTGCGTAACTCGTAGTCGCCTTCTGTCTCGCTCTGGTGGTTCTGTGCCCCGCCTTTCCAGCTGTCGTTGGCGACTTCGTGGTCGTCCCAGATGCTTATCATAGGCAGCACCTGGTGGATGCGTCGCAGGTCTGGATCGGCCCGGTAGGTCGCATAACGCACTCGGTAATCAGCCAACGTCACAATCTCGTTTTCCGGGAACAACATCCGGTCGGGGTGCGCCTGCTGCGGCGAAGGATAATTGCCGCGATTGTATTCGTAGATGTAGTCGCCGAGGTGCAAAGCCAGCTCTACATCGTTCGCCAGTGCCGCATGGGCATAAGCGTTGAAATAGCCGAAGCCAAAGTTGGAGCACGAGAAAACCGCCATGCGGAAACTGGCAACGTCACCTTCGGGCAAGGTCCTCGTCCGCCCGATCTCTGACAGACCCCCGTCTGGTGCGGTGAAGCGGTAGTAATACCAGCGACCGCCTCGCAGGCCGTCGGCCCAGCTTTTGGCACACCAGTCGTTTTCCGCCTTCGCCAGCGCGCTACCTTCGGCAACGATTTCGGAAAAATCCTCGTTCTCGCTGACCTGCCAGAGCAGCGCCGTATCTTCCTCTGTAACATAGCGGGTCCAGAGCATGACCTTGTCCGGGCCGGGCTCCCCGCTTGCCACACCATGCGTGAAGCCGCTTCCGAAACCGCGCGCTGCCTGGGGCGCCGCAGCCAGGGCCGCGCTGGCCGCGCCGAGCTGGAACAAGCCCCTGCGGCTGAGAGGAAGGGATGGGCGAGCGTGCGTCTGCGGCGGGTCGTTCTTGATCATAGGACGCCGAATAAGCTGCTCTTGTGCAAGCAAAATGACAAGCGGATAAACCCCGACCTGCGTCCGCACCCCTTGCCCCGCCCTGCGCGAGACCGCATGTAGCGGGAATGCAGGATCACAGTTTCCACACAATGCCAGACGGGCGCCGGATCGCCTATCGGTATGCGAGCGGCGAAGGTCCGGCGATCGTCTTCCTGCCCGGTTACATGTCGGACATGGCGGGCGGCAAGGCGACCGCACTGATGGATTGGGCCCAGGCGAACGGCCGTTCCTGCCTGCTCCTCGATTATTCCGGCTGCGGTGAAAGCGATGGCGATTTTGCAGACGGCACGCTCAGCCGCTGGCGCGAAGAGGCGATCGCGCTGATCGACCAATTCGTCACCGTTCCCGTCATCATCGTCGGATCTTCCATGGGGGGTTGGCTCAACCTCCTCGTCGCCGAAACGCTGGGGCTCAGGCTCGCCGGGCTGGTCGGTATTGCATCGGCGCCCGATTTCACCGACTGGGGCAGGTCTGAAGCGGACAAGGCGGCGCTTGTTGCCGGAAAAACGGTTTACGACGAAAACCCCTATGGCCCCGAACCAACGCCCATGCATCCGGGCTTTTTCGCGGACGGGCAGGCCAATCGGCGGCTTACGTCGACCATTGCGATCGACGCACCGGTCCGCCTCCTGCACGGACAAAAAGACGCCGATGTCCCATGGCAAGTCAGCCTGCAGCTGGCAGAGGCCTTGCGTTCGGACGATGTACAGGTGACCCTCGTCAAGGATGGCGACCATCGCCTTTCGCGGCACCAGGACATCGCCCTGTTGCTGCGCCTGATAGAGACGATCGCCTGAAGGCAGGAAAGACCGGAATACCTATGTCGATAAACCTCCTATCGCTCGCGCTCCCGCTGTTGATGCAGGTTGGCCCCGATCCATCTGCAGGCGCCATTCCAGGGGTGCCCGACGAACTGGCGAACCGGCCGGCTCGTTCGGTGACTCCCGCTGCGGACATCGATCTTTCGCCATGGCTGACCGAATGCCTTTTGATCATCGACGAAGATCCTGCGCGGGCTCACAGCCGCGCTCAGATCCGCCGTACGCAGACATCGGGCACCGATCGCGTGCTCGCCAATCACTGCCTCGGCCTCGCATCGACAAGGCTGGAATTATGGAGCGACGCACAGACGGCATTCGTCGCTGCGCGTGACGAGACGCCAGCAAGCGAGCACGCGATGCGCGCGCGGTTCGGCGCGATGGCAGCCAATTCCGCCTTGGGCGGAGGCGACGCGGCTGCGGCTATCGCCCTGCTGGACAGGGCTGGCAAAGATGCCGAGGCGTCTGCCTCGCAAGAACTCATCGCCTTCGTCGCGCTTGATCGTGGCCGGGCGCTCGTCGCACTGGACAGGTTGGAGGAGGCCGGTGCCCAGCTGATCGCGGCACGCGACGCGCGGCCTGACGATCCGGAGATTCGCTTGCTGCTGGCTACGCTTCTACGCCGCTTGGGCGAACTCGACCCGGCCCAGACGGAAATAGAGGCAGCAGCTACGCTCGCCCCGACCGACCCGGCAATCGCATTGGAAGGGGGCGTGATCGCTATACTTTCCGGCCGCGAGGAAGCGGCGCGGAAAAGCTGGAATTCGGTCATCGCGCTGGCCCCCGATTCGGTCGAAGCAGGCCGCGCACGAGAATATCTCGCCCAACTCGAAGAAGGACCCGAAGCCCCTTGACCAAAAAGCCCGAGCTTTCCGTTCTCGACCTCGTGCCCGTGCGCGAAGGTGGGTCGGTGCCACAGGCTCTCGCTGCCGCGACCGATCTTGCGCAGTCGGCGGACCGCTTCGGCTACAAGCGTTTCTGGGTTGCCGAGCATCACGCGATGGAAGGTATCGCAGGTGGCGCGACCTCGGTCGTGCTGGCGCATATCGGCAATGCTACCTCGAGGATCCGGATTGGATCGGGCGGGATCATGCTGCCCAATCACACGCCGTTCCAGATTGCCGAACAGTTCGGAACGCTCGACGCGCTTTTCCCGGGCCGCGTCGATCTCGGCCTTGGCCGGGCTCCGGGCGCCGGGCCGGAATTGCAGCGCGCGCTGCGCAAGAACCTGCACCAGGCATCCGAATATTTCCCGCAGGACGTGGTCGAACTGCGCGCGCTCATGCGTGGCGATCCGTCCCTGCCGATCAAGGCGACACCCGGTTTCGGGGCAGAGGTCGAATTCTGGATGCTGGGGTCGAGCCTCTTTGGTGCTCAGCTCGCGGCAAAGCTCGGCATGCCCTATGCCTTTGCCGCGCATTTTGCGCCCGATCATCTCGATCAGGCGCTCGAAATCTACAGGAGGGATTTCGAACCGTCGGAAGACCTCGACCGCCCGCATGTCATGGTCGCCATGAACGTGTTTGCGGCAGATACCGACGAGGACGCGCGCCTGCTCGCTTCCAGCCAGCAACAGAGCTTCGTCAGGTTGCGCACCGGGCAACCGGGCAAGCTGCCGCCGCCGATCCCGGCCTATACCGACAGCTTACCGGTTCAAGCGAGAGCCATGCTCGAACATATCGGCCAGGCTGCTGCGGTCGGTTCGCCTGAGACAGTTCGCAATGCCATTTCCGCTTTTGTTGAAAGGACCGGCGCAGACGAGATCATGTGTTCCGGCGCGACCTTCGATCCCGATGCCCGGGTCCGATCGCTCGAACTGACGATGCAGGCGATCGCCGGTTGAACGACCGAACCCGGACGGGCAGGGTCACGAGTCCCAAGGGACGACATGGCAGCAGTATGACCGGAAGGGTTTGGCCAGCCGCTGCCATTGTCATGTTATAGAGAGACGCCGCGCGATGCGGGCGGCAAGGGTGAAAATCGGCGCTTGCGGAGCGCGCAGCGCAGTCCTATCGACGAAACCTTGCTGCGTAAGAGAACAATAATATTACGCACGCGGAATGGAGCAGGACGATGGTTTCGAAGTCCAAGCAGACATCGCAGGAACAGATGCTGAAGCAATTGGCGCAACTGATGCGCAAATCGATCCTTCCGGGCGACACCCCGCTCGGCGGAAAGGCCCTCGAAGACGCGGCGGCATTCTTGCTCGATACCGCAATGGAACGCGAGCCGGAGCGTTCGGCGATGGCCGTCACCAGCGTCGGCGAAGATCGGCGCGTGGTCCGGATCGCCGTCGTCAATGATGACATGCCGTTCCTGGTCGACTCGCTCGCTGCGACGATTGCCGCACAAGGCCTTGCCATCGACCTCCTGCTGCACCCCATCGTTCCCGTCCGGCGTGACGACAAGGGCCGGCTGACGTCGCTCAATGAAAAGACGGCCGACGGCGACAGCCGCGAATCGATGATCTACATCGAGACCGAGCGCGTCGATGCACGCCAGCGCCGCCTCCTGGAGCAGTCCTTGCGCCAGACCCTTGGCGATGTGCGCGCTGCGGTGCGCGACTGGCCCCGCCTGCAGAAGCAGATGGCCGAGGACATGGCGCTGCTGCGGAAGGAAGAAAACGTCCAGCTTCTCGAATGGCTCAATTCGGGAATGCTGACCCAGCTTGGCCATATTACCCGCCACCGCGACGGCAGCCATTCCGACCTTCTGGGCATTGCTCGCAAGAGCGCCAAGAAATTGCTGGCTGACAGTTCCTATGACCGCGCGTTCAACTGGTTTGACCAGCGCGGCGTGCGCGGAGAACGTCACGACCTCCTGATCGTGAAGGCCAACCGGGTTTCCAACGTTCATCGCCGCGTGCCGCTCGACCTGTTCATCATTCCCGTCCGGAAAGACGGCGCGAAGGATGGCAAGGTCGAAGCGCTCTCGATCCATGCGGGCGTCTGGACCAGCGCGGCTCTCGCTACCCCGCCGCACAAGGTGCCTCGCCTGCGCACCGCATTGGGCAGGCTCGCTGAAAAACTGGGCTTCGACCCGTCGAGCCACGATGGCAAATCGCTCGTCCATGCATTGACGGCCCTGCCGCACGACCTGCTGATCGGTTTCGCGCCCGAGGACATCGAGCGCGTAGCAACCGCCATGATGAGCCTGACCGATCGGCCGCGCCCTCGCCTCGCACTGATCGAAGCGCCTCTCGCCCGCCACCTGTTCGCCTTCGTGTGGTTGCCGCGTGACATGGTCTCGACGCAGCTGCGTCACCAGATCAGGGACGTGCTGACTGCATCACATGGATGCGAACTGCTCGACTGGAGCCTCGAGGTCGAAGGCGGCAATCTCGCCCTCCTTCGCTTCGTCCTGGACATCCGCGAAGCGCAAGCCTTGCCCGACGAGATCGCTCTTGAAACGCAGCTGCAGGACCTGCTGCGCGGTTGGGGCGAAGCGGTCGAACGCCACCTTGCCGAACACGAGGACCCGGCGCGCGCCGCAGCGATCGCCGCCCGCTATGCCCCTTCTTTCCCTCAGGGATATCGTTCCGATTACGGCGCTGCGGAAGCAGCCGTCGACATCCAGCGCCTGCGGTCGCTCGGTGCCGAAAGCGGGATCGAACGCGATGCGCGGCTCTACCACCTCGAAGGCGACAAGCCCGACCAGCTGCGCCTCAAGATTTACCAGCACGAAGGTTCACTGCCTTTGTCGGATGCCGTACCGGCGCTTGAAAACTTCGGGTTCCGGGTCATGTCCGAAATCCCGACGCCCCTTGATGGCGGGGCAATGGGCACGATCCACGACTTCGTCGTTGCACTCGCGGAAGGTGACAGCGCGAGCGCGCTGCTGGAACGTTCCGGAGAAATCGAGACCGCGCTTTCGGCAGTTCTCAACGGCCAGGCCGAAAGCGATGCCTTCAACCGCCTCGTCGTCGGTGCAGGCCTGAGCGCAGGCGAAGCCAACTGGATGCGCGCGTTCTATCGCTATCTGCGCCAAGCCGGGATGAGTTTCACCATCTATACGGTCGTCGACGCGCTGAGCGCAGCGCCGCAGGTGACCCGCCCGCTTATCGATCTCTTCTACGCCAAGCACGATCCTTCCTTTGGCGGAGACCGCACCGACGCCGCCAAGGCGGCACGCGATGCCGTTCGCAAGGGCCTCGCCAAGGTGCAGGCAATCAACGACGACAGGCTGCTGCGTCTGTATCAATCGGTGGTGGGCGCCATCCTGCGCACCAATGCCTTTGCCCCGGCAGCCGAGGAAGCGCTGGCGTTCAAGATCGATTCCAGTCGCATCCCGATCCTTCCGAAACCGATCCCATGGCGCGAGATATTCGTCTATTCCCGCAGGGTCGAAGGCATCCATCTGCGTGCCGGTCCGGTTGCACGCGGCGGCCTTCGCTGGTCGGACAGGCGCGACGACTTCCGCACCGAAATCCTCGGCCTGATGAAGGCGCAGCGCGTGAAGAACGCCGTCATCGTCCCGACCGGGGCCAAGGGCGGTTTCTATCCCAAGCTGCTGCCCAACCCGGCGCGCGACCGCGATGGCTGGGCCGCCGAAGGACAGGCGAGCTACGAGATCTTCATCCGTTCGCTCTTGTCGGTCACCGACAACATCGTGGAAGGTGAAGTCGTCCACCCCGAATACGTGGTGACGCATGATGGCGAAGACCCGTATTTCGTGGTCGCCGCCGACAAGGGCACTGCGCGCTTTTCCGACGTGGCCAACGCCATCGCCGAAAGCCGGGACTTCTGGCTCGACGATGCCTTCGCCAGCGGCGGCTCCAATGGCTACGACCACAAGGCGATGGGCATCACTGCCCGGGGTGCGTGGGTATCGGTCCAGCGGCACTTCCTCGAAATGGGAATCGACGTCCAGAAGGATACTGTTCGCGTGGTCGGTTGCGGCGACATGTCGGGCGACGTGTTCGGCAATGGCATGCTGCTGTCCAAGGCGATCAAGCTGGTCGCAGCCTTCGACCACCGCCACATCTTCATCGATCCCAATCCCGACCCGGCGGCAAGCTGGAAGGAGCGTAAGCGCCTTTACGACCTGCCGCGGTCGAGCTGGGAAGACTATGACGCTTCGCTGATCAGCAAGGGTGGCGGCGTGTTCCCGCGCGATGCAAAGCAGATCAAGCTGACAAAGCAGATGCAGGACGCTCTTGGCATCGAAGCCAAGACGATCGAACCCGATGCGCTGATTTCTGCGATCCTGCGCAGCCCCGTCGACCTGATCTGGTTCGGCGGCATCGGCACCTACATCAAGGACGAGAGCGAGAATAACGTCCAGGTCGGCGACCCTGCCAATGATCCGCTCCGCGTGAATGCGAGCGAATTGCGCGCAAAGGTTATCGGCGAAGGTGCCAACCTCGGCGTGACGCAGGCCGGGCGCATTGCTTTCTCGCTGAAGGGCGGACGCATCAACACCGACTTCATCGACAATTCGGCTGGCGTCGATTGCTCGGACAACGAGGTCAACATCAAGATTGCGCTGGCTGCTGCGCGGCGCGCCGGAAAGATATCCGAAAAGAGCCGCAATACGCTGCTCGAAAGCATGACCGACGAAGTCGCCGACATCGTGCTCGAGGACAACCGGCTGCAGGCACTCGCCCTCTCGATTGCAGAGGCTGGCGGCCCCGATGCGCTGGCATCGCAGCTGCGCCTGATCGAGCGGCTCGAGGAAATGAACGCGCTCGACCGGCGGACCGAAGGCCTCGCCGATCACGAAACGTTGATGCGCCGGGTCGGCGATGGCCGAGGGCTGACACGCCCCGAACTCGCCGTGCTGCTGTCTTCGACCAAGCTGGTGCTGCAGGATGCAATCGAGAACTGCGCGCTGCCGGAAGATCCGCTGATGGAGAAGGTTCTCATCGAAGCCTTCCCCGAGCCGATGCAGAAGAAATTCGCGCCGCAGATTCGCGAGCATCGCCTGCGCCGCGAACTGATCGCGACCGAGCTGGCCAACCGCATCGTCAACCGGCTGGGCATCATCCATCCCTTCGAACTGGTCGAGGAAGAAGGCGTCGAACTGGCCCAGGTCGCTGCCGCATTCGTCTCCGCTGATCGCCTGTTCGATCTCGAATCGCTGTGGAGCCAGCTCGAAACCGCAGACATGCCGGAAACCGCCAGGATCCTCCTGTTCGACCGTGTGTCCGCCGCAGTCGGCAACCTGATGTCGGATATCCTGCGATCGTCGGCAGGCAATGTCCGGCCGTCCGAACTGGTCGAGGAACTTGGCAAGACGGTCGCGAAACTTTCCGATGCGGTCCCCGAACTGCTGGCAGGACAGTCGCGCAAGCAGTCGGCCAATCTGAAGGACGGCTTCGTGGACGCCGGCGCGAACGACAAGCTTGCTGCAAGGGTCGTCCACCTGTTCGATCTGGACGGTTCGGTCGGTATCGCCAGCCTTGCACGCGAAAGCGGCATGGACCCACTGGAACTGACACGCGCGTTCACGAATATCGGCGACAAGCTGGGCCTCGACTGGGCGCAGGGAACTGCCGCGCTGATGAACCCCTCGGACGTCTGGGAACGTCTGCTGATCGACGGCCTCGCCAGGGATTTCCAGCACATGCGGCTCGAATTCCTGCGCCGCCTGCTCAGGCGCAAGGAAAGCCGGGAAGACCCGGAAAATGCCGTCTGCAACTGGGCCGAAGCCAACGCGGTTGCCGTACGCCAATTCCGTTCGATGATCGCGCGCGCGCAGGCCCACACCCCGGTCGCACCGGCCATGCTGGCACAGATTGCAAGCCAGGCGCGCAACTTGCTGGAACGCTGAGGTCGGGCGCCTGAAAGCTTGACCTCGCCGCGTTTTGCGGCAACCCACGCGGCATGAAACAGGCAGATGTCGTCATCGTGGGTACGGGCCACGGCGGGGCGCAGGCAGCGATTGCGCTGCGGCAACAGGGGCACGAGGATTCGATCCTCATGATCGGTCGCGACCGTGAGCTTCCCTACGAACGCCCGCCGCTGTCGAAGGAATATCTCGCCGGCGACAAGCCGTTCGAGCGGATCATGATCCGTCCGGAAAAGTTCTGGACCGAAAAGAACGTCGAGTTCCGCCAGGGCGAAGCCGTGACCGAAGTGGACTGGATGGCGCACGAGGTCGTGCTGTCGGGCGGCGACCGGGTCGGATACCGCAAGCTGATCTGGAGTGGCGGCGGCGACCCGCGCCGGCTTTCTTGCGCCGGGGCGAATCTCAAGGGCGTTCATTGCGTGCGCGACAAGAGCGACGTCGATGCCGTGATGGCCCAGCTGGAAAATGGTGCAAATCGCGCCGTCGTCATCGGCGGCGGCTATATCGGGCTCGAAGCGGCTGCTGTCCTTCGCAAGCTCGGCTGCGACGTCGTCCTGCTCGAAGCGCTCCCGCGCGTTCTTGCGCGCGTTGCAGGCGAAGACCTTTCCACATTCTATCAGGAAGAACACCGGCGCCAGGGCGTCGACCTGCGGCTCGAGACCACGGTGGAAGCCATCGAGGGATCCGACGGCCAGGTCACGGGTGTCCGCGTGGCTGGCGGGGAAGTGGTCCCTTGCGACATGGTCATCGTCGGGATCGGGATCGTTCCTTCGGTGGCGCCGCTGATTGCAGCAGGGGCGGCAGGATCGAACGGCGTCGATGTGGATGTCTATTGCCGCACTACCCTCGACGACATCTACGCCATCGGCGACTGCGCTGCGCACGCCAATCCCTTTGCCGACCAGGCCGTCATCCGTCTGGAATCGGTCCAGAACGCCAACGACATGGCCAACACGGTTGCCCGCGCGATCATGGGGGACAAGCAGCCATATCACGCGCTGCCGTGGTTCTGGTCGAACCAGTACGATCTCAAGCTGCAGACGGCGGGGCTCAACCTCGATTACGACGACGCGGTCCTGCGGGGCGATCCTGCCGAACGGAAGTTCACGGTCGTTTATCTGAAGGAAGGACGACCGATCGCCTTCGACTGCGTCAATTCGGTGAAGGATTACGTCCAGGGCCGCAAGCTGCTCGAAAACGGTGTCGGCGTGGTCGATCGGGAAACGCTCGCCAATCCCGATATTCCCTTGAAAGAACTTTTGTAAGGAGCGCCTGTGATCGGGGGAGGAGACGGCAAGCCCATGCTCGAAGGGCTCAAGGTTATCGACCTCACATCGGTCGTCTTCGGCCCCTACGCTACGCAGATCCTTGCCGATTTCGGCGCCGAAGTGATCAAGGTCGAAGGTCCGACCGGGGATGCCTATCGCTACGGCGCGAAGGCGGCGAATACGCTTGGCATGGGACCCGGTTTCATCGCCCTCAATCGCGGCAAGAAATCGCTCAGGCTCGACCTGAAGGATGAAGGCGATCTGGCGGTGATGCGCGACCTGCTGCGCGATGCGGACGTCTTCATCCACAACGTGCGAGAAGCTGCCATCGACAGGCTGGGCCTGGGATACGAGGCTGTCCGCACGCTCAACCCGAACATCATCTACGTCCACTGCGTCGGTTTCGGATCGGGCGGTCCCTATGCCGGGCTCCAGGCTTATGACGACGTGATCCAGGCAGCGACCGGCACCACTACGCTGCTCTCGCGTGTCGATGGCAATGAACGCCCGCGTTACCTTCCGTCGCTGATTGCGGACAAGGTCGCGGGCCTGCACGCCGCCTATGCGACCCAGGCGGCGATCATCCACCGGCTGCGCACCGGCGAAGGGCAGTTCGTCGAGGTGCCGATGCTGGAGGCCTTTGCCAGCTTCATGCTCAAGGAGCATCTCGACGGAAAGACGTTCGATCCTCCCAACAACACCGCCGCCTACGCCCGCCAGATCGACCCCGACCGGCAGCCATTCCCGACCAGCGACGGATGGATCAGCATCGTGCCTTATACGCTCGCGCAGTTCCCGCAGGTCGTCCGGCTGCTGGGGGATGAAGAGCTCGCGAACGAAGAGCGGTTCAAGGATGTGCAGGGGATCATTCCCGCCACGGCCGAACTCTATCGCCGGATGGCTGAACTGACGCCTGCGAAGACGACGGCCGAATGGCTCGAAATCCTGCGCCCGCACCAGGTTCCGTGCATGGCGGTGACTGACCTCGAAGACGTCATCGACGATCCGCATTTGCGCGAGGTGGGGTTCTTCGAAAGATCGGAGCACCCGAGCGAGGGCGGGCTATATCAGACCCGCGAACCTTCGAGTTTCAGCGGCTGGAAGCCGGCGCCGCTTGGCCATGTGCCGATGCTCGGCGAGAACAACGCCGAATTCAAGAAGTCCTGAGGCGATCTGCCGCCCACGCTGCCGCATCGGCAACGACAGGGTCGGGATCGGCTCTCAGCAAATCGACCTGATCGAGTAGCCTGACATCGCCGCTGTTCCCGGCTGCATAAAGGCAATTGCGCACGAACCTGTCACGCCCGATCCGCTTTATCGGCGAACCGGAAAAGAACTGGCGAAAGCCGGCATCGTCTAGCGCAAGCAATTCCGCAAGGCGCGGGGCGGTCAATTCGGCGCGTGGGATGAAGTCACGGTGGCGATGCGCAGTTTCGGCAAACTTGTTCCACGGGCAGACCGCAAGGCAATCGTCGCAGCCATAGATGCGGTTGCCCAGACCCGCGCGAAATTCCTCCGGCACTGGCCCCTTGTGCTCGATCGTGAGGTAGGAAATGCAGCGCCTCGCATCGAGCTGGTAGGGCCGGGGGAAGGCATCGGTCGGGCAGGCGCGCTGGCAGGCATCGCAGCTGCCGCACAGGTCGCGATGCGGCCGCGCCGGTTCGAGGTCCAGTGTGGTGTAGATCGCGCCGAGGAACAGCCAACTGCCATGTTCGCGGCTGACCAGGTTGGTATGTTTTCCCTGCCAGCCGAGCCCTGACGCCTCGCCCAGCGGTTTTTCCATAACAGGCGCCGTGTCGACGAAAACCTTGAGCTCGCTTTCGGGCCACTCCGCAACCATCCAGCGAGCGAGCGCCTTGAGCCGCTTCTTCACCGTGTCGTGATAGTCCTTGCCTTGCGCATAGACCGAGATCCGAGCGCGGTCGGCCGCGTCTGCCAGGGCTAGCGGATCCTGCGCAGGGGCGTAGCTCATGCCGAGCGCTATTACGCTGCGCGCATCAGGCCAGAGCGTTTGCGGGGAGGCGCGCTGATCCTTGCGGTTCTCCATCCATTCCATGCTGGCGTGGCGACCTTCGTCCAACCACTCCTCGAGCCGCTGCGAGCGCACGGGATCTTCGCTGGCGGACGTCACGCCGAAAGAAACGAAGCCCAGGCGCCTCGCCTCTTCCTCGATCCGGCCTGCGAGGGATAATTTTGTCGCGGTGTTAACCACGCTTGGGGTTGCTCCCGTTTAGCCCTCAAAGTTAATTGGGCGGAATGGATATGGCGGTAGGCGATCACATCGAAGCGGGCAATCTCGCGCAGAAGGGCGGCAAGCCGCTGGCAATCGAGGCCCATGGCCTGATCAAGCGGTTCGACGGGACCCTTGCGGTCGACGGCGTCGACATCGAGGTTCCGGAAGGTGCCATCTACGGCATCCTTGGCCCCAATGGCGCGGGTAAGACGACCACGCTGCGCATGCTACTTGGCATTATCGACCCGGACGAAGGCGTGCGGCGCGTGTTCGGTCACGATCGCCCTCACGATATCGCCCGCCTGATCGGCTACCTTCCCGAAGAGCGCGGGCTTTATCCCGCCATGAAGGCAATCGAAGCGATCGCTTTCATGGGCGCACTGCGCGGACTGCCTCTGCCAGAAGGGCGCAAGCGCGGCCTCGAACTGCTCGAACATCACGGCCTGTCGCATGCTGCAGACCGCACCATTCGCCAGCTGTCGAAGGGCATGGCGCAGACCGTCCAGCTGCTCGGCACGCTGGTTCACCGGCCCCGCCTCGTGGTGCTCGACGAACCTTTCAGCGGCCTCGATGCAATCAACCAGGGCAAGCTCGAACGGATGATCCGCCAGCTCGCCGATGATGGCACGACGGTTATCTTCTCGACCCACGTCATCCATCATGCCGAGCGGTTGTGCGAAGGGGTCGCCATCATCGCCGGGGGGAAGGTCCCTTACGCAGGTTCGGTCGAAGCTGCGCGCGATCGCATTCCGGCACAGGTCCGGCTCGAGACGCGGGCACGCGAAGGGGCATGGACCGCCGCACTACCCGACGACGCGCGGCGAGAAGGCGACTTTTTCTACTTCTCGCTGCCAGAAACAGGCATCGAGCCGCTGCTGCGGCAATTGATCGAAGGGAATGCCGGTATCCTGTCGCTCTCCATCGAAAGAGCTGGCCTGCATGATGCTTTCGTTCATATCGCCGGTGAAGCTGCGGCGCGTGCGCTCGATGCGGACGGACAGGCGGAGATGGACCGATGAGCATGACCGGCAAGGCTGACAAATCGCGTCTTTCCACCCTGCAGGCCGCTTGGGTCGTGGCGCGCCGGGACTTCGTGGCGGTGCTGTTCAGCAGGGCGTTTTTCTTCTTCCTCCTGGGGCCCTTGTTCCCGGTCCTCGTCGGCGGTCTTGCCGGCGGTGTCGGTAGCCAGGTGCAACGCGAGGCGGTGTCGCATGAAATCGCCGTCGCCATGTCGGCAGCGGATGCCGATGCAATGATCGCAGCGAAAGAGGAACTGTCGGACCAGCTTCGCGGCTTGCCCGACCTTGTTTCGGTATCCGAAGAGGCCGCAGCCCCCGATTTCGATCGGGCCGCTTTCTTGCAGGAGAAACGGCGCGGCTATGCCGTCCTGATCAGCGGAACGCTTGGCGCGCCCGTCGTCACCGGGCCAGAAAGCCAAATCGCGCGGTGGGAAGGCCCGATCAGCCTGATCGCTGCCGCTGCAGAACGCGCGGCCCCGACGCGGTTCCCCGAGATAAAGCGCGAAGTGATCGTATCGAGCGCAGCGGCGGAGCGCGGCAATCGCATCCGAACCGCGCAGGCCGCGCAGATGATGCTTTTCCTGCTCACCATGCTGCTGGCCGGCATGGTGCTGTCCAACCTCGTCGAAGAAAAGGCCAACAAGATCATCGAAATCCTCGCCGCCGCGATTCCGATGGACGCGGTGTTCCTAGGCAAGCTGTTCGCCATGCTCGCCGTGTCAATCGTCGGCATCAGCGTATGGGGACTGCTCGCGTTCGGGATGTGGACAATCGCAGGAGACGCGATCACCCAGGTCACCGGTTTCGACCCGGCGACGCTGCCGGCCCCAGCGGTTGGCTGGCCCGTATTCATGACGCTGGGTATCGTCTATTTCGCCATGGCCTATCTGCTCCTTGGCGCGCTCTTCCTCACCATCGGAGCAATGGCATCGACCGTGCGCGAGGTTCAGACGTTGTCCATGCCGGTCACGATGATGCAGCTGATGGTGTTCTTCCTCGCCGCCTATACGATCACGCAGCCCGGCTCCGCGCTCGAGATTGCCGCTATCGCATTTCCGCTGTCATCGCCCTTTGCAATGCTGGCGCGCGCCGCCTTGCAGGAGGAACTTTGGCTGCACGCCGTCGTGCTCCTGTGGCAGGCAGTGGCGGTTGGCCTGATCATCAAGGGCGGATCGACGCTGTTCCGCCGCCGCGTCATGAAATCGGGCGGCGCCGGACGCGACAAATCGCGCCGCCGATGGTTTCGCCGGAGCGGCGCGAGCGCTGCGATCCAGCCGGCCGAATAGGTAGCGATAAAAAACTGTCTATTGACATAGCTGTCAGTAAGCGCAGGATACCAATGCACGAACAAGCGACCGCCAGAGTCGTTCTTTGGATTAGGAGAGAGGAATGGCGACTGTCGCCCCGGAAAGACCGAAATGCCGCACCGAGCCAACCGCCTACAAGGCGCTGCAGCAGCATCTAGAGGAACACCCAGAGGACAAGCTCGACCATCCGCACAAGTGGGACGTCAGCCGTAGCGATATCTACGCAGAGAACACCTGGCATCCGATTTTCCGTGAAATGCGCGCCGCAGGGCCGCTGCATTACATTCCAGAAAGCCCGTTCGGCCCCTATTGGGCTGTGGTCGGCCACAAGGCCATCCAGCATATCGAGGCTTTGCCAGACATCTTCTCGTCGAGCTGGGAACACGGCGGGATCACCATTCTTGAGCGCCTCACCGACGAACAGCTCGCCGAGCGCGGCCTCGAGGAGCGCCGCGAGCTGCCCATGTTCATCGCGATGGACCGGCCGCAGCACACCGGCCAGCGCCGCACCGTTGCGCCCAAGTTCACACCCAGCGGCATGGCCGAAATGGAAGGCGAGATCCGCCAGCGCACCGGCGAACTGCTGGATACGCTTCCACGCGGCGAGGTATTCGACTGGGTCGACAAGGTCTCGATCGAACTGACCACGGGCATGCTCGCAATCCTCTTCGGCTTCCCGTGGGAAGACCGCCGGCTGCTGACCTACTGGTCCGACTGGTCGGGCGATACGGAACTCGCCACCGTGCGCGAGCTCGACGACATGCGCTGGGGCATCCTCCAGGAAATGGCCGCCTATTTCCAGTCGCTGTGGATCGAGCGTACGCACGACAAGGAGCCGGGCGACGATCTCATCAGCATGATGATCCACTCCGAAGCGATGAACCAGATGAGCCCGCAGGAATTCATGGGTAACCTGATCCTGCTGATCGTCGGCGGCAACGACACCACCCGCAATTCGATGAGCGGCTTCGTCTACCAGCTCGACAAGAACCCGGACCAGCGCAAGCTGTTCGAACAGGACCCTTCGGTCATTCCCAATGCCGTGCAGGAAATGCTGCGCATGCAGACCCCGCTCGCGCATATGCGCCGCACCTGTGTCGAGGATACCGAGGTCTTTGGCCAGACGATCAAGGCCGGCGACAAGGTCGTGCTGTGGTATCTTTCGGCCAATCGCGACGAGGAAGTGTTCGAGAACCCCGACAAGCTCGACCTCACGCGCGAGAATGCCCGCCGCCACATCGCCTTCGGCTATGGCATCCACCGCTGCGTTGGCGCGCGTCTTGCCGAACTTCAGCTTCGCGTCCTGCTGGAAGAAATGCACAAGCGCCGGATGCGCGTGCACCTCGCCGGCGATGTCGAACGGGTGAAGGCGAACTTCGTGCACGGATTCCGCAAGCTCGAGGTCGAGATCACCAGCTTCTGAAGTGACCTTGCGGCACACATGCCGGTTTCAAGCGTAGGTTCAGGCATGAGGCGGCACGGTGCCGCCTCATGAAAGGACGATCCATGACCGACCACCAGACCAATCGCCGCGGAGTGCTGAACTGGATCGGCGCGTCGGCGAGCTTTGTTGCCCTGACCGCTTGCGGCTCAGGCCGTGCCGAGGCGAAAGATTTTCCGGTTTCTTTCAGCGAGGCCGAATGGCGCAAGCGCCTGACCGCTGGCGAGTTTCGCATTCTGCGTGAAGCTTCGACGGAGAAGCCGTACTCCTCGCCGCTCAACGACGAGAAGCGCAAGGGCACATTCGTCTGTGCCGGTTGCGGCAACGCGCTCTATTCCTCGCGCACCAAATATGACAGCGGCACGGGCTGGCCGAGTTTCTGGGCTGCCATCGACAAGGGCGCTGTCGGGACGTCGACCGACTACAAGATCGGATATCCTCGTACCGAAGTGCATTGCGCCGATTGCGGCGGGCACCTGGGTCACATTTTCAAGGATGGGCCGAAACCCACGGGCCAGCGCCATTGCATCAACGGCCTGGCGATGGATTTCAAGCCGGGCTGATCAGCGCGCGGCGATCCGATAGAGTTTGAGGCCGGAAGCATCTTCCACCGCGACAGGCTCCAGCCATTCGGGGACATCATCGCTGACCAGCCGTGCTGCGAACCCTTGCGGGGCCTTCGCAGCATAGAGACCGGCCTCGAGCAGACCGGGACAGAGCGCGACATAACGGGTACCACGTGCGGCCAGGGCAGCCTTTGCCGCTTCGCTGGAACCAAGCGCTGTCTCGATCACGAACTTCATGCCCTTCTGGCCGCGATGATGGCCTGTCGCGATGACGTCATGTCCGCTCCACAGCAGCAATTGCGGACCGATATCGAGCGGCGCGTAGATCTCGCCGCGCTCCAGTGACGCGAGCGCCGGTCGCGCCGCCGCGACGTCGCATTGGGATGAGCGGGACAATTGGGAAACCGCGGGCTGGCCGGTGACGGGTGCGTTGGACGCACTCACCGGCATGGCAATCGTCATCAACATGATGGGAAGCGCGGGAAGGAGGGCACAGGCGACACCGGCGAGCGCGAGTACGCGCATTCCCGGTCGCCGCATGCCGCGGATCGTGCGCAGCCAGTCGCGCAGCTGCCAGCCCAGCGGCACGGCAGCCAGCGTCGCAGCGAGCGCGCCTGCGCGGGCGACCATGACCGCGACCAGTATGGCGGCCGCGAGGATCAGCGAATATTCGGTCCACCAACGGCGGAGCCAGTCATGCGAGCGCAGCGCCAGCCGCGTCGATGCGAACAGCCCCAGCAGGGGCAGCGCGATGATCTGGAGCGCGGTGTCGAGATCCTGGCGCCACAGCGGCATTCCTTCGGCGATCTGCGAGTGCCAGTATTCGCGAAGAATCGGGTCGAGTTCCGCAAATCCGCCGCCTGCTGCGCATTGCGGGACGGAAAGAATATAGAATCCGACGGCTCCACCACCTGCAATCGCGAAACCTGCAAGCAGTCCGGCCTTTGGCATGGGTTCGGCAGCCGAGACCGCGCTCAGCACGAGTGCGCCCCAGCAGAACATGGCGATGTGCACCGGACCTATCGCGTCGCAATAGGTGGCAAGATCGCCGATTCCCCGGGTAAGGGCGAAGAAGAGGATCGACCCTGTCGCCAACGCCTGCATCGTGTGGATGAGCCATTTGCGGTCGTTGCGATTGCGCAGCCAGCGCAGAGCAGCGACACCGCAGATCGCAGCGGCGACGGGCAATCCCTCGATAGAAATCGACAGCCAGGCCGCAATGGACAGGCCTGCAATCCAGCCGCCGGTCCGCGCTTCGCGGGCCATCAGGCCGTTCATCGCGGAAAGCGCCAGCACGATCTGCCAGCCATGATGGTCGATCCGCAGCGGCGACATCTGGAACAACAACGGCACCGACAGCGCCATGACCACCGCGGTCATGGTCGTTTCTTCCGCGCCGAGCAGGCGCCAAGCTATGCGTCCGGCGAGCAGCATGGCTGTGCCGAGAGTAATCAGGGGAACCGCTACCAATGCTGCGATCTCGGCATCTGCCGCGCCGAGAAATGGCGTCAGTACGGCGATCACTAGCGCGATCGGAATGTCCACGAGCCGCGACCAGTGCATCCCTACGCCGCCATTCACGGCGTCGACACGGTGCTGCGCGACATCGAACCATGCCTGCCCGCCGAGGAGGTCGCGCACTTGGACCAGCCGCATGACATCGTCGGGATCGGGGAAGCGAAGCCCCCTGATGTTGCCGAGATTGGTGAGCAGGAGGAGGGCGGAAACCGCAAGCCACGCCAGCGCCACGCGGACCAGCAATTCGCCGGTGAATGCGGAACGGCGGCGTTCGACCAGCACGGCTCAGGCGCTCTCTTGTGTCCGGAAGATGAGGCGGCTGCGCAGCAACCACGTCGCCATGAAGCTGGCGGCAATGGCGACAAGCTTCGCCAGCCGCGCATCCACGCCCAGTGCAACGCCGGCGGCCACAATAGCCGTCGTCAGGCCTAGGCCGACCAGCGCCGAAAGCACGAACATGGCTTTCTGGCGGTTACGCCCCTGCCCGCGTGCGGCAACCGTGTCCTGGAAGACGGTGCGACTTGAAAGGAGCCAGTGCGTCACGATACCGAGCGAATAGCCAGCGGCAGAAGCAGGCGCGGCAGCGATCCCCACGGCCATCAGCGCCAGGAACATACCGACGTCGACCGCCAGTGCGCCGACGCTCGCCAGAACATAGCGCAGGAAGCGTATGTCGCGCAGCCGTGCCAAGATCTGGATCACGTCAATTCCCCCAAAACCCAATCGGGCAAAGGACCGCATGCGGTCTGTCCCTTCATTCGCATATCCGGGTTAAGGACATGCTTACCAATGCTCGTCCGCTCAGGCCGAGCGCCTGACACGTTCCGGCACTTCCCGAACGGATTCGAGCGCCGCTTTCTGATCCTGAGTCAGTGCACGGGGCTCTTCGGCGGCCGGAACAGCGCTTTCGCGCTGCGGCAGGCTCGCTTCTGCGCCTTCGTCGCCCGCTTCGTGATATTCTGCGTCCTCGTTGACGCACCAGGTGTCGTAGATCCGCTCTTCGGCAAGGATGTTCTCGACCGTCAGCATGGCCGTCATCATCGCGTGATCCTGATTGTTGTAGCGGTGCATGCCGTTGCGGCCGACGAGGTGCAGCGACGGATGCTTGGCTTCAAGCTCGCGGCGCATGGCATCGACATTGGCGGCATAATCTTCGTCATAGACCGGATAGGCCTTTTCCTGCCGCACGACGGCGCCCGACTTCACTTTCTTGCGGTCCACAAGGCCGAGGATTTCCATCTCGCCGGTGGCAAGGCTGACGAGATCGTCATCCGCCATCGACCACAGGCCATCGCCTTCGAAACAGAAATATTCGAGGCCGACGCAGGCCATATCCTCGTCAGGGATCATCTCCGGCGACCAGCTGCGGAAGTTCTGGACGCGGCCGACCTTCACCTTGCTGTCGTGGATATAGATCCAGTTGTCGGGGAACAGGTCTTCGCCTTCGACCATCAGGGCGACGGTCAGGAAGTCGCGATATTTGAGTTCATTGGCCTGCAGCGTGCTTTCGGGCAGCGGATGCAGCCGCTTCGACAGTTCGCGCATCGGCGCAGAGCTGATCGCGTGGCGCGCGCTGATCACCACATCGCCATCCGGACCGCTCGCGCTCATGCGCCAACCGCCCTGGCCATCGCTGGCGAGCTGCTTGAGGCCGTGACCCATCAGGACCTGCCCTTTGCCGCTGGCAAGGATCTTGTCGCGCGCAGCTTCCCACATCATGCCCGGGCCAAGGCGCGGGTAGCGGAAGGTTTCGAGCAGTGTCTTCACCGCCTGCCCGTCGTTGGGCTTCTTGTTGAGGCCGAGGCTGCGCTTCAGGCCATCGACCACCGCACCCCAGAGCGAAAGACCCTTGATGCGCTGGGCGGCCCAGTCGGCGCTCATCTCGTTGCAAGGCATGCCCCACACCTTCTCGGTATAGGTCTTGAAGAAGATCGAATAGAGCTTGTGGCCGAACTGGTTGGTGGTCCAGTCCTCGAAGCTTTTCACGTCTTTCTTCGGGAACAGCTTGTACTGGAGGTAGCTCGCCATGCAGACGGTCGAGCGCAGGATGCCGAGGTTCCACAGGGCTTCGAAGGCGCGCAGCGGATAGCTGTAGAACTTGCCCTCGTAGTAGATGCGGCTCATGCGCGGGCGCTGGATGAAGTCGTCGGGCAGGATCTCGTTCCACAGGTCGACGACGGCTTGCGATTTCGAAAAGAAGCGGTGTCCGCCGATATCGAAGCGATAGCCTTCGTGTTCGACCGTGCGGCTGATGCCGCCGACATAGGTCGCATCCTTCTCGATAATCGCGACCGACTTGCCCTGCTTCGTCAGCAGATAGCCCGCGGTCAGCCCTGCCGGACCGGCCCCGATGATCGCCACGTCGACGTCGATGATACCCTGATTGTCGCTCGAACCCTGTGCCATTCGGCCCCCCGTCTGGATTTACCTTTCGGGGAGTGAAGGAAATTGGTTAGCGAAGCGTAAACAACTGCAATGAATCGCGTAAAATCACGCGCTTCAGCCCTGGCGCGCCTCGGGTTTCTCAGCGAGGAGCTCCGGCCTTTGCAGGCGGGCTGCCAGGCGTGCGAGGTCCGCGAGGGTAAAGGTATCGTCGAACACCAGTCCGTATTCGCCCATCCCGCGCCAGCGTACCTTGGCGCGCACTTCCGGAAGCTTGTCACCGCCGAGCCTTACGGTCTGGTCGATGGAAAACAGGCCATCGCAGGTAACCCGGGCGCCCTGTTGCGAGATATTCGATACCGTCCCGACCTGGCGCGTGAGGCCTGCGGTCAAGGTAACGGGAAATTCGATCGACAGCCTGATCGGGCGCTTAGGAAACTGGCCGACTTCCGAAACCAGCTTCTCGACATCGACAGTCTCGGTAAATTCGAAGCCCGCCTCGCGAACGCGCGACCAGACCTGCTTCATCGCATAGGTCTGACCGCACTGCAGTTCGAGCACGACCTCTTCGCCATCGGGCATGTCGTGGAACAGGCGCAGGCTCGCCCCGGTCGAAGAAACGTCGCGGATGACGCAGATGAATTCGCCCTGCGGGCACACCAGCTTCGCGGCCCGGATCAACAGCGTATAGCGCGGTGCGCCGCGCTCTTCGGCGGCTACGTTGTCGTCCTCTTCAGCCTCGACAGGCCTGGAAGCCGTAAAATCCATTCGCGCTGGTCCCCGTTAGCGCGGCCACAATCAGCCGACCCGAATTGCCCTAAGCTGGCTTTGCTTAAGTCGAGTTCACTAAGGGGCTAAGGGTTAAAACGGGCCTAATGGCGAAGCCAGAACCGTTATTAGCGTGGTGCGGGTGGTGGGACTCGAACCCACACGCCCAAAGGACAGGGGATTTTAAGTCCCCGGCGTCTACCATTCCGCCACACCCGCACACGCGATAGCGCCAATAGCTGCGCGCTACGGGCGGGGCAATCTCGGCAATGAAAGAAGTCGGTTCGGGAAGGCGCAATCAGTCGTTGTTGAGACGATGACGCATTTCCTTGCCGGCCTTGAAATAGGGCACCCGCTTCGAAGGCACTTCGACAGTTTCGCCGGTCCGCGGGTTGCGGCCCGTGCGCGCTTCACGCTCGCGGGTCGAAAACGCGCCGAAGCCGCGCAGCTCGACACGGCCGCCCTCTTCCAGCCGCTGCGATATTTCCTCGAAGAAAATATCGACAACCTGCTCGATCTCTTCGGAACGAAGTTCGGGATTATCCTTGTGCAGCGCTTGCAGCAATTCGGATCTGATCATGACACTCTCCCGACCGCAAAGACCCAATTGCGATCGCCACACCAAGATTTGCGCATGTTTATCAAGCCGCCAGATCCCGATGGTCGGCCTAAACGCGTGAATGCATGGTGCCAGAGCCGACCGCTCTTCGCAACTGCGCGAGCGGAAAAAACGCAACTTTAATTATGAGGCTGTCAGTCGGCTATTAGCCAGCGTTTTCAAGGAGATCGGCTGGATCGATGCCCAGCCGCTGCATCCGTTCCGCAATTTCCGGCCATTCTTCCATTAGAAATTGCTCACGTTCGCGCGCCCGCAGGCGTTCGGCAGCTCCTTTGACGACATACATGCCGACTCCGCGCTGCACCTCTACCAGGCCATCGTTTTGAAATTGCTGGTAAGCTTTGGCGACAGTCAGTGGATTGGCACCCTGTTCGGCGGCCAGCGCGCGGACAGAAGGCAGCATTGCCCCTTCGGGATAGACGCCTTCGATGATCGAGGCTGCGATCTGGTCGCGCAATTTCAGGTATACCGGTCTGCTCATGTCTGTCCCTAGTGTCTGGCCCCCGCCAAGGTGCATCAGTGCCATAATACACCAGTGCGCGTCAAGTTCCCGTTAGCCGTCCCCCAGAACGGTTACGCCTGAAACTAAGGCTTCACACAGGCGAAACAGACGTTAGGTTGCGCCGCTTGAACGCCGTAAACCGGCCAGAACAACGGGATAGCATTGCATGAAAGATATGGCTTTGTGGAACGAAGGGGATTGGATCGCCGCCATCGCGGTTGTCGTCCTCGGACTGTTCCTCGCAACCGGCGCCAAGATCGCCGTCCAGAAGGAACCTGAGTTCGCAGGCCACCCCAAGGGCCTCTACATGCTCTTCTTCGCCGAAATGTGGGAGCGTTTCTCATATTACGGCATGCGCGCACTGCTGATTTTCTACCTGACCCAGCACTGGCTTTTCAGCGACGGGCAGTCGACGCTGATCTACGGCGCCTACACCAGCCTTGTTTACATCACGCCGGTCCTCGGCGGATGGGCGGCCGACCGTTACCTCGGCCAGCGCAAGGCCGTGCTGTTCGGCGGCATCCTGCTGGCGCTCGGCCACGGCTTCATGGCCGTCGAAGGTGTCGGCGGGCAGAGCGACCCGACGATCAACGTCTTCTGGTTCGCGCTCGCGCTGATCATCGTCGGCTCCGGCTTCCTGAAGGCGAACATCTCGGTGATGGTGGGTCAGCTCTACAGCCTGACCGACCTGCGCCGCGACGGTGCCTATACCATCTTCTACATGGGCATTAACGCAGGTGCCGCATTCGGCGTGATCCTCGCCGGTTATCTCGGCCAGACGCTGGGCTGGGCCTACGGCTTCGGC
Organism: Altererythrobacter epoxidivorans; assembly: GCF_001281485.1. Lineage (NCBI taxonomy): Bacteria > Pseudomonadati > Pseudomonadota > Alphaproteobacteria > Sphingomonadales > Erythrobacteraceae > Altererythrobacter > Altererythrobacter epoxidivorans. The sequence continues at coordinate 2,410,047 of NZ_CP012669.1, forward strand.
CTCGCCGGCATCGGCATGCTCGCCGGCCTCGTGGTTTTCGTGCTCGGCAAGAAGGTCCTGCTCGGCGCAGGCGAACCGCCCGCACCGCTCGCCCGTTCGAAGGAACTGGCAGTTTATGGCGCAGGCGTGGCATCGGTCGCGGTCATGTGGGCACTGGTCCAGTATGTCGACGTCATCCAGTCGCTGCTGATCGTCTCGGGCCTTGCATTGCTGGGTTACGTGCTGTTCCAGGCATTCAAGCTGCCCAAGGAGCCGCGCGAGCGCATCTTCGCAATCCTGTTCCTCGTCGCCCTGAACCCGCTGTTCTGGGGCCTGTTCGAGCAGGCAGGCGGCAGCCTCAACCTCTACACCGACCGTTACGTCTCCATCGGCGACGTCCCGGCATCGGTGTTCCAGTCGATCAACTCGATCTACATCATCCTGTTCGCACCGGTCTTCGCGGCGGTCTGGGCCTATCTGGGCCGCAAGGGGCTGGAGCCTTCCGCGCCTGCCAAGTTCGCACTGGCGCTGTTCCAGGTCGGCCTCGGCTTCCTCATCTTCGTATGGGGCGCCAATTCGGTCGGTCCGGAAGTGGCAACGCCGGTCCTGTTCGTATTCCTGATCTACCTGCTGCACACCACTGGCGAGCTCTGCCTCAGCCCGGTCGGCCTTTCGGCGATGAACCGCCTGGCACCGGGTTTCATGGCCTCGCTCATCATGGGCGCATGGTTCTACATGTCGGCAGTCGGCAACTTCGTCGCCGGCAAGATCGGTGAAGCAACCGGCGGCGAAAGCGGCGAGATGACCAAGGGCGCGGTGCTCGACATCTACAACCAGATCGGCTGGGTCGCGATCGGCGTCGGCGCGGTCGTGCTGGCACTGAGCCCGCTGGTAAAGAAGTGGATGCACCTCGACACGCTCAAGGACGACAGCGTCGGCGACGACCTGCTCGGCCAGACCGAAGGGCCCGGGGAAGCACAGGGCGCAGGCGTCCACCCGGCGACCAAGGGTTAAGCCCGATCACGAAGGGGCGCGGGGATCGATCCTCGCGCCCTTTTCTTTTGCACAAACGAAGGAACGGATGGATTCGATGGGGGCATTGAAGAGTATAACCCTGGCGGCAGGGGCGGCATTCGTGCTGGCAGGTTGCGCGACCGACAGCAGCGCTTCGGGCGACACGGTTGCCAGCGCTTCGACGGCAGCGACAGACACTGCGGCGCCTTTCCCATCGACCTACAAGCCCTATCCCTCGGTCGAGACCCTGATCATTCCCGTGACCGTCTATGACGGACGTGGCGGCGGCTGGGACAATGGCTGGGTCCACATGAAGGACGGCAAGATCGTCGAGGTAGGCGGTCCGACCTCCATGCCGCCCGATGTCGAACGCGTCGTCGATGGCACAGGAAAGGTGGTCACGCCGGGCATCATCGATATTCACTCGCACCTCGGCGATTACCCATCGCCCGGCGTGGCCGCACATTCCGACGGCAACGAAGCGACCAGCCCGACGACACCCGACGTCTGGGCCGAACATTCGGTCTGGCCGCAGGACCCAGGATTTACCCGCGCACTCGCCAATGGCGGTGTGACCGCGCTGCAGGTGCTCCCCGGTTCGGCAAACCTGATGGGCGGTCGTTCGGCGACGCTCAAGAACGTGCCCAGCCGCACGGTGCAGGGGATGAAGTTCCCGGGCGCCCCCTACGGTTTCAAGATGGCATGCGGCGAAAATCCCAAGCGGGTTTACGGTGGCAAGGGGCGCCAGCCTTCGACCCGCATGGGCAACTTTGCGGTCAATCGCCAGACCTGGCTCGACGCAAAGAGCTATGACGGCAAGAAGCGCGACCTCGGCAAGGAGACGCTGAAAGGCGTGCTCGACGGCGAAATCCTTGTTCACAACCACTGCTACCGCGCCGACGAGATGGCGCTGGTGATCGATATGGCCAAGGAAATGGGCTACAAGGTCACCGCCTTCCACCATGCTGTCGAAAGCTACAAGATCGGCGACCTGCTGCGCGAAAACGACGTTTGCAGCGCAGTCTGGGCCGACTGGTACGGCTTCAAGATGGAAGCTTACGACGGCATTCCCGAAAATGCGGCCCTGATCCACAACGCGGGCGCCTGCGTCGTCATCCATTCGGATGATGCGAACGGGATCCAGCGTCTCAACCAGGAAGCGGCGAAGGCCCAGGCCTCGGGTCGCCGCATGGGCATCGACATTCCCGATGCCGAGGTGATCTCCTGGATCACCTACAACCCTGCAAAGGCAATGGGCATCGAAGCGATGACCGGCAGCCTCGAACCCGGCAAGATGGCCGACGTCGTGCTGTGGAACGGCGATCCGTTGTCGGTCTATTCGCGGCCGGAGAAAGTCTGGGTCGACGGCGCGCTACTGTTCGATGCGATGGATCGGAAGCGCCGTCCGGTGAGCGATTTCGAGCTCGGCCAGCCCGGTGAAGGAGACGTGAAATGAAGCGCCTCCTGACACTCGCCGCCAGCGCACTGGCGCTCGCTGCAACGCCGCTCGCCGCGCAGGACGTCGCGATCAGCGGTGTCACCGTTGCCAAGGGTGACGGATCGGAACCGATCGCCAACGGCGCGGTCGTCATCCGTTCGGGCAAGGTTGTTTACGCCGGACCGGCCGACCAGATGCCGGCAGTCCCGATGCAGCTAGTCCAGGCACCGCCTGATACATGGGTCACGCCCGGTCTCGTCGCGGCAGTCACCTCGCTCGGCCTGTGGGACGTCGGCGCAGTGACCGAGAGCAACGACACCTCTGCCGGTAAATCGCCGTTCAACGCCGCGCTCGACGTGACGCCGGCGATCAACCCGTCGTCGCAGCACATCGCGATCAGCCGGGCGGGCGGCATCACCCGCGCGCTCGTCCAGGGCGGTTCCGCCGGTGCGATCTTCGCAGGGCAGGGCGCGATCATCGACCTTGGTGCAGATACGGACGCGGTGCGCGTCCCCCGCGCGTTCCAGAAGGTCGTCCTCGGTGAAGCGGGCGCGCAGATTTCGGGCGGCAGCCGTACGGCGACCCATGTCGCTCTGCGCAATGCCATGATCGAGGCGCAGGCCTATGCCAATGGCCGCTGGGACGGTGCCGATGCCCTGCTGACGCGGGCCGATGCCGAGGCGCTGGGCAAGGTCATCAGCGGCAGGCAGAAACTGCTGGTGGCGGCCGATCGCGCATCCGACATCCGCGAAGTCATCGCGCTGAAGCGCGAGTTTCCGAAGCTCGACATCGTGCTCCTCGGCGCGAACGAAGGCTGGCTGGTAGCGCGCGAGATCGCCGCATCGGGCATCCCCGTGATCGCCAATGCCCTAGTCGATCTGCCGTCGAGTTTCGACCAGCTGGCCGCAACGCAGAGCAATATCGGGCGCATGGCTGCGGCAGGCGTCAAGCTGGCGATCAACGCCGATGCGATGGAACAACCGCGCTATCTCGCGCAGTTCGCCGGCAATCTGGTGGGCCTGCAGAAGATACCCGGTGCCGCCGGCCTGAGCTGGGGAGAGGCGCTGGCGGCGATCACGTCGAAACCGGCAGAGATCATCGGCCTGAATGATGCGGGCGTGCTGCGCCCCGGTGCGGTGGGCGACCTGGTGATCTGGGACGGCGATCCGCTGGAAGTGTCGAGCGCGCCGGTGCAGGTCTATATCGACGGGGTCAGGCAACCGCTCGACAACCACCAGACGCGCCTGCGCGAGCGTTACCGCGATCTCGACGAGAGCGACCTGCCCAAGGCTTACGACTGGTAACCGCCTCCATTTGTCGTGCAAATCGCGGCGTGCTGTGCTCTCTTCTTTGCTGAGGGAGGATAGTGATGGACGATACACTGGTTGAACTGGTCGCGGCGAATGTGACCTTTGTCGGCATGCATTTCGTCATGTCGCATCCCCTGCGGGCGACAATGGTGCGCATTTTCGGCGAGAAGCTGTTTCCGGCCGTCTATTCGCTCGTCAGCTTCGCGACGCTGGCCTGGGTCTATTTCGCGTTCACGGCGACGCCATCGTTCGACCTGCCGGGCAGCGGCGAGATCGGCTGGATCGTCGCCACGGTGATCATGCTTCCGGCGATGGTGCTGTTTGCAGGCTCTTTCGCGGGCAATCCGGCGCTCCCCGCCCCGGGGGCCGAGAAGCTGGCGTCGAAGGAACCGAACGGCGTATTCAAGGTCACACGGCACCCCATGATGTGGGCGTTCGGCCTGTGGGCGCTGTCGCACATCGTCCTGTTCTGGAGCTGGCGCACCATGATCACCGCGATTGCGATGGGCTTTCTCGCGCTAGTCGGTGCGCATATGCAGGACCGCAAGAAAGAGGTCCTGATGGGCGAGGCGTGGGGACAGTGGGAGGCGAAGACCAGCTACTGGCCGCGCTGGGGCAAGCTGTTTGGCGTCGGCGCGATCTGGTGGATTGCCGGAACGGTGCTGTGGCTCGGCTTCACCTATGGCCACATCCATGCAGGCGGCATTCCGGCAGGCATCTGGCGCTGGGTCGGGGTCTGACCGCCCTAAGGTAGCGACGCGGTAGGGTAACCAAATCCTACGCGATGGAACACATGGAACACAGTCCATGCGGCCAAAAACGCCTGCTTTCCGCGGATCCCGACGGTTTGAAAGAGCGGCAGCCAATCTAGCCCGACGCCGCGCTGTAGGACAGACCCGCCCTCAAGCAGCTTAGCGGTAGGGCGACAAGAACGTCCTATTCGCCCCTGAACTGCGGTGCGCGCTTTTCGAGCAGCGCATCGATCCCTTCCATGTGGTCGTTGGTCAGGTGCATCAGCGCCTGCGTATTCGCAGCCAGTTCGAGCGCGCCGTCATAGGACATGGAGCGTCCCTGCCGCATCAGGTTCTTCGCGTGGCGAAGTGCATGCGGCGGCATGGCGGCGATCTTGGTGGCGAGCGCCTGAGCCTCCGCCATCAGCGCGTCGCCATCGACGACCCGGCTGACGAGCCCCCAGTCCTGCGCGGTCGCGGCGTCGATCACGTCGCCGGTGTAGAACAGCTCTGCAGCGCGCGCCTCGCCGATGATGCGCGGCAGGATCCATGTGCCGCCGTCGCCGGGAATGATACCGAGCTTGAGGAAGGTGACGCCGAACTTGGCTTTCTCGCTGGCGATGCGCATGTCGGCAAGGCAGGCTAGGTCGCAGCCCAGCCCGATCGCCGGCCCGTTGACCGCCGCGATCAGCGGCACGCGCAGGCCATAGAGCGCGCGCAGCACCTTGTGGATGTTGTTGCGGTATCCATCGGAGATTTCGGGCGCGGTCCCGCCGAAGGTGCCGGTCCGCTCCTTCATTGCCTTGATATCGCCGCCTGCGCTGAAGGCCCGCCCCGCCCCGGTCAGGATCACGCAGCGTACATCCATGTCTGCGTTGATCGCATCGCACGCCGCCGCAAAGGCATCGCCGTCACCCTTGGCCCCCAGGGGATTCATCGTGTCGGGTCGGTTGAGCGTCAGCGTTGTGACGTGTTCGGCAGTGTCGATCTGGAGGAGGTTCAAATCTAGGCTCCCAGTCGGTTGAGGAGAATCTTCAATCGCAATCGTAGCCGGCACTGTCCAGTGGACGACAGACGAAATAGTCACCCTCGCCGGTCGGACGGAGATGAAACCGGAAGTTCACGTCGTCACGCAAATAGGTGTGCCCGAAGTATCGAACCCGAACCGTCCCTTTGGGGATGTCCCCAACTTCGATTTTTCTGATGATGAAGTCGGCGAAGAACCAGCCGTGGCCTAGCAGGTCGCCAGAGTCTAAATCAGGCGGTTCGGCGGATTGATGCGCGAGACGCCCTACAACAATCAAATCTTGCGAGGAAATAGGTGCGCCAATTTCGGGGCCGCGATCCACTATCGAACCGCAAGCACTCAGGCCAAAAACGACTGTGCCGTACGCTGCTGCTCGCAGTGTCGAAAGCAACTTAGGCCCGCGCCTCTTCGACGCCTGCCGAATTGTGCCGCAATGCCTTGAGCACCGTATCGACGATATGCGGCGCGTTGAGGCCCGCCTCGTCATACTGCTTCATCGGATCGTCCTGGTCCTGGTAGATATCGGGCAGGCGCATGGTGCGCACTTTCAGCCCGGCATCGGTCAGGCCGGTATCGCTGGCAAAGGTCAGCACATGCGCGCCGAGGCCGCCAACGGCGCCTTCCTCGACCGTCACCACCACTTCGTGGCTGCGCATCAGTTTCTCGATCAGTTCGGTGTCGAGCGGCTTGGCAAAGCGCATGTCGGCGACCGTGGTCGAAAGCCCCTTGGCCTCCAGCTGGTCGGCAGCCTTCTTCGCTTCTTCAAGCCGCGTACCGAGCGACAGGATGGCGACCTTCGTGCCTTCACGGATCACGCGGCCTTTGCCGATCTCGAGCTTCTCCAGCTTTTCCGGAATTGCGACGCCGACGCCGCTGCCGCGCGGATAGCGGAAGGCGATGGGGCCATCGTCATACTCTGCCGCGGTGTAGGTCATATGCGCCAGCTCCGCCTCGTCGGCGGCGGCCATCACGACCATGTTGGGCAGGGTGGCGAGATAGGTGATGTCGAAAGACCCTGCATGGGTGCAGCCGTCGGCGCCCACCAGACCGGCGCGGTCGATGGCGAAGCGGACGGGCAGGTTCTGGATCGCCACGTCGTGCACCACCTGGTCATAGGCGCGCTGGAGGAAAGTCGAATAGATCGCGGCGAAGGGACGCATGCCCTCTGCTGCCAGGCCGGCGGCAAAAGTAACGCCGTGCTGTTCGGCAATGCCGACGTCGAAACTGCGATCCGGATGCGCCTTGGCAAACTTGTCGACGCCAGTACCGCTCGGCATGGCGGCGGTGATGGCGCAGATGCGCGGATCGCTGTCGGCCAGTTTCGCCAGCGTTTCGCCGAAGACGTTCTGGTAGGCGGGCGGGCCGCCCGACGATTTCTTCTGTTCGCCGGTGATGACGTCGAACTTGGCGACGCCGTGATACTTGTCGGCACTGTTTTCGGCCGGGGCATAGCCCTTGCCCTTCTGCGTTACGACATGGATCAGGACCGGGCCCTGTTCGCTGTCGCGGACGTTTTCCAGCACCGGGATCAGGTGGTCGAGATTGTGGCCGTCGATCGGGCCGACGTAATAGAAGCCCAGCTCTTCGAACAGCGTGCCGCCGGTCGCCATGCCGCGGGCGTATTCCTCCGCCTTTTCCAGCCCGCCCCATACGCGGCGGCCGAGCTTTTTGGCGATCTTGGACGCCATCGACCTCAGGCCGAGGTATTCGCTGCTCGACACCATGCGCGCGAGATAGGCCGACAGGCCGCCCACCGGGGGCGCGATCGACATGTCGTTGTCGTTGAGGATCACGACCAGGCGATTACCCGCCTGTTCGGCATTGTTCATCGCCTCGTAGGCCATGCCGGCGCTCATCGCGCCGTCGCCGATCACGGCGATGCCGCGACCCGGACGGTCCTGCATCTTGTTGGCCATGGCAAAGCCGAGCGCGGCGCTGATCGAGGTCGAGCTGTGCGCGGCACCGAAGGGATCGTATTCGCTCTCGCTGCGCTTGGTGAAGCCCGACAGGCCGCCGCCCTGGCGCAGGGTGCGGATGCGGTCGCGGCGCCCGGTGATGATCTTGTGCGGATAGCACTGGTGCCCGACGTCCCACACCAGCTTGTCCTGCGGCGTGTTGAAGACATAGTGGATCGCGACCGTCAGTTCGACGACGCCGAGGCCGGAACCGAGATGCCCGCCCGAGGTGCTGACCGCGTCGATCATTTCGGCGCGAAGTTCGTCCGACAGCTGGCGCAGATCGCTCTTTTCGAGTTTGCGCAGGTCGTCGGGTGTCACCACCTTGTCGAGCATGGGTGTAAGGGGAGGATTACTCATGGGAAAAAGGCTCTACACACGAAATCTGTAACTGTCGATGAACGCTTCACCGACAGAAATGCACGGTCTGGCGCTGACATCAACCCGCGCATGCCTTGCACAGGCCGCGGATCTCGATCACCGGGCGTTCCGGCTTGAAACCGTGCTGCTGGGCGATGCCGCGCACCGTGCGGCTGACCTCGTCATCGTCGATATGGGTCGCCTCGCCACATTCGTCGCAAACCAGGAAGATGCAATCGTGCTCGCAGCCCGGATGAGTGTTGGCGAGATAGGCGTTGGCGCTTTCGACGCGCAGGGCGAGGTTGTTCGCCACGAACAGGTCGAGGATGCGGTAGACGCTGTTGGGCGCGACCCGCTTGCCCCGGCTGCGCGACAAATTGTCGGCAATGTCATAGGCGGAGGTCGGGCGATCGTGCTTGGCCAGCTCGGCAAAGACGGATTCGCGCATCGCGGTCCATTGTTCGCCGGATTTGACCAGCGATTCGCGTGCGGCGTCGATCAGCTTGCGGCCGGAATGTTCGTGGTGGGCGTGGTCGTGCGTGACTGCGTGTGCGTGGGCCATCGGCACCATATAGGCCGACTGCGCAAGATACGCTACTCGCGCGTTACTTCGCGTCGCGCAGGTAGGTGGCGCGGTAATTGTCGGGGTAGAGCTTCTTCAGCCCGACGACCTTCGGCGCGTCCCAGCGCAGGATGTATCCGTGGCGCGGGTTCTTCGCCATGAAGTCCTGGTGATACCGCTCTGCCGGATAGAATTTGCGGTACTTCTCTATCCCGGTGACGATGGGTTTGTCCCACACGCCGGAAACCTGCATCTGCTTGAGGTAGGCTGTAGCGACCGCGCGCTGTTCCGCGTTCATCGGCACCAGCGCAGCACGGTATTGCGCGCCCACGTCTGGGCCTTGCCGGTTGCGGAGCGTCGGGTCGGCCACGACCGAGAAGAAGATGCGCAGCAATTCGTCATAGCGCACGACCATGGGGTCGTAGACGATCCGCACTGCCTCCGCATGCTCGGTCACGCCGCTGCTCGTCGCCTTGTAATTGGCGGTCGCGGCATTGCCCCCGTGATAACCGGACATGGCCGCCTTCACGCCCTTCACATGGCTGAAGACACCCTCGACGCCCCAGAAGCATCCGCCGGCGAAAACCGCGGTCTTCAGGCCCGCCTCTTCATTGGCGATCCGCTTGGCTGCTGGCGCACGAACGATCTCTTCTGCCGAAGCGGCAGATCCCTGGCACCCGGCCAGGGCAAGACCCAATGCTGCGAGGATAGGCAGGACGCGCATCATTGCCCGATGCTAGCGGCCTCCGCCGTGGCGGCATAGGCCGGAGTTGCAATCTCGGCCTTCCACTCGTCGGCCGTCATTGCGCCCACCGCCGCAGCACCGATCGCGAAACCGATGGCGAAATTGCGATAAAGGTCGGCTTTGAACAGGCCCATGGCGGATTCTCTTGTCTCTGCTTCGTTCGTTAGCCGGGGTTATAGGCGCCCGCGCTTAGCATTTGGTGAACGCAGCTGTTGTGCCGCGTTCAGCCAGCGATGGCCGACGCGTTGGGGTTGTCCGGCTGACGTGGGATCAATGGCGGAAGTGGCGCATCCCGGTGAAGACCATGGCGAGACCCGCCTTGTTGGCCGCCTCGATCACTTCGTCGTCGCGGATCGAACCGCCCGGCTGGATCACGGCGGTCGCGCCTGCCTCTGCCGCAGCAAGAAGGCCGTCGGCAAAGGGGAAGAACGCGTCTGAGGCGACCGCGCTGCCGATGGTGCGCGGCTGGTCCCATTCGTAGGTTTCGGCCGCCTCTGCCGCTTTCATCGCGGCAATGCGCGAGCTGTCGCGCCGGTTCATCTGCCCTGCACCGATGCCTGCGGTCGCGCCGTCACGCGCATAGACGATGGCATTCGATTTGACGTGGCGCGCCACGGTCCAGGCGAACAGGCAATCCTTCAGTTCTTGTGCGGTCGGCTCTCGCTCGGTCACGACCTTCAGGTCAGCTTCGGAGATCGCGCCATTGTCGCGGGTCTGGACGAGCAATCCGCCCGCGATGACGACCTGCGTCACGCCGGGTCGGCGCGGATCGGGTAGGCCATCGGTGATCAGCAGGCGCAGGTTCTTCTTCCTGGCAAATGCGGCGCGGGCAGCCTCGTCTGCCCCCGGAGCCACGACGACCTCTGTAAAGATCTTGCAGATCGCCTCTGCCGTCGGACCGTCGAGCGGGACGTTGGTGGCAACGATCCCGCCAAACGCGGAAACGCTATCGCATGCGAGCGCCTCTTCCCATGCTTCGAGCAGGGTCGGACGCTGGGCGACACCGCAGGGGTTGGCGTGCTTCACGATCACCACGGCAGGCTCGCCGCCGGCAAATTCCGCCGCCAGTTCGAGCGCCGCATTGGCGTCGTTATAATTGTTGTAGCTCAGCTCCTTGCCTTGGACCTGCTCGGCCTGCGGCAGGCCCTTCGCCACCACCCGCCGGGGAACGTAGAGTGCTGCGTGCTGGTGCGGGTTCTCGCCATAGCGCAGGGTCGAGACGAGCGTGCTGGCCATCGCGCGGCTGGCGGGGAACATCTCGCCCTGGTCGGCATAGGCGAACCACTGGCTGATCGCGGAATCATAGGCGGCTGTTGCGGCAAAGGCCTTGGCCGCCATGCGCTTGCGGAAATCGAGCGTGGTCGCACCGCCCGTCGACGACATTTCCTCTACCAGGGTGTCGTAATCCGCCGGATCGGTGACGATGGTGACATAGGCATGGTTCTTGGCCGAGCTGCGAACCATGGACGGGCCTCCGATGTCGATGTTCTCGATCACTTCGTCGCGCTCTGCACCCTTCGCCACCGTCTGTTCGAAGGGATAGAGATTGACCACCACGAGGTCGATCGCCCCGATATCGTGTTCTGCCATGGCGGCCGCATGCGCCGGATCGTCGCGGACGGCGAGCAATCCGCCATGGACCTTGGGGTGTAGGGTCTTCACCCGCCCATCCATCATTTCAGGGAATCCGGTCAGGTCGGAAATGTCGCGCACGTCGAGCCCCGCATCGCGCAACGCCTTGGCCGTGCCGCCGGTCGACACCAGGTCGACGCCGCGCTGGGCCAGCGCCTTGCCCAGTTCCACCAATCCGCTCTTGTCGGACACCGACAGCAGTGCCCGCTTGATCTGAACTTCACTCACCGGAAAAATTATCCCATCTTCTTGAGCAGCCAGGAGAATTGTCCCCCGCTGCGCTGTGTCATTCCCTGCACCACGAGCTGCTGGATCGGGTGGGGCCGCCCTTCGCCGTCGACCCACAGGCTTTCCTCGATCGCGACGCCGGCATTGCCATCGTCACCGCCGAGGCGGAATTGCCAGAGGCTGCCGCTCGGCAGCAGCAAGCTGGCACCGCGGCGATCCTCGGACAGGCGAACCTCGACCTGATGGCCGAGGTGGAACCTGATGGCGAAGTCGATCTTGCCGCGCTTGCCCTTCTGGTTCTTGGGCAGGAGGATATCCTCGCCGCGCAATTCCTGGCCATCGCCGCGCAGCATCAGAATGCGCTGGTGAACCAGCCCGAAACGCGTCGCATAGCCATCGTGGCTGGCCTCGATGCGCATCGCCTCTTCACCGCCGCGGCGCATGGTGCGGCTTTCGACTTCGACCTGTTCGACGCCCTTGCCGAGCTGGCCGTGCATCATCACCGCGGTCGAATTGACATCGTCGAGCACCAGCGCCGAATGCGCTGCCGTGGCGCGTAGGCCCTGCTCGATCCGGGCCGGTACCTGGCCCCCGGCTAGCGCGGCCCCGCCGCAATTGACGATCAAGCGGTGCGGCCCTTCGGACATTTCGAAGGCAAGGGTGGAGGCACACCCCCAGCGCGCATGGCGCGGCTTGGGCGGGGGTGCGGCATCGAACAGGACCGTGGTCTGGCCGCCCGAAAGCCGGTGATAGCCCCACTGACGAACCTCTTTCAGCGGACGGGTGCGAACCCCGCTCGCCTCGATCAAGGCGGAAAGCCGGTTGGCGGAAAACGCGCTGCCACCCTGCCAGCTGCCCAACCCGCCGTCGCCATGGCGCAGGGCCAGCAGCGGCGGGACGAGCAGTTCGAGCATCACGCCCAGCGAAGACGGCATCTCGCGATCGGCCGCGACATAACAGGCACGCAGGTCCACCAGCAGCCCGATCGCATCCATCTGCGCCAGGGGGCTGCGTGACAGCACGCCGCCATCCTCTGCGACGAGTTCGCCCAGCGCCTTTACCAGACCAGCTTCGCCGAACAGGCGGCGCGGCTTGCCATCGGGCAGAAGGAGCCCGGCAGCGGTAATGGCGGTCCAGCCTGCCACCTGGCCGAGCTGGTCGGTCGAACGGGCAGCGTTACGGTCGAGCCAGCGGGCAGTGCGCTCGATCGCCGCGAGCATGCGCGGACGCAGCTTGGCATCCTGTCCCGACAGGACCAGCGGCGCGTTGACCAGCCATGCGAGCAGGCGCTGCCCGGCATGTTCCGCCGTCCATGCCGAACCCTTGGCCGGTTTCTCATTGGCATCGAGCCATGCCCCGCAGATCCGCTCGGCAGTGGAGATGCACTGTTCGCGCGGGGCGGAGGCGGACAGGTCGCGCAGCCACGAAAAACCGTGAACGACACGCTCGAACGGCGGCGTCAGACGCGAAGAGGATGCAAACTCCATCTGCCCGATCGGAGCCTTCACCCCGTGGACGAGGAAATGCCCGGCGCGCAAGGCCATCCCTGCAGCGCGGTCGCCCGGCAGCGGGCTTTCAACGGTGGCGAGCAGCCGCGTCCTCGAAGGCTTGCGAAACGGCGATGCCAGCGTCGAACCCGAAACGCCCATGCGATAGGCAAGCCGGATCAGCCGCTCGCCCGGTCCGGCGGAAGGCGGCACGAAATCGCTCAGCGCCAATGCCCGTGACGGAGCAAGCGGAGCCGTTTCCTCGGGATCGTTCAGGACAGGCTGGCTGTCCTCGCGCTTCATCGGGATGGCCCTGCTTTCGGCGGCCTCCGACGGCTCGCTCGCTTCGAACAGGTCGCGTTCGTCGTCGGTCTTGGAAAACAGCGTGTCCATCAGCCGGCTCCCTTCAGCGCAGCGATATTGGCTGCATAGCAATCGGGACCGCCCTTGAAGGTGGCAGAGCCTGCAACCAGCACATCGGCACCAGCCTCGACGCAGAGCTTGGCCGTTTCGGGATTTACACCGCCATCGACTTCGAGATGGATCGGCCGACCGGTCGCTTCGATCATGGCGCGGATTCGCCGGACCTTGTCGAGCTGCGAATGGATGAAGCTCTGCCCGCCGAAACCGGGATTGACGCTCATCACCAGCACGAGGTCGACGAGGTCGATCAGATTGTCGAGCACTTCGACCGGCGTGCCGGGATTGAGCACGACGCCCGGCTTCTTGCCCAGCGAACGGATCGCCTGCAGCGTGCGGTGGATATGCGGACCCGCTTCCGGATGGACGGTGATGATATCCGCGCCCGCCTCGGCAAAGGCTTCGAGATAGGGGTCGATCGGCGCGATCATCAGGTGGACGTCGAAGGTCTTGTCGCTATGCGGGCGAAGCGCCTTCACCACGTCGGGCCCGATCGTGATGTTCGGCACGTAATGCCCGTCCATCACGTCGATGTGGATCCAGTCCGCTCCGGCAGTGTCGACGGCGCGCACCTCTTCGCCAAGCCGGGCGAAATCGGCCGAGAGGATCGAGGGTGATATCAGCGGTGTCGCCATGTTAGGTCCACCAACCTTGCTGGAAATGCGGGGGCGCTCTGTCATCGCACTAGGATTCGCGCCGATGCGCCACAATCCCGCGCGCGCCCTTTTCCCCAGAGGACGGCGCTTCCTGCGGCGAATTTCCACAATTGCGGCTTACTTCGGACCTGAACAGCGGCAATTGGACAAGTTCAGCGCCAATTCAGCGCCATGCTGGCAAATAGTGCGCAAGACTACCGGGCCGTGCGTCTTGAAATTGCGCGCGGTATTTCCGAAACAACAGGGATGACGATGAACGATATTGCAAAAACCGGCCTGATCATGGCGGCACTCGGCGCTGGCGCAATGGCGCTTGCCGTGCCGACGATCGCGCAACCGCAGTACCGGCAAAAAATCTCCAACGACATGCGATCCTGCGCCCCGGGCGCAGGTCCGGCGGTGCGCGTGACGATCAATGGCGTCAAAAGCTCGCAGGGCAAGGTGCGCGTGCAGAGCTATTACGGCACGTCTTCGGACTGGCTTGAAAAGGGCCGCTGGCTGAGCCGCATCGAAACGCCGGCGCGTGCCGGTTCGATGACGGTCTGCGTGCCGGTGCCTTCGTCCGGCACCTATGGCATCGCGGTACGCCACGACATGAACGGCAATGGCAAGACCGATCTGTCGAGCGATGGCGGCGGGATGTCCAACAACCCGTCGATCAACATCCTCAACATGGGCAAGCCCAACTACAGGAAGACCGCATTCGAAGTTGGCAGCGGCGTGAAGTCGATCGCGATCACGATGAAATACATGTGATCGCCTGACGCGCGGGTTAGTCGCCGCGCTTCCTGCGTTCCCACCACACATTGAACAACACGCCCGGTGCCGCAAGCACCGGGTGTTTTTCGCGCCACGGCGTCAGCTTGACCGGCACGCCGGTATGGCGTTCGACCTTCCATGCGGCATAGCGCGCCGCGCCGTCGAAAGTGGTGCTCGCCTTGACCAGCCGGATAACGTTCATCGGCTTGCCCATGCGGCGGCGCTTCGCCCACCATGCGCGAACCTGGCGGCGGAGCGGCTCCGCCATCTTGGGCTCGATCACATCTCCGGCACGGCCGAACTCGATGCCCTGCGCGGCCAGCGCCAGTGGCAGCAACCCGTCGAAATGCTGCGCATTGACCGACAGGATCGAATCTTCGCGCCCCGGTTTCTCGACCCGGAATTCTGCCTGGTATGTGGCGCGGAACAGCGCCCGCCAGTAATCCTCCGCCGTGCCCCGTTCGGGGCCGAGCGCAACCGCCAGCCGCGTCGCAGTCTGCGCGGCAGAGGCAATGGCCGATCGCATTTGTGCCGCAGCCGCCTCGTCACGCGCCCACACCAGCGCGCTCGGCTGGACGAAGCGTGCCCAGATCGTGGTATCGAGCAATTCGCCCCGCGATGCCTCGGCAAAGGTTTTGAGCGACATTGTGGCGATCTTGGCGCGCAGCGTTTCGCCGTTGTGGTCCCATTCGCGGTAGCTGACCCGCGGCCAGATGCGCTCCGCCTGTTCGCCGGGCAGCAGGACGTAATAGTCGAGCACACCGTCGAGCGATCCGGTGCGCAGGTTGGAGCCATAGAACAGCACGGCCAGCGCACCGCATTCCTGCGCCAGCCGGCTTGCGAACGACGCGACCGCATCGTTGACCGGTGCGGACAGGGTCTTGCCGATGCGCTCTTCGAGCGCCTCCATCACGGCGCGACGAATTCGAGTTCGGGGCCCTGATCGACGCGGTAGCGTCCGGCAGGAAAGGCCTCGCCATCGAGGATGAAGCTGTCTTCAAGCTCCATTTCGAACGAGCTGGCGGTCAACTGGTGGATGCCGCGCTTGCGTAGGTTCCTGTTCATCCGGCCCATCAGGATTGCGGGAATGAAGGCCATGGTGCGGCGGGTAACCTGGTCCAGCACGGCAATTTTCAGGCCGTTTCGGAGCGCGCCGAAGGGCTTCAGTCCAGCGGGAAAGCGTTCCAGCGTCGAAGCGAACAAGATCTGACGATTGGCAGGATCGCCCCTGCCGCTATGCTCCATCGGCACGCGATTTGAGCCAAGCAACAGCTGCATCTTCACACCCTTGCGCCAGCGGTTGCTGCTACGCCCGAAAAGCTGGAGCATGGTCCAGCCGGTGGTGACTGCGACAGCAAGGCTGTTGAAAGCGCCGAGCTTGTGCGCCCCCTGCCCGGCTTCCGTCGCAAGGGTGAAAACGCCCGCGCCGAGGATGAAGCCGAAGACAGGCACGCCTTCTTCGTCGAGCCGCGTCACGACCAGCGGGCGGCGACGGATCCTGCGGCCGTTGTCATAGGCATCGACTGCCTCCTGCAACGACCAGTCGGCCGGTCCATCAAGATCGACGGCGAGCGCATTGGTCTTGCCCTTGGGCAGGACGGCCAGCGTCGGCCAGTTGTCCTTGAACACGGCAGCGCCAAAGGTCAGCACGTCGCGCACCGTTCCATCCCCGCCATTGATGACGAGCAATTCGACCCCGCGATCGGCGAGCCGCTGAAGCGCCTGCGGCAATTGCGAACGGTCGCCCGGCTGCACGACCTGCACATGCGGCGTGTGGTCGCAATTGAGATCGCGGCCCTTGTTGCGGTGGCTGCGCGGATTGTAGATGACGCCAACGGTCGGGTGCTCCGCGCCCACGGCGGTCCCGGCGCTTTCGCTGCCGCCATCCGATGGATGCGACGAGCCTTGCGCAAAATCGTAGATCGACTTGGCCATGGGGACAGCATCTACCCCCAAACCGCGACTCGGGGCTATAATTTTCTCCGTTCCGTAACAATTCGGCCAAGGAGGGTGACGAAATTACGGCGACGTCGCGGCAAGCTTGGGTTACGATGCCCGCCATGCTGACCAAGGACCTCCTCGAACGCGCTTCCGGCCTGTCCGAAAGCATCGTCTCGCTGCGCCGCGCCATTCACCGCGAACCCGAACTGGGGCTGGAAACGCCCAAGACGCTCGCCAAAGTGCGAGAGGCGCTTGGCGACCTGCCGCTGACATGGCGCGAAGGCACCTCGTGCACCGGTGCTGTGGCAACTCTGGAAGGGACTGGAGCGGCTGCGGGCGAGAAGCGCCGCGTTCTCCTGCGCGGCGACATGGACGCGCTGCCGATGGACGAGAAGACCGATCTCGATTTCGCCTCGACCATCCCCGGCCGCATGCACGCCTGCGGACACGACACGCATACGGCGATGCTGGCAGGTGCAGCGCGGTTGCTGAGCGACCGGCGCGACAGTTTTTCCGGCACGGTCGATTTCATGTTCCAGCCGGGCGAAGAGGGGTATCATGGCGCCCGCTTCATGATCGACGACGGTCTGCTCGACCCGCTGCCCGATGCCGCCTTCGCGCTCCATATCATGCCCAATGCGCGTTTCGGCACGCTGGCCGGGCGCGCCGGTCCACTGATGGCTGCGGCGGACGAATTTTCCATCACCGTAAAAGGCCGGGGCGGTCACGCCTCCATGCCGCATGATTGTGCCGATCCGGTTCCGGCGGCTGCCGCCATCGTCGGCGCGATCCAGGCGATGGTCACTCGCCGCTTCAACGCCGGAAGCGCGGTTGTCGTGACGGTGACGAAGATCCACGCCGGGACCGCCCACAACGTGATCGCCGACGATGTCGAACTGGGCGGCACGATGCGCACGCTCACGCCGAAGCACCGCGAGAAGGTGCATCGCCTGATCGAGGAAGTGGCGGTGCAGACCGCGGCCGCTTACGGGGTCGAGGCGATCTGCACGATCCGCCACGGTTTCCCTGTCACCATCTGCGACGAACGGGCTGTGACCCTGGGTCAGGGCGTTGCCACCGAACTCGGCGGAGTGGAAGGCTGGCGCACGCTCGGCGAGCCGATCATGGGCGCAGAAGACTTCTCCTACGTCCTGGAGAAGGTGCCGGGGGCGATGTTCTTCCTCGGCGTGGCGCGCGAAGGTGACGACTGGCGTTCGTGCTGCGCGATCCATTCGCCGCGGATGCATGTCGATGAAGCCGCCCTGCCGCGCGGCACGGCCATGCTGGCCGGATGTGCGCTGAAATTCCTCGAGCACGGCTGGGACTGACCCCGCCGCGCCCGAGTAGTTTCAGGGAGAGTTCCCCGGTCAGGCCGGCTTGCGGGCGAAAATCCCGAAGCCGGCGATGATGGCGTAACAGATCGCAGGAATGGCGAGCGCCAGCGCCAGATTGCCGCCGGTCGCGTCGGCCACCGCGCCGAACACCAGCGGCACGATCGCGCCGCCGCAGATCGCCACGTTGATGATCCCCGAACCGTCGGCAGCGCGCGGGCCCAGCTTTTCGCAGGCGAGGCTGAAGATGGTCGGGAACATGATCGAGTTCATCAGGCCGACTGCGAGCAGGCTGTAGGCCGCCAGTTCACCCGACGTGTTCGCGCTGATCAGGATCAGCAGGATCGAACCGGTCGCGTTGAAGGCGAGGATCTTGCCCGGCGAGAAGATGCGGAGGAAGGCCGAGCCGATGAAGCGGCCAACCATGGCGCCGCCCCAATAGAGGCCGATCATCCAGCCGATCACGCTTTCGGGCTGGCCCAGCACGCGCTCCTCGGCGAGGTAGTTGATGATGATCGAACCGATCGAGACCTCTGCCCCCACGTAAAGGAAGATGCACAGCGCACCGAAACCGAAGCGGGTGCGTTTCAGCAGGTCGAGGCCTGCCAGCCCTGCCGATGCTTCGTGCCGTTCGCCTTGCAGCCGGTTGCGGAACATCCACACGGCGAGCGCGACCAGCGCAATCAGGACGGCGACACCGAGATAGCCCTGCCAGATCGCTTCGCTTTCGGCCTGGCGGTAGGCGGTCAGTTCCGCGCCGCTCAGCTGATCGGCGGTGACGTTGGCGAGGCTGCCCAGGATGACCGCCGCGCCGACGATCGGGAAAACCGTCGTGCCGAGCGAATTGAAAGCCTGCGCGAAGGTAAGGCGGCTGTGCGCGGTCTTTTGCGGTCCGAGCAGCGAGATCAGGGGGTTGGCGACGACCTGCACGATCACCACGCCGCTTGCGAGAACGAAGAACGCACCGAGGAACAGCGGGTAGGCAACGATCTGGCTCGCCGGAATGAACAGCAGGCAGCCGACAATCATGGTGACGAGGCCTGCGACCGCGCCGCGCATGTATCCGATCTTCTTGACCAGCTTCGCGCCGGGGATGCCGACGAGGGCGTATGCGGCGAAGAAGCAGAACTGGATCAGCATCGCTTCGGTGTAATTGAGCGTGAAAAGCTCTTTCAGCTTCGGGATGATCACATCGTTAAGCGACGTGATCCCGCCAAAGATGAAGAACAGGCCGAAGACGAAGTAATTGAGGCCGGGGGCGTGGATGCCGTTGCCCTCTTCCTCGATCGGCGACGGATCCGTGCTCGACGAAACATCGGGTGCGAGTGCCATTATTTTCTCTCCCAGGTTCCCGCTTGATGCGGAATGCATGGACTAACGCATACCCTCGGCGCGTCCATGCGTATTCGAATACGTCCGATCAGAACGAACAGTCCGTGCCTTCGGGCAAATCGACCCGCGCAATGCCCGAAATGCTGAACTTGAGCGGACCCTGCGACGTGATCGTGATGGCGTTTCCGCCAGCGATGCAGCTTTCCGTCAGGATCATCTGGCGCCAGTCCTTGCCGCCCGCGACCGCAAGGTCTGCGGTGACGTCGAGGACCTTGTCGCCCACCTTGACCGTCACCGGCGCCGTCGGGCTGGCTGCAACCGAATAATCGATCACGAAATCGCCGCCCTTGCTGCCGTCGCCGGTGATAGTGAGCGAGGAACCGGGCTCGAAAGTGACTTCGCGCGCATCTTCCTGTCGCAGGCGATCGATGCCGCGTGCAGTAATGCCCGCCGCTTCGCCGCGCAGGTCTGGCAGCGCCTTGCCGCCGGCAGAAGCGGTAACGCCCTGCGACAGGCGGCCGTTTTCGTACCACGCGTTGGACGGTGCGTCGGACAGGAACCCGCATTCTTCGCTCAGCACATCGGGACCACCGGTCTGGCCGGTCGCGAGGCCATAGCCGCGCTTGAACAGGGCGCCTTCGGGTCCATTGACGGGCTTGCCATTGCATTCGACCGGCCAGCTGAACGATAGCCGCCCGCTTGCCTCGCGCTTGCCGAACAGGATGTCGGACACGCCTGCCCCCTCACCGCCGGGCAGCCAGCTTGCCACGAAGGCATCGGCCGCGTTGAGCTCGCGATTGACCCACATTGGACGCCCCGAAAGGAAGACTGCGACCACCGGGATGTTCGCCTTCTTGAGCTTGCGGATGAGCGCCAGCCCCTCTTCGTCGGAGAAGGCGAGATTCTTACGGTCGCCATAGAATTCGGCATAAGGCTGTTCGCCGAATACGACGATTGCCGCATCGACCACGCCGCGCGGCAGGTCGCCATCCTTCGACAGGATGACATTGCCGCCAGCCGCAGCCACTTCGTCGGCAATGCCCTTGTAGATCGAGGTCGCGCCGGGAAAGTAATCGTTGGTCAGCTCGCTGCCACCCTGCCATGTCAGGGTCCAGCCACCGGCCGCCTGCTGGATGCTGTCCGCAGCGCTTCCGGCGACGAGGAACCTAGCGCCCGGTTTCAGCGGCAGGACGCCGTTGTTCTTCAGGATGACCTGCGATTTTGCCACCGCCTCGCGTGCGAGCGCCCGGTGTTCGGGCGAGCCGACGATATCGAGTTGGCCGCCTACGCCGCGTTCGGATGGACGCTTTGCATCGGGGCCGATTATCCCGGCGCGCAGCTTGACCTTCAGGATGCGTGCAACCGCACGGTCGAGGGTCGCCATCGGGATGGTGCCATCCTCGACCTGCGCGACGAGATTTTCGAGCAGCGGCTTCCAGTCGTCGGGCACCATGTAGATGTCGAGGCCGGCCTTCAGAGCCTGAGCGCAATCCGTCACGGTGCAACCCTTGACCTGGCCGTGGCCGTTCCAGTCGCCGACCACCAGCCCGTCAAAGCCCATTTCGTCACGCAGCACGCCGGTCAGCAAGGCTTCGTTGCCATGCATCTTCTTGCCGTTGATCGAATTGAAGCTGGCCATCACCGCCTGCACGCCAGCGTCGATCGCGACGGGGTAGGGCACTGCGTGGATTTTCTTCAGTTCCTCGATGTCGCCATGGACGTCACCGGTGTCGATGCCCTGCGCCGTGCCGCCATCGCCGAAGAAGTGCTTGGCCGTGGCGATAACCCGGCGATCGCCGAGATAATCATCGGTACCCGGCGCACCTTGCAAGCCTTCGACCAGCGCCGCGCCCAGTTCGGCGACGAGTTGCGGGTCTTCGGAATAGCTTTCGTAGGCCCGACCCCAGCGGTCGTCCTGCGCAACGGCAACCGTCGGCGAGAAGTTCCAGTCGATGCCGGTCGCCTCGATTTCTGCCGCAGTGGCCGCGCCGATCCGGCGGACGAGATCGGGATCATGCGTCGCGCCCAGGCCAACGTTGTGCGGGAAGATGGTCGCGCCGGTGACATTGGTATGCCCGTGCACGGCATCGGTGCCCCACATGGTGGGGATTGCCGGCTCGCCATTGGGCAGCGGCTTGACCGAAGCATCGTACATTTCATCTGCGAGGCGCAGCCATTCGCCGGCACTGGCGAATTCGTCGCCATAGGGGCCACCGTTTCCGCCGTTGAGGTAACTGCCGAAGCGATAACGCTCCATGTCCTGCGCGGTGAACGAATTGATCTGCGGCTGGATCAGCTGGGCAACCTTGCGCTCCAGGCTCATCTTCGAAAGCAGGGCGGCAACCTGCTCGTCTTCGCTCGCAGCGGGAGCGGCTGCGGATTCAACGGGCTCAACAGGCGTGGTGGCACATGCGCCGAGGCCGGCCGCAAGCGCAATCGCCGCAGTAAAATGAAGTGCACGAAAAGCGGTATTCACGAATTATCCCTCCCAAACGCCCTTTTGAGAACGTTCTCAATTCGAGGGATTACACGCTGGGAAGTGAAAATCAAGCGCCTATCTGGCGCGGGCAAGGAAGAGGATCAGCAGGCAGGCGACCGCCGCCAGCGCAGCAAGCAGCACGAACAGCGCGCTGAATCCGGCGACGGGCACCAGTGCAAGCGTCAGGCCAGGGATGATCAAAGAAGGAACCGTATTGGTGAGATTGAAGAAGCCG
Organism: Altererythrobacter epoxidivorans; assembly: GCF_001281485.1. Lineage (NCBI taxonomy): Bacteria > Pseudomonadati > Pseudomonadota > Alphaproteobacteria > Sphingomonadales > Erythrobacteraceae > Altererythrobacter > Altererythrobacter epoxidivorans. The sequence continues at coordinate 2,431,668 of NZ_CP012669.1, forward strand.
AGATCGCGCGCCCGATGCTGCGGACGCGGCAATACCCGGAGCGTCTGGCTCGAATGGAGCGACAGGAACGTCATCGAACTGATGCCGAACAGGACATAGCCGGCAAGGGCCGAATTCTCCGTCGTTGCAAGCGCCATCGCGATAAGGCCGAGGGAGGACAGCGCCGCGCAGATAGCCAGCGGCACCATCGGGCGGCCATGGCGGTCCGACCAGCGCCCCGCGACCAGCGCTATCGGCACTGCCACGACCAGCACGACGCTGAAGATATTCGCTGCCCGGTTCTCACCGAAATCGGGCGTGATCGAGCGCATCCAGAACAGCAGGAATGCGAACAACGCGGCTTCGGATACCTGCACGAGCAGCCTCGCGGTCCACATCCCGACGATGGCCTTGCGCTGGCGCTTGCCCGCCTCTGCCCGCTGAGAGAGCTTGTCCGCAGGCTCCATCAGGCGGGGCATGCGCCGTCCGCCACCGAATACGAGGGCCGGCGCGATCATCACGCCGACGATCGCGGCGACCAGCACGAGGCGCGTCTGGCCGTCGGCAAGCCCGGGGAATGTGACGAAGGCGCCCGACAGTGCGCCCAGTGCCGGGGCGAGCGCAAAGAGTCCGCCGAGCAGGCCCTTCTGTTCGTCCGGCACGCAGTCTCCCGCCCAAGCGAGCAATGGCGACAGCATCATGTTGAGCGACATCTGCCAGACCATGACGATGGCGATGATCTGCGAGAGAGAGGTGGCATAGCCGACGCAGACGAGCAGCGCACCCGAGGCGATCATTCCGGCGAGGATCCAGCCGCGCCTCGTGCCGCTGCGATCGCTGAGCCAGCCGAAACCGATATTGGCGAGACTGGCGATCACGGCGCCTGCAAATGTCGAATAGGATAGCGCTGCAACGTCCTCGCCGCCCATCAACTCGCTGATGCGGACCGGCAGAAGGACGGTGAGGAAGGGGACATAGGCAACCGCGCCGCCTGCCACGGCCAGTGTCAGCAGAAGCAGGAACCAGAGCGGCTGGCGCTCTTGCGAAGGGGTGTCAGCCGCCATTTGCAGCCGGCACAGGCCCGGTCGAGGCACGCTCTACCAGCGAACCTTCGACGTTGATCGGCTCTGTCGGCATGGCGATCTTGTCCTGATTGATGAGCAGTTCGACAGCCCGGGAAATCGTCTCGGCGATCGGCTGATCGACCGCTGTCAGTGCAGGCTGCGTGAATTTGACGATGGGCGTGTTGTCGAAACTGACGAGCGACAGGTCGCGCGGGATCTCGAGCTCAAGGTCGCGAGCCACCTCGAGCGTCGCCAGCGACATCTGGTCACTCGAAGCGATGATCGCGGTCGGACGGTCAGGGGAATCGAGCAGGCGGCGTGCTGCCTTGAGACCGGATTCGAAACTGAAGTCGCCGCGTTCGCACAAGCCATCGGTAGCAAGGCCAGCGTCCTGCATGGCGCGCAGCCAGCCGTCGATGCGCCATCCGCTGAGGCTGTATTCCTCAGGCCCGGCGATCAGCGCAATCCGGGTGTGGCCGAGGCCGATCAGGTGTTCGGTCGCCTTTCGAGCAGAGCCATCATCATCCAGCGTCAGGCGGATGCCCGGCCCCGGCTCGAGCGAGCTGATCCGTGCGAAAGAGATCTGGCGCTTGGCCAGCAGCCCGGTGATGAGCGGGTTTTCCGAGTGCGGCGGTGTCAGGATCACCCCGTCCGGCTGGAGCGCTGCGATCATCGCCGACAGTTCGCGTTCGACATGGTCGTTATGCGTGTCGACCAGTTCGACCATCATGCGATAGCCGTGTTCGGCACAGGTCAGCATCCCGCCGAGCAGCATCTGGTCGACCCAGTCGGTACCGATGCGCTCGCGCCAGTCGGCAATCGTGCGTTCGCGATCGTTGATGGCAAGGATGAGATAGGACCTCGAACCGCTCATCCGCTGGGCCGCGATCGAGGGGACATAGCCCAGCCTGTCGATCGACGCCTGCACCCGCTCCTTCATTTCCGGGCGAACATTGGGTTCATTGTTGATGACGCGGCTGACCGTTTGCAGCGACACCCCTGCGTCCGCTGCAACATGCTTGATAGTCACTGCCTGGCGACGCCTAGCCACCTGCCGTTACCCCCTTCGATCCCTTGGCGGGCGGACTTATCCCAACACCCGCGCCAGTTCCAGCCATGTCATGCAATTGTTGCGGCAATCAGGCAGCCGCCTTTGTATTGGCGCCGCAGAATTGCGAAACATAGGCGTGGTGCGCGGGCAGCCCGGCAACCGTTTTTTCTACAGATTCGCGTATATTCGTGAGCAGGTTGTCCAGTTCACTGTCCGAAAGCTTGGTGGCAATCGGGTGATAGGATTCAGGGACAATACCCTGGCCCATCATTACTTGGATCCAGCTGTTCTCGACGAAAAGTTCGTCGTTCTTGCGGAACACCAGACCTGTCTGGCGGAACAGGTCGATCTTGTGCTGCAGGCTGTCGGGAATATCCATGTCGCGGCACTGGCGCCAGAACGGGGAATCGCCACGCTCGGTCGCCTTGTAATGCAGGATCAGGAAGTCGCGGATCTGGACCATGTCGGTCAGCTGCTGGTCGTTGAATTCGTCGATGTCGCTCTGGTCGATCGTCCCGGCGGGCAACATGCGGATCAGGCGGACGACGGCGCGCTGGATCAAATGGATGCTGGTCGATTCCAGCGGCTCCATGAACCCGCCCGAAAGACCCACCGCCACGCAATTGCGGTGCCATTGCTTGCGCCGGGCGCCGGTCTGGAACCTGATGAAGTTCGGATCCGTCAGCGTCTTGCCCTCGACGCTCGACAGCAGACGCTCGGCAGCTGCATCCTTGTCGAGATAGCGGCTGCAATAGACGATGCCGTTGCCCTGGCGGTGCTGCAGCGGGATGCGCCATTGCCAGCCCGCGTCATGCGCGATCGCGCGTGTGTAGGGGATCGGTTCGCGCACGCTTTCCGTCTGGACCGCGACCGCGGCATCGCAGGGCAGCCAGTGGGTCCAGTCGTCATAGCCGACATGCAGGGCGCCGCCGATCAGCAGCGCTCGAAAGCCGGTGCAATCGACGAACAGGTCGCCTTCGATCCGCTTGCCGGAATCGAGCCTCAGCGCGGCAATATCGCCGCTTTCGCTGTCCAGTTCGACCTCGGCGATCTTGCCCTCGACCCGGGTCGCGCCCTCGCTCTCCGCGATCTTGCGCAGGAACGCGGCATAGCGCGAGGAATCGAGGTGGTAGGCATAGTTCAGCCGGTTGTCGGGCAATTGCGCGAACTTGTGCGCATAGGCGGCCTTCAGTTCCAGGCAGTAATCGTCGAAGCTCGCCGTGTGCCCCCTGGTCTTCCCGTGCATCCAGAAGTGCAGGAAATTGGCGGCCCAGTGATCGCGCCCGGTCGTGCCGAAGGAGTGGAAGTATTTTTCGCCATCGACCTTCCAGTTCTCGAACTCGATCCCGAGTTTGAAGGTCGCCTGCGTTTCCCGCATGAATTCGGCTTCATTGATGTTCAGCAGGCGGTTGTAGCCGACCAGCGGCGGGATCGTCGCTTCGCCAACTCCGACGGTCCCGATTGCTTCGGATTCCACCAGCGTCAGATCAATCACGTTTCCGAAAGCGCGGGCAAGGGCGGCCGCCGCCATCCAGCCTGCCGTGCCGCCACCTGCGACCACGACCCGCTTGATCGGTTTCGCCATGGGTTTGCTGTCGTTCATTGGTTGATCGTCCTCATCAGGAAAGCGCGTATCCGGCCTGCCGTTTCGGCCGTCAGCGGATCGAGAATGCCCCGTTTGCCTTCGGGAATATGCGCTGCGACCTCGGGCCCGTTTTCGAATACGTAGTAATCGAAGAGCTGTCGCCAGATCGCCTTTTCGTCTTCCGGCAAATCGCGCACGGCCAGGATCGCGTGATTGAGCGCGTCCTGCGGCTGGCCCAGCCAGCGCGGGGTCTCGCGCCACCAGTAATTGATCATGGCGTTGAAGCCGTCGCGCCCCTCGACATGGTGCCACCACAGGCTGGGTACGAAGACCGCGTCGCCCGGCTCGAGATCAGCGACGAGCCCATGCTTCACCGCCTCGGCAAAGCGTGGATGCGCATCCCAGTCGGGATCGTGGAAATCGACCATGCTGACGGCACGGCCGGCCGGCGTATTATCGATCGGGCCGAGATAGAGATTGGGGAACTGGTCCGGCGGAAAGACCGTGAAGCGGCGGCGCCCGACCGCGCAGCAGGCGAGGTTGTCGGGAAAATCATTATGCGCCGCCACCACCGTCCTGGTTCCGATCCAGATGCTGGTGATGGGCTGGCGATTGCCCAGATCGACATGGTTCGCCTCGTGCAGCCCGTCGAAGAAATCATGCACGTCGACCGAAGTGAGATAGATCGTCGGCGGGTTCGCCCTGCCCTCGTTATCGTCGATCCCCTTGAAGATCGCTGCGAGGTCGCCGCGCGCGGTCTGGAAATTCATCTCCATATCGCTGTCGTAGAACAAGCGGCCATCATGCCCCGGGGGGCCGAGAGATACGGTGAAGGGGCGCTTGCGGGCGTGATCGACCAGATAGTCGCGGGCTTCCTTCGCCGACCGCTTGCCCGCCTGGACAAGCGGCCATTCGGCCACGAGACCGCGGATGACGAATGGCCTGTCGGCAGAACAGATCAGCGCATCGAGCGCGGCGGCATCACCTGCCTCGCGCTCTTCCATGCGCGGCATGGAATCAAGGACAGAGGCGCACGCCTCAGCCAATGTCGATCCGTGCGTTCTTGCGCGCGATCAGGTCGGTAAAGTGGCTCATCGAAGCCAGCACCATGAAGACCGGCATCAGGTGACCGTCCTTGTGCAGATCGGCCAGTTCGTCCCCGGTCAGCGCCTGCAGCTTCTCTTCGTGGATGGTGGCAAATCCGACGAGCGAGTGTTTCGAGCCGTCTTTCAGCGGCACTTCAAGGGTGAAGGGTTCGATCAAGTCATAGCGCTTCATCGCTTCGTAGAATGCGCCGCTCGCCTGGTAGCTGTCGTGCAACATGCCGAGCTTGTTGACGATGTTTTCGAGATAGGGCGTCATCGAGCCGTCATCGTCGAAAACGCGCATCCCCTCGCCATCGGTTGAAATCCGTGGGTGATCCATGTCCACATGGACCTGGCTTTCCCCGCTTTCCTGCGATGGGCGTCCGATCAGGAACGGCTGGATCGAATGGGCGAGCGGCTGGTAGCGCGTGTCCCATTTGCCGTCGTTGACGAACAGGTTCTCGCCCTCGGTAAAGCCGAACAGCGCCAGGGCGACATAACTACCCGTTTCGGCATCGCGGCGAAACACGATGGGATAGTGCGCCTGGACCTGGCGAAATTCATGCGGAACGGTCATCGCTGCCATGACCCCGTCGCCGAGCTCGGCAGAGGCCCCGGTGTTGATGCGCAGGTCGCGATGTTCTTCGCTGCTGAGGAAACGGTGATCGGTCATGTCAGGCAGTCTGTTCCTTTTGCATCGCTGCATCCGTCCGGGATGCGGCGACTTTGTCGAGATAGGCGCGGTTGGTCGGTAGCGCCGCGCTGAGCGCGCGTGTCTGGTCGCGCACTTCTGCGATCCGCGCAAGCGCAGCCTCCGGCGCAGGGTTCGTGGCTGAGGGCGGAACGGGGAAGCCCATTCCGTAAAGGACGAACTGCTGGCTCGCGGCGGAGAAGATCTCGTCCACCTGCGGGAAGTCCCATGACGACGGCGGCTGGTCGCGCCACAGCTCGATCTGTTCGGCAAGGCGCGGAGGGATGCTTTCGGCGCTGCGTTGCGCCTGCCAGTAAGGTTCTTCGCGGCGGCTGAGGACGTAATGAAGTTTCAGGAAGTCGACGATCCGGTCCCAGCGATATCGGAACAGGTCGTTGAATCGACCGGCATGTATGTCCATCGCCCGGCGTGAGGCCGGAAAATTGTCCGCCAGAGCGCGCACGGAGAGCTCGATGAGGACGATCGCCGAAGCTTCGAGTGGTTCGATGAAGCCTGCCGACAGCCCGATGGCGACGCAGTTCCGGCGCCAGAAGTCGCGGCGATGGCCTGTCCTGAAGGATAGTTTGCGCGGCTGCAGCCCTTCCACGTCGATATGTGGCACATGCGCCGCGACATATCGCCGCAGAATGGCATCGGCCCGGTCGTCATCGATGAAGCGCGAGCTATAGACGCACCCGATCCCGCGCCGCGTCGGCAAGGCGATATCCCACAGCCAGCCCGCCTCGTGCGCCGTGCCGACGGTCTGCGAAGCGACTGCACTTCCCGGCGCTACGGGCACTTGCACGGCGAGCGCGCGGTCGTTGAAAGAAACGTCGGACCGGTCGACCCATTCGGAGCCGAGCGCACCGCCGATCAGGACACCGGCATGCCCGCTGCAATCGATGAAGAAGTCGCCTTCTATCCTTTCACCATCGCTTGTCACAACGGCGGCGATGTCGCCGCCGGCCGCACGTTCGATCTCATCCACCCGGGCGGCAATCCGCCTGATGCCGAGGCGTTGTTCGCCATGCTCTGCAAGCAGGGCAGCGAACTTTCCTGCATCGAGGTGATAGCCGTAATTGGCAGCCGCGGCGTAGCCAGGCATCCCGGTCTGGCGCGGCGCGAGATCGCGGTCGCATAGCTGCGCCTGCGGCGTCATCGCATGGGCAAAGGACCGGTCCTGAGCGGCTTGCTGCCATGCCGCGACCAGGCCGTGCATGTCACCGGGTGGCGGCGCGCTGAAGGGATGGTAGTATCTGTCGTCCGGTTCGCCATCGACCCATCCGTCGAAGCGCGAGCCCTGCTTGAAGCTGGCATCGCAGCGGGCAAGGAATTCGCTTTCCTCGATCCCTATCGCCTCGAGCGTGCCGCGCATGGTGGGCCAGGTCCCCTCGCCGACGCCGATGGTCGGAATGTCGGGTGCCTCCACCAGTGTGATCGAAAGCTCGGGCCTTCGGACAGCGAGGAAACAGGCCGCAAGCCAGCCGGCCGTTCCCCCGCCGAGGATCACGGTTCTGGCAACGCTAGCTGACATTGTACCGCTCATTTTTCTTTCCGAAGCCCGGGGTCCGGACCTGCTTTAGCGCAAGGCCCAAACGAAAGAGAGTCGCCCTGCCGAGGCAGCGCGACTCTCTGTCATCATCGGGGCCTGTTCAAGCCCGACGACTTACCAGGTGAAGCGCACACCTGCCGCGTAACGGGCATAACCCGGTGCCGCGAAGAAGACGGTCTGGTCGTTGCGCATGTGGCCACGACGGTCTTCATTGGTGATGTTGATGCCTTCGACAAAGACCGTCAGGCCGTTGTTGAATTCATAACTCGCGCTGGCGTCGAACTGGCCGTAGCTTTCGACATAGTACGGGTCGAGGCCGTAACCCGACAGGAATTCGTCGCGCCAGTTGTAGGCGATACGGGCCTGCAGGCCATTCTTGTCGTAGTAGACCACGGCGTTGGCGCTGTCGCTGACGCCCGTTACGGCAAACTGCGTTTCGGTATAGCGCAGGCTGTTGTCGTAAGACGTGTCGCTGTTCACGATCGTGTAGTTCAGGATCGTGCCGAAGCCGGTTTCGCCGAAGCTGTGCTGAAGGGCGAATTCCCAGCCCGTCAGGTTCGCGGTCTGGTCGCTATTGCCCGGCTGACCCAGGGTGAAGATCACTTCAGGGTCGGTCGACTGGCCGAGAATACCGATCGGATCGCCGCTGCCATTGTATTCCACCGCATCGGGGTAGTTCGCAATGACGTATTCGATTATCGATTCGCCCGGACGGCTGGCGTCAGGCGCGAAAGGCGCATTGCTGGGCTGGTTCGCGACGGCTTCCTGGAAGATCGCGCCCTGGCCCGGGTTGGTCAGGCCAAAGGCAGCCGACTGTGTCGTCGTGGTGCCGATGAAGTTGCTGACATTCTTGGCGAAGAAGCCGACCGAAATGTAGCTCGCCGGGGCGTAGTACCACTCTGCCGAAAGATCGATGTTCTTCGACTTGTAGGGCAGCAGGCCGGGGTTACCCGCGCCGCCGGTGCTGCCGCCGCCCGGACGAATGGGCGAAGCAACGGTCAGGCCGCCATCGAGATTGTTGTATGCCGGACGGGTGATCGTGTGGCTGTACGAAGCGCGCAGCTTGACGTCTTGGAACGGCTCCATGCTGAAATCGATCGCCGGCAACCAGTTGTCATACTTGCCGGTCAGCGTCGTGAAGTCTGCCGCCGAATTGTCGTAGATGATCGCGATTTCATTGTACGAAATCTGCGACGTACCGATAGGGATCGGAACCAGTGCCGAGGACTTCACCTTGGTTTCTTCATAGCGAAGGCCAAGGCGCAGGTCGGCAGGGGTTTCGCCGCCGAGCGTGAACGAATGGGTCGTCTGGATGAACGGCGAAACGGTGCGCTCGCGCAGGCGACGGTCGACGGTGAATTCGGCAAGGCAGCCGACACCCGAGGGCGTGCCGGACCACGGAGCGCTACAGATCGAAACTTCGTCGTCGAGGAACTCGATGAGGCCTTCGGTATCGATGTCGAAATAGCTCGGGATGATGCCTTCGGCCTGCGAACCGGACATTCCGGCAAGGTTCGAGGGTAGGTCGGTCAGCGTGAAGAAATCATCCGGAAGCTCGTCGGCTGCGAGCGTACCGCCCCAGGAGTCGGTCTGGAGGAAGCCGTATGCCGAACGAACCTTGTTTTCGGTGTAGGTCGCGCCGAAGTCGAGGCTGTCGATGAAGCTGGAGTCGAAATCGTAACCGGCCTTGAGCGACAGCTCGTTGATCGTGTCCTTCATGTAGGCATTGCGGAATGCGTTGCCCGAGGGACGGATGTTCGAAGCGTCGATTTCCGAACCCGGATACATGTTGACCGAGATGACCGGCATGTCGGTCGTGAAGTCGACCACCTGGTTCTGGACACCGAAGATCGCGTTGCCGACAGCGATGTTGCTGCCATAGGGCGAGGTCGGCTTGCTTTCCGAAGTCGAGTGGTGACCGTCGAGCTTCACGCGAAGACCGCCGAGACCTTCCCACTCGAGGGTGCCGCCAATCGACTGAAGGATCGTGCGATTCGCCGCGACTGCGCCGGTGACCGCGAGATCCTTACCCGGGCCGAATGCTTCTGCGTAGAAGTTCGGGCCTGCCGCCGGGCCATCGGTCCAGCTGCTCGAGGTATTTTCGTGATTGAACCATACGCCGATGCTGTTGGTGCGGGCATCGATGGTGTTCTGCGCGTAGGTGTAGTCGATGCTGGCCGACAGATTGTCGGTCGGCTGGAACTGCAGCACGGCCTGGCCATTGATGCGCTCGCGCTTGATATCGGTGAAGTCGTAGCCGGCGTTCTGGGTGACCTGGTAGATGTCCGTCGGATCCGGACGATTCTCGATCTGGTTGAGAAGGTTCGGATTGACGTAAAGGACACGCCAGTCGTTTTCCGGCGGCGGAATCGTCAGGCCGTCAGCTGGCTGTGTACCGGGAAGTGAGCCCCAGTTGTTTTCGTTGCCGAGGTAACCTTCGCGCCAGCCGGCGTTGAACTGCGCCAGGCTTGCGCGGCGCTTCTGGTACGAACCGCTGATGAGGATGCCGAAGCGGTCGTCGCCGAAGGTGTTCGAGATGATGCCCGAGATTTCCGGGGTGATTTCGGTGCCGTCGAAGGTGTGGTCGAGCACGCCCTTCGCACCGATGCTGCCCTGGAAGCCCGGACGATCGAGCGGCTTGGGCGTCTTGATGTTGATTACCGAACCGATACCGCCGGTCGGCAGGCTCGCACGGCCGGACTTGTAGACTTCTACGCCTGCAATGCCTTCGGAAGCGAGGTTGGCGAAGTCGAAGCTGCGCGATGCCGGAGCTTCACAGCAGCTGCCGAGGCCCGACGCAGGCATCTGGCGACCGTTGAGGAGGACGAGGTTGAATTCGGGGCCGAAGCCGCGAACCGTGACGGTCGAGCCTTCACCGCTGTTGCGGTCAATCGAAACGCCGGTGATGCGCTGCAGCGATTCGGCGAGGTTCGTATCGGGGAACTTGCCGATGTCTTCGGCCGAGATGGCATCGACGACGCCCTGCGCGTCGCGCTTGATGTCCATGGCGCGCTGCAGCGAGGCACGGATGCCCGAAACGACGATGACGTTGTCGTAATCTTCCGCTGCTGCCGCTTCTTCGGTGTCCTGCGCGAAGGCAGTTTGTGCCGTCATGCCGAGCGCGACGACAGAAGCCCCCGCCAACAGCTTCGCACCAGCGTTTTCACGCTTCCAGACCATCAAGTTTCTCCTCCCAGAGCCATGCACAAAAGGCGCATGATGTTCAAATTGTGAACGTTCCCTATTTGATAACGTTCACTTGGTCAAGCATGCGCATACGTTTGAACGGCGCTGTGGCTTTCCTGCACGTCCTGCATACGCCCGGTGGCGCATGCGATTATCGATCTTCAGGAAGTGGCGCACCCGACAGGATTCGAACCTGTGGCCTCTGCCTTCGGAGGGCAGCGCTCTATCCAGCTGAGCTACGGGTGCATGCCGTCGCAGATGCGAGCCGGGCGCGCTTAGCAAAGCGGCGCGGCAGGGGCCACATCAAAATGCAGCCGCCTGAACCTTGGCTGTGGCTTTATCCTTTCCGGGTCCTTTAGGATTTTCTCAAGGAAGTCGTCCCTAGACCCTGACACCATGTCAGCAATGGAACAGCCAGAGCAGATTCGCGCCATGCGCGAAAGCTTCGCACGGGGCGAGAATTCCGTCTCACCGCTCGCCCTTCGCTGGCAGGCACTGCATGAAACGGCCCAGGAAATCGCGGCAATGGCGGCGCTGGCCCGAGAACCCTTCACCAAGGAACTGGCCGGCTTTCCCGCACGCGTGGCGGATTGCGGGGAAAACCGCGCCTATTTCGTCGAGCGCGGCCTGAACGATATCGATGCCATGCTGCAACCGGGCCTGACAGCCTTGCGCCTGATCGCGTCGCGCGGCTCGGACACGACCGCTCCGGCGCTGGCCCTGTGGCGCGAATTCTATTTCGCTCGCGCGGGCCTCCTCGCCATGTGCCCCGCCAGCGGCGCAGTAACGCTCGCGGCCGCCGACTGACATTTCAAGCCGGAAGGCTTGACCGCGTTCGTGCTATGTTCCAACTTCGGAGCATGATTCAATCGTCGCCCGGAATTAGTGATTCGGCAGAACTGCCGCAGGCCGAGGCCTTCGATGCCGCTGCGGTGGTGCGCGGGATAGGCCGTCTGTTCGCTCGCAACGATATCTGGTGCATCCCGGAAATGCCGCTGCGCAACGGGCGCAGGGCCGATCTTATGGGCATCGATCCCAAGGGGCGGATCGTCATCGTAGAGATCAAGGTTGCCCGTGCCGACCTGCTTGGCGACGGCAAATGGCCTGACTATCTCGATTTCTGCGATCGGTTCTTCTGGGGCATGCCGCCTGCGCTCGATCGGGCTCCGCTGGAAGGCCCCGATTTCAAACCGGACTGCTGCGGCATAATCGTGGCCGATGGCTATGATGCGGAAATCCTGCGCCCTGCCCCGCTGCGGCCGCTCAACGCGGCGCGCCGCAAGACCGAGGTCGAACGGCTCGCCCGTGCGGCACTGCGACGCCAGACGGCCTTGCTCGATCCTGCCTGCGTCGAGCATCTGCGCGGCGCATAATCCGCAAATCCGGACTGGGCGCAGCCCGATGACTGGGGCATAGGTGGCGCCATGCTGACAGCCGCACTCGTCTCCATGATTGCCATGACCGTGATCGTCGCGGTGCGATACCTGCTGTCGAGCGGCCTGTTCGCCTGGGCGACGAGGCGGGTGAGACCAGGGCTTTACGACGGGCTTGACCGCCAGATCCGGTCCGAAATCGGCTGGTCGCTATTATCCGCTGCCATCTACGGCTTCCCCGCAGGCCTCGTCGCCTGGGGTTGGCAGAACCATGGCTGGACGCAAATCTACACCGATTTCCAGGCTTATCCGCTGTGGTACCTGCCGGTGTCACTGTTCATATACCTGTTTGCCCACGATACCTGGTTCTACTGGACCCACCGGTTGATGCACCGGCCGCGCTGGTTTCGCATCGCCCATGCGGTCCACCACGCCAGCCGCCCGCCGACGGCATGGACCGCGATGAGCTTCCACCCTGTCGAAGCCGTCACCGGCGCCATTGTCATCCCGCTGCTGGTGTTCATCGTGCCGATCCATATCGCCATGCTCGGGACCGTCCTGACCATCATGACCGTGATGGGCGTGACCAATCACATGGGATGGGAGATGTTTCCCCGCCGGCTCGTTCATTCCCGGTTGGGCGGATGGTTGATAACTGCCAGCCATCACGAGCGACATCACGAAGAGTATCGATGCAATTACGGCCTCTATTTCCGGTTCTGGGATCGCCTGTGCGGGACCGATCGCGGCCTTTCGCAAAAACTGGGCGGAGCTATGCAATCATGAAGAAACCCGCTGCGCTGATCCTGGCCGCTGCAAGTGCAACCTTGCTGACGGGCGCCACACCGCCGACCAACGGGCAGGTGTCGATCACCATCACGAACCTGCGCTCGAGCGAGGGAGTCGTTCGCGCCTGCATGACGACGCAGCCCGATGTCTTCCCGAGATGCCGCAAGGATGCCGCATCCCATCGCACCGTCGTTCCGGCGGGGAAGGAGGTCCATCTGACCTTCGATAACGTCAAGCCGGGGCGCTATGCCGTCGCCCTGCTTCATGACGAGAACGACAATGGCAAGGCCGACCGGGCGCTGGGCATGATGCCCAAGGAAGGGTTCGGCTTTTCCCGCGATGCGCCGGTGCGCATGGGTCCGCCAAAGTTCGACGAAGCCGCTTTCGACTATGCAGGTGACGCCAAGGTGCTGACCATCCGCATGCGCTACATGCTCTGAATCAGGACATTTGCCTGCGTGACGTCACGAAGCTGCCGCGCCGCCGCGACTGCAAGAAAACGAAATCATTTAACAGTATGTTTACCATGTGCCGCCAGAACCGTGACTGTAACCGTCACTTAGGGGGCAAATTGGGTCATGGATACGCTGCGCGGATCGTTCGAATCGTCTGATATTTCAGGCGATGCAGTCGATTACGATCTGACCGAGGATGAAAACGCGGGCGATATGCCGCCTGCATCCATCGGTCGTGACGAACGGCGCATGCAGGTGCGCGCCTATAACCATTGGGCCGGCCTGCTTGGCGACCACAATTTCCCGTCGATCGAGGATCTCGACCCGTCGAGCCTGACCGACTTCGGGCCCTATAGCGTGCTGCTCGACTTCTCGACCGGCATCGAGGATCCCGCCGTCCAGTACCTTGGCGATATGCTCGCCGCCGAATGCGGTGCAACGGACGAAATCAACAAGCTTTCGGATGTGCCGCCGCGCTCGCTGCTGTCGCGCATCACCGATCACTATCTCCAGATCCTTGCCAACCAGGCGCCGATCGGGTTCGAGGCCGAATTCGTCAACCAGCGCGGCTCGACCATCCTTTATCGCGGCATCCTGCTGCCCTTCTCCAGCGACGACGACACCATCGATTTCATCTATGGCGTCATCAACTGGAAGGAAATGGCCGACGCCGCGACTGCCGACGAGCTGCTGCTCGAAATCGACCAGGCGATCGAACCTGCCGAAGCCGAAGTCGAGGAAGACGAGCCGGTCAAGCGCGGCGCCGAGCCGGTAACCGACTGGGCCGATGGCCCGGGCTTCGACGACGAGATCTCTTTTGCCGACGACGCCGAAGACGACGCCGATGACATGAACGATGTCGCGCCGCTCGAACTTGGTGCCGAAGACGAAGTCGACTACGGCAGCGACCTGCCCGAACCGGCCTTCGGAAACTATTCGCTCGAAGACGAATATGACGAGGACGAAGAGGGCGAGGAAGAGGACGAGGCGAATTACGATTTCGCTTCGCTGACCGACCACATTCGCGCGCCCGTCAAGAAATCCGAAGCGATCGACCTGAACGGTGTCGAAGCCTTCACCGGTCCGCTCGGCGAAGACGGCGACTACGATTATTCGGCCGAAGTTTCGTGGGACGACGGCAATTACGGAAACGGTTTCGGGCATTCCGACGACGAAATTCCGGCAACTGCCGAAGTCGAGGACGAAGCCGAGGAAGTTGAGACTTTCGACCTTGGTGCTTTCGCTCCCTCGGAAGACGAAACATCAGAGGATGAAAACGCATTCGCTTCCGATCTCACGGATGAGTTCGACGCTGCCGAACCAGCCATTCCGAGCGCTTACGAGCCTGCTCAGCAAGCTGTGGTTCCGGCCGAAGCCGAACCCGCAATGGAAATTCCCGCTGCAGAAGAAGTCACGGACTTCGACGAGCCGGTTACCGACGAACTCGATGGCGAAGCCGGCCTCTATGACTATCTCGCATCGGCCCGCGAACTCGCACAGACGGCGCGCAGCTGCGAAGATCGCAGCCGCACCGCCCTTTATGCTGCGGTCGGCCGCGCCTACGACTTCTCGCTGGCAGCACAGAATGAACCCGCCGCCTATGAAGAGCTCGTCGCAGAAAGCGGCCTGACCAGCCAGGAACGCGCGCCGATGACCCCGGTCGTCAAGCTCGTGTTCGGCGCCGACTACGACAAGACACGCCTGACCGAATATGCAGCGGTACTGAGCCACGCACACCGCGTCGGCATCGAACGCGGCAAGCTCGCAGGCTTCCTTTCCGAAGCAGATGGCGGCCTGAAGGGCGTCGTCAATGCCGAACGCCGTATGCGCAAGGAAGAACAGGGCAAGCCTGTCGATCCGACCGACGAACCGCGCGCGGCGCTGGCCAGGAAACTGCGCAAGCTCGACCACTTCGGCCTCGAAGACCTGTCAGCCGAAGGTCCGGAATTCGCCGTCGTGATGATCCGCCGCACCGAAAGCGGCGAGATCGCGGTTCTCGGCGAAATCGACGACGATATTGCCCTGATCGAACGTGTCGGACGCAAGCTCGTAGGCTAACAGTTCGCCAACGAAAAACTTCGGGGGGGTGGGGCCTATGCTCCGCCCCCTCGCTGCGTTAGGACCATGCGCCATGGTCCTCCCCACCCGTCCGGTTCGCATCCAGCCCTATTACGGTTATCGCAACGAAGATCGCCTTCGCATTTCGGCCCGTGCCCTGCGCGCAGACCACCATCGGTATGACCGAAGGGGGCGGATCCAGGCGTTCCGGACGATGCTGGCGCACTTTGTCTCGCACGAGGTCGCCGGGCTGGCAGTCAAGCTGGTGGTCGAGCGTAATGACGGGTTGCGATCCGACCATCACGCTCAAACCGATGCTGAAGGGTTCGTGCATTTCGATGTCGAACTGAACGGCAAATGGCTCCATGCGAAGCACACCCGTTGGGAAGTGGTCGAGCTGCACTGGACCAATCGCAATGGCGATCAATGCGTCGAAGGGCATGTCCTCTCACCGGGCGATCACGCCGATCTCGCGGTCATTTCGGACATAGACGACACCATCATAGAGACAGGCATCACCGGCGGGGTCAGGTCGCTGCTGCGCAACTGGCGCCGCGTTCTTGCCGAATTGCCGGACGACAGGATCGCCGTGCCGGGGGCGGACGCGTTTTACGGCGCGCTTGGCGGCGGTGCGCTGCTCGATCCCGACATGGCCCAGGCGGGCAAGGGTGTTCCGGCCACCCACCGCCCATTCTTCTATGTTTCGTCGAGCCCATGGAATCTGTTCTCCTATCTCGTGGCGTTCAAGCAGGCCCGCGGCCTGCCGCTGGGGCCCATCATGCTGCGCGACTGGGGCATGAATAGCGAGACATTCGGTTCATCGAGCCATGGCGCCCACAAGACCGAAGCGATCGGCGATATCCTCGCCCATTATCCGCACCT
The DNA here is from genome assembly GCF_001281485.1 of Altererythrobacter epoxidivorans. Taxonomy (NCBI): domain Bacteria; kingdom Pseudomonadati; phylum Pseudomonadota; class Alphaproteobacteria; order Sphingomonadales; family Erythrobacteraceae; genus Altererythrobacter; species Altererythrobacter epoxidivorans. Next base: position 2,447,418 of record NZ_CP012669.1, read on the forward strand.
GCGCTTCGCCCTGATCGGCGACGACACCCAGGGCGATCTGCCCGCCTATGCCGAATTGGTCGAACGCTTCCCCACGCGCATCGCGGCGATTTTCATTCGCACCGCGGCGGGCGAGCCCTTGTCAGCCGAGGAAATCGCGGGGAAGGCGACGATCGAAGCGCACAGCGTGCCCTTATGGCTGGGTGACGATTATTCGACCGGGCAAAATTTCCTGCGGGCTGCCGGGCTTTCATCCGACCGGGATGCGGAAAAGATTGTCGAAACGGTCGAACAGGAAGCAAAGTAGGTGAGTTTGGGGATGAAGGGACGTCGCATGATCTTCTGGGCGCTTGGAATTGTCCTCGCCATTGCAATCATCGCCGGCATTGCGCTGCAGATCGCAATCCAGCGCAACGGCCCCGCCGTGCTCAATGCCTTCGACAAGGTCACGGGCGGCGATGCCGGGGTCACGCGCAGCGAGGCGATCTCATACGGTCCGGACCCGCAGCAGCGCCTGTTCGTCCTGCGCCAGGACGCGACGCCTGCAGATAGCAAGCTCCCCGTCATTGTCTTCGTCCACGGCGGCAGCTGGCGCAGCGGCGACCCTGACGACTACGACTTCACCGGCCGCACGCTTGCGCCCAGTGGCTACATCGTCGTCAATGCCGGCTACCGGCTGGGTGCAAAGGGTGCCTATCCCGCCATGCTGGAGGATGGTGCGGCATCTGTGCGGTGGGTGCGAGAGAACATCGCCGAATACGGGGGAGACCCGGACCACATCATCCTGGTTGGCCATTCGGCAGGCGCCTACAACGTCGCAATGCTCGCCCTCGACCCCAGGTGGCTGGCAAGTGAAGGTGTCCCCGCAAGTTCTATCGCAGGTGTGGTGGGGCTGTCCGGACCCTATGACTTTTTTCCGTTCGACACGGATTCGACCCGCGATGCATTCGGCAATGCCACCGATCCGGAAGGCACCCAGCCGGTCAATCTCGTTCGCAAGGGCGCCCCACCCTTCCTGTTGATCCATGGGCTGCAGGACACATTGGTGAAGCCGCGCAACAGCCAGGCTCTGGCACGCAAGCTGGAAGGCGCCGGAGTAGAAGTGAAACTCGAAGAGTATCCGGCCATGGACCACAACGATCCCCTTCTCGCGCTCGCATCCCCATGGCGGGGGCGCCGCGACGTCCTGGCCGAAATCCTGCAGTTTGCTGCCGAGGTGCGCTCTTCAGTTCCGGTTCAGGGCGAAACACGGTAGAACCGACCCAATGCGCCTGTTGTCCAAGCTTTTAGCCCTCGTGCTCGCCCTGTCGTTGAGCGCGCAGCCCGCAATGGCGCAATCCGTCCTGCGCGATGCAGAGACCGAGGCGCTCCTGCAGGATCTCGCCGATCCGCTGGTCGAGGCCGCGGGCCTTGCGCCAGGCAATGTCGACATAGTCCTGCTCAACGATCCGTCGATCAACGCCTTCGTGGCGGGTGGTCAGGCGATCTACATCCATAGCGGCCTGATCCATGCGGCCGATAATGCCAACCAGGTGCAAGGCGTGATCGCGCATGAACTTGGGCACATCACCGGCGGACATATCGTGCGCTATGGCGAAGGTATTTCGGACGCCAGCAACATTTCGATCCTGAGCCTGCTGCTCGGTGTCGGAGCTGCCGTGGCCGGGGCTGGCGATGCCGCAATGGGCGTGATGATGGCGGGGCAGCGCGCTGCACTGGGCAAGTTCCTTGCCTTCAGCCGCGTGCAGGAATCCTCTGCCGATGCCGCCGGTGCGCAATATCTTTCGACCGCGGGCATTTCCGGCAAGGGTTCGCTCGAATTCTTCGGCAAACTGCAGAACCAAGCCCAGCGCTATGGCCGCGACCAGAGCGAGGAAGCATCGTTCAACCAGACGCACCCTCTTTCTGCCGAACGCATCACCCGCCTGCGCGAGGATTACGTTCGCGACCCTGCGTGGGAGCGCGAAACAGACCCCGCGCTGGAGGCAAGGTTCCAGCGCGTGAAGGCGAAACTTTACGGCTTCCTCACGCCGCCCGACCGCACGCTCGTCTATTATCCGGAGAGCGACCAGCGGGTCGAAGCGCACTATGCCCGCGCCTACGCCTATCACAAGGAAGCGTTGATCGCTGATGCTCTTTCGGAAACGGATGCGCTGCTCGCGAAGGACCCCAACGACCCTTATTTTCTCGAATTGAAGGGGCAGGTCCTGCTGGAATCGGGGCGCCCCGACGAAGCTCTCCCGGCGCTGCGCAAGGCAACCGAGCTGTCGAAGAACGAGCCGCTGATCGCCTCGATCCTTGGCCACGCGCTCATCGCGACAGAGGACCAGTCTAACTTCGAAGAAGCCGAGCAAGTGTTGCGCGCAGCTGTGGCTCGCGACCGGCTGAACCCCTTCGCCTGGTACCAGCTGGGCGTCGTCTATGCGGCGCGGGGTGATATGCCACGTGCGCGGCTCGCCAGTGCAGAACAACAGGTCATGAACCGGCGCTATGCCGAGGCATTGCGCAGCGCGCAGGTCGCAGAGGAGGGCCTGCCGGTCGGTTCGCCGGACTGGATCAGGGCACAGGATATATCCTTCCAGGCGCGCGCCGAACTGGAACGGATACGCGACAGGAAATAGGTGGGGGCAACCAGGAAATGCTAAGACAATCACTGCTGACGGCAGCGCTCGCGCTGGTTTTCGGTTTTCTCGGCGCAGGCCTGTTCAGCTGGACCGGCATGGCCAACAGCCAGACGCGTGCCTATCTCCTCGAAAACCCCGAAATCCTGCCGGAAATGGCAGATGCGTGGCAGCGACAAGAAGGCGAGCGCAAGCTGGCCAGCGTGACCGACACGGTCAGCGAGCCCTTCCCGGGCGCAGTGCTCGGCAACCCCAATGGCAGCAAGGTTCTGGTCGAGTTCGCCGATTACAATTGCGGCTATTGCAAGCAGAGCCAGGAGGATGTGGCGCGGCTGCTCGATTCCGATCCCGAGTTGAAGATCGTCATTCGCGAATGGCCTATCTTCCAGGGCAGCGAGATGGCCTCGCGCATGGCCCTCGCCGCCGCGAAACAGGGCAAATACGCCGAATTCCACGAGGTGATGTACCGCCTCGCACCCGCAACGCCCGAAACCATCAACCAGGCTGCGCGTGAAGTCGGACTGGACATGGAACAGGCGCAGGTGGACGGCGCAGCGCCAGATGTCGACCGTGAGCTAGCGAGCAATTACGCCCTCGCCCAGCAACTCGGCTTTTCGGGGACCCCAAGTTGGGTGACGTCGAACAAGGTGTTCGAAGGTGCAGTCGGTTTCGGAGCTCTCAGGAAAGCGATCGACAGCGCCGGCGAGTGATGTTCGGCCGCCTGCTCATTGCCGGACTGCTGTTCGCCAGCGTCCCTCACGGCGCGGCTCTGGCGAGTGACGATGGTACGACTGCCGGATTGCGAAATACCCTGCGCGACTTCCAGGCGAAGGAAGCGCGCCTGTTCGAAGCCGGCTGGCGGCTTGCGCGGGGAAATGCGGCCTATTGCGAGGACAAGGAGCTTTCGCTCGGCTGGCTGCTCCACGATGCCGCTGCTTACGGCGATGCGGCTGCGGTGCGTGATGCACTCGGCCTGCAGGGCGACATCGCAGTCCAGGCAGTCGCTTCCGGGTCGCCGGCAGCGCTCGCAGGAATAACGGCAGACGCCGCGCTCATCTCGGTCAACGAGGTGCAGATCGCCGAACAGTTTCCAGCAATGGTCCCGGCCTGGCAGAGGATCCTAGAGGTCAATCGGGCGGTGGCTTTCGAACTCAGTCCCGATTCCCGTGTCGTGGTCGCCTGGGCTTTGCCTACAGGAGACGTGTCGGCAGAGGAAATCCTGCCGGTCGAAACCTGCGCCACGCGGTTCGAGCTGACCCCGAAAGGCGATCAGGCTCTTGCAGATGGCAAACGGGTTCAATTCGGGGCGGAATTTGTCGGGATGGACTACCCGGATGACGAGTTCGCAGCGGCGGTTGCGCACGAGCTGGCGCATAACCTCCTCCGCCATCGCGCATGGCTCGACACCGAGGGCCGCAAGCGCAGGAACTTGCGACTGACCGAGCGCGAGTCGGACCGCCTGATGCCCTGGCTACTCGCCAATGCCGGCTACCCTCCGGAGGCGGCGATACGGTTCATGGAACGCTGGGGACCACGCAATGATGGTGGCCTGTTCCGCAAGCGCACACATGAAGGCTGGGATGAACGTCGCGATGTGATCCGAACCGAAGTCGCACTGGTGAACGCGTTGATTTCCGAAGGAAAACCGGCTGATTGGGCCGCGCGTTTCAAGCGCGACATAACCGCACCCTAGCGTGACCTAACGCGGCACAGGGCGGCACAGGGCGGCACAGGGCGCATCGGATCAGTCGTCGACGACCTTGGCGTACATCGATGCCAGCGGACGCTCCATCACCCGGCGCACCATCGGTTCGAAAAATTCGAGGCTCTCGCTTTCGTAATCCGGATCGAACGCGGCCTGATCGTATTTCTCGCAGAATTCGCGGCAGGCCTCGAAATGCGGGTGGCCGCGGAATTTCTCGCGCGCGTCCTTGTCCATGCCGAGGAAGTGGAAATAGTAATAGCCCTGGAACGCGCCGTGGTTTTCGCAGATCCAGTGGATCTCGTCGGTCACGAAGGGTTTGATGATCGATGCGGCCACCTCGGGGTGGTTATAGCTCCCCAGCGTGTCGCCGATATCGTGGAGCAACGCCATCACGACATATTGTTCGTCACGGCCGTCGCGGTGGGCGCGGGTCGCGGTCTGCAGGCTGTGTTCGAGGCGGCATACGGGAAAGCCGCCAAAATCGCCCTTGAGCAGTTTGAGATGGTCGAGGACGCGGTCGGGCAGGCCCTTGGCAAACTCGCGATATTCCTTGCCGATGATGGCCCAGTCTTCTGCCGTGCCTTCCTTCATCTCGCGGAACTTCGCGTGTTCGTGTGCGCCGTGCAGCGTCTCTGTCATCGTGTTCATTGTCGCTCTCCTACGCCGAGCAGTGTAACCGACGCGCCGGAAACGGGCAAAACAAACTGCACCTTCGCGCAAAATCCGCTATCGGAGGAGGTTATGGCGATGCTGCCCTTCCGCCCCACGCCCTTCTTCGCGAACAAGAACAGGGCTTTCTGGAACCTCCAGCTGGCCGGCTGGGGCGGCGCATTCCTGCTGCGCGCCATGTCCGCACTGGCAAATGGCCAGTCATGGGAATTGCTGGTCGTCATCCTGATCACGACGATCACCGGCTTTTCGATCAGCCTGATCCTGTCGGTGATCTATCGCCAGCTGATCAACCGCAAGCCGCTGGTGACGTGGGGCATGACCGGCGTCGTGCTGATCGTGGCGGTGATCATCCATGCCTCGATCGATGCCTGGGTGCAGGGCATCTATTATGCCGGTATTCGCGAGACGACCTTTGCCCAGCGCTTCATCGGCCTGTCCTACATCCCGCTGACCCTGCTCGGCGGGTGGAGCGCGCTCTATTACGCGACCAATTACTTCCTCACGATCGAGGAGCAGACCGACCGGCTCGAGCGATTGGAAGCGCAGGCGACCAGCGCGCAGCTTGCGATGCTGCGTTACCAGCTCAACCCGCATTTCCTGTTCAACACGCTAAACTCGATCAGCACCCTCGTGCTGCTGAAACAGACCGAGCCTGCAAATGCGATGCTGACACGTCTGTCGTCCTTCCTGCGCCATACGCTGGTGACCCAGCCGGGCAGCCAGGTGACGCTGGCGCAAGAGATCGAGACGCTGAAGCTTTACCTCGGGATCGAGCGGATGCGGTTCGAGGAACGGCTGCGCACCCGCTTCGAGATCGAGGATGCAGCCTGCGATGCCAGCCTGCCTTCGATGCTGCTTCAACCGCTGGTCGAGAACGCGATCAAATATGCCGTCTCGCCGCAGGAAGAGGGTGCCGAAATCGCCGTGACCGCACGCGTTGTCGGCGAAAGGGTGCGAATCACGGTCGAGGACAGTGGCCCGGGCATGGACGGTCCGGTCCAGCGAGACCTGCTCACCTTGGCTGCGAACCGGCCTGGCGAACCGGTGTCGACCGGGGTCGGCCTGGCGAATATTCGCAATCGGTTGCTGCAGGCATATGGAGAAAACCACCGTTTCGAAACGCGATCCGAGCCCGGTGGGGGGTTCAGCGTACTGATCGAAATCCCCTTCGAACCCGAGGCGAGCGAAGAACCCGATTTCGCCCCGGCAGCGCAAAAATTGAAACCCACACCCCCTGAGCCCGTTATCCCCCTTGAAGCGGGCCGCCCTATTGGAAGTAACGCATGACTATTCGCACAATCCTGGTCGATGACGAGAAGCTGGCCATCCAGGGCCTGCAACTGCGGCTCGAGCCCTTCGAAGACGTCGAAATCATCGGCACCTGTTCGAACGGCCGCGAAGCCATCCGCAAGATCAAGACGGAAAAACCCGATCTCGTCTTCCTCGACATCCAGATGCCCGGTTTCGACGGATTTTCGGTCGTGAAGGGTGTGATGGAGATCGAACCCCCGCTGTTCGTGTTCGTCACTGCATTCGAGGAACACGCCATCCGCGCCTTCGAAGCGAATGCGGTCAATTATCTGATGAAGCCGGTCGATGAAGACAAGCTGGCAGACACGATCGAACGTGTGCGCATGCGCATCGCCGAAAAGAAGAGCGCCGAAGAAGCCGAAAAGCTGATGCACGTGCTGAGCGAAGTCGCGCCCGACAAGGCCGAGGAATTCTCCGATGGCGAAGGCGAGGCCGGCGACCGTTACGAGAAGCTGATCAACGTGAAGGATCGCGGCCAGATCTTCCGCGTCGAAACCGACACGATCGAACATATCGAGGCGGCCGGCGATTACATGTGCATCTACACCGGCGACAATTCGCTGATCCTGCGCGAAACGATGAAGGACCTCGAACGCCGGCTCGATCCGCGCAAGTTCCAGCGCGTCCACCGTTCGACCATCGTCAATCTCGACCAGGTGCGCCAGGTCCGCCCGCACACCAATGGCGAATGTTTCCTCGTGCTCGACAGCGGCGCAGAAGTGAAGGTTTCGCGCAGCTATCGCGACGTCGTGGCGCGCTTCGTTCATTGATTTGTTTGCCGCACCGACCTCCGTCGGAGCGTCCTCGCTAGACGTGCAGCAAGCTGCACCCGCTGCGGGCGGGCGGTCGCCCTTGCCGGGCCTCCACCGGCCCGGTTAGGAACACTGCATGACATTTAAACTGACCGGTTTCGATCTCGACAAATTCGTCCGTGACACGCTGGCCGAAGATCTTGGCGAGGGGCTGCCCGGAGGCGGGAAGGACGTCACTTCCGAAAGCGTGATTCCCGCAGACGCGCGTTTTTCGGGCGTGATGGACACGCGCGATGCAATCCATGTCGCGGGACTACCCGTGGCAGAGGCGTTCTTCCGCACGCTCGACCCCGACATGACCATCACCATCCTCGTCGAGGAAGGCGCGAGCGTTCCGGCCGGAACCGACCTCATGCATCTCGAGGGCAATGCCCGCGCCATGCTGACGGCAGAGCGCGCCGCGCTCAATACCGTCCAGCACCTCTCCGGCATCGCCACCATGGTCGCCGAGTATGTGCGGGCAATGGACAATCCCGATTGCACGCTGCTCGACACGCGCAAGACCATTCCGGGCCTGCGCCACCTCGAAAAATACGCGGTGCGCATGGGTGGTGGCAGCAACCACCGCATGGGATTGTGGGATGCTGCGATGATCAAGGACAACCACGTGCTTGTCGCCGGATCGGTGGGCGAGGCCGTCCGCCGCGCCGTCGAAGGTGGCGTGAAGGACATCATCTGCGAGGTCGACCGGATCGACCAGATCGAACCTGCACTGCAAGCGGGCGCGACCCGCCTGCTGCTCGACAATATGGAACCTGATACCCTGCGCGAAGCGGTAGCTCTCGTCGCAGGCCGCGTACCGACAGAGGCAAGCGGCGGGATCAACCTGCAAACGATCAAGGCCAAGGCGGCGACAGGCGTCGACTATGTCTCTGTCGGACGATTGACCCAGAGCGCGCCGGCTGCGGATATCGGGCTGGATTTCACGCCGCTCTGATTGCCCTTGCCGGATAAACCGTTATTCTCTCCGCAGTTTTCATGGGGGAGGGTACGCCATGCGTCCTGCATCAATACAAATGTTCGACAAGCTTTACCTGGGTTCGCTTGTCGTCGGCCTGATCAATTTCGTGCTGTTTTTCGACGACATGGTCGCGATGACCCAGGGCGACCTGGCAGAAATCGGCATGGGCAGCGGCTTCATGATCGGCGTATTTGCCTTCGGCATCACGATCTCGCTGCTGCTGTGGTATTTCATCTCGCGCCGCGCGAGCAAGGTGGCGAAATGGATCCTCGTGGTCCTCACCATATGGGGCCTGATCGGCATTCCGGCGACGCTGGCCCTTCCCACTGTCCAGATGCTGATGTCGCTGCTCGCGACGGCACTGTCGCTGGGTTCGATCTATTTCCTGTTCACGCCCGATGCGAAGGCATGGTTCGACGGAAGTTCGGCCGCCGACCCTTCGGTTTTCGAATGAGGATCAGCGCCGCAGGCATCGTCTGGCTTGCGGCGCTTTTCACTACCGGCGCGGCACAGGCACAATCCTATCAATGCCGGATGCCGCGAGCGGTTACCCCGCCCTTCGCCGAACGCGAGGGGCCGATCCGGCAAACGCCGGTCAGCGGCTATACCATGGCGCTCAGCTGGAGCCCCGAATACTGTCGTGGGCGCGAAAGCAGCAGGGCACAGGCGCTGCAATGTTCGGGTCGCCACGGACGCTTCGGCTTCGTGCTGCACGGACTATGGCCCGATAGCGAGCGCGGATGGCCGCAATGGTGCCCGACGCAGCAACACCCGACCGGAATCGACGTCGCACGGCAGCTTTGCGTGTCGCCATCGACCAGCCTCGTCGTCCATCAATGGGCAAAGCATGGCAGCTGCATGACGCGGCGCCCGGCGACCTATTACAAGGTCGCGAACATCCTCTGGAACTCCTACCGCTGGCCCGATTACGACCGCATTTCGCGGCAGGACGGGCTGACCGCAGGCGAAATCCGCAAGGCCTTCGTCGATGCCAATCCGGGCTGGACCTCGGCCGGGGTCGGCGTGCACCTCAACCAGCGCGGCTGGCTCGAGGAATTGCGCCTCTGTTACGACAGGCGCTTCCGCCCCTCGCGCTGCGACCGCAGCCGCATGGGCGCAAAGGACGATGCCAAGGCTAAGATCTGGCGCGGGCTCTAGAGCCTAGCGTCGCTCGCGGAAGAATTCGCGCAGCATGTCGCCCGCTTCCTGCTCGGCAAGTCCGGTATAAACCTCGGGCCGGTGGAGGCACTGATCCTGCTCGAACACGCGTGCGCCATGTTCGACCGCGCCCCCCTTGGGATCGCTCGCCGCGTAATAGAGCCGGGCGATTCGCGCGTGGCTGATCGCGCCTGCACACATCGCGCAAGGTTCGAGCGTGACATAGAGGTCGCATCCGGTCAGCCGATCCTGCCCCAGCGCTTCTGCCGCCATGCGAAGCGCGCGAATCTCGGCATGGCCTGTGGGATCGGGCGGCTGGCGGGTGCGGTTGGCGGCAACCGCGACAATCTCACCATCGAGCGCCACGACCGCGCCGATCGGCACTTCGCCTTGCGTGCCAGCCTCGCTTGCGGCATCGAGCGCACGGCGCATCGGCTCGGGGACCGGCCATCTAGTCATGAAGGGGATCCGCAGCACGTCATCGCACCGCGCTAGCGGCTTGTCGGGCAGGCGGCAACTTTGCTTGACGATTCGCCCATGCCCCGCTAAGCGCGCCGCTTTCCGGGAAAACCCGACTGGTAATGGGTCTGCCGAATCACTTGGCGGCCTGCAATTGTGAACGAACGAGAGATATCATGTCGCGCATCTGCGAACTGACCGGCAAAGGCCGCCAGGTTGGCCACAACGTGAGCCACGCCAACAACAAGACCAAGCGGGTATTCCTGCCCAATTTGCAGAACGTCACGCTGCTGAGCGAAAAGCTCGACCGCAGCTTCAAGTTCCGCGTTTCGACACAGGGCCTGCGTTCGGTCGAACACAATGGCGGTCTCGACAACTGGCTGCTGAAGACCAGCGACGAGAAGCTTTCGGCAGGCGCGCTCAAGGTGAAGCGCGAGCTGAAGAAGGCGATGGCTGCGGCCTGACCTTCCGGCCTCACGGCCAGCTTTGGTATTCGAAAGGCGTGCGGGGGCGACCCTGCGCGCTTTTTCGCGTCAACCGTCCTTCATGGCGTTTTCGCGCGTTGCGGCAGGATCCCAGCGCAGCTTGTAGAGCAGCGTGCGCTGGAAACTCGCGCCATTGTCGTCCGACATGATCCAGAGCGTCAGGCCGCCACCCTCGCGCTGCTGCACCGCCAGACCTTCGAAATTGTCGCTCGGCAATGAGGCGGGAAAGGTCGCGAGCACTTCGGCACGCCAAATCTCGCCGGCCCTGATTTCTGCCGGATCGGCAATCGCCAGTTTCGCCCCGAATCGCGGGGGCAGGTAACCCTTGATAGAACGCATCAGGATCACCACGCGCCCGTCGGGCAACGCATGGGCATCGGTCGCACGAAAGCCATCGGGCGCAGCGAAGCGGAACGAGGTCGCCTCTGCGCCCGCAACCGGATCGCCATCGAACAGCAGCGCCGGATAGCCCACTTCTCCCAATCCGGCCTTTCCTTCACCGATGGCGAGGAAGCGCCCGCCTGCCAGCCGGGTCAGCGTTTCCGCCCCGCCATTGATCGGCCAGTCCTTCATTCCGGCAGGTTTCGCGCGCTGCGCCCCCTTGAGGTCATAGCCGCTGCGCTCGATCGTGTTGGTGCCTTCATAGGCGATCCACACGCGGCGGCTCGTTGCATCCAGCGTCACCGCCTCCGCATCGACCTGCCGCTTGTCACCCAGCCGCGCCCGGTCTAGTTCGCCAAACACAGCCCCTGTTCCGGACCCCGGCACGCCAAAACGCATCCAGCTGCCCTTGTCGCTGACCGCCAGAAATTCGTCGTCACCGATGGCGGCCAGCCCGGAGAACCCGCCGAACAGGTCGTTGGGGCTGGTCAGGTGCCACACGCCCTCTATCTCGAAGCCATCGAATGAGCGGGGCTCGTGCGTGAGCGGCGCCATGCGGAGGATCGGCCGAAGGTCCGGCTCCCCCATCGGCGTGCGGACAAAGGTGCCGGGAGCCAGCGCAAGCGCGACCAGCGCAATCATGACCAGCCGCCATTTCATGGGAAAACGTGTTTGCCGCCGCGCCGCGTCAGGTCAAGCCCGCGGGCGCTTCAGGACATGGGACCGGTGAACAGCAGCGGATCGAGCCGCGCATTGAACCATTTCAGGCTCCAGTGGAGATGTGGCCCGGTGGCGCGACCGCTCGCACCGATCCTGCCGATAACCTGCCCCTGTTTCACCCGGTCACCTTCCTTCACGAGAAGTTCCGAGGAATGGAGGAAGGCGCTGTTGAGGCCCTGCCCGTGGTCGATGATCAGCAGCTTGCCTTCGAGCGAGAAATCGTCAGCTGCCAGCACGACGACACCATCGGCAGGGGCAACATAAGGCGTCCCGCTGGTGCCGGTCGAAATGTCGATTCCCGAATGATAGCTTCCGGGTTCGCCGCGGTAGATGCGCTGGGAGCCGAACCGGCCCGAGATTCGCCCGGTCACCGGCCAGATGAATTGCTGGCTCCACCCTCCGGCGCCCGTGCGTTTTTCGCGCGCGTTCCAGATCGCGTCGAGTTCGGGGCGGCGGCGCGCCATGAAGGCCTCGCTCGAACCGCCGGGACGACGGGCGGCATTGACCCGTTCGATCTGCCAGTCCCGCGGCGTCACCGTCAGGGGCGAAATTACAGTCTTGCCGCCCTTCAGTTCGGCGACGAGCGTTTCCTGCGTTCCGGCATCGCGGTCGAATGCGGCGAAAAACCGCCCTTCCTCACCCAAAACCAGTTTCTGCTCGCCCAGCCGCGCCGCGACTGTGCCCGCAGGTGCCTGGCCACGAATCCAGCCGCCTTGCGTCAATTCACCCGAATAGAGAAAGGTGGTCGGACCCTTCGGCGTATCAGGGGTGGGAGTAGGGGCCGGCGCTCTAGCTGCAACGGGAGATGCCGCCGGTGTCGGCAGAGCCTGCACTGTCTCGCCGCTTTCGGCAGGGCCACCGCTGCATGCCGCCAGCAGGCAGCTCGCAGCCAGGAATATTGCGAATTTCGATCCGGCTGCGCGAATCAGTCCTGCTCCGCCAGGCGCTGGGCAGCTGCCTCTGCAGAAGCATAGGGTTCCTGGTGCTTGGCGCTCCAGTACCGCAGTTCCTCCAGCGGGATCGCCTCGCCGGTGATCGCACAAAATACGTGCTGGCCTGCGCGAAGCACGCGGAAACTATTGGGGCCGTAGTGGAGCTTCGCCCCGTCGTCGCTCGATGACATCAACATGGCAGTCCCCTTAGCAAAGCGCGCCTATCCGAACAAATCATCCTGCACGGGCGGGGTTCCTCCTGCGGCGGACGGTTTCGCACGGCGAGGTTTGGAGCTGGCGGGCTTGGGCGGTGGCGGCGGTGAGGATGGGCTGGCATCGGACCCCTCGCGCAGGACGGAGAGCTTGCCATCGCGGAACTGCAGGACAAGCCGGTCATGGTGCTCCGCAGCGGTTTTCCCGGTCAATGCATTGCCATCGGCATCGCGAACGATGGCATAACCGCGTTCGAGCGGCTTTTCCGGATGAAACTGGCTCGCGACCCGCCACAATGCGTCGAGACGGTCGCGGCCAAGCCCGATGGGGCGGGTGACGAGCGCTGGCTGCAACCTAGCGCCATCGAGCCTGCGCCTAGCATCGCGCAATCCGCCTTCCAGCAATCGCGGGGAAAGGCGTGCAGCGCTGCGGGTCAGCTTGTCGCGGCCGGTCGCGGCACGGTCCATCAGCCCGCGGCGTAGACGCTCCGAAAGTTCATCCAGGCGCTGTGCCTGCGGTTGCAGGAGGTTCTGTGCCTGCGGCAGACGACGGACGCGGGCGTCGAGGCGTTCGCGCCCCATCTCGATCGGCCGATAGACCGCGCGGCGCTGGCGATTCCCGAAATCGGCGACGGTCGCAATCAGCTCCGTCCTGACCGGGACCGCCATTTCGGCGGCCGCAGTAGGGGTCGGCGCGCGCCGGTCGGCAGCATAGTCGGCAAGGGTCGTATCGGTCTCGTGACCCACCGCAGAAATAACCGGAATGGAACATTCCGCGATTGCGCGAACGACGACCTCTTCGTTGAAGGACCACAGGTCCTCGATCGAGCCGCCGCCGCGCGCAACGATCACCAGGTCCGGACGGGGCACGGAACCCTCCTCGGAAAGCGCTGAAAACCCGCGAATTGCCTGTGCAACCTGTTCGGCGGCACCCTGCCCCTGCACCAGCACCGGCCACACCAGCACGTGCGAGGGGAAGCGGTCTTCCAGCCGGTGCAGGATGTCGCGGATAACCGATCCGGTTGGCGAAGTGACAACGCCAATCACCTTGGGCAGGTAGGGAATTTCGCGCTTCCGCTCGCGCGCGAACAGCCCTTCAGCCTCCAGTCTTGCCTTGGTCTTCTCGAGCAAGGCGAGCAATGCCCCCTCGCCCGCGATTTCCATGCTGTCGACCACGATCTGGTACTTCGACCGCCCGGGATAGGTGGTGATCTTGCCGCTCGCGATCACTTCGATCCCGTCTTCGGGCCGGAATGCCAAGCGCCCGGCATTGCCGCGCCACATGACCGCATCGATCACGGCATTTTCGTCCTTGAGCGAGCAGTACATGTGACCCGACGCGGCGCGCTTGACGCCCGACAGCTCGCCCCGCAGGCGCACGAAGCCGAACCGATCCTCGACCGTCCGCTTCAATGCCGACGAAATCTCGCTGATTGTCAGCGGCTCGGCGTTGTCGCCCTTGGCCGAGCGCGCTACCAGCCCTCCAGCATTGTCGTATTCTTCGGGAGCAGCCATGAATATCCTTCTTCTGGGCTCGGGCGGGCGCGAACATGCGCTGGCGTGGAAACTGGCGCAATCCCCCTCGCTCACAAAGCTTTACGCTGCCCCCGGAAACCCGGGCATCGCCGAGGAAGCCGAACTGGTTGCACTCGATGCGACCAATCACGCAGCCGTGATCGCATTTTGCCAGAAGCACGGGATCGCGCTCGTCGTGGTCGGGCCCGAGGCCCCGCTTGTGGACGGGCTGGCCGACAGCCTTCGCAGCGCCGGAATCGCGGTGTTCGGCCCGTCGAAGGCGGCGGCACAGCTGGAAGGCAGCAAGGGCTTTACCAAGGATCTGTGCGAGCGCGCAGGCATTCCGACCGCTGGATATGTCAGGACGTCCACCCTCGGCGAAGCGACGGCGGCGCTCGACCGTTTCGATGCGCCCTATGTCCTGAAGGCAGACGGGCTTGCTGCTGGCAAGGGCGTCGTGATTGCCGAGACCCGCACGCAAGCCGAGGCCGCGCTGGCCGACATGTTCGGCGGCCAGTTCGGCGATGCCGGTGCCGAGGTCGTGATCGAGGAATTCATGCGCGGAGAGGAAGCAAGCTTCTTCGCGCTTACAGACGGTACCGCGATCCTGCCCTTTGGCAGCGCGCAGGACCACAAGCGTGTCGGCGAAGGCGATACCGGCCCCAATACCGGCGGCATGGGTGCCTATTCCCCTGCGCCGGTTCTGACGCCGGAGCTCGAGGCGCAAGTGATGCGCGAAATCATCGAACCGACAGTCAACACGATGCGCGCAGAAGGAATGCCTTATTCGGGCGTACTTTACGCAGGGCTGATGCTGACCGAGACCGGGCCGAGGCTGATCGAATACAATTGCCGTTTCGGCGATCCGGAATGTCAGGTTCTGATGATGCGTTACCGGGGCGACCTCGCGCAGCTGATGCTCGCCTGCGCGGAAGGGCGACTGGACGGCTGCGATGCCCCCTTTGGCGACGAAACCGCGCTTACCGTCGTAATGGCGGCCAAGGGCTATCCCGGCACGCCAGAGAAAGGCGGCGCGATCAATGTGGGCGGCGCGCAATCGGTATCCGGCAAGGTCTTCCACGCCGGAACCGCGATGGCTGACGGCGCGCTGGTGGCAAACGGAGGCCGCGTGCTCAACGTGACGGCGATGGGCCAGAACGTGACCGAGGCGCAGCGGATTGCCTACGAAGCGGTTGATGCAATCTCATTCCCGAGCGGCTTCTGCCGCCGCGATATCGGCTGGCGCGAGGTCGAACGCGAAGCAGCGAACAAGGCGGGCTGAGCGCGCTTGCCAAGCCCGCCTGGTGGTGGGATGCTTGGCCAGTTGGTTGGCGCCAAGTTGGTTGGGCCAATTTGATTGGAATCGGGTTTCGGAGAATCGATAATGCGGCGTATCCTGTTTCTCGCGGCGCTCGTCCCACTGGTGGCGGGATGCATGACCTCCGAAATTCCGGAGACGGCTCCGCGCGGCGCGCAGCAAACCGCCGCCAAGACCGTCGATCACGATACGCTCGCCTTCGTCCAGGCTGCCTGCGGCGGCTGCCACGCGTTGGAAGACAACGAGTTGTCGCCCAATCCGCATGCCCCGCGCTGGGTCGATATCGCCAACCGCGAGGAACTGACCGAGGAAACCATGGTCAGCTGGCTGCTCGACGCGCACAACTATCCCGAGGTGATGGATTTCGACCTCGAACCGAAGCAGGCGCAAATGGTCGCAGACTATCTGATGACGCTGCGCACTGACGACTACAAGCGGATGCCCGACTGAGGCTCCAGTCAGGCCGCGAGCCGGGTCAGCCCAGCTTTTCGTCCATCAATGCCTTGAGGTTCGCCTCGGTACGCGCGCCATAGTGCGAAATGATCTCGCACGCGGCGATCGCCCCGCGGCGCAGGCATTTCTGCAGCGGTTCGCCATTGACGTGGCCATAGAGGAAGCCTGCTGCGAACAGGTCGCCGGCGCCGGTCGTATCGACAACCTGGTCGATCGGTTCGGCGGCGACTTCTGCGCGCTCGCCATTCCGCGTCGCCACGGCACCGTCGGAACTGCGCGTCACGACCAACGTCGGCACCTTGTCCTTGAGCGCGGCGATGCCCGCCTCAAGGTCGTCCTCGCCGGTCAGGGCAGCCAGTTCGAGGTGGTTGGCGAACAGGATGTCGATCAGCCCGTCGTCGATCAGCGCGCGGAAATCGTCGCCGTGGCGGTCGATCACGAAGACCTCGCTAAGGGTGAAAGCAACCTCTCGCCCGGCATTTCGGGCGGCCTCGATGGCGCGGCGCATGGCGGCACGCGGTTCTTCCGGATCCCACAGATACCCTTCGAGATAGAGCACGCGGGCGCCGCCGATCGCCTCTTCATCGAGAGCTTCGGCAGGAAGGAACTGGCTCGCCCCGAGGAAGGTGTTCATCGTACGCTGCGCATCGGGCGTCACGAAGATCAGGCAGCGCGCGGTCGAGGGTTCGCCCTGGCGCGGTGCGGTGTCGAAATCGATCCCCACGGCGCGGATGTCATGCGCGAAGACCTCGCCCAGCTGGTCGTTCGATACCTGCCCGATGAAAGCGCATTGCGCGCCGAGCGCCGAGAGACCCGCCAGCGTGTTCGCCGCCGATCCGCCCGAAATCTCGCGCGCCGGACCCATCGCGTCGTAAAGCTCCTTTGCCCGCTCGGCATCGACCAGGGTCATGCCGCCGCGATTGAGCTGCAGTTCCTCGATCAGGTCGTCGGTGGCAGGGGCCATAACGTCGACGATGGCATTGCCGATGGCGATGACGTCGTATCTCGGCTCGGTCATAGGTAGGGTCACATTTTCCTGAATTGCATTACTGGTGGCGCGCCTAGCGACTTGGCGGGGGATCGCCAAGGGCAATGACCTCGAAATCGTTGACTTGGCGCCGATGCGCTCCGAAACGATCAGCTACCATGCGCGCCGTCATTTCCGCCATCAGCCTGTCGCTGCGACAATTGGGCGACCGCGCGATCCTGGCGGTGCTGGCAAAGAGTGTGGCGATCACCGTCGCGCTGTTCGTTGCTGCCGGATACGGCGTGTCGAAGGCGCTCCCGTGGTTGGTGTCCGACTATCTCGACCTCAGCAGCGATACCTATGTCGTGCTGTCGGCGCTCCTGATGCTGGCGGGGGCCTGGTTCCTGTTCCGTGTCGTTGCCATCGCCGTGATCCAGCTGTTCGCGGATGAAATCGTGATCGCGGTAGAGCGCAAGCACTATCCCGCAGCTGCAAACCGGGCGCGCAAGCTGCCGCTGAGCGAAGACATTTCGAACAGCCTGCGGAGCATCGGCCGCACCATCGGCGTAAACCTCGTCGCGATCCCGGTCGCCCTCCTGCTGATCCCGACCGCCATCGGCCCCGCAATTGCCTTCTTCGGTGCCAATGCCGTCTTGCTGGGGCGCGAATTGACCGACATGGCTTGGCTCAGGCAGCGCATCCAACCGGACAGCGCAAACCCGGTGCATCTGGGCGAGAGATTGCTGTTGGGATCGGCCATTGCCGGTATGATGCTGGTTCCTTTCGCCAATTTCCTCGCGCCGGTCATCGGTGCCGCGGCGGGAACCCATCTCGTCAATCACAGGTTCGGTCGTCATGATCCGTAAGCTCGCCATCGTCATGCTATCAGGAGCGCTCGCTGCCTGCGGCGGGGGCGGCATGCCGCCTGTGCAGAGCACGCAGAGCGTGTTGCGCCCGGCAACCACCCCGCCGCCGCAGCGCCCGTCAACACCGCAAGTTGCGCCGTCCGCCTCGGGCTTCATCGCGCCGCAAGTCATGCGTGCAGCCGGGCTCGAAAACGTGATCGGGCGCAATGCCGATGCGTTGCAGGCTTTGCTGGGCAAGCCGCGGCTCGATGTGAAGGAAGGCGACGCGCGCAAGCTGCAATTCAGCGGCGAACCCTGCGTGCTCGATATCTATCTCTATCCGCTCAGTCCCGGAGCCGTGCCGAGCGCAACCCATGTCGAGGCACGGCGGGCCAGCGACGGCCAGGCGGTCGACAGGGCCGCCTGCGTTCGCGCGCTCGGGAGGCGCTAACCCGCGGGAAGCATGGGCCAGGGGCCCGCGGTAACCCGGTCTTAAGCTTGATATGCGATTGCACCTTCCTGAAAGTGGACGATCCCACGGGGAAAGGTTGAGACCGCATGAGCCATCAGTTTACCGAACTCGCCAAGCAGGTGGCGGAAGACGGCGTAATCTCGCCTTCCGAACTGCTCAGCCTGCGCCAGCTAGGCTGGGGTGACGGACAGATCCATCGCGGAGAAGCCGAAGCGATCTTCGCGATCAACCGCTCGTTGACGCATCCAACCACCGAGTGGGTCGATTTCTTCGTCGAGGCGATCACGGAATTCGTGCTCAACGGCAGCGAACCGCGCGGGATGTGCGACGAAGGCGAAGCCCAATGGCTGATGCAGGCGCTCGACCACGACGGGCGCCTCGAAAGCATGGGCGAACTCGAACTGCTGGTGCGGATCGTAGAACGCGCCCGCAACGTGCCCGATAGCCTCAAGAATTATGCCCTGAACCAGATCGAAAAGGCCGTCCTCACCGGGACCGGGCCGACGCGCCACGGCGGCGACCTGTCGGCAACGCACATCAGCGCGGCCGAATGCGCCATTGTCCGCCGCCTCGTATTCGCATCGGGCGGGCACGGCCCGGCAGTCGTGACACGTTACGACGCCGAAATGCTGTTCCGCCTCAAGGACGAGACCGTTTACGACGAGAATGCGCCCCAGTGGGACGACCTGTTCGTCGATGGCGTCGCGAACTACCTCAAGGGTTTCCAGCTGCAGAATGCGCATCTGAGCCATGAGCGGGTGAAGGAGCTGGAAAGCTTCGTAGCCGACAACAGCGCCAGTGTCGGGCGTTTCTTTGGCGCAATGGCCAAGGAAATGCCGCAGGTTAAGAACCATTTTGGTAAAGTGTTCGGCAAAAATGTGCGCGGAACGAACTTTGCCGAGGCGCAGGCTGCTGGCAACATCGTGACCGATCACGAGCAGGAATGGCTCGAAAAGATGATCGATTCAGACGGTCAGGTCGACGACCTGGAACGCGCCCTGCTCAGCCGGATCGTCGACGAGGGCTGATCGGGTTTGCAGCGGTGCAACCTTGGCGCCGCCCGGGACCTGTTCAGACCATGAAGCTTTCGCCGCAGCCGCAAGCGCCTTTGGCGTTCGGGTTTTCGAACACGAAGCCTGCGGTGAAATCGTCTTCCTGCCAGTCCATCGTCGAACCGACGAGATAGAGCACGCTTGCGCCATCGATGTAGAAGATGCCGCCCGGCGTCTCGATCTTTTCGTCGAATTTGGTTTCTTCACTGACGTAATCGACCGAATAGGCGAGTCCGCTGCAGCCGCGGCGCGGGGTCGACAGCTTGACGCCGATCGCATCCTCGGGCGCCTTCGCCATCAATTCTGCGATGCGCTCTTCCGCCGCCGGGGTCAGGATCACAGCAGCAGGGCGGGCCCGGGATGATGTCGTCGTTTCGGTCATGTCAGTTTCTTCTGCCAGAACAATGCGCTGCCTGCGGCGGGATCGAGGGCATAGTCGCCGTAACCGCATGAGCGGTAGAGCGATTGCGCGGTGATATTGCCGCTCAGCACCTCCAATGTGATCTTGCAGGCGCCGCGCTTCAAGGCCTCGCCCTCTACCGCCCCCATCAGCGCGCGCCCGATACCGGTACCGCGATGGCCCGGAAGGACGGCCATGTCGTGGATGTTGACCACCGGTGCCCCGGCGAAGGTCGAAAATGTGGTGAAGCAATTGGCGAGGCCGACAGGCTCGCCGCCCAGCCTTGCGATCAGCGAGAATGCGCCTGGCGTTGCCGCCATGCCGGATACAAGGCTGGTGCGGGCGTGATCCGATAGCGGCTCGCCGCCGCCCATCGGGTCCCTTGCATAGGCGTCCAGCAGCGAAAGCAGGATTTCCGCGTCGTCGGCTGCGCTGTAGTCAGCGACCGTGATTGAAAGGGATTGCTGATCGGTCATGAAGCCTGCTTCCTGAAGTAATCGCGATGCGCCTCGATCTGGTCGATAGTCTGGGGCGGGAGACCTTCGACCGGAGCAGTCATCAGGATCCCGGCTTCGCGCCAGATATTGGCAATGCTGTCGCCGATGAGGCTCAACATGGCCGGGTCATGGCTCCAGTCGAGGTTCGATGCTTCGAACAGGTAGGGGAGAGCAGGCCGACCGTGCCTGTCGAGATCCTGCACCGCATGCATGCGCTGCCATTGCTCCGAATCCGGATCGAGCAGGATGTCGGCGGTCGCGAGCATCTCTTCCAAGTCAGAGCATCCCCAGTTCGAGCCGCGCCTCATCCGTCATGCGGTCCGGCCCCCACGGCGGATCCCAGACGAGATTGACCTCTGCATCGCGCACTCCGGGCACGCTGGCGGCGCGCAGTTCGACCTCGCCCGGCATGCTTTCTGCGACCGGGCAATGCGGGGTCGTCAGCGTCATGGTGATGTGGGCATCGCTTTCATCGGAAATCTCGACGCCGTAAATCAGGCCGAGATCGTAGATGTTCACCGGGATTTCGGGATCGTAGATTTCCTTGAGCGCGGCAATGACCGCCTCGTAGAGATCGCCGCCGGGTTCGCCGGGCGAGAGGCCCTCGGGCTTCTTCTGCAGGAAACCCTCCAGATAGTCGCGCTTGCGCTCCATCGTTTCGCGCGGGGTTTCGTCGGGATCTACCGCGTCCGAAACACGTGCGCGCGGCGGCTTCTGCACCACATCCTCGTTGGGCGCCGGTGCGGCTACGAAATCCTGGTCTTCGGATGGCTTGTTCATCCGTTGCTACTCCCAAAAATACGGCGGGTGCGCTCGATGCCGGCGAGCATGGCGTCGATATCGCTATCGTCGGAATAAAGGCCGAAGCTGGCGCGCGCAGTCGCCGTCACGCCGAGGTGGTCCATCAGCGGCTGGGCGCAATGGTGCCCGGCGCGAATGGCGACGCCTTCTTCGTCGAGGATGGTGCCGAGGTCGTGCGGATGCACCCCGTCGATCGCAAAGCTGACGATGCCGGCACTTTCGGCAGGGCCGAAGAGCGTAACATCGTTCATCTTGCCGAGTTCGCGGCGCAGGCGGGCAACCAGCTCCGCCTCGCGCCGATGAATCCGGTCGAGACCGATTTCCTCGACGTAATCGATGGCCGCATGCAGCGCGACTGCTTCGGCGATGGCGGGCGTACCCGCCTCGAACCGCTGCGGCGGCGGAGCGTAGGTCGTGCGATCGAACGTCACCCGGTCAATCATCGCGCCGCCGCCCTGATATGGCGGCATGTCCTCGAGAATTTCGGCACGCGCCCAAAGCGCCCCAATCCCCGTCGGGCCGTAGAGCTTGTGCGCGCTGAAGACATAGAAATCGCAGCCGATTTCTGCGACATCGACAGCAATGCGCGGGGCTGCCTGACACCCGTCGAGCAGCAGCTTCGCGCCTACCGAATGCGCAAGCTCGGCAGCGCGTTTCGCGTCGAGCACCGAACCCAACACGTTCGAAACATGAGCCAGTGCAACCAGCCTGGTTCGCGGCGTGAGGATCGCCTCGAGTGCGCCGAGGTCGATTTCGCCGCTTTCGGTCAACGGGCAGACGTCGATCTCGGCCCCGGTGCGTTCGGCCACCATTTGCCAGGGAACGATGTTCGAATGATGCTCGAGCGTGGACAGCACGATCCGGTCGCCCTCGCCCAGACGGGTCATGCCCCAGCATTGCGCAACGAGGTTGATCGCCTCGGTTGCCCCGCGGGTAAAGACGATCTCGTCCTCCTGCCCGCCGAGGAACCCGGCCACACGCCGGCGCGCCGCTTCGTAGCGCAAAGTCATGTCGGCGGAACGTGCGTAAACCCCGCGATGAACGGTCGCATAGTCGCTGCCGAGCGCGCGCGTCATCGCATCGATCACCGTCTGCGGCTTCTGCGCGGTCGCGGCGGTATCGAGATAGTGCCACGGCGCGCCATCCGGTGTTTTCATGCCGGGAAAATCGTCGCGCAGGGACAGTTCGAGCGTCCGGGTCACAGGTGCGCGTCCAGCTTGTCGAGCGCGGCGCGCATCAGGCGCTCGCCCTCGTCCTCGTCATCAAGAGCGACGAATGCGTCACCGATGAAGGCCTGCACCAGCAGTCGGCGGACGGTTTCGGGCGGAAGTCCGCGCGCGGCCATGTAGAACTGCGCCGTCTTGTCGAGCTGGCCCACGGTCGCGCCATGCGCGCACTTCACGTCGTCGGCGAAAATCTCGAGCTGCGGCACGGCATTCACGCTCGCGCCCTTTTCGAGCAGCAGGCCCTTGAAGTCCTGCGCCGCGTCGGTCTTCTGCGCGTGGCGGACGACGTCGATATTGCCGAGGAAATTGCCGGTGCCCTGCCCCCAGTGAACGCTGCGCACGGTCTGGTTGCTGGTCGCATCGGGTTCAGCATGGATCACATGGGTGACGAATTCGCGCACCGTATCGCGGCCGCCCACCGTCACTCCGCCGAGCTCGAAATGCGCACCCCGGGCAAGCGTTACCTGCACTTCCACCCGGGCATAATCGCGCGATGCGATCGTGCCGAAGATTTCGCAGCGCGCGCCCTCACCCACCGAAACGCGCAGGCGGCGGACTTCGCTGTCGGAGCCATCCGCGCCGTCTTCGATGGCGAAACATTCACGCAAAGTCTCGCCCTCAGGAACGGCGATCTCGCGCCATTCGGGCAGGGTGCCGAGCCGATCGATGGCAGCATAGCGCCATGCTTCGTCGCGCCGCGTTGGAAGGGTTCCGGCCTCGCTCATGCCTCGGCCATCACCGCGTCATAGCCTTCGTTTTCGAGGCGTAGGGCGAGTTCCGGCCCGCCGGTCTGGACGATGCGGCCAGCCGCAAGCACAGAGACCTTGTCCGGCTTCACCACGTCGAGCAGGCGCTGGTAGTGGGTGATCAGCAGCACGCCCTTGTCGGGTGCGCGCATGATCGCATTGATGCCTTCGCCCACGATGCGCAGCGCATCGATGTCGAGCCCGCTGTCGGTTTCGTCGAGTACCGCGAATTTCGGATCGAGGATGCCCATCTGGACCATTTCGGCGCGCTTCTTCTCGCCGCCCGAAAAGCCGACGTTCACGTTGCGCTTGAGCATTTCCATGTCGAGCTTGAGCAGGCCTGCCTTTTCCTTCGCCAGCTTGAGGAATT
Source organism: Altererythrobacter epoxidivorans (assembly GCF_001281485.1). Classification (NCBI taxonomy): domain Bacteria; kingdom Pseudomonadati; phylum Pseudomonadota; class Alphaproteobacteria; order Sphingomonadales; family Erythrobacteraceae; genus Altererythrobacter; species Altererythrobacter epoxidivorans. Next base: position 2,470,488 of record NZ_CP012669.1, read on the forward strand.
CGCCGCCCGAGAGCGGCTCTTCATCGCGGTACTTGCGCTGAGCGTTCAATGCTTCGCGCAGGAACTGGACATTCGACACACCGGGGATCTCTACCGGGTACTGGAAGCCGAGGAACAGGCCCGAGGCGGCACGTTCATGCGGGTCGAGCGCCAGCAGGTCCTGGCCGGCGAACCGCACGCTGCCCTGCGTCACCTCATATCCCGGACGTCCGCCGAGCACATAGGCGAGCGTCGACTTGCCTGCACCGTTGGGCCCCATGATCGCATGCACTTCTCCGGCGGCGACCGACAGGGTAAGTCCATTGAGGATCTGCTTACCGTCAATTTCGGCGTGGAGGTTTTCGATTTCGAGAATCGGGTTGGTCATCGTTTCAAAAAGCCTGTGAATCAGAAGAGCGAGGCAAAGCCTGGCATGAAATAAATCGCCAATGCGGTGAAAATGGCGATCAAAACGTAACCGCCGATGGTGAAGCCGCGGCTCAAATTCATCACCAGCGTGCCTATGGCGAACAGCACCGGCAGCAGGAATGCCAGCAGCTTCTGCATGTCGGGCGAAATTACACTATCGAGACCTGTCATTGCGTGATCCCCCTGGTCGATCATACCGCGGCCGGGTCTGGCGCGGATTTTCGGCGTTGTGCTTGCGCCTTGCCTCGTTCCTGTCGGCGATGCGCATGCGCATACCGGCGGTGATCCGTTGCAGGACGGCGTCCATGTTTTCGAGAATGTCCGTCGCCTTGATCCGCATCACGCGGATGCCGACGCTTTCGAGGCTCTTGTCGCGCCGCTTGGCGAGGGTTTCGTCCTGTCCTTCCTCATCGATCATGATCGCCATGCCGAGATTGTGGCAGTTGAAGTCGACGATGGCCGAACCCACCACGGCGAAGCGCTTGAAAGTGTAGCGCCCGAGATCCGCCTTGCTGAAGCGTTCGGCCAGTGCCTTGTGCGCTTCGCTCGCATCGCGACGCTTCTGCCGCGCCATGTCATGCAGCGCATCGAGCCGCTTCTCGCTGATCTCCCACCCGCGGCCCTTCTTCTTGAGCGCGGGTGTTTCGGCTTCCGATGTGTCGCGGAGGTTGAGGGTTTTGCGTTCAGTCATAGTTGGCACTCTTGAGTCGACCAATCATCGCCATCCGAGTTTAGGCATTTCCAGCGCGACCACGAGCCAACCATATTCCAATCACCATCATCGCGCCGGGCAAACTCGAAACGCTCGTTTCTCTCGCGATAGATACCGGTATCTGGATTTTGATAGATCACGTCTGCCCAAAGGTGCGCGCTGTCGTCGCGTGTCCAATCTATCGAGATTGATGGATTGCTCTGCTCAGGCTCGAATCGGGGATCCGCCCCGATCGCGTCGGTTGGATTTTTAACAATCATGGTTGAGACTTGCTCGGCGCGAAATCCGTCCAACGGATCGGACACAGGCCCCATAGATGCGAGAGCCGGCGTGGCGAAAAGAGCAACGGCCGAGACAAACTGATACCTCACCCCACGCTCCCCTCAAGCGAGATCGCCAGCAGCTTCTGCGCTTCGACGGCGAACTCCATCGGCAGCTCTTTCAGTACATCCTTGGCAAAACCGTTGACGATCAGCGCCACGGCTTCTTCTTCGCCGAGCCCACGCTGCATGGCGTAGAACAGCTGGTCGTCGCTGATCTTCGATGTGGTCGCCTCGTGCTCGATCTGGGCACTGGGGTTCTTTACCTCGATATAGGGTACTGTATGCGCGCCGCATTGGTCGCCCAGCAGCAGGCTGTCGCACTGGGTGAAGTTGCGGACATTGTCGGCATTGGCGCCCACGCGAACCAGCCCGCGATAGGTGTTGTTCGACTTGCCCGCCGAAATCCCCTTGGAAATGATCGTCGAGCGGCTGCCCTTGCCATTGTGCACCATCTTGGTGCCGGTATCGGCTTGCTGGAAATTGTTGGTCACGGCGACCGAGTAGAATTCACCCACGCTGTCTTCGCCGTTGAGCACGCATGAGGGGTATTTCCACGTCACCGCGCTGCCGGTTTCGACCTGCGTCCAGCTGATCTTGGACCGCGCGCCCTGGCACAGCCCGCGCTTGGTCACGAAATTGTAGATGCCGCCCTTGCCCTCGGCATTGCCGGGGTACCAGTTCTGGACGGTCGAATACTTGATCTCGGCATCTTCCATCGCGACCAGTTCGACCACGGCGGCATGGAGCTGGTTCTCGTCGCGCATCGGCGCGGTGCAGCCTTCGAGATAGCTGACGTAGGTGCCCTTCTCCGCGATGATCAGCGTGCGTTCGAACTGGCCCGTATTTTCGGCATTGATGCGGAAATAGGTGGAAAGCTCCATCGGGCAGCGCACCCCTTCGGGCACATAGACGAAGGTGCCGTCCGAAAAGACCGCGCTGTTGAGCGTGGCGAAGAAGTTGTCTTTCTGCGGCACGACCTTGCCGAGCCATTTCTTCACCAGCTCGGGATATTCCTTCACCGCTTCAGAAATCGACAGGAATATGACGCCAGCCTTCTTCAGTTCCTCGCGGAAGGTGGTGGCGACCGAAACGCTGTCGAATACCGCATCGACCGCGATCTTCTTTTCCGCCATCGGGTTGCGTGCACCCTCGACCCCGGCGAGCAGCTCCTGCTCCGCCACGGGAATGCCGAGCTTGTCGTAAACCGCCTTGATCTCGGGATCGAGTTCATCGAGCGATTTCAGCGTCGGCTTCTTCTTGGGCGCGGCGTAGTAATAGGCATCCTGGTAATCGATCGCCGGATAGCCGAGCTTCGCCCAATCGGGCTCTTCCATCGTCTGCCACAGGCGGAACGCCTTCAGGCGCCAGTCGAGCATCCATTCCGGCTCGCCCTTCTTGGCGCTGATGAAACGGACGGTGTCCTCGGTCAGGCCCTTTTCGGCGAATTCGGTTTCGATGTCCGCCGACCAGCCATGCTCATACTCGGCAGCCTTTGCGGCGGCCTCGCGCGCATCGCGGTCCTGGATTTCGGTATCCTGGGTGTCGAAATTGTCGCTCATGCGGGTACTTCTTCACGCGCGAGCCGGGTCAGCGGGATTTCCGCCAGCGCCCCGCGCAATGCCTGGTTGATGACCGGCCAATGCGATTTGACCGAGCAATTGTGATCGACGGCGCAGGCGTCGCCATCGACGCACTGGGTGAGGGCGATCGGCCCTTCCACCGCCTCTACGATATCGGCGACGCTGATTGCCGCAGCAGGCCGGGCCAGCTGCAGGCCGCCACCCGCCCCGCGAACCGAACGCAGCAGGCCGGCCTTGCTGAGCATGCTGACGACCTTCTGCACGGTTGGGGCCGGAAGGCCGGTTTCTGCCGCCAGTTCGGCCGCGCTGGTGCGCGCACCGCCGCAATGGCGCGCGGCTGCGCTCATTGTAACGACGGCATAATCGGCCAGGTTTGAAAGTCTCATTGCGCAGTCAGTTCTTTAATCGGACCATTTCGTTCCGATTTGCAGCTATGCGCCGGGATGCCTGATTTCAACGCATTTCCGCTTGTTGCGAGTCGTTAGCAATCTCAGTCCTGATCGGGGTGGCGCAATCCCGACGACGCAAAGAGGTCGGCCAGTCCGTATCCTTCCGGCCCGAGCATGTCGCTGACGATCGACTTCCCGGGCTGCGACAGGAACCGCGGGGTACGTCCGGTGAATTCCCGGATTTCGCGGATCAAGTGCGCCTGATCATAAAACGCATCGCGGATTTCATTGCGCTTTTCTTCGCTCAGCTTGCTGTCGCCCAGAAGGGTTGCCGCACGGATCGCGCGATACCTCCGCTTGAGCCGCGCAGGGGGCAGTCCGAAGAACCGTTTGACCAGCCGCTGCGTCTGGCGGTCCGAATAGGGCAACTTTGCATAAAGGTCGGGCGGCTGGGGGCTGAAACTGCTGTTGAGCCAATCATAGACCGTCTCGATCAGCCGGGCATGTTCCTGCGGCAGCGGTTCGATCCATTCGCGCATCAACTCTGCGAGCCGGTCGAGGCCCCCGGCAGCGTCGATCTCGCCGGATTCGAATGCGGCGGCGAGTTCGGACAGCTGCGGCCCTATGTACTCGACCATGCCCTTGCCCGGCGCGAACATGCGGTCACCGGTCTTCGATACCGGCAGCCGCGTCAGCGCAGCCCAGCCGTGGAAGGTGAAGGATACGCCGAGTATCTCGGTCGGGCCATCGATCCTGAAGGGGCAGGCCACGGTGAGCGGGCCAACGAAAAAGCCGCCCTTCGGCGATTTGACCGGCCCGTCGCCGAAATCGATTTCCCCCTTGCCCTTCCGCGCGACCAGCAATTGGCCCGAATAGGCCGGTAGCTGTTCCCGGACCCCCTTGGGTGACACGCGCAGGAGGTAGAGCGAGTTCAGATACGGCGCCAAATCCACAGGTGCGGGCACGAATTCGAAGGCATAGGGCGATGTTTCGGCATCCATGGACGGTTACTCGTCCTCGCCGAATTCGGGCAGCTTGATCTCGCGAAGGTTCCGCGGCGCGAGCATTTCGCTCAGGAACGGGCTGGCGTCGTCAGACAGGCGAGCCGGCGTCCTGCCCACGAACAGGCGGATTTCGCGAATTAAATGCGATTGGTCGTAAAAGGCCTCGGCCAGCTCCGCCTCAACCTCGTCGCTCATCATGGGGAGCGAGAGGAGCATCGCCGCTCGCAAGGCGCGGTACTTGCGGGCAAGCGCCCGCGGCGGCAGGCCGAAGAAGCGCTCGACCAGACGCTGGACCTGCCGCGCAGAATAATTGGCGTCCTGCATCAGCTCCCCGACATCGGGATTGAGCGAAGAACTGACCCAGGCCACGGTCTTCTTGATCAGTTCCGCGTGGCGCGCGGGGACGGGTTTGACCGAAGCCGCGATGTAATCGCACAAGGCATGCGCGAGGTCTGGGCCGCTTGCCTTGCCGTCGCGATAGTCACGGCACAGCTCGCTTCCCATCTGTTCGATCTCCGGCCCCAGCCAGTCGGAAGCGCGATAGAGATGGTTGCAATGTTCGGAAGCATCCAACCCGGTCAGCGCGACCCAGCCGAGCGGCGAGAATACCGCCCCGATCGAATGGAACGGCCCGTCGACCTCGAAAGGAGCTGCAACCGTGAACGGGGTCAGCAAATTCGTTTCGTGGCTCGGATCGGCGTGCCCGTTGGCGAACTGCATTTCCCCGACACCGCGCGGGAACAGCGTCAGGTGACCGATGGCCGCAGGCTGTATGTCGCGGATATGCGGCTCGTCACAACGGAAATGGTACAGCGTCGTGATGTAATCGCTGAGTGCTGTCGGCGGGGCGATATAGTCGATTTCGAACAGCGCAGGCGGAGTAAGGGCAATCGGCTTGCCCTCCTCCAGTTCGCCCCCCGCGTGCATGTTCGAACTCGTGCTATCCACCCATAGCCCTCGATCAGTTATCTTTGTTTCATGACTTTTGGCCTTGGATCCACGCATCGATGTTCTCTTCGAGAATATCGAGCGGGACAGGCCCTGACGTCAGAACTGCCTCGTGGAATTCGCGGATGTCGAACTCCCCGCCCAACTCAACCTTTGCGCGCTCGCGAAGTTCCATGATCTTCAGTTTGCCGATCATATAGGCCGTCGCCTGACCCGGGAAAACGATGTAGCGCTCGATCGCCTTGCGCACGTCGCCCTCGGGGTTCGGTGTATTGGTCATCAGGTAGGCGATAGCCTGTTCGCGGCTCCATTTCTTGTGGTGGATGCCGGTGTCGACGACGAGGCGGCATGCGCGCCAGAGCTCCATCCCGAGCCGGCCGAAGTCGGAATAGGGATCGGTGTAGAAGCCCATGTCCTTGCCCAGTTCTTCCGAATAGAGGCCCCAACCTTCGGAATAGGCAGTCACGCCGCCGAACCGGCGGAAAGGCGGAACATCGCCCAGCTGCGTCTGGATCGAAAGCTGCAGGTGATGGCCCGGCAGGCCCTCATGATAGGCAAGCGCCTCGAGCTCGTTCTTGCTCATGTCTTCGAGGCGATAGAGATTGACGTAATAGGTGCCGGGGCGCGAACCGTCGGGCGCAGGACGCTGATAGAACGCCTTGCCAGCGCTCTTCTCGCGGAACGCCTCGACCGGTTTTACCGTCAGAGGATCGGTTGGCAGCGTTAAGAAATATTCGGGCAGCTTCGCTTCCATCGCCGCCAGCTTCTCCGACACATCGGCAAGATATGCCTCGCGGGTGTCGTAATAGAAGCGTTTGTCGGTGCGCGTGTATTCGAAGAATTCCTGCAGCGTCCCATTGAAGCTGACCTGCTTCATGATCGCTCGCATCTCGTTGTGGATGCGTTCGACCTCGCGCAGGCCGATTGCGTGGATCTCGTCGGCGGTAAGGTCGGTTGTCGTATAGTTGGCGAGCAGCGCCTTGTAGTATGCAGCCCCCTCGGGGAAGCGCCAGATGCCGTCATCGGTCGGCGCAATCGCCTGCTGGCGTTTCATTTCGGCGAGCAGGCGCTGGTAGGCAGGCTTCGCCGATTCCAGCCAGGCATTGGTCGCCGCGACCTCGAGCGGTGCCGTCTGTGCGCCGAGGTCTGCGCCCGAAATCTTTTCGCGGAAATCTTCAAGCACGGCATTCTGCGTATCGGCTGCCAGCAGGTTCTCTATGTCCGAGACGACATAGGCATAGACCCAGCGCGGCGGCATCACGCCTGCTTCCGCGCGTTCGCGCGACTGGCGCGTCAGATCGTCGATCGCCGGGCCGAGGCCAGCGATCCGCTTAACATAGTTGGCGGCATCTTCGGCGCTATCGACCCGGTGGATGTTGATGAGGAAAGCGGGATAGCCGCTCTGCGCACCGTTCATCTGGTCGAAGATGTATCCGTAATTGTGAAACGGCCACAGCGCCGCTTCACGTTTTGCCATTGCTTCGAACAGTCGGACCGAGAGTTCGTCTGCCCGGGAAAGCTCTGCCTCGCCGTACTGTTCGCGCACCGCGGCGTAGGTCGACTGGAGCAGTTCGTGACCACGACGTTCGTGTTCGTAGGAGGTGTCGCTCCAGGAGCCATAGTCGGCATCGCGGATCCCGCGATAGGCTTTGCCTTCAGGCGACAGGTCCAGCTGCGCCTTGTCATAGAGTTCGAACAAGGCGGCAAGATCGGCATTGGCTTCAGCCGTCTGCGCCTCGGTCGCAGAGGCACTTTTCATTTCCTCTGCCACAGGCGTGCAACCGGTGGCGGCGAGCGCAAGTGCGCTGGCGAACTTTACGAATTTTGCTTTCATGCGACCCTTTGTGATCGGTATTGTTTCTGTGTCGTGACTAATTTTTGCCTGAAGTTGCGAGACAAAGCCATAGACAGAGAAAAAAAGGGCGGCCTCAACAAAGAGGCCGCCCTTGTGAAGTTGAGGAACTCTTCGCATCGCTGCTCCGAGCCCTTCGGGTCGCAGAAGTGTTATACCCAAGCGCAATGACCGGTTATTGTATGCAAGCGACAAGATGGATGTGGGCACGTTTTTTGGGCGCGAGAATCATTTTATGTCCGATTTCTACGGGCTTAGCGCCATGCTCGACAGCCGTTCCCGGCGTTGGCATAGGCCTCGCCCATGATCTTTAACGTTATCAAACCAGCGCTGTTCGCACTCGAGTCGGAAACCGGCCACCGACTCGCGATCCAGGGCCTCAAGGCGATTCGCCACTTGCCGCCAGCAAAGCCCGGACCGCTCGCCACAACAGTGGCAGGTATCAAATTCGCCAACCCGGTCGGCGTGGCGGCAGGCTTCGACAAGAATGCCGAGGTGCCCGACGCCTTGCTCGGTCTCGGGTTCGGAAGCGTGGAGGTCGGCTCCATCACCCCCCGCCCCCAGCCGGGCAATCCGCGTCCGCGCCTGTTCAGGCTGGTCGAGGATCGGGCGGTCATCAACCGGATGGGCTTCAACAATGACGGGATCGATTCCGCGTTGAAACGGCTCGAGCGGCGCAAGCGGCGAGGCATCGTCGGCGTCAATGTGGGCGCGAACAAGGATTCGGCGGACAGGGTCGCGGATTACGTTGCCGGGATCGCGGCTTTTCGCGGCGTTGCCGATTACCTCACGGTCAACATCAGTTCGCCCAACACGCCGGGGCTGCGCAACCTGCAGGCCAAGGGCGAACTCGAGCTTCTGCTCGAAGCAGTCGGCGCGGCGCAGCAGGCTGGCGATCCGCCGGTTTTCCTCAAGGTCGCACCCGATCTGGAGAGCGGCGACCACGAACGCATCGTGAAATCGGCCATCGACAACGGTATCGCCGCGCTCATCGTCTCCAACACGACCATCAGCCGGCCCGAACTTAAATCGCGCCATGCAGGCGAGACCGGCGGGCTTTCGGGTGCACCGCTCAAATCGCTTGCGCTGGAGCAGTTGCGCCGGTTCCGCGAGGTCAGTGCAGGGGAACTGCCGCTGATCGGGGTCGGCGGCATCGCGACAGCCGATGATGCATGGGAACGCATCTGTGCCGGCGCGAGCCTGATCCAGCTGTACAGTGCGATGGTATACGAGGGGCCCGGGCTAGGCGCGCAGATCGTGCGAGGGCTCGAAAAGTTGATGAAGCGCGACGGTTTCACCAGCATTGCGGAGGCCGTCGGAAGCGAATAGCCTCGACCGCATGAAATCGATCATCGCATCGCGACTCGTCGCAGCCTCGCTTTTCGTCGGCGTAACACTCACCGGTTGCACCACCTACCCGGCAGGCGACACGGCTGTCGCCGAACCCGTTTCGGCAAGCGCTGTCCCGCAGCAAGGCGCGGTTACCGCAGCCGATCTGCGGGCAGAGGCTGCCGGGCAAGCAATGCTCGATGCAGGCGGCAGTTCGACCGATGCAGCCATCGCGGTGATGCTGGCGCTGACAGTGGTCGAACCGCAAAGTTCGGGCATCGGCGGCGGCGGCTTCCTGGTTCGCGGGACTGCCGACGGCGACGTGACGACCTTCGACGGCCGCGAGACTGCACCGGCTGGCGCTACGCCCGACTGGTTCCTCAATGCCGACGGTTCGCTGCCGAGCTTCGATGAATCGGTGCGCAGCGGCCTCAGCGTCGGCGTCCCGGGCAATCTTCACCTCGCGCTGATCGCGCACAACAAGCATGGCAAGCTGCCCTGGGCCAAACTGTTCGAACCTGCCATCGCGCTGGCCCGCGACGGTTTCGAGATCAATCCGCGCCTGTTCCACTACTTGCAGACCGAACCCGAGCTTGCCGCAGCCACCCCTGCAGGGCGGGCCCTGTTCTACGATGCATCCGGAACCGCGCTGCCGGTCGGGACCAAGGTCAAAAACCCCGAACTCGCGCGCACTCTGGAAACGATCGCGACGCAGGGCGTGAAGGCATTCTATGGCGGCGAACTGGCGCGCGATCTCGTAACGACCGTTGCCGCTGCAACCCCGCGCGATGGCGCAATGACGCTGGCGGACATCGAATCCTACCAGGCGAAACAGCGCGACGCGGTGTGCGGATCCTATCGCAGCTACAGGATCTGCAGCATGGGCCCGCCCACATCGGGCGGTGTCGCAATCCTGCAGATCCTGGGCCAGCTCGAACGGTTCGACCTGTCGGCACTGGGCAAGGACAATCCTGTTACCTGGCACCTGTTCCTCGAATCGCAGCGCCTCGCCTATGCCGACCGCGAGCTGTATCTTGCCGATCCCGACTTCGTTCAGATCCCGGTCACCGGCCTCCTCGATGCAAATTACCTCGCCAAGCGTAGCGCGCTGATTTCACCAACCGGTTCGATGGCAAAGGCGCTGGCAGGATCGCCCCCGGGCGCCTCGAACGTGCTCGCCGATGGCAACGAACCGCCTGAAAACGGCACCTCGCATTTCGCCGTGGTCGATGCCGATGGCACCATGGTCAGCTATACCTCGACGATCGAAAGCGTCTTCGGCTCGGGCCTGATCAGCCACGGCTATTATCTCAATAACGAGCTGACCGATTTCAGCCGCTCGCCGCTCGTCGACGGGCGTTTCGTCGCCAATCGTGTCGAAGGCGGGAAACGCCCGCGCAGCTCCATGTCGCCGACCGTCATCTGGGACCCTCAGGGCAGGCCCTTCATGATGGTGGGCGCAGCTGGCGGCTCGACCATTCCCATCACCACAGTGCGCGCGATCATCGGCGCGATCGATTTCGATCTCGACGCGAACGACGCCCTGGACCTGCCGTTCACGATGGCGTTCGGCGACACGATCATGCTCGAAAAGGGTACATGGCTCGAAACCGCTGCACCGGCGTTCAAGGCGCTGGGGCATGGCCAGATTACGATCCGCGATGCCCCGATCAAAGGGAATGCGATTACCCGTGGGCCCGGCGGATGGATCGCGGCACGCGACCCCCGCATCGAGCGCAGCCTCGCCGTACCCTGAGCCCGAGACACTGGAATTGCCCTCCCTTGCCGTAACGGCACAGGGAGCCTAATCGCTCGAATACCGTTCTTGAAAAATATAATAGAACCCGCAGAGGAAGCCGAATTGCTGCACGATATCGATTCCGCCAATAACCTGGTCGAGTTGTTCCTGAAACGCGCCGACGAGCGGAGCGATAAGCCGTTCCTGGGCCGGAAGGATGGCGGTCAATGGACGACCCAGACATGGGGCGAAGTCGTCGACCAGGTCTGCCTGCTATCGGAAGGGCTGCGCAAGCTGGGGCTGGAGCCGGGCGACCGCGTTGCCCTCGTTTCCGAAAATCGCCCGGAATGGTGCATCGCCGATCTGGCGATCATGGCGGCCGGATGCATCACCGTCCCGACCTACATCACCAATACCGAGCGCGATCACGTCCATATCCTCGACAATTCGGGCGCGCGTGCCGTGATCGTGTCCAACGAGAAGCTGCTACAGCCACTCCACGGCGCATTGCAGGCGAGCGGTATCGCCGAACATGTGATCGGTATCGAGGACCTGCACCGCCACCAGTCGAGCGGCTTCACCTTCCATAACTGGGCCGAGATGACCGCCGGTGACGCAGCCGAGGCGCGCAAAGCGGTCGAATCCCGCATCGCCGGTATCGGGCGCGATACGACTGCCTGCATCATTTATACGAGCGGCACGGGCGGCGCACCGCGCGGCGTGTTGCAGCATCACGGATCGATCCTCTGCAATGCGGCAGGTGCCGCAGAAATCCTGATTGAGGATTTCGGCATCGACGACGACGAGCGTTTCCTCTCGTTCCTGCCGCTCAGCCACGCATACGAGCATACCGGCGGGCAGTACCTGCCGATCAGCGTCGGCGCGCAGATCTATTATGCCGAGGGCCTGGAAAAGCTCGCCAGCAATATCGAGGAAACCCGGCCAACGATCATGGTCGTCGTACCGCGCCTGTTCGAAGTGCTGCGCAGCCGCATCATGAAACAGGTCGAAAAGCAGGGTAAGCTCGCCAACTACCTGATGGACAAGGCACTTTCGATCAGCGAGCACCAGGTCGAGGGCAAGAAACGCCTGCGCGACAAGCCGATGAACGCGATCATCGAAAAGACGCTGCGGCCGAAAATCCGCGCCCGTTTCGGAGGCCGGATGAAGGCGATGGTTTCGGGCGGCGCACCGCTCAACCCCGATGTCGGCACATTCTTCGAGGCGATGGGCCTCACCATGTTGCAGGGCTATGGCCAGACCGAAGCCGGCCCCGTCATCAGCTGTAACCGCCCTGCTGCGGGCCTGAAGATGGACACCGTCGGCCCGCCGATGCGCGGCGTCGAACTGAAGATCGCCGACGACGGGGAAATCCTCGTCCGCGGCGAACTGGTGATGCACGGTTACTGGCGCAACAAGGCCGAAACCGAACGCACGATCCAGGACGGGTGGCTGCACACGGGCGACATCGGCCATCTCGACGAGAAGGGCCGGATCGTCATCACCGACCGCAAGAAGGACATGATCGTCAACGACAAGGGTGACAATGTCGCTCCGCAGAAGATCGAAGGCATGCTGACGCTGCAACCGGAAATCGCGCAGGCGATGGTGAGCGGCGACAAGCGGCCCTATGTCGTGGGACTGATCGTGCCCGATGCAGAATGGGCCGTGGAATGGTCGAAGGCCAATGGCGAGAAATTCGACATGGTCGCGCTGCAGGACCTGCCTGCTTTCAAGAGCGCCGTGCGCGCCGCAATCGATCGCGTCAACAAGGACCTGTCGGTTATCGAAAAGGTGCGCCAGTTCACCTTTGCCGACGAGGCCTTCACCATCGAGAACGAGGAAATGACGCCGAGCATGAAAATCCGGCGTCACAAGATCCGTGACCGTTACCAGGAACGGCTCGACGGGCTTTATCGCGGCTGATTGTGCCTAGATCCCGCGAATGAAAAGGCGGGATTGCAAGTCCGAGTGCGTGCGAATTGCCGAAAGAAAGCGTTGCCGGATGGCCCTGATCATGCCGCTTCGGCATCGATGAATTCGGGATAGAAGCTCGGCGCACGATCGGACCAGCCGGGCGCGGTGGCCGCAGCTTCCGAAAGGCTCTGAAGCAGTGTCTTGCGCCGTTCCGGACGGATTTGCGGCAGGGCGGCGGCGGCGCAGAACGCGCTGGGCAGCCACGGGCGCACATCGGCACCGAGAAGGCGTTCATAGAGAAAGCGGAAGGCCGAAAAGCTCTCGATCCGTTCCTGAGCGAGGTCGAACGCGGCGACGCGCGTCAGCTTGCCGATGAAGCTTTCGATTTCACCGAAACCGCTACCGCCCGGAATCATCGAGCGCAGTGTCTTGAGTTCCTGATAGGCGACGTATTGGCTGCGGATCGCGGCGCTTTCGCCCTCGTCCCGCGCCCACAGCTTGAAAGCGTCCTGGCGACCGAGCCCGATGTCGAGGCTGCGCCGGATGTAGCGCTGCTCGCATGCTTCGAAGCTGGCGAACTCGCGCATTTCACTAATCGTCATCGATGCACTGTTGGTAACGGCCATCGTCTTGCCCCCTGTTGTGAGGGCAGTTTCGCCAAGTTTGGTTAACGACCGGTAACCATGATCCCGATTTTCCGCAGCGAATGGCTGCAGGCCCAATGGATCAGATCAGGCCGGCAAGCGGGCTGGAAGGATCGGCATATTTGCGGCGGCCCATGCGGCCGGCGAGATAGGCCTCGCGCCCGGCCTCGACCGCCAGCTTCATTGCGCGGGCCATGCGGATGGGATCTTTCGCTTCGGCAATGGCGGTATTCATCAGGATGCCGTCGCAGCCCAGTTCCATGCCGACCGCGGCATCGCTCGCCGTGCCGACACCGGCATCGACAAGTACCGGCACATTGGCACCTTCGACGATCAGCCGGATCGTGACCTGATTCTGGATGCCCAGCCCCGAGCCGATCGGGGCGCCGAGCGGCATGACCGCGACCGCACCAGCTTCTTCCAGCTGCTTCGCCGCGATCGGATCGTCGACGCAATAGACCATGGGCAGGAAGCCTTCCTTGGCCAGGGTCTCCGTCGCCTTCAGCGTCTCGCGCATATCGGGATAGAGCGTTCGCGCCTCGCCCAGTACCTCGAGCTTCACGAGGTCCCAGCCGCCCGCCTCGCGCGCGAGGCGCAGCGTGCGGATCGCGTCGTCGGCGGTGAAACAGCCTGCGGTGTTCGGCAGGTAGGTGATCTTCTTGGGGTCGATGTAGTCGGTCAGCATCGGCGCCTTGGGGTCGCTGACGTTGACGCGGCGGACCGCCACCGTGACGATTTCGGCGCCCGATGCCTCGACCGCAGCGGCGTTCTGCTCGAAATCCTTGTACTTGCCCGTGCCGACGATCAGCCGCGAAGTGAACGTGCGACCGGCGACAGTCCAGCTGTCGGCATTCGCGGAACCGCCGCCTACGAAATGGACGATTTCCAGGGTGTCGCCATCGCAGAGCGCGATCTCGGCCAGCTGCGAGCGGGGTGCGATCTCACCGTTGCGCTCGACAGCGACCTTTTCAGGTACGAGATCGAGTTCGCGAACCAGCTCGGCAATGGTGGATGCTGTGCTGCGGCGGGTCTCGCCGTTAACCGTGATCTGTTTGTGAGCGCTCATGGCGCCGCACATAATGGTCAATGCGAATGACGCAAGTTGAGGATGTGCCCGGTCGAAACCAGAGCAACGCCGATAATGGTCAGGACCGCTTCTTCCAGGCCATGCGGAACGGCCAGCGCGCCGCCCATGAATGTCAGCCCCATCATCGCGGTAACGAACGGCGCCGCCTTGCGGTGACGCAGTGCGCCCCAGCCGATAGCAACCGCCGCGATGACCAGCGCCATGACGAGGCCATAGCGATGAATCTCAGGCGCAAGGAGCAGCTGGCCACCCATGCCGAGCGCGGAAACGAGGATGATGGTCGCAAGGCAATGCAGCAGGCACAGGCTGGAAAGCCAGATGCCGGCGCGGTCGAGCACACGGCGAATCGAGTAAGATGCGCGTTCCATTACACGGGCGATGTATGTTACGGTGTAACATCTTGCAAGGGGTGCGGCTGCAATCCGTCGCAATTTGGCTTGCCAGCGCCGCACGTGCTTTGCCATGAGCGCCGTCGATGAACGCAAAATCTCCCGCACCGCAGATTTCTCTGGCTCGACCTGTTGCAATCGCCAACTGGCTGTTCGTCGTCGCCACCATGGTCGTGATCATCGTGATGGTCGGCGGGATTACGCGCCTGACGGAAAGCGGATTGTCGATCACACAATGGAATCCGGTCACCGGCGTGCTGCCGCCACTATCGGAGCAGGCGTGGCAGGCCGAATACAACCTTTATCGCCAGACGCCCGAGTTCATTTACGAGGCAGGTCCGGCGGGCATGACGCTGTCTGATTTCAAATTCATCTTCTTTTGGGAATGGTTCCACCGCCTGATCGGCCGGTTGATCGGGATCGCTTTCGCGCTTCCGCTCGCGTGGTTCTGGATCCGCGGCTCGATCCCCAAGGGTTACAAGCTGCGCCTGCTGGCCTTGCTGGCGCTCGGCGGATTGCAGGGCACGTTCGGCTGGCTGATGGTCCGTTCGGGCCTGTCGGGCACGATGACCGACGTGAGCCACTTCTGGCTGTCGATACACCTTCTTACCGCGCTATTCACGCTCGGCGGTCTGGTCTGGACCGCGCTTGACCTGCGCGCACTTGCCCGGAACGCTGCAGCTAGGCCTTCGCGACTGACCGGCGTAGCAATCCTGGCGGCAATGGTTCTTTTCCTCCAGCTCCTGCTCGGGGCATGGGTGGCTGGGCTCAATGCCGGACACGCTTCTTCCGACTGGCCCTTGATGCAGGGCCGCTTCATTCCCGAATACGATACGACGAAGGGTCTTTTCTGGGCCGTGACCCATGACCCCTTCCTGCTGCATTTCCTCCATCGCTGGTGGGCCTGGGTCGCAGTCGCCGCGCTCGTCTGGCTCGCAAGGTGCGTGCGCAAGACAGACCGGCGCGCATCGAAAGCCGTACACAGCGCCTTCGGCACGCAGATCATCCTAGGCATCGCAACCGTCATGACCGGCGTCGAGCTGTGGCTGGCTGTTGCCCACCAGCTGGTCGGCGCGCTGCTGGTCATAGCGACCGCATGGGCGATGCATTCGGCAGGTCGGCGGGACGGGACGGCGCTTTGAGCGCGCTCATCTATGCTCCCTTCCCCGATCGCGGCACGGCGCGCGCAATCGCGTCCAAACTGCTCGATGAACGGCTGATCGCCTGCGCCAATATCCTCGCCCCCGTGGAATCGCTGTTCGTGTGGGAGGGTCAGCGCGACAGTGCCGAGGAAATCGGCGTCCTGTTCAAGACCGATGAAAAGCTGCTGGATCAAGCGGTTGAGCGCTTGGGTACGCTCCATCCTTATGATACGCCTGCGATATTGGGATGGCGCTGCGATGCTGCGCCGCGAGCCACTCGGGAATGGCTCGGCTCCCTCGGGTCGGAGGATTGAATGGCCGGATTTTGCGGGCGAAGCGTCGCCCCGTTGTTTGCTCTTGCGGCACTGATTGCCGCGCCAGGCACCCTGTCTGCCGAGGAAACCCTCGCGCTGCCAACAGGTGACATGGTGCTGACGCGGGTGCTGGAACGCTCGCTCGCCGACGGAAAGAGCATCATCGTCGAACGGCAATGGATCGTGAGGTTCGATCGCACGGAAACGGGGATCGCCATCCTCGGCAGGCAGCTGTCGGCGCGGGTCGATGCCCCTCCTTCTCTCAGGCAGTTTGCCGAACTGGAAGAGCGCCGGTCGACGAGCGCGATGTTCCCGATCCTGCTCGATGTGCAAGGCAGGATCGTAAGCGCAGGCCGCCCAGCCGATGGCAACTTGCGTCAGGCTGCCTATGCCACCGCAACAGACGCGCTCGCATCGACCTTCAAAGATACTGCAGGTCTCGCCGATGCACGTGAGGGGCTCGCACACCTGCAGAAGTCGAGCGAAAGCTGGCTGACCCAGTTGCCGCAGGACCTTTTCTATCCCGCCGCGCAAGGCAGCCACATGGCAAAAGACCTTGCATTGGACGGCGGGCTGAAAGGCAGCTTCACGCTGGATTACGATGCGAAGGCGTCTGCAGACGGAGCATGGCTGAGCAGCGCGGAGCGTCAGGTCACCACGGCGATCGGCGGGCAGCGCAAGGTCTCTCGGGAAATCTGGACCCTGAGCCGCGATTGATCCAGCCAAAAAAGATGCTTCGAGATCGTTTGCGGTATTATTTTACCTCTCTTGAAACCCGCAGTTTCGCTTGACTTGCAGGTCTTCTGGCGACAAATGGCCCTCGTTTTGGCACGCCGTTTCCGGACGGTGATGCGATTCGATGCCGCGGCCTGATGTCGCGGCGATTTAATTTAGGACTTTGGACCCATGAAGGCGCTCAGCAAGCAGACCCGGTCGATCAAACCGGCCGAGGTCGAAAAGAATTGGCACCTGATCGACGCAGACGGCCTCGTTGTCGGCCGTCTCGCCGCGATCATCGCCAACATCCTGCGCGGCAAGAACAAGCCGAGCTACACTCCGCATGTCGATTGCGGCGACCACGTCATCGTCATCAATGCCGACAAGGTGAAATTCACCGGCAAGAAGACGACCGACAAGAAGTATTACAAGCACACCGGTTATGCCGGCGGCATCAAGGAAACGACCCCGGCCAAGGTGCTGGAAGGCCGCTTCCCCGAGCGCGTGCTCGAAAAGGCTGTCGAACGCATGATTCCGCGCGGTCCGCTTGGCCGCCAGCAGATGAAGGCGCTTCACCTCTATGCCGGCACCGAGCATCCGCATGACGGCCAGAAGCCCGAAGTGCTCGACGTTGCTTCCATGAATCGCAAGAACAAGGTCACCGCATAATGGCTGACGAACAGAACAACGAAACCGTCTCGGATCTGGCCGATCTGAAGGACATCGCCGGCGACGCTCCTGAAGCCAATGCCGCTGTGATCGCAGAAAGCACTGCTCCGCTGCGCGAACAGGAACTCGACGCCCAGGGTCGCGCCTATGCCACCGGCCGCCGCAAGGATGCGACCGCTCGCGTCTGGCTGAAGCCCGGCACCGGCAAGGTTACCGTCAACGGCCGTGACCAGGAAGTTTACTTCGCACGTCCGACGCTGCGCCTGATCATCGACCAGCCCTTCACGATCACCGATCGCCAGGGTCAGTACGATGTCGTCGCAACCGTCAAGGGTGGCGGTCTTTCGGGCCAGGCAGGCGCCGTGAAGCACGGTATTTCGCAGGCTCTCTCGAAGTACGAGCCGGCCCTGCGTGCAACCGTCAAGGCTGCCGGCTTCCTGACCCGCGACAGCCGCGTGGTCGAGCGTAAGAAGTACGGCCGTGCCAAGGCACGTCGTAGCTTCCAGTTCTCGAAGCGCTGATTTTACAGACTTTTGTCGACACGAAGAGGGCGGTCCTGCGGGGCCGCCCTTTTTCTATGTAGCCGGCCCCAAGACCTGCACAGTGTTTTGCATAAACCGTGTTAATGCCTTTCGAACTCACGGCCTGAAAATAACGATGAAAAACAGCGGCATGGGTGATTAATTCGGCGCCTTAACAGCCGTTAGGGATTTCGCGTCCTAGTCTGGGCACTCCAGACAGAAGCGGAGTCACACATGTCACGCACCACCATGCTCAGGAAACAGCACGATTTCATTCTCGACCTTGCAGGCGAGATCGACAAGGTGCTGGATCAGCTCGTCACCGAAATCGACGTTGCAAGGCTGCAAAAGCTCCTCGCAAGGTTCGACAATATCCTGACCATCCACCTCCAGTCCGAAGATACGTTCCTTTATCCCGCCATGCAGGCTTCTTCGAACTAGGAAGCATCGGAGACTGCCACGCGGTTTCACGAGGAAATGGGCGGGCTGCTCGGCGTATATGCCAAGTTCTCCCTACGCTGGGCCTCGGCCAAGGCGATCTTCGAACAGCAACCCCTGTTCCGGCAGGAATGGAACGACCTTTGCGCGGCGCTGGGAAATCGCATCGAGAGAGAAAACGGCGAGCTTTACCCGCTGGCCGATGCGATGGGCCCGGACGCCGAAAGGAAGTCGGCCTGATCTTCAGGCCGCCCTTCCCGGACTGTCACTTCTGCATCAGCATGATGCCCCAGGAAAGACCGGTGCCGGCAAAGAAAAGCCGCCAGGACCAGTAAACCTCGTATCCGGGATATGGGCGCGCGAGATAGATCGACAGCTGGCCGCCGCCCGAATCCTGCGAACCGATAATGAGCGCGACCACTACGGTCAGCAACATGCCCAGTATGATAGACTTTACGAGTTCCATACATCCCGTTCCGCTTCTTCGGCCTGAATAGCAGGCAAAAGATCGCACCACAGGGTAAGGTTCGGGTGAAGCGGTTTGGTAAAGCGGAATTAAGAAGCTGGCTCGCAACTTTCGAACGGCCGCGTTTCCACCGAGATCCCGTCTTCGAGAGAGCAGGTCAGGACGCTGTAGCACGGTAGTGCGCCGCGCAGCCTGGTCGACAACGTGCCCGTGCCGATCATGCGCATGCGGCGGCCGTCGCGTTCGCGCATCTGGTCGAACGGAAAGTGGATATGACCCGAAATCACTGCATCCGCGCCCGATGATGCGATGGTGGCGAAGGCCTCGTCGCCCCCGATCGTTTCATTGTGTTCTTCGTCTGTGGCCGCCAGCAAAGGGTGGTGGCAGGTCACGATCTTGATCCGTTCATCCCCGGTGAGCGCGGCCAGCTGCTCTTTCGTCGCCTGGAGTGCATCCTTGGTGACGAAGCCATCGGACCACGGAAAGCGCGGCTGGATGCGGACGGTTGTCTTCAGCGGGACTAGGACGACGTCCTCCGAGCTGAACACGCCCCCGACTTGCGCATAAAGCTTGCGAAAGCGGCGGTACGGATCGGTGAACCGCTCCCACATGTTATAGTAAGGCATGTCGTGATTGCCCGCGCACATGATCACCGGCGCTTCGAACTGCGCGAAGTATTCTGCGGCCTGATCGAACTGCTCGTGCGTGGCGCGCTGCGTCAGGTCGCCCGTGCACACGATCGCGTCGGGATTTTCTGCGGCCGCGGCTGCCGCGAATGCGTCGAGCGCGGCGCGGTTCTCGACACCGAAATGCGTATCGCTGAGATGGAATAGGCGGGTAGTCATGTCGGAAAGGGCCAACAGGTTCGGGCCTCTCGAATCAAGTCCAAACTTTGCCGCTTGTGATTATCCAGACTCAATCGGCGTGTCCGGTCACCAGCAGATCGACCGGGCAGCGCGCCGTTGAGACCACTTCTTTGGGCCTGCCGGCCACCGGTTCGCCATCAAGCAGGAGATCGAGCTTCGAAGCATCGTCGCTGCCGAGAGTGACTTCCTCGACAATGCCGACGCGATCATGCGGTCCTTCCCGAAACCGGCGACGCAGCACCGCCCAGCCCTGGCGCGCGAAATCGCCCACCGTATCGGCATAGAACCCGTCGAGCTGGAGGCCGAATTCACCCGGAGTGATCTCGATCAGCTGGTATCCCTGATCCCGGCCGATCTGCGGAACTTGCGCATGGACAGGCGGACCATCCGCCGTCTGCCCGATGGCGTCGATCGTACCGCCTGCGATCGCCGGAATATCGACATCGCGGGTCGCCTCGCGCACGTTGCTCCAGCAGGTGCCTGGTCCTACCAATAGCCCGGCGAGCGCCCAGCCGTGATCGCATCGGCAGACATTGGGGCGCATGCGGCGCGCCGAGCCAGCCGCCACGAGCTTGATGATCGTTTCCGCGTCGAATTCGCCGTGGAGGCGCTTGCTGAGGAGGTTCTTGGTGCCGCCAGGCAGGAACAGAACGGCCCCGTCCCATCCTTCGAGCGAGCTGATCGCCGCGTTCGCGCTGCCATCGCCGGTATAAATGACCACGAGTTCGATGCCTGCGGTGCGCAGTTCGTCATGCGTCGGCAAATCGTCATCGGGAAATTCGCAGTGGCGCGCGATGGCAATGCCATTGCTTTCGAGCGCTTCACGCACGGCAACCACCGCTGCATCGCGGTTACTTCCGCTCGACGGATTGGTGATCAGGCAACATTGATCGAAACGGTCCATATTCAGGCAAAGGCCGTAAGCGCCCGTAGTTCCCGATCAGAGGCGCCCGCTCAGGATAAGCCAGGCCGACACAAGGTTGAGCACGCTGTAGATCGCATAGGCCCAGACCAGGGCTGGCCAGCCGTTTGCTGCAAGCAGGAGCGCAGCCAGCAGGACTAGGAATTCAGTGACCATGGTGATGCGGCCGCCGAGCATGTGCACGAACCACGGCATCTGCCCCAGCAGGGGATGGCCGCTTTCGAGCACAGCCTTGTGCAAGGCAAAGTTGCCGATGCCGAGAAAGAAGATGATCACGATCGCCATTGTTCCAATATTGCGCCAACGCCCGCCGGATGGAAATAGTCGTTCGTCGGACGGTTTATGGAGTCGGTCCGGGTGATGTGTCGCTGATCGACCATGCAGCCGCGGTCGTAGAAGCCGGGGCGGCCGCAAGGCTCATTTGGGTTACAAGGGTTTCAACGGCGGGGAGGGGAAAGCATCCCGACTGCGCTGAACATGACCGGGCCTGGCACTGCCAACCCTTTGCCTACCGGCCAAGCCGGCGGCAGGCGGCGCACGGTCTGGTTGCACTCCGGTGCAATGCGGCTCGGACCCAATCCAGTCCCGGGGTCCGGGCCGCCCCTTTATCCGGTAAATGCGAGATGGGCAGTCGGGCGGCGGCGCAATCAGCGGCCGGCCATTGCCTTTACCTTCGGCAGATAGGTGCGCCCGATGCGCAGTGCTTCGCCATCGCCGAGTTCGACCGACCAAACGCCAAGCCCGTCGTGCCTTAGGCCGGTGATGCGGTCCTTGCGCAGGATCGTGCTGCGATGGATGCGGATGAATTCGGACGGATCGAGTTTCTCCTCCAGCCCGGCAATCGTCTGCAACAGAAGGTATGACCTGCCACCGTCACTTTCGGATCCGACGTGGAGGCGCACATAGTCGCGCTCTGCATCGATGCGTGAAACTTCGCTGACGGCAATTCGCAGCAGTTCGCTGCGATGCGGAACCCATAGTTCCTCGAGCCACTGGCTGCCGGTTTCCCGCCGTTCGCCGCGCCGCGAAAGCGCGCGTTCGATGGCCCTTTCGAGCCGTTCCGGGGCGACCGGCTTGAGCACGTAATCGATCGCCTCGAGATCGAAGGCCTCGACGGCGAAATTGTCATGGGCCGTCACGAAGATGACCGCCGGGGGATTTTCCGTGTCGGAAATGGAGCGCGCCACGCCCAGTCCGTCGAGTTCCGGCATCGTCATGTCGAGCAGGATCAGGTCGGGCGTGAGGGCTTCCACCAGCCGCAGCGCTGCGGCACCGTCGCTCGCCGTGCCGACGACATTGATCGAATCAAGGCTGGCGCAGATCACCTGGATCCGTTCGACAGCCAGCGGTTCGTCATCGACGATCAGGGTGCGAAGGGGCGTATCGGTTGCGGTTTCTTCAGCCATTGCGGGTCAAGGGTATGCGGATTTCAGTCTTGTATCCACCCTCCACAGGACCCGACGACAGGACGACATCGGTCCCGAAGCGTGCCTCGAGGCGGTCGCGGACATTGGCAAGTCCGATCCCGAAACCATGGTCCGCCCCTGCAGGGATGCCGGGACCATCGTCGCTGACGGTGATGACCAGCCGGTCGAATTCTTCCCGCGCGGCAATCGTGACGGTCACCGGGCGGCTGACCGCGGACACGGCGTATTTGACGGAATTTTCAACCAGCGGTTGAAGGATCATGCCGGGGACACGTGCGTCCTCGAGGCTGCGAGGCAAGTCGAACCTTGGCACCAGCCGTTCGGGGAAGCGCACGGCTTCAATGTCGAGATAGAGCTTCTGCAGGTCGAATTCCTGCTCGAGAGCGACATCGGAGGTCGGATCTTCGGCAAGGCTGTGCCGGTAGAAGCGCGAAATCGTCTGGATCATCCGTTCCGCTCGGTCGACCTTGCCGGTCATGACCATCGCCGAGAGCGAATTGAGCGTGTTGAACAGGAAGTGCGGATTGACCTGATAACGCAGCGATCGGAGTTCGGCCGCTTTTGCCGCCTCCCTGAATTCGCCTGCGCGCCGTTCTGCCAGCCGGACTTCTGCCACTGCCAGCAGTGCGAAATAGAGCGACGCCCAGGCAATCAGCAGGAAATACCTGCCGAGCGCGACGTCGATGACCATCATCCATTTTTCGTGGGACGTCGGGGCCGGCGCAATGATGTAGCTTTCCGCGACCTGGTCTTCCTCGGCTAGCGGATCGTCACCGTCTCGCGGAGAAATCGGGCTGCGGGTAGGAATGTCGACCATCAGATTGCCCGCATCGTCGCGCCGCATGTTGATGCCCGCCTCGCGGCCCATCCGCTCTTCTTCCTTCTTCTGGATGTCCTGGAACATCCATTGGTTCGTCTGGGCGATGGGGATCGAAACTGGGACGGCCACGATCAGGCCGGCCGCGACCTTCATCCACAAGGGGCGCGCATCGAACAGGCGCAGGACGAGCCAGAGGACCATGGTCATGGCGATGCCGACCGAAACCACGGCACCGCGGCGCCACAGCATTTCGGTCTGCATCTCAAACCCGATCACACTGGCGCGGATCGTCGTGATGGTGAAATAGGCCGCCCACAGGACGACCATCGACAGCAGAACCGTACGAAACGGCACGCGCGCCTGCGGCTCTGCTTGGGAAAATCTGCTCATTGACGGCAATTACCCCCCCGCCCCGCACATAGCGAATCCGTCGTCGGCTGCAAAATGCCGTTCATCGAATGCTCGTCGAGCGGGATCGGCGGGTCGAAACCCGCATCAACCCAGCAGGTGTTCCTCCGCGATCCGCTTGCGCCACTGTGCCGGGGCCAGCGTGTGGACGTTGTTGCCTTCGGAATCGACCGCAACGGTGACCGGCATGTCCTTCACCGTAAATTCGTAGATCGCTTCCATGCCGAGGTCTTCGAAGGCGACGACCTTCGCTTCCTTGATTGCCCGTGCGACCAGATAGGCGGCACCGCCCGTGGCCATCAGGTAAGCAACCTTGAAACGGCTGATCACATCGACCGCATCGGCCCCGCGTTCCGCCTTGCCGATCATGGCGAGCAGACCGAGGTCGAGCATCATCTCGGTGAACTTGTCCATACGGGTGGCGGTGGTCGGCCCTGCCGGGCCGACGACTTCGCCCATCACCGGGTCGACCGGGCCGACGTAATAGATTGCGCGGCCCTTGAACTCGACAGGCAGCTCTTCGCCCTTCTGGAGCATGTCGTGAATGCGTTTGTGCGCTGCATCGCGCCCCGTCAGCATCGCACCGTTGAGGAGCAGACGGTCGCCATGCTTCCAGCTTGCGACTTCTTCCGGGGTGAGATTGTCGAGATCGACCCGCTTCGCTTCAGCGTCGGGCTCCCAATGGACGTCGGGCCACTGGTCGAGATCGGGCTGCGGGATATAGGCTGGTCCGCTGCCATCCATGGTCACATGGGCATGGCGCGTGGCCGCGCAATTGGGAATCATGGCGACCGGCTTGCCCGCTGCGTGGCACGGCCAGTCGTAAATCTTGACGTCGAGGACCGTCGAGAGGCCACCGAGACCCTGCGCGCCGACACCCTGCGCGTTCACGGCATCGAAAATATCGATGCGCAGCTGCTCGATATCGCTCTGCGCGCCGCGGGCCTTCAGCTGGGCCATGTCGATCGGGTCCATCAGCGATTGCTTGGCGAGCTTCATGCAGTGTTCTGCAGTGCCGCCGATACCGATGCCGAGCATACCGGGAGGACACCAGCCGGCACCCATTGAGGGGATCTGTTCCAGCACCCAGTCGATGATGTTGTCGCTGGGGTTCATCATCTTGAACTTCGACTTGTTCTCGCTGCCGCCACCCTTGGCGGCAACGTCGATCGAGATCGTATTGCCCGGCACCATCTCCACGCTCAGCACACAGGGCGTGTTGTCGCGGGTGTTGCGGCGGGTGAAGGCCGGATCGGCGAGGATCGAGGCGCGCAGCTTGTTGTCGGGATGGTTGTAGGCGCGGCGCACGCCTTCATCGACGACCTCCTGCAACGACATCTTCGAATCGAGCCTGCAGTCCTGCCCCCACTTGATGAAGACGTTGACGATGCCGGTGTCCTGGCAGATCGGGCGATGCCCTTCCGCACACATGCGGCTGTTGGTCAGGATCTGCGCAATCGCGTCCTTGGCAGCCGGGCCCTGTTCCGCCTTGTAGGCCTCGCCCAGCGCCTGGATGTAATCCATCGGGTGGTAATACGAGATATACTGCAGGGCATCCGCCACGGTCTCGATCAGATCGTCTTCGCGGATGATTGTCATGTCGCTCATCGATTGCGCCTTCCTGTCGGTCGATTCGAAAATCCCTTAAGCGCGAGACGTGCCTAGCGTCAAAGCGCTTGGCGCAGCGCGACGCATTGGGTAGGGAGGATTTGACGCACTGTGTTATCAGTGTAATACAGTTTTCGAGTATGCCATGACCCAGTTTGAAATGTCCGCTCCCCGCAAGGCCATGATCGACAGCCAGCTCCGCACCAGCGGCGTGAACGAGGATTTCGTTCTCGCACGCATGGGCACTGTCCCGCGCGAGGAATTCGTGCCGGAATCGGCACGCGATGTTGCCTATATCGATCGCGCCATCCCGCTCGGTGACGGCAATTTCCTCGCCGCGCCGCTGGTTCACGGCAAGATGCTGGCCGAAGCCGCGCCGAAGACCGACGACAGCGTATTGGTGGTCGAAAGCGGCAGCGCCTATCTGACCGAGCTGGTTCGCCCGCTGGTTGCATCGGTCGAAACGACGACCGCGGAAGAAGCGGCGGCAAAGTCATCCAAACGCAAGAGCTTCTCGCTCATCCTCGTTGACGGTGCGATCGAGGATCTGCCCGACAGCCTCGTAAAGCGGCTGGACGAAAACGGTCGCATCGTGACCGGCACTGTTACGCGCGGCGTCACCCGTCTCGCCAGCGGCCGCAAGGTTGCAGGGCAGGTCGCGCTGCAACCGCTGGGCGAAATCGGGATCCCGGTTTTGCATGCCTTCGCCAAGAAGAAGGAATGGAGTTTCTGAAAATGACGCATGCGGCCAAGTCCACACGGCGCCTGGCCGTCGCGCTCATGCTGGGCTGTGCGGTCGTCGCCGCACCGGCACAGGCAGACACGCTGCGCGAGGCCCTCGCCAGCGCCTACAACACCAATCCGACCTTGCAGGCAGCGCGCGCCAACCAGCGCGCGACCGACGAGAATGTCGTCATCAACAAGGCGCAGGGCCTGCCCAGCGTCACGGCGACCGCGTCGCATGTCGAATTCGTCTATGCCTCGCCCGACGATCCTGCCTCGCCGGAACGGCGCTTCTCGATTGGCCCAGACCTGCAGGTTCCGCTCTATACCGGCGGAGCGATCAAGAATTCGGTGAAGGCTTCGAAGGAACGCGTATCTGCCGGACAGGCCGATTTGCGCGGCACCGAGAGCGCGATCTTCAGCCAGGTCGTGGCCGCCTATATGGACGTGCTGCGCAATGAGGCGCTGGTTTCCCTGTCGGAAAACCAGGTCGAAGTGCTGTCGGTGAACGTCCAGGCCACCAGCGACCGGTTCGAGATCGGCGATCTCACCAGGACCGACGTCGCCCAGTCGCAGGCCCGCCTCGCATTGGCACAGGGTGACCTGCGCGGCGCTCGCGCCAATCTGATCCGCGCCCGTGAAGATTATATCGAGCTGGTCGGCACGGCGCCCGACGATCTCCAGCCGCCTCCGCCGCTGCCCGGCCTGCCCGACAATGTCGAGCAAGCCGTTGAAGTAGCGATCGAGAACAATCCCGACCTGATCGCCGCGCGCGACCGCGCAGATGCGGCAGGATATGATTCCAGGGTAGCCGGATCGGGCCGACTGCCCACCGTGGGCGTGTTCGCCGGCCTCGACTACACCGATTATTACGGCTCGCTGGGCGGTCCGTTGTCGAGCCAGTTCGACCAGAACAGCACCGCGGCGAGCGCCGGGGTGTCGGTCTCCATCCCGATCTTCCAGGGCGGCCTTCCTGCAGCCCGGCAGCGGCAGGCATATGCCCGCGAAAGCGCTGCGCTGGAGCAGGTCGTTGCAGCCGAACGGGGAGTAATTTCTCAGGTTCGCGCCGCATGGTCGGCATGGCAGGCATCGCTCGCGATCATCGAAAGTTCGCAATCCGCTGTCGATGCAGCGGCCCTCAGCCTCGAAGGCGTGCGTGCCGAAAACTCGATCGGCAACCGTACCATCCTCGACGTGCTGAATGCCGAACAGGAACTGCTTTCGAGCCGCGTCCAGTTGGTGACGGCACGCCGCAATGCCTATGTCGCCGGTTTCAGCCTGCTTGCAGCCATGGGCCGGGCAGAGGCTCGCGATCTCAACCTCGACACGGGCGGACCGCTTTACGATCCGCAGGTTAACTACGACCGGGTCAAGGGAATCATCTTCGACTGGCAGCGCGATCCGGAACCTCAGGCAGTTTCAACCAGGACCGTTGACATACCCGCCCCCGACGCGACAATTGAGGGCGAAACAGAATCGGATGACGGGTTAGCTAACTGACGTCATTCCACGCCAAGGGACCTGACGTTGTCGCAACACAATGAAGCATCCGTCGAGGAAATCCTCGAATCGATCAAGAAGGTGATCGCTCGCGACAATCGCGAGGGTGCACGCGAATTGCAGCGCCAGCGCGAAGCCGAAGGTGTCGTTCGCACCGAAGAAGCCCGCCCTGCCCCCACACCGGCAGAGGAAGAGGAAGTGCTCGACCTCGCCGAGATGGAATTCGCCGAAGATCACGCGGTCGATCACGACAATGACGAAGATCAGGAAGATGGCGACTCGCCCCTGACCAGCGAAACCGTGCGCGATTCGATGCGCGACAATTTCGCAGCACTAGCAATGCTGGCCGAACCGGGCGCAAAACCGCAGATCGTGCGCTCGGGCGAAACTTCGCTGGAAGGCATGGTGCGCGACATGCTGCGCCCGATGCTGGCCGAATGGCTCGACAAGAACCTTCCGGGCATGGTCGAAAAGATGGTGCAGGCGGAAATCGCCCGCATCGCCGGCAAGCGCGGCTGAGTCCAATCCTCCGACCTCCAGGAATGATGTGAGCCGTTCGGGCAAGCTCGAGGAAGCGCAAAAAGCGCTCACCAAGATTGGCGGTGAAACCATCGAACGGCATATTTTCCTATGCGGAATCAGTGACAAGCAGAAGTGCTGCCGCCGCGAAGAAGGCGAGCGCGCCTGGAAGTACCTGAAAAAGCGTCTGAAGCAGCTGAAGCTGGCAGGGCCGCTTCGCGAAGATGGTGGTGGGATCCAGCGGACGAAGGCGGACTGCCTTCAGATCTGCGCTGCGGGGCCGATCGCCTTGGTCTGGCCCGATCGCGTCTGGTATCACTCAGCCGACGAAGAAGTGCTCGAACGGATTATCCAGGACCACCTGATCGGCGGCAAAGTGGTCGAGGAATACCGGCTGAAAACGCCGCCTGCGGGCGACTGAGCCGGTTACGCCCCTAATCTTCGTCGTGGCCTGGCAGGCGGTTGTCGACCGATTCGTCGTGACCCGTGCCGTTCGACAGGAACATCAGCCCCATCAAAGCGCTCGCCAATAGCATGGTGAAGCCCACGCCAAGGGCCGTGGCGATGTAGTAGTGCACCGATACCGCGCCATTGTGCTTGTAGAGCAGGGCAACCGCGATGCCGACCGTCCCCAAAGTTATGAGGAACATCAGGCGCATGACGCGGCGATAGCGCGCCCAGGCGTGGGCGGCATTTTCCGGATCGTCGAGCGGAGACTTGCGCGTCATGCGGGCGAGATGGGCGCTGCAAGGGTGAATGGCAACCGCTGTCTTGACGTGTTTGAGGCTCATGCTGATGCAGATTCGCTTTTTCGCCCGCAAAATGGCATTCTTTGCAGACTGCACAGCAAAGGAGAGGGCCATGGACATCGCAGGCATCGTTCAAAATCGCAGCAATGCCGATATCGTGAGCTGCGATGTCTCGACCAAAGTGCACGACGCCATCCGTCTCCTTGCCGAAAAAAGGATCGGCGCCCTTCCCGTAACGGAAGGCGGCCGGGTCGTCGGCATATTCTCCGAACGCGATGTGATCTACCGCCTCGCCGAAGAAGGCGAGATGTGCCTTTCGCGGCAGGTCGGCCAGGTCATGACTGCACCGGCCATTACGGTGGAATCGGGCACCAAGATCGACGAAGCGTTGTCGCTGATGACGCGGCGCCGCATCCGGCACCTGCCGGTGATGGACAATGGCGCGATGAGCGGCTTCATTTCGATCGGCGACCTGGTGAAGAGTCGTATGGACGAGGTGCAACACGAAGCCGACGCCATGCGCAGTTATATCCAGACCGCTTGAGGTTGGCGCTGCGCGCACCTACATCGCGGTAACGATGGCAGAAGCACTCACCCTCACGCCCGCCGCAGCGCAGCGTATCGCCAAGATCGCCGAGAAGCAGGCCAAGCCTGCAATCCTTCGCCTGTCGGTTGAAGGAGGTGGATGCTCGGGCTTCCAGTACAAGTTCGACCTCGCCGAAAATGCCGAGACCGACGATAGCGTGAGCGAAACCGCCGGCGTACGCCTGGTCGTCGATCCCGTAAGCCTCGACCTTGTCGGGGGAAGCACCGTCGATTTCGTCGAATCGCTCGGCGGTGCGGCTTTCAGGGTCGAAAACCCCAATGCCGCGGCCGGTTGCGGCTGCGGTTCGAGTTTCGGGATTTAGGTTAGACCCGTCGCGAATTCTCGGGCACACAAAGCCCCATGAAAATCGCGACATTCAACATCAATGGCATCAAGGCGCGGTTGCCGCGTCTCAAGGAATGGCTGGCGGAAACGCGGCCGACCGTCGCTTGCCTGCAAGAGATCAAGAGCCAGGACGACGGCTTTCCCGCCGACGAGTTCGCAGAGCTGGGTTACGAGGCGATCTGGCACGGTCAGAAGAGCTTCAACGGTGTCGCGATCCTCGTCGATGGCAGCAAGCCGGTCGAGATCAAGCGCGGTCTGGGGATCGACGGCCCCAAGGACGGCGAGGGCGAGCAATCGCGCTATATCGAGGCTGACGTGGATGGCGTGCGTGTCGTCTGCATTTATCTGCCGAACGGCAATCCGCATCCCGGACCGAAGTTCGATTACAAGCTCGCCTGGATGGAGAAGCTGCGTGCCCGGATGGCCGAGATATGGGCCGAAGAGATCCCTTGCGCCGTCGTCGGCGATTTCAACGTCATCCCGCATGACGACGATGTCTGGTCGCCCAAGGCGATGGCATCGGACGCGCTGATGCAACCGGAATCACGCGACGCCTACAGCAGGTTGCTGGCAGACGGCTGGACCGACGCCGTTCGCACGCTCAATCCGCGCGGCGGCGTCTGGACCTATTGGGACTACCAGGCAGGCGCTTGGCAACGCGACCATGGCTTCCGCATCGACCACATACTACTGACGCCGGAACTGGCGGACCGGCTGGAGGCTGTCGGTGTCGACCGCGATCACCGCGGGCGAGAAAAGGCGAGCGATCACGCCCCCGTCTGGGCGCGCATCCGCGACTGATCTCCGCTTAAACGAAAAGGCCCCCTCCCATGGCGGGAGAGGGCCTTACTCGATTGGTTTCTAGCCGCAGTGTTCAGCGGTAGAAGATATGCGTGTTGATGGTCGCGCGGGCGACCTTCTTGCGGCTCCAGCTTGGACGCACGTATTTCGCATGAAAATAGAGCGAATCGGCGGCTTCCGATTCCCACTGGCCTTCGTGGGCGATCTTGGCGATCGCCTTAGCCTTGCGCCAGGCTGCCGAATTGGTCCGGATCGACGGCATGCGCCCACCCTTCACGAACGAGAACTGCGACCGCTGGTAAACCACGCCGCAATAGCTCGAAGGAAAGCTCGACGAATCGGCGCGATTAATGATCACCTGTGCAACGGCCAGCTGGCCCGCAAGCGGTTCACCGCGCGATTCGAAATAGATCGCACCGGCGAGGCACTTCATCTGCTCGCTCAGCGCGTAATCGGTACCGGTCGACGACACCAGTTCGCGCAGGGAAGCTGCGGAAGGTGCGGTTTCGTCGGACTGGGTTTCTTTCTGCGCTGCATCTTCGGGCAACGGCTGGATAATTTCTTCGGAAACGAATTGCGGAGCGGGTTTCTCGGAACCGTCGGCTGCCGTCTTGGTTGTTTCCATGCCCGCAGCGGAAATATCCTGCTGGTCCTGGGCGAATGCGCCGCTGGTTTCGGCGCTGGCAAGAGTTAGACTCGTGGCTGCAAGAATGGCAGCCGCACTTATACTATGGGTCTTACGACTCATATTCCCGTCACATACGTGCGGTGAACGAGCTCAGACGCAGGCGGGACCTGTTCGCGTTTTTTGCGTTAAGAGAGGTGGTCCAAGTTAAAGGCCTGCCGGCCGTTCCCCGTCTGCGTGCTAGCTTGCGAACCTGATTGTTCGCCAAACCGCCTACGCACCTGGAAGCTGGCGGCCAAATAGTCGGCTTTACGGATAGGTCAAGTTAACGCGGCAAAGACGCGACGAACCGTTCCCCATCCGCGACGTCCAGTTCAATCACCCAGATATCTGGGTCCTGGCGCTTCCTTTTCGCCACGTATTCGTCGATTTCTCGCGGATTTTCAGGGTTTTCCCGCTTTGCAGCAATAAAAGGTCTGCTTCCATCCAGCTGTGGCATCCGTTCGAAAAGTGTAACCTGATCACCACGATACATCGTTAAGATGAGGATCGTCCCTGCATCCTGTTCGCCGCGGTGGATCACCGTTCCGAAGCCGCCTTCCGCCTGGACAGCCCGCAGGATAGCGCCGATTTCGAGGTGCGCGGGAAGCCGCGTGTCCATCAGTTCAACCCGCGTCCGGGGAATATCCCGGAAGGCTGGACAGGGCGATGCGAGAACGCATGAAGGTACCGGTACCGCGCCCGATCTCTTCCCCTTCGGCATCGACTAGCCGCGATTCGGCGACGAAAACGCGGCGCTTGCCACTGACCCAGCGTCCTTCGGCAACGACCTCGCCGGTCTTCACCGGCTTGGTGAAGTGGAGGTTGAAACTGGTCGTCAGCAGAAAACGATCGGTCGCCAGCGTGTTCGCCGCATAGAAAGCGGCATCGTCCAGCATCTTGAAATAGATCGTCCCGTGGGCCGCGCCGGCAGCGTGATAGGCGCTTTCATCGACCATGAACCTGATGCGCGCGCGGCCTTCCTCGATGATTTCGAGGCTCGATCGAAACAGCGAATTGACCGGTGCCGAGGCATAAAGCGTCTCGAGCGCGCGAAAATGGAGCTGCGCGCCGCTGGACGAGGAGCCTTCAGGCTGCATCGCGATCCAGCTGGTTGGTGATCAGGGCATAAAGCGCCTGAGTGTCGGGAGCTTCCGACAATGCCTCGTGCATCGCGTCATCACGAACCAGGCGAGAGATCGCCGCCAGCGCATGAAGGTGCGTCGCACCCGCATTCTCGGGCGAGATCAGTCCGAACACCAGATCGACGGGCATTCCATCGGCTGCAGCAAAATCGACTGCATGGTCCAGCCGCAGCAATACGACCGTCGGCCGGCTGACTGCCGCCGAACGGGCATGCGGAATGGCCACGCCGCGACCGAAACCGGTAGATCCGAGAGCTTCGCGCTCCTCAAGCCCGTCGAGGATCGCGGTCTCGTCCACCCCGTAGACGCTGGCGAAAAGGCGCGCGACTTCGCTGAGTACACCGGATTTTGAATCGGCCCCGGCCGTGGCAACTGCCTCGGGAAGGAGATGGAAATTGGCGTTCATGGCAGGTTTTTCGATTACGTTCTGAGTTGGCGACGAACGACACGCTCCTGCACCCCTGATCGGGCACTTATCGCCAGCGGTCGGTTTGAATGCCCCCCACAGGATTCCGCCAACGGAATCGGGACATTATTTCGGTTCGACCCAGCCGATCGAACCGTCGGAGCGGCGATAAACCATATTATGACGACCAGTTCCAGCATTTTTGAAGAACAGGGCATTGGTATCGCGCAGGTCGAGCATCATGACCGCGTCCGCTACCGAGGCTTCGGGAATATCGGTGCTGGTTTCCGCGATGATCGGTGGTGCATCTGCCACCACTTCTTCGTCTGCATCCTCTTCAGCTGGCGCGAAGATGACATAGGCTGCCTCTTCTTCCTTCATGGCGTGCGCCGCCTGTTCATGCCGATCCTTGATCCGGCGCTTGTAACGGCGCAGCTGCTTGTCGATCTTCTCCGCAGCCGCATCCAACGCGTGATGGGCGTCCTGCGCCTGGCCCTGCGCCTTCAGAATCAGGCCCTGCATGACATGGGTCACGATGTCGCAGGTAAAGCCACCAGCCGGTCCCTTGCCGAAAGTTACGTGAGAGGAGATGGCGCGGTCGAAATACTTGTCGACGATGCTGCCAAGTCGGTCGGCTGCATGCTCCTGAAGGGCTGCGCCGGTTTCCACCTGATGTCCCGATACGCGGATATCCATGACTCAGTGTCTCCTTTTCTATTCTTGCCGGACCCTGGGGCAGGATCCGGATGTCAGCTTGACCAGAGCGGGGATTCGATCTGTTCAAGAAACGCACGGTGACGGGCTAGTTCCTCTGCCGTTGCGAAATGTGGCCTCGGTTCGCGCCGCTCGCCTGTGGGGCGCGAAAGGATCACCTCGACCGACCCGGAATCCTGCGAGGAAGAAACGCCGATCTCGATCTCGGCTGCCAGTTCGAGACCGATCTGCCGGCCACCTGTCAGTTCGACGTAAACCTGGGCTAGCAATTCGGCGTCGAGCAACGCGCCATGCTTGACGCGGTGGCTGCGGTCGATTCCGTAACGCGTGCACAGCGCATCGAGCGACAGTTTGGCACCAGGATGACGTTTGCGAGCGATCGCGACGGTGTCGATCATCCGCTCGAGACTCACGATCTCGCGTCCGATCAGTTCGAGTTCGTTGTTGATGAAGCCGAAGTCGAACCCGGCATTGTGCGCGATCAGCGGGGCATCGCCGATGAAGGACAGGAAATCGTCGACCGCATCGCGGAACAGCGGCTTGTCGGCCAGGAAAGCCTCGGACAGGCCATGCACGGCCTCCGCAGCTGCGGGCATGTCGCGTTCGGGATTGAAATATGCGTGATAGGTGTCGCCGGTCGGGACCCTGTTGAAGAGTTCAACGCATCCGATTTCCACCATTCGGTCGCCCGTCTTGGGGTCGAGTCCGGTCGTTTCGGTGTCGAAAACAATTTCTCGCATTAATGGTCATATCGGCCGTTAGTTTGCCGCTGGCAAGGGGTCCGAATGCCTTTGAACGCTTAATTCCTGGCGGAGAAATAATCGATCAGCGTGCGCACCTGTTTTTCCGTCTCGGCCAAGGTGACCCCGGTGTCGATGACGTGGTCCGCGCGGGCGCGCTTTTCCGCATCGGGCACCTGCAGCGACAGGATGTGCGCGAATTTTTCGGGGGTCATTCCGGGGCGCGCGAGAACTCGTTGGCGCTGGACCTCGGCAGGAGCGGAAACCACGATAATCGAGTCGACCTGAGAATGGCCGCTTCCTTCGAACAGCAGCGGAATGTCGAATACGACCATCGGTGCACCGGCATGCTCGATCATGAACGCCTGCCGTTTCGCGCCGACAGCCGGGTGGACGATGGCTTCGAGCCGCTTGAGAGCGGCCGGATCGGCAAAGACCTGCGCGCCCAATGCCTCGCGTCTGACCCCTTCTGGCCCGGTCGAGCCTGGAAACTCCGCCTCGATGGCATCGATCAATTCGCCATTGGGCCCCTGCATGCGGCGCACTTCGGCATCGGCATCGAAAACGGGCACGCCTGCGCGCTCGAACATTTCTGCGACGGTCGACTTGCCCATGCCGATAGAGCCGGTGAGGCCGAGGATGCGGGGGTGGCTCATCTGGTGAGGATCTCTCTCAATTGCAGGTCGCAATCGCGCGGCGGTTGCTGGCCGAAAAACCGCTCGAAGGCGTGGGCAGCCTGACCGATAAGCATGGACAGCCCGTCGATCGTTTCATGCCCTGCAGCGCGGGCGTTCTTCAGGAAATCCGTCTCGACCGGGTCGGTGACGATGTCATAGGCGATCGCACCCGGCGGCGTATGGCTCCAGTCGAAATTCAGCGGCGGCTGGCCGCGCATGCCGAGTGGGGATGCGTTGACGACAAGGTCGCAACACCCGTCGCGGTCGTCGAAGGTGAAATCGGTCGGTTCGGCAAAATGATCGAGCGGAGGGGAATGGTGTTCGCCCTTTGGGGCAAGCTCGTCGAGCAGCGTCCGTGCCTTGCCGGTGTTTCGCCCGGCAAGGACCAGAGTAAATCCCTCGTCGCTCAAACCCTTTACGATGGCGCGGGCAGCACCCCCGGTCCCGAGGATACGGGCCATCCGGAAAAAGTGGTTTTCCTTCAGCTTGGCCTTCAGCGGTTCGATGAAGCCTGAAATGTCCGTATTCCAGCCCACCAGTTCGCCCGCAGTGTTGCGCGTGATCGTATTGACCGCGCCGACGGTTTTGGCCTGCGGGCTGATCTTGTCGAGCAGCGGGATAACCGCCTGCTTGTGCGGCATGGTGACATTGCACCCACGCCAGTCGAGGTCTGCGCGGCGATCGTCGAGATAATCCGCCAGACCGTCACCGGTCACATGGCAGGCGCGGTATTCGGCATCTATCCCGAGTTTCTCGAGCCAGAAATTATGGATCGCCGGGCTCTTGGACTGCTTGATCGGATCGCCGATCACCTCGGCATAGGGCTGGCTCATGCCTCGAGCTCCCCGAGGTCGCGCAGCGCGCCAAGAACCTGGAGCAGCGGCATTCCGAGCACGGTGAACTGGTCGCCTTCGATCGCGCTGAACAGCTGGGGGCCGAGAGCCTCGATCCTGAATACGCCGACGCAATGCGAAACTTCGGGCCATTCGGCATCGAGGTAATTTTCGATGAAGGCGTCGGACAATTCCCGCACATGCAGTTTGGAAAGCGCCGTGCCGCTCCATTCGCAGGTGTCGTCCCGCACCAGAGCGGCGCCGCTGTGCAGTTCCATTACCTTGCCGGAAAAGAAGCGGAGATGTTCGACTGCCTGTTCGCGCGTTTCGGGCTTGTCGAACCGGTGACCTTCGCAAACGACGAGGCTGTCACTGCCAAGAACCAGCCTGCCGCCATGGACGGCGGCGATATCCGATGCTTTGGCTACGCTCAGCGCTTCGGCCACCTCGCCGGGCGCGGATCCGGCAAGTCCCTCCTCGACCGCGCGTTCGTCGATACCGGCCGGAATGCTTTCATATCGGACGCCGACAGCATCGAGCATGGCCCGCCGCGACGCGCTCTTGGAAGCGAGGATGATGCTCATATCGGCTTGATCCCCTGATCGCCTGCGCCGTCTTCACCGGAGGATCGCTGGTTGTAGAGCCTGATAGCGGCGGCGGCCGTCTCCTCGATGGAGCGACGCGTCACATCGATCACCGGCCAGCCATTGTCGGCGAACATCCGCCGCGCATACTTGAGTTCGTCGCGCACGCGGTCGTCGTCGACATAGGCGGTTTCGGTATCCTCGTGCAGGCTGAGCAGCCGGTTGCGGCGGATCTGTACCAAGCGATCCGGCGCGGTGGTGAGGCCGATGACCAGCGGACGGCGCAGGCGGAACAGCGCATCAGGCGGGGGGCTTTCGACCACGATCGGGATATTGGCGGTCTTGAACCCGCGATTGGCGAGGTAGATGCTGGTCGGTGTTTTGGAAGTCCGCGAAACACCGGCAAGCACGATGTCGGCCTGTTCCCAGTTTTCCCAGCCGATCCCGTCGTCATGCGCGATGGTGAACTGGATCGCCTCGACCCGCTTGAAATAGGCTTCGTCCATCGTGTGCTGGCGCCCGGGACGGCCACGCGCTTCTTGCCCCAGTTGCGATTCCAGTGCCTCTGTCACGGCGTCGAGGGCGGGGACGGCCGGAAGACCAAGTTGTCGACAATGTTCCTCCAGCCTGGCGCGCGTTTCGGCATTCACCAGGGTAAAGAGCACCAAGCCGGGATTCGCGGCAAGATCGGGCACGATCCTGTCGAGATGCTGGCGCGAACGGACCATGGGCCAGAAATGGCGGGTAACGTCGGCATCCTCGAACTGCGCGAGTGCCGCCTTGGCGATCATCTCCAGCGTTTCGCCGGTGGAATCCGAGACGAGATGAAGGTGGAGGCGGAGCATGTTTTGCGCGTTTGATCCCTGTCGCGAGGGGCTGTGGAGAACACGGGCATAAACCACGGGAGAAACCTGCCGACAAGTTCGGGGATGAGTTCCATGCCCGCTGTTCGCCGTTTCACCAGCATGCTTACCGACAGAAACCGGTGTTTTCCGACAGGCTGGGGACAGTGGGGAAAAGTTTGACTCGACTCAGGCGATCCGGCGATTCGATGGCAAGCAAAACCCTGTTCATCGCGGGAGAAATCGGGCAGGGGCCTGCTGTCCCCGTAATCCACAGGGCCAACAGACTCCATAATCCTATTTAAAATATACTTTTATTATTGATTGGACTCCTCGAATGCCCGGCTTTCTCCTCGACACGCTGAAAGGAAAGCGCTCGGACAAGGTGCCCATGTGGCTCATGCGCCAGGCAGGTCGATACCTGCCCGAATATCGCGCCTTGCGGGCAGAGAAGGGCGGTTTCCTCGACCTGGTTTACGATAGCGATGCTGCGGCCGAAGTTACCTTGCAGCCGATCGATCGGTTCGGTTTCGACGGGGCAATCCTGTTTTCTGATATCCTGATCGTGCCGCATGCGATGGGGCAGGGGCTCGAATTCCTCGCCGGCGAAGGGCCCAAGCTTTCGCCCCGCCTGCTCGATGCCGATCTGGAAGGCTTCACCCCGCATCCCGAACGGTACGAGGCGGTGTACGAGACCGTGCGCAAATGCGTGGCGCGCCTGCCCGATGGTGTGACCATGCTCGGCTTTGCGGGCAGTCCGTGGACCGTGGCGACCTACATGGTGAACGGCGAGG
This sequence comes from Altererythrobacter epoxidivorans, assembly GCF_001281485.1. NCBI lineage: Bacteria > Pseudomonadati > Pseudomonadota > Alphaproteobacteria > Sphingomonadales > Erythrobacteraceae > Altererythrobacter > Altererythrobacter epoxidivorans. Next base: position 2,507,748 of record NZ_CP012669.1, read on the forward strand.
GGAGCCGCGATCAGCATGATACGCGCGCGCTTGCCTATCGCGACCGCGGACGTTTCCAGGCGATCATCGATGCGATAACCGCCGAGACGGTCACCTACCTGCGTGGCCAGATCGATGCCGGGGCCGAAGCGGTGCAGTTGTTCGACAGCTGGGCTGGCAGTCTTGCCCCTGATGAATTCGAACGCTGGGTGGTCGCGCCCAATGCGCGGATCGTTTCCGAGCTGAAGCAATCGCATCCTGAAACCCCGATCATCGGTTTTCCCAAGGGTGCAGGCGCCAAGCTGGTCGACTATGCCCGCGAAACGGGTGTCGATGCGATCGGCATGGACGAAACGCTCGATCCGGTATGGGTCAACGAGAACCTGCCCGACGGGATGCCCGTCCAGGGCAACCTCGATCCCTTGCTGCTGCTGGCAGGCGGTGAACCCCTGACTGAGCGGATCCGCTTCATTCTCGATACCTTTGCCGACCGCCCCCATGTTTTCAACCTCGGCCATGGCATCGGCCAACATACGCCGATCGAAAATGTCGAGCGGCTGGTGGCCACCGTCAGGGGGTGAAATTCCGGGCCGACCGCACTAGATCGGCCCCATGCAGGATGTTCTCGCGATGACCTATTTCTGGCTCAAGGCAGGCCACATCATCTTCGTCATCTTCTGGATGGCCGGATTGTTCATGCTGCCGCGCCTGTTCGTCTATCACCAGGAAGCGCCTGAAGGATCGGAAGAGGCAGCCCGCTATGTCGAGCGCGAGCGGCGCCTGCTCAAGATCATCCTGCTGCCTTCCATCATCGTGGTCTGGGTGCTGGGCCTGATGCTGGCCATGACTACCGGAGCTTTCAGTCAGGGCTGGTTCCATGCCAAGCTGCTCTTCGTGATCGTGCTGTCGGGCTATCACGGCTGGCTGTCGGCCTATGCGAAGAAGCTGGCTCGCGGCGAACGCAGCATGGATGGCAAGACCCTGCGCCTGCTGAACGAAGTGCCCGGCCTCGCCGCCGTGGTCATCGTCATACTGGTGGTGATCAAGCCCTTCTGACGAATTAGCGCCACGGCCCGACGAACGCCGATTGACGGCGGCGCGGGCGAATCGTATTTTATACCCACCTTACCGGTTCAGGCTTCGCATCCCGCGCAGCCAAGTCCGCTTTCTCCAAGCCCGGCCTCTCCATCAACAGGGAGGGGCGACTGCGTCCCAGGCGCAGTTCACGACTTGCCGGCCATCCCAACTGGAATCGAAGAATATGCATCTCAAGGAATTGAAACAGAAAACCCCGGCCGAGCTGGTCAGCATGGCCGAAGAGCTTGGTGTAGAAGGCGCGTCGACCATGCGCCGCCAGGACTTGATGTTCTGCATCCTGCGCGAACTCGCCGAGGATGAGGAATACGAAGAAAAGATCATGGGTATCGGCACGATCGAGGTGCTGCAGGACGGCTTCGGCTTCCTGCGCAGCCCCGAGGCGAACTATCTCGCCGGTCCCGACGATATCTATGTCTCGCCCAACCAGATCCGCAAATGGGGCCTGCGTACCGGCGATACGGTCGAAGGCGAAATCCGTGCACCCAAGGAAGGCGAGCGTTATTTCGCGCTTACCAGCCTCACCAGCGTGAATTTCGACGATCCGGAGGCCGTGCGCCATCGGACCAATTTCGACAACCTCACGCCGCTCTATCCGGACGAGAAGCTGACACTCGACACGCTCGATCCGACGGTAAAGGACAAGTCGGCCCGTGTGATCGACATCATCGCGCCGCAGGGCAAGGGCCAGCGCGCCCTGATCGTTGCGCCGCCGCGTACGGGTAAGACCGTGCTGTTGCAGAACATCGCCAAGGCAATCACCGACAACCACCCGGAAGTGTTCCTGCTGGTCCTGCTGGTCGACGAACGTCCGGAAGAAGTCACCGACATGCAGCGCAGCGTGAACGGCGAAGTCATCTCCTCGACCTTCGACGAACCTGCCAACCGCCACGTCCAGGTCGCCGAAATGGTGATCGAGAAGGCCAAGCGCCTCGTCGAGCACAAGAAGGACGTTGTCATCCTGCTCGACTCGATCACGCGTCTCGGCCGCGCCTACAACACCGTGGTCCCAAGCTCGGGCAAGGTGCTGACCGGCGGTGTCGATGCAAACGCCCTGCAGCGTCCCAAGCGCTTCTTCGGTGCTGCACGTAACATCGAGGAGGGCGGATCGCTCTCGATCATCGCCACCGCGCTGATCGATACCGGCAGCCGGATGGACGAGGTTATCTTCGAAGAATTCAAGGGCACCGGTAACTCGGAAATCGTGCTCGATCGCAAGGTTGCCGACAAGCGCATCTTCCCTGCACTCGACGTCGGCAAGTCGGGTACCCGCAAGGAAGAACTGCTGGTCGATCAGGGCCAGCTGTCGAAGATGTGGGTCCTGCGCCGTATCCTGATGCAGATGGGCACGGTCGACGCGATGGAATTCCTTCTCGACAAGATGAAGGATTCCAAGACCAACGAAGACTTCTTCGCGACCATGAACCAGTAAGCGTCGAACCTGCGCGGGATCGTCCTCACGCGGGGGCGGGGCGCAGGATAGACGAGCTTGCTTGCAGATTTGGCCCGGCGCGGCTTCCGGATTTTACCGGAGGCGGCCCGGGCCTTCTTGCATCGGCAGGAGCGCTCAATCTGCGCCTGCGACCTGCTCGAGGACTCAGGGTGGAATGAATCCAGCCAGGAAGCCGCGGCTAGCGATATGTCCGTTGCAGCCGCCTGGAAGGCCGCTGGTTACAAACTCATCGACTTCCCTCTCACGAGCCCGTTCAAGCGCGCAGCATCAATTCTGGGGCATCTACGAGGCCCCCCGGCGCGGCAGGCAAAGTGCGTGGGAGGTCAGACATGTTGCGCTTTCGACCGAGCGGGGTCACGCGGAAGCAACCATCCGACAATAGAATTTGGCAAACATTTCTGTTTTACCGGTGTGCAAGGGATCGCTGAAATCGCGGAATGATGGGATGGAACGGCTCATTTATACCAGCGTGGCACGTCCGGACATCGGGCCGGAAGAAATCGACAGCATCGTCCAATCGTCTGCACTCGCCAATCCGTTGAGAAGCGTAACGGGCTTCCTGATCTTCGATCACGGTTGTTTTTTCCAATACCTAGAAGGCCCAACGAACGAACTCGATGCACTGCTGGTCAAGATCAAGCGGGATCGACGCCATTCCGGCGTAAAGGTCAGGGCACGTTCGGCGGCTCGGTCGCCATTATTCGCAAGATGGCGCATGCAGCGGGTCAGGATCGGCGGCGAGGTCGAAAAGGACCTGCTGGCACGGTTTACCGCCGAGCATGAGACCCTGGAATTTGCGCGATTGTTGCGCAGGTTCCCGAAGGAGAAACCGGACTTGGCCATTATCCGGCCTTCTGGCGATCCAGCTGCGCGGCCATCATTTCCCAGACCTTGTTGATCGCCTTGAGCGGCCTGACCATCACCTTGAAATCGGTGATCATGCCGTCATCGTCGAAGGTGATCATGTCGATCCCGTTGACATGGATGCCGTCCATTTCGGTTGTGAATTCGAGAACGGCTTCATTGCCATCGACGATCTCGCGCACATAGGTGAAGCTGTCGTTGTTTAGCGTCTGCCCTGCTGCCGAAAGGTAGGAGACGACGATCGGCCGGCCGCGCTGCGGCGTGTGGACGACCGGCGAATGGAACACGGCTTCTTCGCGTATGATCGCCGACAGGGCAGCGGGATCATTACCGCCTTCGATCACCTCGTACCATTTCTTCAGACCTTCAACTGCACTCATCCCACCCTCCTGAAAGTATCCGCACTTGCTGCGTTCCAATGTCGTGCCAGCTTGGTCGAGTCCGGGTCATCGAGCAAGATGCCTTCGGGGACGAAGCTGTAAATCCGGTCGATCGAATCCGATCGCGCGCCGTTGACGCGTTCCCGCATGTCGTGGGGTGCGATGTCCCACGGTGTTTGCAGACCCATGGCCACCACGATTTCGCGCAAGGAATGGACCGTCTGTTTCTGGAAGCGCGCCACCCGAGGTGCCTTGTCCTCAACCACCAGGCCGCGCTGGCGCCATGCCTGCTGTGTGGCGACACCGGTCGGGCAATTTCCGGTGTGGCATTGCATCGACTGGATGCAGCCGAGCGAAAACATGAATGGGCGCGCCGCGTTGCACCAGTCGGCGCCCAGAGCAAACGCCTTGGCCATTTGCGCGCCAGAATGGATCTTGCCCGACGCGGCTACGGCGACCTTGTCCTTCATCCGGGTCCCGACGAGAGCATTGCGGATGAAGATCAGGCCTTCGCGCAGGGGCATGCCGACCGAGTTCGACAGTTCAAGGGGCGCGGCGCCGGTGCCGCCTTCCGCCCCGTCGACCGTGATGAAATCGGGATGAAGACCAGTTTTCTGCATCGCCTTGGCAATCGCCATGACCTCGTGCGGCTGGCCGACGCAAAGCTTGATTCCCACCGGCTTGCCGCCTGAAAGCTCGCGCAGCTTGGCGACCCATTCGAGCATTTCCACGGGCGTGGAAAAGGTCGAGTGCGCGGCGGGGGAATAGACGGTTTCGCCAACGGGAACGCCGCGTGCCTCTGCAATCTCTTTGGTTACTTTTGCACCTGGCAAAACACCGCCATGACCCGGTTTTGCACCTTGGCTCAGCTTGATTTCGATCATCTTGACCTGATCGCTGGTGGAATTTTCGGCAAAAAGGGCTGGGTCGAAGCTGCCATCTTTCGCCCGCGCGCCGAAATACCCGCTGCCGAGCTCCCAGATCAGATCGCCTCCCGGCGAACGATGATAGCGGCTGATGCTTCCTTCGCCTGTATTGTGGGCGAAACCGCCCAGCTTGGCGCCCGCATTGAGAGCCTCGATTGCCCGGGCCGACAACGAACCGAAACTCATGGCCGAGATATTGAGGAGGGCCGTGTCGTAGGGCTTGGCACAAGTGTCTTCACCGACGCGCTTCCGCCAGTATTCCGGCGCACCTTCGTCGGGTACGACCGAGTGGCTGAGCCATTCGTACTCGTCCGAATAGACGTCGAGCTCGGTACCCATCGGATGTGCGTCAAGGTCACCTTTGGCGCGCGCATAGACAAGTGCCCGCGCCTGGTGGCTGAACGGGCGGCCCTCCAGATCGCCTTCGACGAAATAGCTTTGCGCAAAGGGGCGGAGGTCTTCCGCCACCCAGCGGATGCGGGCGATCAGCGGATAATTTCGCCTAAGTGTATGATCGTGCTGAAAAAAATCCCACCACGCGACTGCGGCCATTATTCCAAGGAGTACTATCACCGGCCACAGCGAGGTCTGGTGGAGCACCAGCCATGCTGATCCGGCGAGGGCGGTCAGGAGCAGCGGGATGATATGGCGCCAGGGCACGGCGACGGCCCCTTAGCAGAGGTTCTCCCTGAAGAATTCCGCAGTACGGCTGTCGGCCAGATTGGCGGCATCTTCGGCGCGGCGCTTGCCGAATTCGGTCGCAAAGCCGTGATCCAGCCCTTCGTAATCGTAGAGTGTGACCTTCGGGTGGTCGTCCAGCCCTTCGTGCATGGCTTTTTGCGTGTCCTTGTCGACGAACCCGTCCTCGGTCGGGATGTGCAGCAGCAGGGGATTGGCGATCGCGTGCTTTTCACCCAGCAGGCCGTCGATCCCGACGCCGTAGTAGCCAACCGATGCATCGATATCGGTGCGCGATGCGGTCATGTAGGCCAGGCGGCCGCCGAGGCAGTAACCTACGCAACCAACCTTTTCGACGCCCTCGGACGAGCGGATGAACTTGATCGTTGCCTCGATATCGCGAACGCCCTGGTCCTGATCGAACTTGCCCATCAGCTCGAGCGCGCGCTGGAATTCGGGCTCGACATCGGGGTCCAGCTCCACACCGGGTTCCAGCCTCCAGAAGAGATCGGGCGCGACAGCCAGGTATCCCTCCTCGGCCAACCTGTCGCATTTGCGTCGGATTCCGGCATTCACACCAAAGATTTCCTGGATCACGAGGATGGCGGCCTGCGGCGTTCCGGCCGGGCGGGCAACATAGCCCGTGAACTCGCCGTCGTTTTCGAGGGTCGCGATCGTTGCAGTCTCGGTCATCGTGAACTTGCTCCTTCGGTGGACTTCGTCTCTTGTTGGGTTAGGGCTTATCCATTGCGGCGGTCGATTGCCAAACGCAAATCTGGCCCCATATGCATTTGATCGGGGGAGGACCCCGCAGGGGCTTAACGGAGAAGACGCGATGAAGGTCCATATCGAGATAGATTGCACGCCCGAAGAAGCACGCAGCTTCATGGGCCTGCCCGACGTGTCGAAAGCAAATTCGGTCTATGTCGATGGCATCGCCAAGGCGATGAAGGGTGTGAGCAACCCTGACCAGTTGCAGGAATATGCCAAGCAGCTGGCACCCATGGGCCAGGTCGGACTGAAGCTGTTCCAGAGCTTCGTGGAAGGCGGGATGAAGGCCGGTGCTGCCGGAATGGGCGCCGGTTCGTCGAAGAAAGACGACGACTAGGCTTCTTGTTCCCCAATGACCGATACGATTTTCGCGCTTTCGAGCGGTGCCCCGCCGGCTGCCATCGGTGTCATCAGGGTCAGCGGTCCGCAGGCAGGATTTGCGCTGGAGGCACTATCCGGTCGAGAATTCGAGCCGCGCCTGGCTAAGCTGGCGTATCTCCGCGACGAATCCGGCGAAATTCTGGACCAGGCGCTGGTCCTGTGGTTTCCCGGTCCCAATACAGCCACTGGCGAAGATCTTGCCGAATTGCACTGTCACGGTGGCCGCGCGGTCGTCGCCGCGATCGAGAGAACCCTCGATCGGATGGATGGCGTGCGCCGCGCCCAACCGGGCGAATTTACGCGCCGTGCCTTTGCCAATGGCCGGATCGACCTTGCCGAAGCGGAAGGGCTGGCCGATCTCCTGAGTGCCGAAACCGAACTGAAGCGCGGCGCTGCCATGGCGATGGCGGGAGGAGCGTTTTCGGCGAAGGTCGAGGAATGGCGTTCGCGTATCCTCGCTCTGTCAGCCCAGGTCGAGGCCGTGCTCGACTTCGACGATGAGGACGACGTTTCCGAACTCCCTGCGACATTCCTGGAGACGGTTGTGGCTTTGCATGGAGAATTGGTGGACTGGCTTGCGCGGCCGCCGGCAGAACGTCTGGGCGAGGGCTATCGTATCGTACTTGCAGGCCCTCCGAATGCAGGAAAATCTACTCTTTTCAATGCGTTGACTGAAAGTGAGGCTGCAATCACGTCGCCGATAGCAGGTACGACCCGCGACGTTATCGAGCGATCTGTGGCGATCGAAGGCATCCCCTTCACCTTTGTCGACACCGCGGGTTTGCACGAAGCGCATTCGGACGAGATCGAGAAGATCGGCATCGACAGGGCACAGCAACAATTGGGCAGGGCCGACCTGGTCTTGTGGCTGGGTGTCTCGGAAGCAGCGCCCGCTGGTTCGTGGGACATCGAAGCACAGATCGATATTCCGGCCACTGAAGCCAAACCCAGTCCGCGATTTCGCGTTTCCGCTGTAAGCGGGGAGGGGATGGATGCATTCAGAGGCGCGATCGTCGCCGAGGGCCGGCAAGCGATGCCGAAACCCGGCGAGGTCGCGTTGAACAAACGCCAGCGATTGCTGGTTGCGGAAGCTGCCTCTGCGCTCGACGACGCCAGAATGCACAGCGATCCCCTGCTGGTGGCAGAAAATTTCAGGCGTGTGCGCATTGCCTTCGATCGGCTGATCGGAAGAGCAACAACAGAAGATATGCTCGACGCCCTCTTTGGCCGGTTTTGCATCGGAAAATAGCATAATGTTCCACGTGAAACATTGCAGATGGCCACGGTCTCGATGTTTCACGTGAAACAGCTTTGACCGGCAACGGCGGTTCGACTATCTGGCGGTCATGCGAAATTACGACATCGTAGTTGTCGGCGGCGGACATGCCGGCGTCGAGGCGGCCTGTGGTGCTGCCCGTATGGGCGCACGCGTCGCGCTGGTCAGCTTTGACCTCGCCGCTATCGGCGCGATGAGCTGCAACCCGGCGATTGGCGGGCTGGGGAAGGGCCACCTCGTCCGCGAAGTCGATGCGCTCGACGGCGTTATCGGGCGGGCGGCGGATGCTGGCGCCATTCACTATCGGATGCTCAATCGCTCCAAAGGAAGCGCGGTCTGGGGCCCGCGGGTCCAGGCGGACCGGGTCCTGTTCAAGGCGGCGGTTCAGGCAATCGTCCGTTCGCAGCCCAATCTCGAACTGGTCGAGGGTGAGGCTGCGGCTATCGCGTTCGACAAGGATCGCGTATCCGGTCTCGAGCTCGCTAACGGCGAAACCCTCGGCGCCGGTGCTGTTATTCTATGCACGGGCACTTTCCTTGGCGGCGTGCTTTTCCGCGGGGAAGAGCGGTTTGAAGGGGGGCGTATCGGGGAGAACGCTGCGCGACGGCTCGCCGAGCAATTGCGGGCGGCAAATCTTCCCATGTCACGCCTCAAGACGGGGACGCCGCCGCGGCTGGACGGCCGCACGATCGACTGGGCTTCGCTCGAAGAGCAACCTTCCGATCCCGATCATTGGACAATGTCGCCGCTAACCGGAGAGCGCGTGAATCCGCAGGTGTTTTGTGCGATTACGCGCACGACGCAGGCGGCCCACGACGTAATCCGCGCCAATCTCGATAGATCACCGCTGTTTTCCGGAGCGATCGACGCTCGTGGACCGCGTTACTGCCCGTCTATCGAGGATAAGATCCATCGGTTTGGCGACCGTGAAGGGCATCAGGTCTTTCTTGAGCCAGAGGGACTTTCGACCCATCTGGTCTATCCCAATGGGATCAGCACCTCGCTGCCGACCGACGTGCAGCTCGCGATGCTGCGTGCGATGCCGGGGCTTGAGAGGGTCAAAATGGAGGTCCCGGGTTATGCGGTCGAGTACGACCACATCGATCCGCGTGCCCTGGGCGCCGACTTGCAACTCCGTGAAATTCCCGGACTTTATTGTGCGGGGCAAATCAACGGCACTACGGGGTATGAAGAGGCGGCGGCGCAGGGGCTCGTTGCAGGCCTTCATGCGGCGGCTGGTGTGGCCGGTAAGGAGGCTCCGAAACTCGACCGTTCGAATTCCTACATCGCCGTCATGGTCGACGATCTCACGCTGCAGGGGGTTTCGGAACCCTATCGTATGCTGACCGCCCGTGCCGAGTATCGCCTGCGCCTCCGCGCCAATAATGCATCGACGCGCCTGACGCCGCTCGGAATCGAAGCTGGCTGCATTGGCGATGCCCGCAAAGCGTGGTTTGAGGCGCGGGAAGGGCAACGTGGCGCGATCGACATCGTCTTGGACCAGAAGATACCAGCCAAGGTTCTGGCAGATGCAGGAATGCCTGTACGCCGCGATGGAGGTGAGAAACCCATCAGGGAGTGGGTTCGTCACGACGGTCTCTCTTTCACCGCCCTTCGTGAGTATTCTGGCCACGCAACCGATGATGTGCGGGACCAGGCACTGCTGGGTGAAATGGTCGAAGATGCGATCTACGCGCCATATCTCGCGCGCCAGGAGGCTGAACTACGTGACCTTCGCGCAAGCGAGGCGCTGACCCTGGGTGCTGACTTTCCGTACGAAGATGTACCGGGTCTCTCCAACGAGATGCTTGAACGTCTTTCCTCGGCAAAGCCCCCGACGCTCGCAGCCGCGGGACGAATTCCCGGCATCACCCCCGCCGCGCTATCGGCCTTGCTCGTCCATGCAAAGCGCCGAGTTTTGAATTCGGAGCGGGCTGCATGATCGGGACGGAATCGGAATCGCACGACTATGTCGCTGGTCTTTGCGATGAGGAGGCTATGGAGCGTCTCGACACGCTTTGCGCCGAACTTGTCGAAGAAAACACGCGGCAGAACCTGATTTCGAAGCCGTCGGAGCAAAATATCTGGCAGCGACATATCGCAGACAGCGCCCAGCTTCTGGAATATGTTCCACGTGAAACATTCGGGGTCTGGCTCGATCTTGGCACTGGTGCCGGTTTCCCCGGTATCGTTATCGCCGCAATGCGCCCGCAAATGCCTGTTGTACTTGTGGAATCGCGGGCGAAGCGGGTCGACTGGCTTGGCAGGATTTCAGCCAAACTGGGCCTGTCCAAATGCCGGATAGAGGGCCAGCGCCTGGAACTGGTCGAACCTTTCGAGGCACGTGTCATTTCGGCACGAGCCTTCGCTCCACTGCCCAAACTCCTCCGTCTATCCGCACCCTTTTCCACAAAGGCGACGACCTACCTGTTGCCGAAGGGCCGGTCGGCGGCGCAAGAATTGCAGGAGATGCCCAAGGCGACTCGTCGGATGTTCCACGTGGAACAATCGTTGACGGATGAGGATGCGGGCATCATCGTAAGCGCTAACGCTTTGAAACCACGGCAGGAGACCGGTCGATGATTACCATCGCGATTGCGAATCAGAAGGGCGGGGTCGGAAAAACGACGACTGCCATCAATATCGCGACGGCCATGGCGGCGACCGGATGGCGAACGCTCCTGATCGACCTCGACCCGCAGGGAAATGCGTCCACCGGTATGGGCGTCGAGGCATCGGCCCGCCACCTTTCCAGCTACGACCTGCTTGTCGACGAGATCGCACTCGGCGAAGCCATCGTGAGCACGTCGATCCCTGGATTGGACATCGTACCCGCGACCGTCGACCTGAGTGGCGCTGAAATCGAACTGGTTTCGGTCGAGGAGCGCACGGCTCGCCTGTCGAAGGCGCTGCATAATCATCGCGGCCACGACATCTGCTTCATCGATTGCCCGCCGTCGCTCGGATTGCTTACCCTCAACGCACTATCTGCTGCGGACACACTGCTCGTGCCGCTGCAGTGCGAGTTTTTCGCGCTCGAAGGGCTCAGCCAGCTGTTGCAGACGGTCGAACGTGTTCAACAGCGTTTCAATCCCTCTCTGGGCATCATCGGCGTCGCGCTCACCATGTTCGACCGCCGCAATCGCCTGACCGACCAGGTTGCCGAAGACGTTCGAGAATGCCTCGGTAATCTCGTCTTCGACACCGTCATTCCCCGCAATGTGCGCCTGTCCGAAGCGCCGAGCCACGGCCTGCCGGCGCTCGTTTACGACCACAGCTGCGCCGGAAGTCGTGCTTATATATCGCTCGCGCGCGAGCTGATCGGCCGTCTTCCGCGTGAAAGGAAAGCCGCATGAGCGACACAACCGATCCCATCCGCTTCTCCGTGCCTCACGCTGCGGCAGTCGACCGGAAGAAGAAGCTCGGCAAGGGTCTGGGCGCACTTCTGGGCGAGACGCGCCGGGAAGAGCCGCTGGTTCAGCGGCAACCGGCAGAATCAGCGGAAAATGACGGTGAATCAGGCGATTATCGCCGTTCGACTCTGACCTCGCTGACGATTTCAGCGATCGAGCCGCTGCCCGGGCAGCCTCGCAAGCGCTTCGATGACGAGGCATTGGGTGAACTGGCTGCCTCTATCGCGGCACGCGGCGTTATCCAGCCGATCATCGTGCGTCCGCGCGGTGAAGGGCGGTACCAGCTTGTCGCCGGTGAGCGCCGCTGGCGCGCTGCGCAGAAGGCGCGGCTTCATGAGATTCCTGCGCTCGTGCGAGATCTCGACGATCGCGAGGTGATGGCACTCGCCCTGATCGAGAATATCCAGCGCGAGGACCTGAACCCTGTAGAAGAGGCGCGCGCCTATCATCGCCTGAGCGAGGACGAGGGCATGACCCAGGCCGAAATCGCGCAGATGGTCGAAAAGTCGCGCAGCCACGTCGCCAACCTGCAACGCTTGCTCAATCTTCCCGATGCCGTCCTCGATATGGTCGAGGACGGTCGCCTTTCGATGGGTCACGCCCGTGCGCTTATCGGCAACGAGAACGCGCGCGAGCTCGCCAAGCGCGCTGTGAACGGCAATCTGTCGGTGCGTGAGATAGAGAAGCTGGCGCGGGGAGATGCTCCGCCGTCGAAGGGTGCGAACGCCAAGCGCACCTCGTCCGATCCTGCCAAGGATGCCGATATTGCGGCTGTTCAGACGCATCTGGAGGAGTTCCTTGGCCTGACTGTCAGGATCAAGACCGATGCGGACCCGAGATCCGGCGCGGTGACGATTCGTTATCGCACGCTCGACCAGCTCGACCTCATATGTCAGCGGCTGACGGGCGGCGATATCTAGTCCCGGCCGGCGATTGCAGCATATTTTTGCGCCGCAATTTACACCGGTTAGCCGCCCTGAACTCAAAATATGAACGCGTTAAACCTCTGATTTTTCGGAATAATGGTTAATTTTTGGCCGAAAACGACGATAAAATATTAACCATACCCACAAACGAAGACTGAACTCAGCATCCCTACTGAGGGCATCGAACGGAGTGCATTTACCCGTTCGGGCGGCGGCCGATTCGGCGCAGTCGCGGGATAGAAGACCACGCTTGGAAGGGACCAGTTATGACCAAGTTTTTCCGTATCGGCGCCGCAGGTGTTGCACTTGCTGCCGCTGCAGTTGCCAACCCGGCATTCGCACAGGCTTCGGCAACCGCCGATGCACGCGCCGAGATCCTCTCGGCCCTCACTCTCGAAGTCGAAACCGGCTCGGCCCTCGATTTCGGTGCAGTCGTAATCCAGAGCAGCCTTGCTCCGGCTACGCTGATCATGGGTGAAGACGGCGTTCTCGATTGCAGCGACGCAAACCTCGTTTGCTCGGGCACGAACGACGTTCCGGTGTTCAACATCTCGGGCGGTACCGCAAACCGCACCGTCAAGGTGAACCTGCCTTCCGCAGATTCGCTGACGCCGCTTTACATCTACCTCAACGGCACTGCGACCGTCGACGACACGCAACGCCTCGAGCTTTATGACTTCACCACCGACGCGACCTTCAATGCCGCTTCGACCGTCGACGTCTATGACGCTTACAACAACCTCGTCAGCACCGATCCGGTTGCCGCTTACTACAGCGTCGACCTGGATGGTTCGGGCGACGGCAGCTTCACCGTTGGTGGCACGCTGCACTTCGACGGTGACGAGCTCGCCGGCGCCTATTCGGGCACCTTCGACGTATCGGTCGACTACATGTAAGGGATTGAATCCCGGCGGTTTACCTAAGTTAACCGCACCAGGCGAGGGCCGCGTTCCGAAAGGGATGCGGCCTTTGTCGATTCTGGCGACATCGATCGCCACTGTTCAGACACAGCATCTGCAACGGTTTAATCGATCTTAACCATTTCCGCTTACCAAACTCCGGTAACACACAGAGGTGCAGCGTAACTTTCGCTTCGTGCACTTCGCAGGGAAGGGATCGCAAAGATCATGCAGAGTGCATTCGTGCGGCACATGGCGCGTCTCGGCGCCACGTTCGTCGCAGCCGCTTCGTTCTTTACCGCAATGCCGAGCCAGGCGCAGGGTGACCTGCTCGTCGCGCCGACTCGTGTCATTCTCGACGGCCGCCGCGGTACGGAGATCATCCTGAGCAATATCGGGAGCGAAGAGGCGACCTATCGCATCGGGCTCGAACTTCGCAGGATGATGCCGGACGGCTCGCTGGTCGATGTCGAAACCGTCGATTCGAATGACAAGGAAGACGCTGCTCTCTCCATGATCCGTTACGCCCCCCGGCGCATCACGCTTCCGCCGGGACAGCCGCAGGCGGTTCGCATTGCTGCGCGTCCGGAAGCCGAGCTCCCTGATGGCGAATACCGCGTCCACATGTCGTTCCGCGCGATTCCCCAGCAGACACCTGTTTCCGAACAGTCTGCAGAGCCGGCACAGGGAATCAGTTTCAAGCTCGTCCCCGTTTACGGCGTGACGATCCCGATCATCGTGCGTCACGGCCGGGTCGAGGCGCAGGTTGCGCTACACAATCCCCAGGTCGTGCAGGGTGAACGCGGACCGGAACTGCATCTTCGCATGACCCGCCAGGGCGAAAGCTCGACCTATGGCGAACTGCGCGTGAAAAAGCGCGGATCTGGCGAACCGATCTACGTCGTGCGCGGCGTTGCAATCTATCCCGAGATCCAGAGCAGGACCGTCGAACTGCCGCTTACCCCGGAACAGGCAGCGGCCATGACCGGATCGTTGACTTTCGAATACCGGGAAATGCCCGAGAACGGGGGCGGTCTGATCGCATCCGTCGATACGGTGCTGGGCTGATCGAGTAGCGATCGGCACGGGCTGACCGGATCGGGCTATCACCATGATTAGGCGCAACAAATATGCATTGGGCGTCGCTGCGGGTTTCGCAGCGGCGCTTGGTGCGTTTGCGCCTTTGACGAGCCAGGCCCAGGCGCAAGAGCCGACAAACTGGCAGGTGAGCGAGGAGGATTTCCTCCTCATGCAGCTGATGGTCAAGAATTACCGCATGACCTACGACGTGCGCGGTTACCAGACCACCAACGGTGTTTGCCTCGATCTCGCAGACGTCATTCAGTCGCTCGATCTTCCGGTGCGACTTGATAAAAAGTCGCGCCGCGCAACCGGGTGGCTGTTCGCGGAGGACCAGACTTTCACCCTCGACCGCGATTCCAATACGGTACAAAACGTGAACACGGGGCGTGCGCCGCTCACAAACGAGATCTATGACACGCCAGAGGGCTGGTGCGTCGACACGAAAGCGTTGTCGCGCTGGTTCAGCGTTACTTTCCGGCCCGACTTGTACAACTCGGTGGTGAAGCTCGAGAGCGAAAAGCCGCTTCCGTTCATGGAGGCGATCGAGCGGAAAAGTCGCGCCGCGCGACTTTCCAAGCGCAAGCAGCAGACATTCGACCTGGCGCAATATCCGCATGCCGATGCCGAATACAAGATGTGGCGCACGCCCTCGATCGACGTGAATACGCGCGTTTCCTATCGCACCGGCGGGGCAACCCCCGTTCGCAACGGTGCGCGTTATGAGATCTTCGCCTCGGGCGAAATCGGCAAGGTCAGTGTAGAGGCGCGTCTTGCCTCCGATGACCAGGGGACGCCGGATTCGCTGCGCGTCAAGGCGTTCCGCTACGACCCCGAAGCCAAGTTGCTGGGCCCGCTCAAGGCGACCAAGATCGAGGCGGGCGACGCTCGCCTGCAATCCGGTCAGCTGACGGGCACCGGATCGGTCGGACGCGGGCTTTTCGTCAGCAATGAGAGCTTCCAGCGCAATTCGCGCTTCTCCGCGACCGAGTTCCGCGGCGTTCTTCCCACCGGATGGGATGCCGAACTTTATCGCAACGGCCAGCTGATCGCGTTCCAGACGGACGAGGACGGCGATGGCCGCTACGAATTCCTCGATATCGACCTCTATTTCGGTCGCAACGATTTCGAAGTCGTCCTTTATGGCCCCCAGGGGCAGGTACGGCGCGAGAAATCATCGCATCCGGTCGGCCGCCAGCTGTTGCGGCCCGGCGAGTTCGAATATTGGGGCGGCATCGTCCAGCAGGACCGGGATCTGATCGAGATCGGCCGAAGTAACGCGGCCCAGGCGGGCAGAGGCTGGCGTTGGGGTTCCGGTATTGCTTACGGAATCGACGATCGGACCAGTTTTTCCGCCGGATATCAAAGCTTTATGATGAATTCGCAGCGTCGGCACTATGCCGAGGCTGCTTTGCAGCGTTCTCTGGGATCGATGCAGGCCGAATTGGCCGGTTCGCACCAGCTTGGCGGCGGATTCGTCACCCAGGGCAACCTCGCCGGGCGTTTCGGGCCAGTAAACGTCGGCGTCGACGCGATGTGGGTCGCCGGCCAGTACGAAAGCGAACTCGTCAGCGCCAATCTCAACTACCAGGCCAACATGCGCTTTGACACGGCGCTGAAGGTGGGTAGCCTGCGCTTGCCGGTGCAGGGGGCAGTCGGCCGGGCGAGCTTCCGCGACGGGTCAAAGGTTACCAGTTGGTTAATAGGCAGCTCGATCGGGACACGCGGCATCAACCTCACTGCAAACCTGTCGCACCAGTTGTTCGAAAACCCCGACGAGGACAGCGAGACCGAGGAGCAGACGCGCCTCAGCCTGCTGACCAACACGCGCCTGTTCGGAATGCGACTGCGCGGCGTCGCCAATTTCAAGCTTTCGGGCGAGGACAAGGGGCTGCAGACGGTCGAACTGTCGAGCCAGAAGCAGATCAACGAGCGCACCGCCATCTCGCTGGATGCGGAATACCGCGCCCAGAGTAAGGTCGGCATCCTGGGTGCCGGCGTTTCACGCCGTTTCGACAAGTTTGCGGTCCGCGCCAATGCCGATGTCGGTACCGATGGTTCGTTCGGCCTGCGTCTTTCGACCAGCTTCAGCCTTGGTCCCGATCCGGCAAATGGCGGAATCCGGTTCTCCGAGCGCAAGCTTGCCCGCCACGGTCAGGCGCTGGTCACGATCTTCCGTGACGACGATGGCGATGGCGTTCGCGATCCGGGCGAGGAAACGATCAAGGATGTGGGTGTCGAGGCCGGCTTCCGCACGACAGAGGCGCTGACCAATGACAAGGGCATGGCCCTGGTCGATGACCTCAAGCCATTCGTCCCCGTCCTTGTCGGGATCGACGAGGCATCGCTGGCCGATCCGTTCCTGGTGCCCTCGACCAAGGGCATCGTGGTAACCCCGCGTCCGGGCGTTGCAACCCAGATCGAGCTTGCCGTCTCGCCGTCGGGCGAAGTCGAAGGCGTGATCCACAGCACGTCGGGCTTCGAGCAGGGCGGGGTGGAACTGGAGCTGGTCGACCATATCGGCCGCGTCGTCGCAACGACCGTCAGCGAGTTCGATGGCTTCTTCCTGTTCCAGCGCGTGCCTTATGGCAATTATCGCCTGCGGGTCAGTCAGGCATCGGCCCGTGCACTGGAAGTCGAACGACCGCTGTCCGAAAACGTCAGCCTGTCGCACGGCAGCGAGATAGCGCGCGTGGGTGTGACGAAGCTTCGTTCGGCGAGCCTGATCATTGCCGCTAGCAGCGGCGGCCCGGGCGACGACCGGACCACGGGCGGGGCAGCCCAAGCTCCCTGAAGGAAGCCCGGGCCATCCCGGCCGTAGCCAGGGTCAAGTGGCTCAGTAGCCCTTGACCGGGGTAAGCTTGGTCGGGAGGTTCTTCACCGGCACCGGGCGAACCGGCGGATTTTCCTTGATCATGCGCTGTGCCGGCACGCGGGCGGGTTCATCGACCCATTCCTCGGTGACGATTTCGCGTACGACGACGCGCTGCTGGATTTCCTCGCGGTCCTCGATGTAGGTCATCGGTTCGCTATAGGCGTATTGCTGCGCGTAGACCGGCATGTAGGCATAGGCCATCGGTGCGTAGGTCGCGTGGCCCGCCATCATCGGGGCGCCGACCATGCGCGATGCAAAGCGCGGTGTCGTGGCTGCACCCGACATGTAGCGGTCGAGCGCTTCCTGGCAGTCGTAATACTGCTTCCCATCGTTCGAACCGATCGCGGCGCCGATAATTCCACCGACCAGGCCGCCACCGACTGCGCCGATCGCAGTCCCGGCGAGCCGTTCGCTGTCCCATGCACGGTTGCCGATGATGCCGCCGGCGATCGCGCCCAGCAGACCGCCGATGATGCCGCCTTTCTTCTTGCCCGAGGTGCCGCGAGTGCGTGCTTCGCATTCGGCAAGCCAGGTTTCGCGGTCCCACACGACCGGCTGGTAGGCGGCATGGTTCATGTAATAGGTCTGTTCGGGCGCGGCGGAATGCCAGACGCCTGTGGCCTGGCGCGGCTCGATCATGCGCGTGCGGGTCACGGTTTCGATGACCGTCCCGTCGTCTGCCACGGTGCGGGTAACTTCGACATCGCCAGCTGCGTCGGGAAGTGTCTGATATTCGGCAGGAATATCGCTCGAATAGGTATAGCTTGCGCCTGCCATGTCCGGGCCTGCTGCATATTGCGCCTGCGCGGCGCTCGCCGTGCCGAGCGCGGTGGCAGCGGCCACCAGGACCAACGCCGATTTCGAAGTCGAAAGTTTCATCGCTTTGAGTTCCCCTTGGCTGGCGCGCATCGGAGTCGCGCCGGTCGGGATCCCGTTTAGCATTTGGAAACCATTCGCCCTACCAGGTCGCGGGCGCTGTCCCGTTTCGGGGCGATGATCGCCCTAGGGGCTGTCAGATTCGGTCGGCGAGGAGCGCCGCGAGCGCCTCGATCCCGCGGGCGTCGCCCTCTCCGAAGCGTGCCGGTTCGGGGCTGTCGAGGTCGATCACCGCGATAACCTGTTCATCGCGAACCACCGGGACAACCAGTTCGGACCGGCTCGCCGCGTCGCAGGCGATATGGCCTGGAAAGGCGTGCACATCCTCGACCAGCTGCGTCTGGCCGCTCTCGGCCGCCGCACCGCATACTCCGCGGCCGACCGGGATACGGATGCAGGCGGGACGCCCGACGAACGGACCGAGCACCAGCTCGCCATCGACCATGCGATAGAATCCACCCCAGTTCAGTGCGGGAATGAATTCCCACATCAGCGCTGCGACATTGGCCATGTTCGCGACACCATCGGGCTCGCCTGCCGTCAATGCGTCTGCCGCCTGGCTCAACTGGCGATAGCGCTCTGCATCGTCGAGCGCGGGATCGGGACGAAAATCATACATGGCCACGCGCTCTATAGAGTTCGCTTATTGCCGCAAGTGGGCGCGTAGCCTATCCAGCACAGCCATGCGTATTCTGAAAAAGATCCTCATCGCCCTTCTCGTCATCGTTTTGCTGGCAGGGGCGGCCCTTTGGTGGCTGTCCCGCGGCGACACCGCCGGCCTGTCGGTCGATGAAGTAACCGGCACCGAGCCAGTTCTCGAAGAGCCCGACGCCCAGACGATTCCGACGGTGGCGATTGCCGAGCCGGTGGGCTGGGGCGAAAACGAGGCACCTGCTGCCGCAGAAGGCCTGGCGGTCGGACGTTTTGCCGAAGGGCTGGACCATCCGCGTACGCTCTACACCCTGCCGAATGGCGATGTCCTGGTTGCGCTGACCCGTGCACCGGCTGTCGAGGTCGAGGGTGACGGCGGTATCATGCAATCGATCGAGGACTTCATTGCCGGTTTCCTGTTCGAGAAGGCCGGATCGGCCGGCGCTTCTGCCGACGAAATCGTTCTGCTTCGCGATGCCGATGGCGACGGCGTGGCCGAGGTGCAGGATACCTTGCTGGCCGACGGGCTAGCCTCGCCTTCCGGTATCGGATGGCACGACGGCACGCTCTATGTCGCGAACCACGATGCGCTGCTGTCCTTCCCTTACGAGCTGGGCGCAGATGCGGTGGCCGGTGAACCGACCAAGCTGATGGACCTGCCGCCTGCAGGCAATCACTGGATGCGCAACCTGATCGTCAGCCCCGACGGCTCCAAGATCTATGTCGCGGTCGGTTCGGCTTCGAACATCGGCGAGCGCGGAATGGAGGCCGAGGAAGGTCGCGCAATGATCTGGGAATACGATGTGGCGGCAAAGCGCCAGCGGCCCTTCGCTACCGGCCTGCGCAATGCCAACGGCCTCGCATTCAACCCATGGTCGGGCGAGCTGTGGACCACGGTCAACGAACGCGACATGCTCGGTTCCGATCTCGTACCTGACTACCTCACCAACGTACCCGTCGGCGCGCAGTACGGCTGGCCGTGGGTCTATTATGGCGAAAACATCGACCGCCGGGTCGAGGCGCCGATGCCCGCCTATCTCGTCGAATATGCCCGCACGCCGGAATATGCGATGGGTCCGCACGTCGCCGCACTTGGCTTGGTCTTCAGCCAGGAAGGCAATGTGATGGGCGAGAAGTTCAGCAATGGCGCGTTCGTTGCCCGTCATGGTTCGTGGAACCGCAAGCCGCCGAGCGGATACGATGTCGTCTATGTCGCCTTCGATGATCGCGGCAATCCACAGGGCAAGCCTGTGCCGGTGCTGGGGGGCTTCCTGCAGGACAATGGCAAGACGCGTGGCCGCCCGACCTGGGTCGCATGGGCCGGTGACGGTTCCCTGCTCGTAAGCGACGATACCGCCGGAATTATCTGGCGGGTTACCTCGCCCGGGGCCAAGCCGGGTGCGGCGATCAACCGGATCGAGGGCAAGGCCTTGCGCCCGCAGCGCGAGCTGACCGGCGATCCGCGGGCGAGCTTCGGACAGGATGACTACGCGCGGACCGAACCCGCCGAATAGGAGTTGCGCGGCGCAACCCGCGCCGGCCTGCTAGATCGACTTGCCGGCGCGTCCGGCGATTTCGACCACGAATTGCCACGCGCTGCGCCCTGACAGCGGCCCTCGGCTGCGCGACCATTCCAGCGCCTCCCCTTCATCCCAGTCGAGCCCGTGGGCATCGGCATGGGCAGCAACGATGGCGAGATAATCGTCCTTGTCGCAAGGGTGGAACCCCAGCTTCAGCCCGAACCGGTCTGCCAGCGCGAGCGTATCGTCCATTCGGTCACGCTCGTGCAGGGGCGAGGCCTGGTCATCCTGCCCGCGAACCAGGATCGCGCGATGGTTCGATGTGACCGCGAGACGCACGTTGGTGGGGCGAGGCGCAAGGCTGCCTTCGAGCGCGCTGCGCAGGTGGCGCAGACTGCGGTTGTCGCCGTGGTCGAAAGCAAGATCGTCGAGATAGAGCAGGAAATTGCGCTCGAGCGCAGAAAGGATATCGAACAGGTCGGGCAGGGCGGCGAGGCTCTCCGCATCGAGCTGGATCAGCGCGAGCCGTTCTTGGCCGGAAGCCTGTTCCGCGACCACTGCGGAGCGCAATAGCGCCGACTTGCCCATTCCGCGCGCGCCCCACAGCAGCATGTCATGCGCCGCATGGCCCGCGGCAATGTGCGCGACGTTCCGGGTCACGGCCTGCTTCTGCCGGTCGACACCCTTCAGGCGGTCGAGCGGGACCGCCTCTATCGCTGCCACCGGGCGGACCTGGCCGCCATGCCAGACGTAGGCGGGGTGCGAGGTCCAGTCGATCGCTGCGGGCACGCATGGCGCAATCCGCTCCAGCGCGTCGGCAATGCGTGCCAGCGGATCGCCCTGGTCCGCCATTCCGGTTCAGCCAGCCAGAACTTCTGCGGGAAGTTCGTAGAGCAGATCCGCGCCAGCCGTGGCCGACGCTTTCAGCCCGGCAGCCTCCGGCACGATGCGGTCGAGGAAGAAGCGGACGGTCACGGGCTTGGTCCTTGCAAGTGAAGGCGCTGCGCCTGCGGCGACCGCCGCGCGCTGCTTCACCAGCTGCCACCCAGCAACGGCAACCGCCATCATGGTGCAGAACGGCACGCTGCCTGCGAGCCTGTCGTCGAGACTTGCCTCGCCCTGCATCCATTGCGCAATGGCGAGGCAGTCTTCTGCCAGCGCCTTCAGCTGCGGCTCGTCCGCGCTTTCACTGACGATCTGCGCGAGCAGGGACGTCACGGCTTCGCCGCCGTCCATGCCGAGCTTGCGGGTCACGAGGTCTGCGGCTTGGATGCCGTTCGTGCCTTCATAGATCGGGGCGATCTTCGAATCGCGCCAGTGCTGGGCGGCGCCGGTTTCCTCGATGAAGC
Source organism: Altererythrobacter epoxidivorans (assembly GCF_001281485.1). Classification (NCBI taxonomy): domain Bacteria; kingdom Pseudomonadati; phylum Pseudomonadota; class Alphaproteobacteria; order Sphingomonadales; family Erythrobacteraceae; genus Altererythrobacter; species Altererythrobacter epoxidivorans. The sequence goes on from NZ_CP012669.1 coordinate 2,529,140, forward strand.
CCATTCCCCCGTGGATCTGCACGCCGATGCCTGCGACTTCGACGCCGATATCGGTGCCCCACGCCTTGACCAGCGGTACGAGAACCTCGGCCCGCGATTTGGCGGCGGCATCGCCGATCGTTCCGCGATCGACCTGTCCGGCACAAAAATAGAGCAGCGCACGCGCACCCTCGGTCAGCGCCTTCATGCGCAGCAGCATGCGGCGCACGTCGGCATGCTCGATGATCGCAACCGGGTTCTTGTCGGGCGATCCTGCGCGGGCCGACTGGACCCGTTCCTGCGCGTAGTAGAACGCCTGCTGCGTTGCCCGCTCGCCGATCTGCACGCCCTGGTTGCCGACATTGATGCGCGCGTTGTTCATCATCGTGAACATCGCCATCAGGCCGCGGTTTTCCGCACCGACCAGCTCGCCGATGCATTCGCCATTGTCGCCATAGGACATGACGCAGGTGGGCGATGCATTGATGCCCAGCTTGTGTTCGAGGCTGACGCAGCGAAGATCGTTCTTCGGGCCGAGCGATCCATCCTCCTTCACATGGTACTTTGGCACGATGAAAAGCGAGATGCCGCGTGTCCCCTCGGGCGCATCGGGAAGGCGCGCCAGGACCAGGTGGATGATATTGCCGGCGAGCTCGTGTTCGCCCCAGGTGATGTAGATCTTCTGGCCCTGGATCAGGTACTTCCCGGCATGCTCGCCGGTTTCGATCGGGGTTGCGGTCGCGCGCAGCGCGCCGACATCGGATCCGGCCTGCGGTTCGGTCAGGTTCATAGTGCCCGACCATGCCCCGCTGACGAGATTGGGCAGGTATTTTTCCTTCTGCGCATCCGAACCGTGATGTTCGAGCGCCTCGATCGCGCCGACGCTCAGCATAGGCAACAGGTTGAAGGCCATGTTGGCGGTGCCAAGGTTTTCGAGCACGTTGCAGGCCAGGGTGAAGGGCAGGCCCTGGCCGCCAAATGCCTCGGGCGAGGCAATGGCGTTCCAGCCCTGTTCGACATAGGCGTCGTAGGCTTCCTTGAAACCGTCGGGCAGGCGGACGACTCCGTTTTCGAGCTTTGCGCCTTCAAGATCGCCAATGCGGTTGAGCGGCGCAAATTCGCCAGCGGCGAACTGGCCGACACCTTCGACGATGGCCTCGACCAAGTCGGGTTCGGCAGCAGCGAAGCGCTCGCTATCGGCAAGGGTTTCGATCCCCGCGTTGACGCGGATGGCGAGCAGCTGGTCCTGGGTGGCTGGGGAATAAGAAGTCACGGCAGGTCTTTCCTTTGCGGTAAATCGCTTGGCAATTTCGGCACTCACCTATAGCGCGCCGCTATGCGCGGCAAGAACGCTACGGAAATCATCGGCGCGGACCGAAAAGGAATTCTTAGGGCGGCTGAAGCGCTGCGCGAAGGAGGGCTGGTCGCCGTCCCGACGGAGACGGTCTATGGTCTTGCCGCAAGGGCCGACAGCGATGAAGCGGTGGCAAGGATTTACGAGGCCAAGGGGCGGCCCAGCTTCAACCCGCTGATCGTCCATGTGCGCGATGCCGGGCAGGCTGCACGATATGCGGAGCTTTCGGGCGCGGCGCTGGAACTGGCGCAGACGGAGTGGCCGGGGCCGCTCACTCTTGTCCTGCCTTTGCGCGCGGATGCCGGATTGGCGTCGGCCGTCACCGCAGGGCTCGACACAGTTGCGTTGCGCTGTCCGGCGCATCCGGCGATGCGCAGCCTTCTGCAGGAAATCGATTTTCCGCTCGCCGCGCCATCCGCCAATCGCAGCGGCTTCATCAGCCCGACGACACCCGGACACGTGCTGGCCTCGCTCGACGGGAGGATCGACATGGTGCTCGACGGGGGCGCTTGCGAAGGCGGGGTGGAATCGACGATCCTTGCCATTCGCAGCGACGGGCGCTGGGACGAGCTTCGGCCCGGGCCTGTCGATGTCGGCAGCCTGCGCAACAGCTACCGCGCAGCTGCTGCTCCTGCCGCTGGCAAGCCGGTTGAGGGGACCATCGAAGCTCCGGGCCAGCTTGCGAGCCATTACGCCCCGGGCAAGCCGCTTCGCCTGAATGCTGCAGATGCGGCCGTCGACGAATTCATGATCGGTTTCGGACCGATTGCAGGCGATTGCACATTGTCCGCTAGCGGTGACCTCGCCGAAGCCGCCTCTCGCCTCTACGATTGTCTCCACCAGGGGGCGGCGAGCGGCAAGCCGCGCATGGCGGTTGCACCCGTTCCGGACCAGGGCGTGGGCAGGGCCATCAACGACAGGCTGCGCCGCGCCGCAGCCTGATTGGCTGCCACGACGCCATCCGACGACGGGAGGTGGCTGACGTATAGAAAAGGCCGCGCTCCGATTGGCGGAGGCGGCCCTTTCCGAAGTGATTAAGATATCAAGCCTTGCGGGACTTTTTCGCGGAGGACTTCTTGGCGATCTTCTTCTTGGTCGCGGCGCTCTTCTTGGCTGCCTGCTTGTCGGCAGGGGCAGCCTCTTCCGCAGACTCTTCTGCAGGTGTTTCGCAGACCAGCTTGCCCGATCCCATCGAGCTCACCTCGCACTTGGCGCGGCCGATGACCGTGACGGTGCCCGAACCGACGATGCTGGCTTCGACCTTGCCATCCGAAGCGAAGGAAGCCTCGCCCGATCCCGCGACCGTCACATCGGCTGTCTCGACCTTGAACCCGCTCATGTCGGCGCTGCCCGAACCCATGACGTTGAGGTCGAGCGATTCGGCACTACCCGCCGCGGTCAGCATGCCCGATCCGGCGATGTTCACGTCTGCGCTGGTGGCGGTGACTTTTGCCACGCTGACATTCCCGGCGCCAAGCACGTTGATATCCGCCTTGTCCGACATGCTTTCGGCTTCGATCGTGCCGGAACCGGCGATCGTCAGCGAGCGGGGCGAAGGCATGGTCACATTTACGATGGCGGTGCCCGAAACCTTGTCGTCGGTCTTTGCACGAAGCACGCCGAGGGTCCCGTCCTTCAGGGTGAAGCGAACCAGGCCGACAGCATCGCTGTCGCCCGTCACGTCGATGTCGAGCTTGCTGCCATCCTTGATGATGACCGTGTCGGAACTGGCGAGGACCAGGCTTTCGGGCGCATCGCCCGACATGTCTAGCTCGGCCAGGGCGACACCCTTTTCGCCGTCGATGGTCACGTCCATGTCGCCGCAACCGGCGATTGCGGCCGCCAGCGCGATTCCCGCGATCGGGGCGATTCCCTTGATGATCTTGTGAAACATGAAGCCTACTCCTCCTCGTGAATGCGTATTGCTGATATAATACACCAAGGGGCAGGCATCAAGCGCCAAACAAAAAGGGCCGCCCCGCAGGGCAGCCCTTCATCGATCCCGAAAGGTCGCCTGTCGATCAGGCTTCTTCGGTGTTCTCGTAATATTGCGGTGCGTGTTCGCGCAGCACGTTGAGAATCTTCTCGAGTGCGGTCGGCTCGTCGGTTTCTTCCATCGCCGCGAGTTCGCGGGCGAGGCGGCTCGATGCCGCTTCGAAGATCTGGCGTTCCGAATAGCTCTGTTCCGGCTGGTCTTCCGGACGGAACAGGTCGCGGGTGACTTCTGCGATCAGCACGATTTCACCGGAGTTGATCTTGGCTTCGTATTCCTGAGCGCGGCGCGACCACATGGTGCGCTTTACCTTGGGCTTGCCCTTGAGCGTTTCCATCGCTTCCTTCAGCGTCTTGTCGCTCGACAGCTTGCGCATGCCGATCGATTCGACCTTGTTGGTGGGAACGCGCAGGGTCATGCGCTCTTTTTCGAACCGCAGGACGTAGAGTTCGAGCTGCATGCCCGCGATTTCTTCGTTCTGGAGCTCGATGACACGGCCAACGCCGTGCTTGGGATAGACGACATAGTCGCCAACGGTGAACGCAGGAGCCTTGCTGGCCATGCAAAATCCTTTCTGTCGACCCGGCTTCCAGCAGACAGTCAGACCCCCCTTTGGCACCTGCACGGGCAGGCACCGCGAACGTCCGACGATTGGTGCTGCTGGTCCTTAGCCTTTCTTCTTACGCGCACATGCCGGGACCAAACCGGCAGGCTTGGTCTATTATATAACACATTCGCAACAAAATTGCGAGTCTTGCTTCAATCGCGTGCCAAGGGGTTCTGCAGGGCGATGCAGAAGGCGCCGGGAAGCAGGAATAGGGCGCTGAGGCAAAGGCCTGTCAGCGGCGCTACGGCGCGTGCCAGGAAGGCTGGATCAGTCGCCTTCGCCGGGTTCGGGCGTGAAGTACTTTTCGAACTTGCCCTCTTCACCCTTGTGCTCGTCGGCGTCCGCAGGCGGTTCCTTCTGGCTCGTGATGTTTGGCCATTCGGCGCTGAACTTGGTGTTCAGCTCGAGCCATTTTTCGAGACCGTCTTCGGTATCGGGCAGGATCGCTTCGGCCGGGCACTCAGGCTCGCACACACCGCAGTCGATGCATTCGCTGGGATTGATGACGAGCATGTTCTCGCCTTCGTAGAAGCAATCGACCGGGCAGACCTCGACGCAGTCGGTATATTTGCAGCGGATGCAGGCGTCGGTGACGACGTAGGTCATGGATGAGTGTCCTTCTCAATCATCGGTTTGGTTTGGTGCTATGGCGCTTTGTGCGCTGCGGTCAAGTTCGCGATAGTGCGATCGTGCCATTCCGGGCGGTCCGCGGCGATCGGGAAGCGAGAGGATCTCGATGATCCGCACCCCGTCACCCCAGGGCAGCACCAGGATATCGCCAATGCCGATTTCCTCCTTGGCGCGCCGGACATGCCTCCCGTTGAGCCGGATGTGCCCTTCTTCGATGAAAGCGCAGGCGCGGCTCCGGGTCCGGGCAAGGCGAAGATAGACCAGCAGCCGGTCGAGCCGCATCGACTCGTTCGGCGCTGGATCGACCTCAGCCAATGCGACCCGGTCCCAGCAGGTCTGCCAGCCCATCGAAGGCACCGCCGGTCTTGCGCGGCGGTTTGCCGGCGGCACGTTGTGGACCGCCCGGTTTGCCGCGCTTGTCGTGACGCTTTGCACCGCGCCCCCTGTCATTCTGCCCCTTTTGAGTGCCCTTGTGTCCCTTTCGGCCATCGCGGCGTTCGCCCGCCTGGCGCGGGCGCCAACCCCAGCTATCCGGGGCTTCCGGGCCGAATGCACCCTCTGCCAGGGGCTTCGCCTTGAACTGGCGGAAACCTGCCGCGCCGAGGAGGCGGGCAATGTTTGCCTCTTCAAGCCCGATCGAAATCGGCAGGGCTATGTCGAGATGGAAACGCTGGGGCGGCTTCTTGTCCGGTCCCTGCTTCTTTGCCCGGGCCTCGAACGCTGCACGCAGGATCTTCTCGGCCAGATCGACGCGGATCGCCTGGCTGCCGGCCGGGCGATAGCCTGCGGGCAGCCGCTTCTGTTCGGCGATAACCGGCAGCATCGCATCCTGGAGCGGCCGCTGGTCGATCCCGAGGGCATGTAAAAGCTGGCGCGGCGCAGGCTTGAGCAGCGCATGGGCGAAAATGTCGAGAGCGCCAAACACGACCCCCAGCTTGCGCAAATAGGGACGCAGTTCCTTTGGCAGGTGCTGCAGCCCGGCATTCTCGCGGCTGACGACACCGTGACCATCGATCAGCGTGTGCAACAGGGCGCGCGCTTCCGATCCTGCGGAGGGGTCGCGCGCTGCCTCTGCCAGCTGTCGCAGGGGGGCGAGCGGTTCGATCTTCGCTTCGAGCCATGCCAGAAGGCCCGCCTCGAGCGCCTTTCGCGGGGCTTCCGGCAGGATCGAGACCTCGCGCGCCAGCACCAGGCGCGGCTTGGCGAAATCATCGGGCATCTCGATCGTCGCCAGGCGGCTTCCACGCCAGTTGATCGCGCCATTGGCGAGTTCGAGCTCGTCCAATCCGCCCGACAGCAACCATTCGGCGCGCTTAGACAGGATGCCCGGAAGCGCCTTTTCACCGGCCGCGAGCAGCATCTTGCGATCGCTATGCGCAGCCTGCGGGTCGACCACGAAGCGAAAGCCCTCGAGCCGGCCGATCGATTCCCCTTCGACCGTCAGCGCTCCGTCGTCTTCCAGCGTAACCGGCAAGGCGCTCCCGTCCTGGCCCAGTGATTTCATCAAGATTGCAGTCCTTCGGTTTACGAATCTCTCGGTCAGCCGCGCATGGAGCGCGTCCGACAATTTTGCTTCAACCCCGCGCGCACGCGCTGCCATTTCGTCCCGCGCCAGAACCCAGTCCGGTCGCTGGCAGATATAGGCCCACGAACGGATCGCGGCTATCCTGCCTTGCAGCGTGTCGATGTCGCCCTGGACCCGGTCGAGTTCGGCGATGCGCGCGGCAACGAAGTCGGCGCCGATATAACCTTTTTGCAGGTCCTGCCACAGTCTCGCGACAAAACGCGCATGCGATTCGACCCCGATGCTGCGGAAATCGGGCAGCGAACAGACCTCCCAGAAGCGCCGCACCTTACCCGCGCCCCTGATATCCTGTGCGAAAGGTTCTTCGGCCAGCCTCTTGAGCACGGCGAGATCGATAGCCTCGGGCGCGGCGCGAAGCTCCGGCTGGTCCGGCGACCGCTCGAGATCTGCAATCAGGACCGGCAGGCTGTCGAAACGCGGCTCCGCCTCGCGCCAGAAGAGATGGGTGAGGGGCGCGAAACGATGCTCTTCGATCGCGTAGATTTCTTCTTCGGTGAATTCGGGCGGCTGCGCACTGCCGCCCCGCATTCCCGACACGGTGCCAAAGGTGCCGTCGCGCTGGTGGCGACCTGCGCGACCGGCAATTTGCGCCATTTCGGCGGGTGTCAGGCGCCGCTTGCGCCGGCCATCGAATTTGGAGAGCGCTCCGAAGGCGACATGGTTGAGGTCGAGATTGAGACCCATCCCGATCGCATCGGTCGCAACGATATAATCAACCTCACCATTCTGGAACAATTCGACCTGCTTGTTTCGTGTTTCAGGTGAAAGCGCGCCCATCACCACGGCCGCACCGCCCCTGAAGCGACGCAATGCCTCGGCCACAGCGTAAACCTGCTCGGAACTGAAGGCGACGACTGCACTTCGTGGAGGCAAGCGGGAAAGTTTCGTCGATCCGGCGTGTCGCAGGGTGGAGAATCGGGGCCGCTCGACCAGTTCGGCTTCCGGCATGAGGTTGCGGACGAGCGGTTCGAGCGTCGCGGATCCCAGCAGCATCGTCTCTTCGCGGCCCCTGGCGTTGAGCAGGCGGTCGGTGAAGATATGCCCGCGCTCAGGGTCTGCCGACAATTGTGCTTCGTCGAGTGCGACGAAGGCGTGACCACCGCCAAGCCGGTCCATCGCCTCGACCGTGCAGCAGAAATATCGCGCGTTTTCGGGCTCGATGCGCTCTTCGCCGGTAATCAGCGCGACGGCTTTCTCGCCCTTGATGGCGCAGACGCGGTCGTACACTTCGCGAGCCAGCAATCGCAGCGGAAAGCCGATCATGCCGCTCGAATGGCCGCACATCCGCTCGATCGCGAGATGCGTCTTGCCGGTATTCGTCGGACCCAGGACGGCCTTCAACTGGCTGTCGCGATTGGTTTTGCCGTTCACACCCCGATCTCTGACACAATTGACCCGATGGCGGCAATGGCCCGGGCAGATGATGCACAACTGGCCGCGCAGGGGACTCGGCTGGCCGATTCTTCACCGTGAATTAACTTTGTTTGGCCAGAGAAATCCGCCAAGTAACCGGCGCAGGCGCGCAGTGCGGGATCACTGGCGCCTCGTGGGACAAACGCTTGAACCAAGCGCGGGAAATGAACGGGCACATCGAAACCAGCGAAGACGAACTGTCATTCGATTTCGGGACTCAGGAGTCTCCGAAACCGAAGGCGCGCGCGTTCAGCAGGTTTGCCGCGAGCGCAGGTGGCTGGTTCGATGGCGTGTCATCGCGCGCGATGGTCATGCGCGCCCGGTATGACGGATGGCGCGAAACTGCCTCGTCCAAACTGGAAGAAATCGACCTTGCGCCTGATCTCGCCCAGGAAATCGGCAGCAAGCGCTGGTTCCGCGGACTTGGTACGATGCTCGGTCTCGGCGCGGTGGCGCTGGCTTTCTGGCCCGACTTCGCCCCGCTGGAAGCACGCAATTCCATCAATCTCGACCAGACGGCGCGCGACGAATTCCGCAGCCAGATGATCACCCCGCTCGCACTGGGGGCCGACAGCGGCCGCCACATGAGCGCATCGCCACAGGTCATCCCTCTCAAATCGGCGCCGGAACGCCCCCAGATCGAATTTGTCGCCACGCTTTCGTCCGGCGACAGCTTCATGCGCATGCTGCAGCGCGCCGGGGTCGGATCTGGCGATGCAGACCGCGTCAATTCGATGGTTTCGGGCGCTGTTCCTCTCTCGGATATCGATTCCGGGACACGGGTCGACATCGTGCTCGGTCGCAGGCCCGAACCCGGTGCAGCGCGTCCGCTCGACAAGCTGGCCTTTCGTGCCCGTTTCGATCTCGAGCTGGAAGTTTTCCGCAATGATGCAGGCGAGCTGTCGCTGAAGCGTAACGTCATCCGCGTCGACGATACGCCGCTGCGCATCCGAGGCACCGTCGGGCAGAGCCTCTATCGTTCGATGCGTGCGGCTGGCGCTCCGGCCAGCGCGGTACAGGAATATATCAAGGCGCTCGACGGGCAGATCGATCTCGATCGGTCGGTTGCGGCGACCGACACGTTCGACATGATCGTTTCCTATCGCCGTGCCGCGACTGGCGAACGGCAGGCCGGCAAGCTGCTTTATGCAGGGATCGACCGCGGCGACACGCCCCGTACCCAGCTCATGCGCTGGGGCAATGAAGGCCGATTCTTCGAGGCGTCTGGCGTTGGCGAACAGCGCAACGGGCTCGTTGCCCCGGTACCCGGTTCGATCAGCTCGAATTTCGGGATGCGGCGCCATCCGATCCTCGGTTATCGCCGCATGCATTCAGGCATGGATTTCCGCGCCCGTCACGGAACGCCCATCGTTGCCGTGACCGATGGCCGGGTTTCTAGTGCGGGCAGGGCCGGCGGCTGCGGCAATGCGGTAAAGCTTGCTCATGGCGGCAACCTCTCGACCCGCTATTGCCATATGAGCCGTATCGCCGTGAGCGCGGGGCAGAGCGTTCGCCGGGGCCAGGTTATCGGCTATGTCGGTTCGACCGGCCTATCGACCGGCGCCCATCTCCATTACGAGATGTATCGCGGTGGCAGGGCGATCAATCCGCGCACCGTCAGCTTCGTCACGCGCGCGCAGCTGGAAGGGCGCGAGCTGATGGAATTCCGCGCAACCCTGCGACGCCTTAAGGAAGTGCAACCGGGCGCAGCGCTTGAAGACCTCGCCCCGCGTGCTTCCGAAGTCGAAGAACCCAAGCGCGAGATCGAGAAACTCGACATGAAACGCGAGATCGGCTGACGCGGCAAGCCGTGCGCGATTGCAAGTGCGACGGTTTGGGGGCAACAACCCCGCCTATGACTTCTAGCTATCCCAATCTGCGCCTGCGCCGGACCCGCGCCGCCGCGTGGAGCCGAGCGCTCCATCGCGAAACCATGCTGACGCCTGCCGACCTGATCTGGCCGGTTTTCGTGACCGAAGGAAAGGGCGTCGAGGAGCCCATTGCAACGCTTCCCGGTGTCTCGCGCTGGTCGGTCGATGGCATCGCTGCCCGGGCGAAAGAGGCTGTCGAGCTGGGTATCCCCTGCATCGCGCTGTTCCCCAATACGCCTGCCGACAAGCGGAACGAGGACGGGGCAGAGGCGCTCAATCCCGATAATCTCATGTGCCGTGCGATCCGCGCAATCCGCGATGCCTGCGGCAGCGATATCGGTATCCTGACCGACGTCGCGCTCGACCCCTATACCAGCCATGGACAGGACGGGCTGGTCGACGATGGCGGCTATGTCCTCAACGATGACACCGTCGGCGTACTGGTCGACCAGGCATTGAACCAGGCCGAGGCGGGGGCGGATATCATTGCCCCGTCGGACATGATGGATGGCCGCGTTCACGTGATCCGCATGGCGCTGGAAATGAACGGCCACCCCAATGTGCAGATCATGTCCTATGCGGCGAAATACGCCTCGGCTTTCTACGGACCTTTCCGCGATGCTGTCGGTTCGCGCGGTCTGCTAAAGGGCGACAAGAAGACCTACCAGATGGATCCGGGCAACGCGCTCGAGGCCCTGCGCGAGGTCGAGCTCGACCTGAACGAGGGCGCCGACAGCGTCATGGTGAAGCCGGGTCTCGCCTATCTCGACATCGTGAGGCGCGTACGCGAGCGCTTCGATGTGCCTGTGTTCGCCTACCAGGTGAGCGGCGAATACGCGATGATCGAGGCTGCAGCGGCCGCCGGGGCGGGCGACCGCGACGCGCTGGTGCTCGAAACCCTGATGGCTTTCAAGCGTGCGGGATGCAGCGGCGTGCTCACCTACCATGCCGCCCATGCAGCGCGGTTGCTCAATGGCTGAAGGCGACGGCTTCGAAGCAATAGCGCGGGGCGAACGCGTTGCGCTACGCCGCTTCCGCGAAAGCGATCTTGAGGACTGGCACCGGCACATGAATACGGCCGAGGCGCGCAAACATCTCGGCGGAGTGGGCACGGTCGAGGAAAGCGAGGCGCGTTTTCGCCGGCAGGCCGCCAGCTGGGACGAGGAAACCGGCGGCTGGCTCGCGATCGAACGTGCCGACGACGGCACCTTTCTCGGATATTGCGGTTTTGGACCGATCCAGACCGAATGCGCCCCGGATGGCCTGCGCGGGGAGCATGAGATCGGTTGGGGGCTGCGCCCCGACTGTTGGGGGCATGGCTATGCGACCGAAGCGGCGAACTGCGCCTTGAAGGTGGCGTTCGAGCGCTTTGGGGTCGAGACCATGTTCTCGCAAACATCGGAGGCCAATCGCGGATCGTGGCGCGTGATGGAAAGGCTCGGCATGGAGCGGGCCGGGCACCTCGATTACGACGATCCCGCCTATCCGGCAGAGGAAAACCCGACCAAGGTTTATCGCCTCACGCGCGGCGACTGGCAGGCCCGCGATGCCTGACATCATAGCCGAAACGGACCGCCTGATCCTGCGCACGATCGGCGAGGGCGATGCTGCCGAACACGACCGCGTGCTCAATACGCCCGAAGTGATGGCACGGCTCGGCGGAACGCTTGAACTGCACGAGATCGAGGCAAAGCACGCCAAGTCCATGGCGCTTTACGCGCGTGAAGGCTTCAGCTTCCTCTTCATGATAGAGAAGGACACCGGCGAACTGGTGGGCCATTGCGGCATGAAGCGGGTCGATAATCCCCTGGCCAGCAACGTCGGCGATCACGAGATCGGCTGGCTCGTGCGGCAGGACCGCTGGCGGCGCGGCTATGCCGAAGAGGCCATGCGCGCCGTTATCGACTGGGCTTTCACCAGCATCGGCGCGCCCCACCTGGTTGCGCTGACGAGCGAAGCCAATGTCGGAAGCTGGAAACTCATGGAAAAGCTGGGCATGGAGAGGCGCAAGGACCTCGACTTTTCCGATCCGAATTATCCGGCGGAAGACAATCCGACGATACAATATTCACTCACCGCGCAGGCATGGGAGAGCCAGAAATGACGACAAGCCGCCCCGGCGTGAACCTCGTACCAATCCACGGCAAGGTGCCGCAAATCCACGAAACTGCCTTCATCGCCCCGGGCACGACGATCGTCGGCGACGTCACGGTCGGCGCGGGCAGTTCGATCTGGTACAATTGCGTGCTGCGTGCCGATGTCAGCAGCATCGTCATCGGCGAACGGACAAATGTGCAGGACGGCAGCGTCCTCCATTGCGACGGGCCCAGCCCGCAATATCCGGAAGGGTGCCCGCTCATCATCGGGGACGACGTGTTGATCGGACACATGGCCATGGTCCACGGCTGCATCATCGAGGATCGCGGTTTCGTCGGCCTCGGCGCGATCGCCATGAACCGCGCTGTCATTGCCAGCGATGCCATGCTGGCGGCCGGCGCCATGCTAACCGAAGGCAAGGTTATGGGTGAGCGCGAGCTGTGGGGAGGGCGCCCGGCCCGCAAGATGCGCGATCTCGACGATATGGCCGTGATGGGCATGAAGCTGGGCGTTGCGCACTATGCCGAAAACGCGAAGCACCATGCCGATGCGGTGGCGCAGGCGATCGCAAATGGCGCGACCTAAGGCTGACTATCCGTCGGCCGAATCGATCCGCGCCTTGTTGAGCGCGGAAGGCAGGTTGATGGTTCGCGTCACTCCCGGCGCTCGCCATGAAGCTCTCGAAATCAGCGACGGCGTATTGACCGTGAAAGTCCGCGCGAAGCCGCAGGATGGCGCGGCCAACGAAGCCGTCATCCGGCATGTTGCAAAGGCACTGGGCGAAGCACCATCGAAGCTGACCATCGTGCGCGGCGAAACGTCTCGCGAGAAGCTGTTGCAGCTGCTCTAGCTGTCATTCCGTTCGACCCTGTAGGCGCCAAGGCACAGAAGGACAGCGATCACAAAACAGGCGGCGGGCGCGCCCGTCGGCGAAAGCGAATGAAGGCCTGCTCCCGATGCGGCTCCGGCTGCGAGAGCGGCCCACAATGCGCCATACCCGCGCATCGTGCCTGTCGACCGACCGGAAAGTCTTGCTGCAATTCCCTGTCCGAACCTGACGAGTGCACCTGTCATATATGTCACGCCGACGGTGACTTCTCCGTCGCGGGAAAAGCTGTTGTTGGCGGCTCCCATCGCCGCTGCAGCCAGCGTCAGGAATACCAGCTGAAGACCGCATGCTGCGGCAATTGCGGCCGCGCCGAGAACCGATGCGACAATCGTCAGAAGGACTGTCTTGCGCCGCCGCTGCCATTTCCCGATCACCAGCGATCCCGCGACGACACCGCCGAGGAAGCTCGCGATCAGCACCACGGGGAGGTAGGCAACTGCGGGATTTTCGATGAGGTCGACGCCCAGCCTGGTGGTATTGCCCGACATGAAAGACGTGAAATAACCGCCCGCGACAATAAACCCGATTGCATCGGTCTGCCCCGCCAGGAAGGCAAGGCCGAGAGCCAGCTTCTGGCGACCGGGATCGTAGCGGTGCATTCCGCAAACAATGACGGCTGGCGTGCGAAACTCAATCCCGGATCAGTGCCCGCAGACTTTCGATGCGGTCGGCTTCGTGAGCGGGCTTGTCCCACCTGATGCGGTGAATACGCGGGAACCGCATGGCAAGGCCGCTTTTATGCCGCTTGCTGTCGTGCACGCTGTCGAAAGCGACTTCGAACACGAGGCTCTTGTCGGTCTCGCGAACAGGGCCAAATCGGTTAATCGTATTGGTGCGAACGTGCCGATCCAGTTTTTTCAATTCCTCGTCCGTGAACCCTGAGTACGCCTTGCCCACCGGAAGCAGTTCTGCGCCCTTGTCGGGATCGCCATCCCAGCAGCCGAAGGTGTAATCGGAATAGAAACTCGAGCGTTTGCCGCTCCCGCGCTGGGCATACATCAGCACGCAGTCGATCAGCAGCGGATCGCGCTTCCACTTGTACCACAGGCCCGTCTTGCGGCCCGCGATATAGGGGCTGTCGCGTAGTTTGAGCATGACGCCTTCGATCGAATCGTCTCGCGCACCTTCCCGAATCTGAGCCAGATGCTCGAAATCTTTGGCGTCGATCACCTGTGACAGGTCGAAGTGCTGGTCGGAGAGGCGTTCGACCAACTTCTCCAACCGTTTGCGCCGTTCGCGCCAGGGTTTCTCGCGTAAATCCTCTCCATCGACGATCAGCGCGTCGTAAAGCCGCACGAAGGCAGGATATTCGGCGAGCATCTTCTTGCTCACGGTCTTGCGTCCCAGGCGTTGCTGCAAGGCGTTGAAGCTAGCGGCACCGCCTTCTTCTCCGCCCTGATGCGCACCGCGGACCAGCAGTTCGCCGTCGAGGACCGCCCGGAAATCGAGCGCGCCGAGCAGTTCGGGAAAGGTCTGGCTGATGTCGTCGCCACTGCGCGAGTAGAGACGTGTTTCGCCACCTGCATGCACCAGCTGGACGCGGATGCCGTCCCACTTCCATTCGGCAGCATAGTCTTCGAGGCTGACGACCGTTTCTTCCAGCGGGTGAGCCAGCATGAAGGGGCGGAACGTCGGCAGGCTCTTCGTGTCGGGCGGATCGGCACCGGCCGCCGCCCAATCGAACAGGGCGGAATAGGGCGGGTCGATCCCGTGCCAATACTCCTCCACCTCGTCGACAGACACTTCGAAGGCCTGGGCGAAAGCGGTCTTGGCCAGGCGGCTCGAAACGCCGATGCGCATACCGCCCGTCGCCAGCTTCAGGAGGGCGTAACGTCCCGACGAATCGAGCCGATCGAGCAATTTGGGAAGTTCGCTGAGCACGCTTTTACGGCTCATCGCGGAAAGCAACTCGACGGCTTCGCTGACAGTCGGCGGGGTCGGTTCGTTATCCGGGGCGGGCCACAACAGGCTCGCCGTTTCCGCCGTGTCCCCCACGAAATCGCGGCTTAGCGTCCATAGCACGGGATCGATGCGATCCTTGAGCAGGTTTCGGATGGTCGAGCTTTTGACCGCGGGAAAATCGAGGCCGTCGCTCAGCGCGGCAAGGGCCCAGCCCCGGTCGGGGTCGGGCGTTTCGCGCAGGTATTCCGCAATCAGCCGGAGCTTCTCGTTCCGGCTGCGGGTATAGACCAGCGCATCGACCAGGGCGGCGAACTCTTCCACGACTAGCCGGTCCCCCTAGTCATCTTCATCCTCGTAGCCGACCAGCGCCAGAGCCCGTGCCCGGCGCTGGTTGAGCTGGCACCACCTCAGCAGCGCAACCTCGCGGCCGTGGGTAATCCAGTTCTCCTGCGCACCGACTTCCTCGATCGTACGGGTAAGCTCGTCCCAGTCGGCATGGTCGGAAATGACCAGCGGCAATTCCACATTGCGCTGACGGGCGCGCTGGCGAACGCGCATCCAGCCGCTCGCCATCGCGGTAATCGGATCGGGCAGCCTCCTGCTCCAGCGATCGTTCAAGGCGCTGGGCGGACACACGACGATAGCGCCGCGCATGTCGTCCTTCGAATAATCGGAAACGAGGCGCAATTCGCCAAGGTCGACGCCGTGCTCTTCATAGAGGCGGCACATCTTCTCCATCGCACCGTGGAGGTAGATCGGGTCCTTGTGTCCGGCGCGGCGGAGCTCCGCGATCACCCGCTGCGCCTTGCCCAGGGCATAGGCGCCGACAAGCACGCAGCGATCGGGATGCGCGGCCAGCCGGTCCAGCAATTTTGCCATCTCTTCCTCGATCGGGGGATGGCAGAACACCGGCAGGCCAAAGGTCGCTTCAGTAATGAAGATGTCGCAGGGCGTCACTTCGAACGGCTTGCAGGTCGGATCGGCGCGCCGCTTGTAATCGCCGGTCACGATGACGCGTTCGCCTGCGTGTTCGAGAAGGATCTGCGCACTGCCAAGCACGTGCCCTGCCGGGATGTAGGTCGCATCGACCCCGCCCTTCAGCCGGATCGTCTCTCCATATTCGACCGGCGTGGCGCCTTCACGCGTGTTGTAGCGCAGATCCATGATGGCCAGCGTTTCAGGCGTGGCGACGGCCGTGCCATGCCCCCCGCGCGCATGATCGGCATGGCCGTGGGTGACGAGCGCCCGGTCCGCCGCGCGGCCGGGATCGACCCACACGTCCGCAGGAACGATATGGATGCCCCACGGCTCGGGCCTGATCCAGGAGAAGGGCGCAGACATTGCTCCTTCAACAGGATCGCGCCGACTTAGGTTCCGGACTTTGCTTTTTTTGCCTTTTCCTGCTGTTCGGCGACCCACGCCTGCCAGCGTTCGACAGTGGCGCTGTAGCGGAGGACCTTGGCCAACGGATCGATCACATAGTGCATCCTCTCCGAGCCGAGGTTCACGCTACCTTTGCCGCCTGTCATCGGGACAGAGACCACGCGCCCGCCGAACTGCACCTCCACCGGCATGGGGAAGGGCTTGCCGCTCTCGCGTACCCATTCGAGTTCCAGCCTGTCGCCGACCCGGTTCTGCTTGAGGACAGGCAAAGCCGCCTCGCGCAGGTAGGTGTCGAAGAACCATCCCAGGTCCTTGCCGCTTTCTTCTTCCGCTATGCGCTGGAAATCGGCGGTGCTGCGAAATTGCGGGACGAAATTACCGGGCTTGGGATCGGCGCGGCCGTAAACCAGGCGGCGGATCGAAGTGAAGAAGGCCTCGTCGCCGATCAGTTGGCGAAGCGTGTGCGAAATCTGGCTGCCCTTCGAATAGATGTCCTTCCCCCAGCCTGCATCGGTGTCGAGATAATAGTTCGACGTGATCGGGGACGAGGGAACGACCGGCGTACGATTGAGCAGAGCGAGCCGCTGGCTCGATAGCGCTGCGAGATAGGCCGCCTCGCCATCGCGCCACTGCTGGAACAGCGGCTGCATGTATGTGCCCAGGCCTTCCTGCAGCCACATGTCGTTATTGCTTGAATTGGTCAGTTGGTTGGCGAACCATTCGTGCGCAAACTCGTGCTGGGCCAGACCGTCGTATCCTTGCGGCGACGGCTTAAACTCGTTGCCATAGGCATTGATCGTCTGGTGCTCCATACCAAGGTGAGGGGTCTCTGCCAGGCCCACCTTTTCGTCGCCAAAGGGGTAGGGGCCGATCATTTCCTCGAAGAAATCGAGATAGGTCTTCATTTCATCGAGCAGGGCCGCGGCTTGTGGAGCGTGGCCCGGCAGGTGCCAGAATTTCAGCGGGATCGTGTTGCCGAACCGGCTTTCGAAACTTGCGCTCGCAAGCTCGTAGGGCCCGACATTGATGGCAATGGCATAAGTATTTGGATTGCGCGTGCTCCAGCGCCATGTCGTCCAGCCGTCTGCCGTGTCATGACCCAGAAGCGTTCCGTTGCCCGCAGCGACGAGGCCTTCCGGCACGGTAATCGCGCTGTTCAGCCGTTCGACCTCCTTGGTCGGATGGTCGATACAGGGCCAGAACATGTCGCACCCTTCCATCTGGACGGCGGTCGCAACCCAGGGTTTGCCCTCGGGCGTTTCGCTCCAGACGAAGCCGCCGTCCCATGGCGCGCGCTTGGCCACCCAGGGTTTGCCGTTCCAGGCAATCGAGACCCTGGCGGTTTCGCCAGCGGCGAGCGTCCGGCCGAGCGGAATTGAAAGCTGCCCGTCGGCGCTTTCGTAGCGGGTTTCGTTTCCATCGACCGTGATCGAAGTTACCGAAAACCGCGGATCGAGGTCGAATTCGGCCATCTCGACCGGGGCATTGGCGCGAATGATATAGTCCGCTTCGCCCGAGATCGCCTTGTTTGCAGGATCGATCCTGATCGCAAGATCGAGGCGGGGGAGATCGGTCGCCGCCTGCGCAACGCTAAGGGGTGCACCGCTATCGGCGGTGAACGGGCTTAGCGGGGGCAGGCTCTCTGCCGGTACCGGCGGTTCCTGCGCGGCAGCTTGCGTGGCGGTGCCTGCAAGCAACAGAGCGGCGAAAGTCGAAAAGCGCATGAAAAAACCTCCCCTGAAGGACAGGGGAGGTTCAATCACATTCGCGCAGTTTAAGCTAGCGCTGCAAGCTCAGCTTTCGCTGTCGCCCTTGCCTTCGCCAGCTTCCGCATCGGGATTTCCGGGCGCGCCGCTGGGCGGAGCCTTCTTCGCCGCCGGCTTTTTCTTGGCCGCAGCCTTGCGCTTGGGCTTCGCCTTTGGCGGGGCAGGGGTCAGCTCGAAGTTCGGCTTGCCGTCCTTGACGCTGACATGGACCTCGCCGCCGTCGGACAGCTTGCCGAACAGCAGTTCTTCGGCCAGCGGCTGCTTGATCTTTTCCTGGATCAGGCGGCCCATCGGCCTTGCACCGTAGAGCTTGTCATAGCCCTTGTCGGCCAGCCAGTCGCGGGCATCCTTGTCGAACTGGATGTGGACGTTCTGTTCTGCGAGCTGCAGTTCGAGCTGGAGGATGAACTTGTCCACCACGCGCGCAACAGTGCTCTTGCCGAGATAGGCGAAGGGCACGATCGCATCGAGGCGGTTGCGGAATTCGGGGGTGAACATCTTCTTCACCGCCTCTTCACCAGCATCTTCCTTCGACACATCGCCGAAGCCAATGCCCTGGCGCGCCATGTCGGATGCACCGGCATTGGTCGTCATGATCAGCACCACATTGCGGAAGTCGACCGTCTTGCCGTGATGATCGGTCAGGCGGCCGTTATCCATCACCTGCAGCAGGATGTTGAAGAGGTCGGGATGCGCCTTCTCGATTTCGTCGAGCAGGAGCACGCAGTGCGGGTTCTGATCAACCGCATCGGTTAAAAGTCCACCCTGGTCATAACCAACATAACCCGGAGGTGCGCCAATCAGGCGACTTACCGAGTGGCGCTCCATGTATTCGGACATGTCGAAGCGCTTCAGCTCGATGCCCATGATGCTGGCCAGCTGTCGCGCGACTTCCGTCTTGCCGACGCCGGTGGGGCCGCTGAACAGGAACGAACCGATCGGCTTGTCCGGATCGCGCAGGCCTGCACGGCTGAGCTTCATCGCGGTCGAAAGGCGATGGATCGCCTCGTCCTGGCCGAAGACGACGTGCTTGAGGTCGCGTTCGAGGTTCTCGAGCGCCTTCTTGTCGTCCTTGCTGACGGTTTTCGGCGGGATGCGTGCCATCGTCGCGATCACGGCCTCGATTTCCCTGGCGGTGATCTTCTTCTTGCGGCGGCTGGGCGGGACCAGCATCTGCATCGCGCCGACCTCGTCGATCACGTCGATCGCCTTGTCCGGCAGCTTGCGGTCGTTGATGTAGCGCGCCGACAGCTCGACTGCTGTCTTGATCGCGTCGGGCGTGTACTTGACCTTGTGGTGTTCCTCGAACGCACTGCGCAGACCCTGCAGGATCTTCACCGTATCGTCGATCGTCGGCTCGTTGACGTCGATTTTCTGGAACCGGCGCAGCAGCGCGCGATCCTTTTCGAAGTGATTGCGGAATTCCTTGTAGGTGGTCGAACCGATGCAGCGGATCGTACCCCCGGACAGCGCCGGCTTGAGCAGGTTGGAAGCGTCCATCGCGCCGCCGCTCGTGGCACCAGCCCCGATGACGGTGTGGATTTCATCGATGAACAGGATCGCGTCGGGCATCTGCTCCAGTTCGTTGACGACCTGCTTCAGACGCTCTTCGAAATCGCCGCGATAACGGGTTCCGGCCAGCAGCGCGCCCATGTCGAGCGAATAGATGACCGCGTCCTGCAGCACTTCGGGCACGTCGCCTTCGACGATCTTGCGTGCCAGGCCTTCTGCAATGGCGGTCTTGCCTACGCCGGGATCGCCCACATAGAGCGGGTTATTCTTGCTGCGACGGCAGAGGATCTGGACGGTACGATCGACCTCGGGGCCGCGGCCGATCAGCGGATCGACCTTGCCCGCTTCCGCTTTGGCATTGAGGTTGACCGTAAACTGGTCGAGCGCGGTTTCCTTCTTTGCCGCTTCCTTGGTCTGTTCGGCAGCTTCGGGCTGGCCATCCTCGGCGCCCTGCGGCCCCTTCGATTCGAGCTGGCGCCCGCCCTTGCCGATACCGTGGCTGATGTAGCTCACCGCATCGAGGCGGCTCATGTCCTGCTGCTGCAGGAAGTAGACGGCATAGCTGTCACGCTCCGAAAACAGAGCCACCAGCACGTTGGCGCCAGTCACCGTATCCTTGCCCGACGACTGAACGTGCAGGATGGCGCGCTGGATCACTCGCTGGAAGCCGGCGGTCGGCTGCGGATCCGACCCATCCTCTGTCTTGAGCGACTGGTATTCCTGGTCGAGGTACTGCTTCACCACCTCGCCCAGTTCGGCAAGATCGACCCCGCATGCGCCCATCACTTGCGCTGCATCCTCGTCATCGATCAACGCCAGCAGCAGGTGTTCCAGCGTGGCATATTCGTGCCGACGCTCGGATGCATTGGCGAGAGCGTTGTGCAGCGTTCTTTCGAGGTTCTGGGCAAAGCTTGGCATGCGATGGTTCTCTTGTGGGTCTTCTGGTTATCTAACGTGAGCCTGCGACCGCCCTCTTGAAAGAGAGCATGAAGGAGCTTGGTTAAAAGCTATATGGGCGCTCCCGCCGCGATTGCGAATCTCGGGGGAGCGACCGGGCATTAGGCTGGCAGCCTCATGTTCCGGGCTTCCTGAAAAGCATTTCCGCAGCGTCGCGATGGGCAGCGGATTTGAGGCGATGACTTTCCACCCGGGCGATTTCAGCCTTGAGCAGGGCGATCCGCGTCTCCAGTTCGTCAACCGAATAGGGAGACAAATCCTCCGCAGCGAGCTTGCTCGCGGCGTCGCCTCTGGGGCGGGGGCGATCGTCTTCTTCCATCTGAACGCACATTCGCAAGCAAGCTGCCTTGCTGTCAATCCGGCCAGAGGGTAGGTCCGCGTCCGAAATCGATGTTTTCATCACTTTACCGGCGATGTGTTGCGACAATGCACAGTTCCGGGCGGGGCATACAGGGACCGAAACGATGCAGAACAGCCGCGAGAATATGCGGGCTATCCATTTCGAAACGCCCGGTGCGCCGGACGTCCTTGCCATTTCGGAGGTGCAAAAGCCGACGCCCGGCCCCGGCGATGTGTTGATCGAGGTCGCCTATGCCGGCGTGAACCGTCCCGATTGCATCCAGCGTGCGGGCCATTATCCGGCTCCTCCCGGCGCATCGCCCATTCTCGGGCTCGAGGTTGCGGGCAAGGTCGTGGCCGTCGGCGATAACGTTCCACCTGAACTCGTCGGGCAGGAAGTCGCTGCACTGACGCCCGGTGGCGGATATGCCGAATTTTGCACGGCGCCCTGGGGGCACTGCCTTCCTGTGCCTGACGGTATGTCGCTGAAGGAAGCGGCGGCCATTCCGGAAACGCTGTTCACGGTCTGGCACAATGTCTTCGAGCGCGGGATGGCGGCAGAAGGCGACCGCCTGCTCATCCACGGCGGGACCAGCGGCATCGGGACCATGGCGATCATGCTTGCCAAGGCATTCGGGATCGAGGTTATCGTGACCTGTGGCGACGAAGCCAAATGCGAGGCCGCGCGCGAACTCGGCGCCGATCTGGCGATCAATTATCGCGATCAGGACTTCGTCGAGGCGATCAAGGATTACACGGGCGGTGCAGGCGTCAACGTCGTACTCGACATGGTGTCGGGCGACTATGTGCCGCGCAATCTCAAGTGCCTGGCGGAAGACGGGCGCCACGTCACCATCGCCGTGCTTGGCGGAATGCAGGCGACACTGAACATGGCTGTTATCATGAGCCGGCGCCTGACGCTGACCGGATCGACGCTCCGCCCCCGTTCCGATGCGTTCAAGACCGCGCTGGCAGACGAGATTGCCCAGAACGCCTGGCCGCTGTTCACCTCTGGCGAGCTGAAGCCGGTCATGGACCGGACCTTCCCGCTGGCAGAGGCTGCGGCCGCCCACCGGCGGATGGAAGCGGGCGATCACATCGGCAAGATCGTGCTCGAGGTTGCAGGCGGCTGAAGCTGGCCCGCTTGGGAACAAGAACCGAATCTTTCGCCAGCGAAGGAATTGGTCGTTCAGCACTCGCCATAATCGGCTTTGGCATCAGGCCGTTTCATGACAGGTTGCCTGTGTCGTCGGTGGGGCGACGATGAACAGGGGCCATGATGACCGAGCGCTACACTTTGCACGAGGATCCGCGCAGCGGAAACTGTTACAAGATCAAGCTGACGGCGGCACTGCTCGGTATCCGGCTCGAAACCAGGCAATACGATATCATGGCCGGGGAAACGCGGACGCCCGAATTTCTCGCCAATGTGAATCGCAATGGACGAATCCCCGTGCTCCAGATCGAGGAAGGCGAGCAGACGCGCTTCCTGCCCGAAAGCAATGCCGCATGCTGGTATCTCGCCAGCGTTAGTGCGCTGATTCCGGAAGGAAAATTCGCCCAGGCCGACATGCTTCGCTGGATGTTTTTTGAACAATACAACCATGAACCCAACGTCGCGACATTGCGTTTCTGGCTGCGCTTCGTCGGCGAGGGGAACCTCAGTGAACAGCAGAAACAGATGCTGCCGGCAAAGCGCGCCGCTGGGATCGACGCGCTGAACGTGATGGAGGAACACCTCAAATCCGCGCGCTGGATGGCAGGCGGTGCAGTGACGCTCGCCGACATTGCCCTGTTCCCCTACACCCATGTCGCGGAAGAGGGCGGCTTCGGGCTCGACGATTATCCTGCGATCAAGGACTGGATCGGGCAGATGCAATCTCTGCCCGGTTTTATCCCGATGGACTGACACCTTCGGCACGCGGCGGCGCCCCTCGTCCTTCGCGCTTGCCGAATCCGGCCAAGTCGCCTATCTGTTCCGGTGCAACGGCCGCTCCGCAAGGGGCGGCCCTTCTATTTTGAACGGAGTTTTCCCATGGCCCAGCCCACCCCGCTGATGCCCCACGCCACCGCCACCTGGCTGGTCGACAACACCTCGCTGTCCTTCGAACAGATCGCTGAATTCTGCGGCCTGCACATTCTCGAAGTCCAGGCGATGGCCGACGATCTTGCTGGCAGCAAGTACACCGGACGCGATCCGGTGCACTCTGGCGAGCTGACGCTGGCAGAGATCGGCCGCGGGCAGGAAGATTCCGAATACCGGTTGAAGATGCAGAAGGCGCCGGTCGAAGTGACCCGCACCAAGGGTCCGCGCTACACGCCGGTTTCCAAGCGCCAGGACAAGCCCGACGGCATCGCCTGGATCCTGCGCAGCCACCCCGAAGTTTCGGACGCGCAGATCTCGAAGCTGATCGGCACCACCCGCAACACCATCGGCGCGATCCGCGATCGCACCCACTGGAACATCCAGAACATCCAGCCGAAGGATCCGGTCACGCTCGGCCTGTGTTCGCAGCGCGAACTCGACGCCGTGGTCGCCAAGGCTGCCAAGCGCGCCGGCATTACCGAAGGTGAAGCTGTTCTGGGCGACGATCGAAGCGACAAGGAAAAGCTGATCGAGGAACTGCGCGCCGAACGCGATGCATCGGCCAAGGCTGCTGCAGAAGCGGCCCAGGAAGCAGAAGCAGAAGCATGGCTGGCTGCACGCCGCGAGGCCGAACAGGCCGAGATGGGCGTAAACGGCCCCGACGCTGGCGAGTAATCCTTCGCGTTCAGCGACCTAGCAGCGGATAATACTTGTCGAGTGGCATGGCTTGCGTCATGCTACTGACATGGCTGTAAATAACTCGGGTTACCATCATCCCACGCCGTGGGACACGCAGTTCGAAGCGCTGTCCTTGCCGGACATGTTCGCGCGCACGAGCCGCCTGCGCGCCGAAGCGCCGCTGATCCATTTCCTGGGGCGCGAATACAGCTATTCCGAATTGTTCGAGGATGCCCGGCGGTTCGCTTCGGCGCTCGCCGATCGAGGTATTGCGAAGGGCGACCGGGTCGGGTTGTTCCTTCCCAACGTCCCGATCTACGTGGCTGCTTACTACGGCGCGATGATGGCTGGCGCGATCGTCGTCAATTTCTCGCCGCTCTATACCGTGCACGAACTGGCACAGCAGGTGGCTGACAGCGGCACGCGCCTGTTGGTCACCGTCGACGTGCCCGAACTTTACGGCACGGCCGAAAAGGTCCTGCACGGTTCCGGGCTTGAAACGCTGGTCGTTGGCGAGCTTGCCGCCATGCTGCCCATGACCAAGCGCATTGGAATGAAGCTTTTCGCGCGCAGCAAGATTGCGAAGCTCGCGAGCAGTCCGGACATCCTGCGCTGGGGGGACTTGCTGGGCAAACAGCCGGCGAATGGTTTCGAGCCCATGCCGCTCGATCCTTCGGGCGTCGCACTGCTGCAATATACAGGCGGCACTACAGGAACACCCAAAGGTGCAATGCTCAGCCATGCAAACCTGTCGATCAATGCGCAGCAGGTATGTGGGATCAATCCCTTCGGAGTGCCGGAGAGCGAAGTCTTCATGGGCGCGCTGCCGATGTTCCACGTGTTCGCCAACACGGCCCTGCTGAATCATGCCGTTGCGAGCGGGGCCTCGATCGCGATGGTCCCCCGTTTCGATGCCAAGCAGGTGCTCGAAACGATCGAGAAATACCATGCAACCGGTTTTCCCGGCGTGCCGACGATGTTCCAGGCCCTGCTCGATCACCCGGATCTCGATTCGACCAATCTATCGTCGCTCAAGGTATGCATTTCGGGTGGGGCGCCGCTGCCTGCACCCGTGCGCGAACAATGGGAAAGCCGGACCGGGGTGCGCCTCGTTGAGGGATACGGGCTCACCGAAAGTTCGGGCGTGGTTTCGGCCAACCCTTATGTCGGGGAGCGGAAGCCGGGGACTATCGGGCAAGTGGTTGCGGGCACCGAAATCCTCCTGCTCGACAAGGAGGACCCGACGAAACTCGCCGAGGATGGCGAGCCGGGCGAACTGGCGATTCACGGGCCCCAGATCATGCAGGGTTACTGGAACCGGCCGGAAACCGCCGCCGAAACCTTCATCGAGCATGACGGCAAGCGCTGGCTGCGCACCGGTGATGTGGCGACGCAGGATCATGATGGCTTCATAGAGATTGTCGACCGCATCAAGGACATGATCGCAGTCGGCGGCTTCAAGGTTTTCCCGAGCGAGGTCGAGAAAGTCCTGCTCCAGCATCCGGCTGTGAAGGAGGCGCTCGTCCTCGGCCTGCCTGACCCGTACCGCGGCGAAAGCGTGAACGGTTACGTCACCGTGCTGGAAGGCGTCGATATCACGGAGGCAGAGATCATGGGCTGGGCGAACGAACGGCTCGGCAAGCATGAGCGGCTCGAACACATCGGCATTCGCGACAGCCTGCCCAAGACCATGGTGGGCAAACTCGATCGCAAGACTCTGAAGGCGGAATTGCTAGGCCAAGCCGGAGCCTGAAGGCGTTTCGGCAATGAAAAAGGGACGCGGGCCTTGCGGCTGCGTCCCTTCAATCCCGTCCAAGGGAAATCGGTATAGGCGAGCCTCAGCCGGCGAGCGTGAGCTCGGGCTTGTCAGGCGAACCCGGCTTGTCGCCAGCTGCCGCAGGTGCCTTGGCCTGGCCCTGATTGGGGCGGCTGTGGGCGAAACGGCCTTCGACATGGGCGCCCTGTTCGATGGTCAGCGCGTCATACTGGACGTCACCTTCGATGCGGGCGCTTTTCAGCACGACCAGTTCGCGGGCGCGGATCGACCCGACAACCTTGCCGGCAAGGCGCGCGCTCTGCGCTTCGATACCACCCGACACCACGCTGGTTTCGCCCTGAACGAGCGAAGCGCACTTGATGTCGCCTTCGACGGTGCCATCGACGTGGAGATCGGCAGAGGCCGAGATGTCGCCTTTGATGACGACGTCGGAACCGATCACGGAAAAGGTAGAATTGTTGCCACGGCTGGCCATGGGTCTCTCCGGAATATTAGCGACGCGCGAGTTCTGGGACTCGTCGGACTTCTTTGAGAACATCGGGTGCGGTCTCCAGCAAGGGGCGCGGATTGACCGCGCGGTCATTGATGCGCACTTCGAAATGAAGGTGCGGACCGGTCGAACGACCAGTGCTGCCGATGGCGCCGATTACATCGCCGGCATCGACCTTTTGTCCCACTTTGGCAGCGAATTTCGACATATGCGCATAGCGCGTCATCAGCCCGTTACCGTGGCTGATCTCGACAACATTGCCGTAACCGGACTTGCGACCGACGAAGCTGATACGGCCCTTGGCAGCGGCATAGATCGGTGCGCCGGTCGGGCCACGAAAATCGAGACCCTTGTGCATGGCGGCGCGGCCCGTGAACGGATCGCGGCGATAGCCGAAGCTCGAGCTAACCATTTCAACATGCGCGGGGGCGACCTGCGGAATGCTTTCAAGCCCGCGTTCGAGCGCAGCCATCCGTGCAAGGCTGAGGCCGAGGCGTTCGAAACGCGGGTCGATCTCTCCGTTCGACGAGGTCGCGAGAATTTCGAGCGGACCACCCATCGCCTGCTTGTCGGCCGAACGAACCATGGCGCGCGGATCAAGGCCGAGCTTGCGGATTGCGGCTTCGGCTCGCTGTGCGCGGCGGTCGGCGAAACGCGTCAGGCGTTCGACAAAGGCGATTTGGCGCGCTTCGATGCGCGCGAGTTCGGCTGCTTCGGGGAACGCGGCGCTGACCTTCTCGATCGTGTCGGCGGCCTCGGAAGAGGAGTCGGTTACCGTCTCGCCTTCGCGCGCATCGGCGGGGAGTGCGGAAACCATGTCTTCGATGAACTGCTGGCGGCGGTTGAGGTCGTCGGCGACCTCTTCGAGCCCGTCGCTATAGGCGGCGAAACGCTCTTCGCTCTTGGCTACCTTGGCTTCACGCTGCAGTAGCGAGCTGCGATCGGCGTCGGCACGGTACTTGGCCCATGCCATTGCGCCCATCGACACGCCCCAGCCCAGCAGGAGCGCGACAGCCAGTGCGGCAGCACCCATCTGGATGCGGGAAGAAACCTTGATGAAGCGTACCTGGCCCTGCGATCGCATGAAGAATTCGCGATCCGGAAACCATTCACGCAAGCGGTTCCCCCACCCGCTGGCAGAAATTTTTTGAAACAAAGCGACCCCTCTCGACATTAGTGTCGTTTGACCCGTCGTATTTTGACCCGGTGAGATCGCTAACAGCCGAATCCTTAAAGGTCGAATCCGGGTTCCCGGCAAAGGGGCGAATGGAATGACTCCCGCGATGAATCGTTTAAGCGCGGCGAAAGATTAATATTCGAGCGGGAACGATTCACTTTCTTGCGTGTTTGCCGCCCCCCGATTGAGGGACAAATGGCGTTTGCGAATCGCTGACTGACAGGTCCGACGACCGATGATAGGATGCCAAACCATGGCTACACTTGCAGAAGACCGCACCGAAAATCCCGAAGAACTCGTACGGGAAATCGCACTTGCCGGCCGCGCCGCGCAGCATGTTCTTGCTGGCATGACGTCGCCAGAAAAAGAGCGCGCACTGCATCTTGCCGCCACTGCGTTGCGCGCCGATGCCGAGGCAATCCTGGCTGCCAATGCGCGCGATATTTCAGCAGGCGAAGCGAACGGCCTATCAGGTGCAATGCTGGACCGATTGCGCCTCGACGAGGCCCGCCTCGAAGGCATAGCGTCCGGTGTGGATGCCGTCGCCAGCCTGCCCGATCCGGTGGGCGAGGTTATCGGGACATCCGAACCTCCCAACGGGCTGAAGCTCAGCCGGGTTCGCGTTCCCATCGGGCTGATCGGGATGATCTACGAATCGCGTCCCAACGTCACAGCCGATGCGGCGGCGCTATGTGTTCGGGCCGGCAATGCGGCCCTCTTGCGCGGCGGGAGCGAAGCGGTTCATTCCAACCGGGCGATCCATGCCGCTATGGTCCGCGGGCTAGCAGAGGGTGGTGTGCCCGAAGCTGCCGTGCAATTGATGCCGACCCAGGACCGTGCCGCTGTCGGCGCCATGCTGACTGCGGCCGGAATGATCGACATGATCGTCCCTCGCGGCGGGAAGGGGTTGGTTGCGCGGGTGCAGGCCGATGCGCGCGTCCCCGTGCTCGCCCATCTCGACGGCATCTGCCACACCTATGTCCATTCGGCAGCCGATCCCGAAATGGCCGAAAGAATAGCGCTCAACGCCAAGCTGAGGCGCACCGGCATCTGCGGCGCGATGGAAACCTTGCTGATCGACGCGACCTATCCCGAGGCTGCACGGCTGGTCGCATCGCTGGCGGACGCGGGCTGCGAACTTCGCGGTGACGGGCGGATTTGCGCGCTCGACGAACGCGTCATTCCGGCGAGCGCCAATGACTGGGACACCGAATATCTCGACGCGGTGCTTTCGGTCGCGTGTGTCGACGGGCTGGGGGCAGCGATGGACCATATCGCCCGCCATTCCTCGCACCATACGGATGCGATCGTCACCGATGACGAAACGGTGGCAGAGCGCTTCCTCGCCTCGGTCGACAGCGCCATCGTGATGCACAATGCCTCTTCGCAATTCGCCGATGGCGGGGAATTCGGCCTCGGCGCCGAAATCGGCATCGCAACCGGCAGGCTTCATGCGCGCGGGCCGGTCGCTCTCGAAGGGCTGACCACCTACAAATGGCTGGTGCGCGGTTCGGGACAGGCACGGCCCTGAGCGAGACCGGCGAATGAAGACCGGCCTGCTCGGCGGCAGTTTCAATCCTGCGCATGGCGGACACCGGCGGATCACCCTGTTCGCCATGGAGGCGCTGGGCCTGGACGAGGCCTGGTGGCTGGTTTCTCCGGGCAATCCGTTAAAACCGCGCAAGGGGATGGCACCGCTCGCAGCAAGGCTGCGATCCGCGCATGATCAGGCGCGGCGGGCACCCATTCGCCCGACCGCGATAGAGGCGCAAATCGGCACCCGTTATACCGTGGACACGCTGAAGGCGTTGAAGCGCCGCTATCCGATGCGCCAGTTCGTGTGGCTGATGGGTGCGGACAATTTGTCACAGTTTCATCGCTGGCGCGACTGGCGCGGAGTAGCCCGGACGATGCCGATTGCGGTAATCGCCCGCCCCGGTTATGATGATGACGCTATGGCGAGCCCTGCCATGGCCTGGCTCAGGCGCTACCGGGTACCTGCCGCCAGCTTTAAAACCCGGGGCAGATGGAGCGCGCCGGCACTGGTGTTATTGCGTTTCGATCCTGATCCACGCTCGGCCACGGCCATTCGCCGCGCCGATCCGGATTGGGCATCGCGCAGTTCAGGTCAGCCGGTCAGGGATGCGGTTACGCATCGGCTTATCCAGACATCGGAGGGAACATGAGGCGCGAACCAAGCGTTTCTTTTTCCATGCGATTTTGCCCCATCATCAGGAGATGTGAATCCGCCTATGAATCAGGCGCATACACAGTCGGCTGCGGCCGACACCGCGGCCAAGGCACCTGCCATGGCCAAGGCTGAAAAAACCGCCGATGCGCTTCACGAACTCGTGATGGCGCAACTGGATGACGACCAGGCGCAGGAAATCGTTTCGATCCCGCTGGAAGGCAAGAGCTCGATTGCAGATCACATGGTGATCGCTTCGGGCCGCTCGACCAGGCAGGTCGCCGCGATGGCGCAGAAACTCGCCGAACGGATCAAGCGCGAGGGCTATGGCTTTGCCCGTGTCGAAGGCCTTCCGGCCGCCGACTGGGTGCTGATCGATGCCGGCGACGTCGTCGTCCACCTGTTCCGCCCCGAGGTTCGCAGCTTCTATAATCTGGAGCGCATGTGGGCCTTTGGCGATAACGAGCCGGCAACCGGCACGGCGTGATCGTCCGACGCTCGCACTGCGGTGCGGGCGCGCTCGACGCTGTAAGCTAGCCACGTTAGTGGCAGCGACAGGCAGGGCGATGTCTGCCCTGCCGCGCTTTGATTGAGGTGGTGCCATTCTCTTCCACGTGATCGCTCGCGGCAAGATCGCACGTTCGCCCGAGGCGGAACTGGTCGCACGTTACGAGAAGCGGCTGACCTGGCCGGTCAAGCTGACCGAATTGCCCGAAACCGGCGGACGGGTCCCCGATCCGCAATCACCCTTCAAGACCGTCCTGCTGGACGAGCGCGGCAAGAATCTTTCTTCCGAAGAACTGGCGGAAATCCTCGGTCGCTGGCGCGATGATGGCATTCGCGAGGCACGTTTCGTCCTCGGCGCGGCCGACGGCCACTCGCGCGAAGAGCGGGCAGAGGCCGACCTGCTGATCGCCTTCGGCAAAGCGACCTGGCCGCATCTTCTGGCGCGCGCGATGCTGATGGAACAGCTCTATCGCGTGACGACGATACTTGCAGGCCACCCCTATCATCGCGCAGGGTAGCGCGAATGCTGCCTCGTACGCCATCCTTCCTGCTCTGTCTGATTGCGGCGCTCGGCCTGACCGGCTTGGCGGCGCTTGATTTCCGCGCAGAGGCACAGGGCGCATCGGCCTATGCGACGCCGCGTGAAGCGCGTGCTTCGCTCGACCGGGCGCAGAAGGCTGCCCGCGAGGCGGAAGAACGTGCAGCCACCCTTTCAAGGCAGGCGCGCGAGGCTGGCGTGGCCGCTGAAAAGGCGACCCGCGAAGCGGCAGCGCTCGCGGCGCAGATCCAATTGGCAGAGGCCAATTCGACCGAGGCCGAGGCACGGCTCGCACTGATCAAAGACCAGCGCCGCGTGCTCGACCGGCAATTGGCAAGGCGCCAGGGGCCGATCGTGCGGCTGACTGCGGCGCTACAGAACATGTCGCGTCGCCCGCTCGCGCTTTCGGCGCTCAAGCCCGGGTCGCTGAGGGACACAGTCTATGTCCGCGCCGTCCTGGGCAGCGCGATACCCGAAGTACGTTCGCGCACGGCCTCGCTCCGTGCCGAACTGGCTAGGGGCAAGGCGCTGGAGCGCGAAGCTGCCATTGCACTTCAAAGCCTGCGGGAAAGCCAAAGCCGGCTGACCACGCGGCGGTCCGAATTGTCGGCGCTGGCGGCGCGCCAGAGGACCACCTCGCGCAATGCGACCGGGTCTGCAAAGCGCGAGAATGACAGGGCGCTGGCTCTTGCTGAGGAGGCGCGCGATCTCGACGCCCTTGTCGGACAGCTCGACACCGCATCCCGGCTCCGCCGCGAGCTTGCCGCCTTGCCTGGGCCAATCATGCGCCCGCCGCGGCCCGGCGAATCGGAAGTTGTCGAGCCTGCTGGCCCTCGCCCTATCCCTAGCTCCACGGCGGCACCGTCGGATCTTCGCCTCCCCGTGCAGGGCCGGACGATCACGGGCTATGGCGAAATGGGTGATGCGGGCCTCCGCGCTACCGGAATCTCTATTGCGCCGAGACCGGGCGCGCAGGTCGTGTCGCCGGGGCGCGGACGGATCGCCTTTGCCGGTCGCTATCGTGGTTACGGGCAGATCGTGATCGTCGAGCACCCCAATGGCTGGACCAGTCTTGTGACGGGCCTGGGGCGGACCGACGTGCAGGCTGGCGACGATGTCGTTGGCGGAAGTCCGCTGGGTGTTGCGCCATCGGCAAACCCTGCGATCACTCTCGAACTGCGCCGGGAAGGCAGCGCCCGCAATCCCCTGCAATACATGGATTGAGGTTGCACGCTGGCAGATCGCCGCGTGCCAGCGATCGCTTCACACGCTAGGCCCCTGATGCCCCGATGCGGGACGCGGCCCTTCCTCTCATCTGGCGTTCATGCCCGATGCGCGATAAAAGGTGCGCCAAGGAGCCTGATTGATATGAAAATTGCCGGTCTTATGCGCAGTGCAGCCCTCGTCACCGCGGTGGCGCTCATCCCGGCGACCACTGCCGGCATGGCGCAGGTCGACGGGCGGGTCGGACCGGAATTTGCCAAGCTGTTTGCGACTTATCAGCGGGTGAAGGCTAATTATGTCGAGCCTGTCGACGACGAAAAGCTGATCCGCGGCGCTATCGACGGAATGCTGGCCTCGCTCGATCCGCATTCGGCCTATATCGACGGTTCCGACCTGCAGCGCCTCGAAACCATGATCGACGGCAATTATTCGGGCCTCGGCCTTTCTGTCATCATGGATGACGGTGCGGTGAAGATCATCTCGCCGTTCCGCGGCAGCCCGGCCGAAAAGGCCGGTCTCAAGGCAGGCGATCTCATCACCCATCTCGATGGCGACCTCATTTACGGCGGCGATCTCGACGATGCGGTTGCGCGCATGCGCGGCAAGGCCGGCACCTCGATCAAGCTGACCGTATTCCGCCCGGGCCGGGAAGAGCCTTTCGACGTCAGCGTCACACGCGGCGTGATTGAGCTGGAGCCGGTAACCAGCAAGCTCGAGAACGGCAATATCGGCGTTATCTCGGTCAATGAATTCTCTGCCGATGTCGGCAGCGATGTCTTCGCCGCATGGAACGACCTGAAGAAGCAGGCGAGCGGTCGCCTGAACGGCCTTGTCCTTGACCTTCGTTCTAACCCAGGCGGTTCGCTGGACGAGGCTGTGGCCCTGTCTGACCTGTTCCTGGACAAGGGACGCATCGTCTCGCAGCGTGGCCGCGCTCGCGGCGAAACCCTTCTCTATGATGCAGAGACCGTGTTCCGCGGCGACATCGCGCAGGGTGTTCCCGTGATCGTGCTGATCGACGCAGGTTCGGCTTCGGCCTCGGAAATCGTTGCCGGGGCGCTGCAGGATCACCGCCGCGCCCTCGTCATGGGCGAGCGCAGCTTCGGCAAGGGCAGCGTCCAGTCGCTGATCCCGCTTGGCCGCGATGCCGCGCTGAAGCTGACAACGGCGCGCTATTACACCCCGTCGGGACACTCCGTGCAGGAAGGCGGGATCAAGCCTGATATTGCCGTGCCGCAGCTGTCCGATCCGGACCTCGCCAAGCGGCAGAAGTTCATCATGCGGGAAAGCGACCTTCGCGGGCACCTTGTCAATGAACTGGGACTCAAGGACGAAGCACTCGAAACCGACAAGGCCGAAGATCCACGCTTCAAGCTGACCGCAGCAGAGCTGGAAAAGCAGGGCGTCGAGGATTTCCAGCTGCACTACGCGCTCGAGACCCTGCGGCGCACGACACCGAGCGCGGTGGCCCTGCGCAAGTAATGGAAGCAATCAGGACCGCACCGTTGGCCCAGCGCCTCGCGCTCGGCATTCCCCTGTTGCTCCTCGGCGGCGCTTATCTGGGGCAATTCGGTTTCGACCTGTACCCGTGCGAAATGTGCTGGTGGCAGCGCTATCCGCATTTCGCGGCCGTGGGATTTGGCTTGGTGTCTTTCCTCGTTCCGCCACGCAATGTGTGGGTGGTGCTCGCGGCGCTCTGCATCCTTGCTTCGGGGCTTATCGGCGGATTCCATGCCGGGGTCGAATATGGCTGGTGGGAAGGCATCACCGCCTGCGCCAGCACGATCGAGCCCGGCGCGAATGCGATGGACGCGATCCTCAATGCACCGCTGGTCCGGTGCGATGCGGCGCCATGGGATCTTTTCGGCATCTCGCTCGCTGGATGGAATTTCCTGATCTCGACGGTCTCCGGACTTGCCATCCTGTGGCTGGTCGCGCGAAAGAAGGGTGCATGACCAAGGACGAACTCCACCGTATGATACGCGTCGACCAGGCGGGAGAATTCGGGGCGACCCGGATCTATGCCGGCCAGCTCGCGGTCATGGGCGATCGCGGCCCGCATGCGCAGGACATCGCGCACATGGCCGAACAGGAGCGGGAACATCGCGAGAAATTCGATGCGCTGATGGCGGAGCGCGGTGTGCGCCCGACCGCGCTGCAGCCGTTCTGGTCGGTGGCCGGCTACGCGCTCGGCGCCGCCACCGCGCTGATCGGCCCCGAAGCGGCGATGGCCTGCACCGCTGCCGTTGAAACGGAAATCGACAAGCATTATTCCGACCAGCTCGACCAGCTCGCCGAAAGCGATGCAGATCCCGAACTTGCTTCCATGATCGAGCAGTTCCGCGAGGACGAGCGCGAACATCGCGATGCAGCGCTTGCTGCAGGTGCAGAGCGCGCCCCGGCCTATCCCCTGCTTTCCGGTGCAATCCGCCTCGGCTGCCGCGTTGCGATCAGGTTGGCAGAGCGGATTTGACCCTGCGCAAGGCGGAACCGCTTGGGACTGCTATGCGCTTCATATAGAGTTCACGCCGCCTCGGGAAAATTCGCGGGGCACATACGACACGGATGGATATTGCCATGAAACGCCTTCTCGCCCCTGCCGCGCTCGCTTTTGCCGCCTCGGCTTTCGCCATTCCTGCTGCCGCGCAAGAGGATGCGGGCGACCGGGTCAACATGGTCATCGTCTATGGTGCGGACCAGTGCCCGCCTCCGCAAGCCGGTGAAATTACGGTGTGCGCACGCAAGTCGGAGAACGAGCGCTATCGCATCCCCAAGGCCTTGCGCACCAGCGACAGCATGGAAAACACTTCGTGGACCAAGAAAGTCGAAAGCTACGAGATGATCGGCGACTTCGGTATCATGTCGTGCGATCCGGCAGGTGCAGGCGGGTTCCTGGGCTGTACCCAGCAGATGATCGATGCCGCTTACAAGGACAAGGCGGAAGGGTCCGACGTCCGCTTCAGCCAGCTTATCGCGGCTGTTCGCGAGGAACGCCTTTCGACGATCGACGCCGATGCAACGGCCGAACAGGCGCGCGTCGAGCAGATCGAGCGCGAGTACATGGAACGGCTCGAGCGTGAGCGGAGCCAGACTGTACCGGGCGAAGAAGATACAAGCCCGCCGCCGATCGTGGATAGTGCGAACCGCCAGCCGCCCGTCGAACCTTCCAAGGAAGGGCCGTTCGACGATGGCGATGAAGAGCAGGTGCCTCTCGACGCGGCCCCGCCGGCAATGGAACCGGGTGCCTGACAGCACCCGCGATCACCCTAGACTTCGAAATAATCGCGATACCAGGCGACGAACTGGCGGATACCTTCCTTCACGTCGGTCTGCGGCTGGTAACCGGTTAGCTCCTTCAGCAAGGTCGCATCGGCCCAGGTGGCCGGCACGTCGCCCTTCTGCATCGGCATGAAGTTCTTGACCGCTTCGCGCCCGCACTGCTTCTCGATTTCTTCGATGAAGTCCATCAGGCGCACCTTGTCGCTATTGCCGATGTTGACGACGCGGAACGGCGCCACCGGCGACAGGCTGTCGTAGGGCGCGATGTCCTCTGCGCTTTCGGGCCGCACCGGCGGTGTATCGATCAACAGGCGGATGCCGCGCACCAGATCGGTCACAAAGGTGAAGTCGCGGTACATGTCACCATTATTGTAGATGTCGATCGGGGTCCCTTCGAGGATCCCCTTGGTGAACTTGAACAGCGCCATGTCCGGCCGGCCCCAAGGGCCATAGACCGTGAAGAAGCGGAACATGGTCGTCGGCAGGTTCCACAGATGGGCGTAGCTGTGCGCCATCGACTCGTTCGCCTTCTTGGTCGCGGCATAGAGGGTCAGCTGGGTTTCAACCCGCTCGCGTTCATCGAAGGGCATGTCCTCGTTCGCGCCATAGACCGAACTGGTCGATGCCATCAGCAGGTGATCGACCCCCAGTTCGCGCGCGCATTCCATCACATTGAACGTCCCGACGATGTTCGCGTCGATATAGGCGCGGGGGTTCTCGAGGCTGTAGCGCACACCTGCTTGTGCTGCGAGGTGGACGATGACGTCCGGTTTTTCTTCCATCGCCAACGCGTGAAGCCGGTCGAAATCCTCCAGCATCCCGATATGCGCGCTGAAGTGCTGGTTCTGCAGCAGCATCTGGTGGCGGCGTTCCTTGATCCGCACATCGTAATAGTCGGTCATCCCGTCATAGCCGACGACCGCGAAGCCTTCTTCCAGCAGGAGTTTCGAAAGGTGGAAGCCGATGAAGCCGGCTGTGCCGGTGACCAGTACCTTGCGCATGATTGTATCGATAATCCTGTGATTAGGTGATGCGTGGTCAGCGTGCGCCGAGCCCGCCGAAGATGACGCGAACCGTCTTGAGGGCGATCAATATGTCGAGCCAGAGCGAGATATTCTTCACGTAGTAGAAATCGTAGCGGAGCTTGGCATTCACCGAGTTGAGATCGGTTACATGTCCCTGGTTCACCTGCGCCCAGCCGGTGATCCCGGGCCGGACGATGTGGCGATAGCTGTAGAAAGGGATTTCGCTCTCGTACCACTCGGAAAGCTCGATCGCTTCCGGGCGTGGCCCGATCCAGCTCATGTCGCCGCCCAGCACGTTCCACGCTTGCGGCAGTTCGTCGAGACGGGTCTTGCGCAGGAAACGACCGATCCGCGTGATACGATCGTCGTCGTCGCGGGTCATGGCATCGTCGCGTCGGCCGTCGGCCGTTTCGACTATCTCACGCTCGCGCATGGTGCGAAACTTGACCATGCGGAAGGGCTTGCCGCGAAAGCCCATCCGCTGCTGGAAGAACAGGATCGAACCCTTGGAATCGAGCCTGATCGCAAGAGCGGTCAGCGTGAGCAGGACGAGGAGCAGAGGCGAAAGCGCGATGACCGAGACGATGTCGAACAGCCGCTTTGCCGTCATGTAGGGAAGGTTGGGGATCAGTGATCCGAGGTCGTTCTCGGCAAGGTGGTCGATCCGGACCTGACCGGTCTGCAGTTCCATGATCTGGCGGAAATGGTACACAGGAATGCCCTTTAGTGCCGCATTGGCAAAAAGGCGTTCCCATTCGGGGGCATGGTCGAAATGGAGATCGGCAATGATTGCCCCATCGATACGGCCGTGTGCGACCTGTCTCTCCAGTTCGGCAAGTGGAGGGGCCGCAATAAAACTCGGCCTCAGCAACAATTCCTCCACCCGTCCGCCCGGCACGACGATCTGCGGGCGACGGGCATGGCGGGTCTTGGCGACAACCAGATAACTTGTTGCCAGAGTGGCAGCCATGCCGAGCAGGAAAAGCGAGATCGAATAAGGTATGCGGGCGAGCCCGATGAAACCGAGCATTGCGCCAAACGCGAACAGGTTGACCGGAACGACGTAGGAAAGCTGCCGCGCCTTTGCATACTGCCGCAGCCGGTCAAGCGCATACCAGGAAGCGAATGTCGCGACGAACAGCGTGTAGACCGTGTTGTGCCAGTAGGGGAGTTCGATTGTCGGACGCATGATCGCGTTCCAGACAATGACCGGCAGGACCAGGCCGAAAAGCAGGTAGGTAAGCAGGCGCACATCGCGGCGCGCGAGCAAACGTCTACGCGCCACCGCCTGTGGTTGGACCTGCTGCACGTGCATTGCTTACTCCGTCCCGGGTTGCGACGCCTTGCCCGCGGTTCAGGAACCCGCCCTATCCCGTGACCGGATGGCTGGCAAGCATCGTGGGGCGGCCGGTTCAATTGCTTCGGTGGTCAAACGCCGAGAGTATCGATCGCGTCTCGATAAGCCTGGATGACGACATCGACGGAGAATTCGCGTTCCATCCTCGATCGTGCCGCACCGCCCATCGCGGCCTGTGCCTCTCGCGTAAGCGCGGCGAAATCGCGGAGCTTCTCTGCCAGATCCAGCGCATCGCGAACATTGCAGAGCAGCCCGGTGACGCCCTCTTCGACCACCGAATTGCACCCGGTCACGTCGCTGGCAACGGCTGGTCGTCCTAGCGCCGCACCTTCGATCAGGGTTCGCGGCGCACCTTCGCGATAGGATGGCAGTACCACGCAATGTGCATCGGTGATGAAGGGACGGACATCTTCGGTTGTACCGTGGTATTCGATGATCCCTTCGGCCTGCCATTCGCGCAATTGCCCTGCATCGATGGCGGTGCGGTTCTCTGCTCCGAGCGGGCCGAGGAGGTGAAACTCTGCTGCAACGCCCTCTGTCCGCAATTTGCGTGCTGCCTCGATGTATTCGAATACGCCCTTGTCGCGGATAAGGCGGGCGATCATCAGGAAGCGCGTTGGGCCTCCTGCGCAGGGGAAGGGCGCTTCCGCGAATTGCTCAAGATCGATGCCCGACCCGGGAAGAAGGCTTGCCTGTGCCGGTTTCACAAGCTTTCTTCGGACGAACAGGTCGCGGTCATCCGCATTCTGAAAGAAGACCAGCGGCAATCTGCGAAATGCCGTGCGATATAGCTTTTCCGCAACCGCTTGCAGCCACCTGCCGCCGAGGAACGCCGTTCCGAGTCCCGTGACATTTGGAATGAACGCGATCTTTGCTGAGCGCGCGGCCATTGCGCCGAACAAATTGTTCTTGATGGTGAAGCTCAGCACCAGATCGGGGGCAAGTTCGCCAAAATGATTCCGGAATCGGCGCATCAGAACAAGATCGCTCAACGGGTTCAGCCCCTTGCGCTCCATTTCAAGCGGCACGAAGGTGCAGCCGAGACCTTCCAGCAACGGAACCGTCTCGTCGTGTGGCGCAAGGACGGTTACCCTGTGCCCGTCATCGAGCAATGCCTGGACCAGCGGCTTGCGAAAGTTCCAGATGTTCCACGCCGCATTGACGGTGAGCACCATGTGCAAGGATCGCGCCGCCGCCATCGGCCCTGTCGCCGCCTCAGTCGTCTGCAAGCAGCGCCATCAGATAGGCGCCATAGGCGTTCTTGCCAAAGGTTTTCGCGCGTGCGCGCAATTGCCCGGCATCGATCCAGCCCTGGGTGAAAGCAATCTCGTCCGGCGAACCGACCTGGTAGCCCTGTCGTTCGCTGAGCGTGCGGACGAAATTACCGGCATCGAGCAGCGAGCCATGTGTCCCGGTGTCGAGCCAGGCATACCCACGCCCGAGCGTTTCGATACCCAGTTCGCCAGCGTCGAGATACATTTCGAGGAGGCTCGTAATCTCGAGCTCGCCGCGAGCCGATGGCTTTACCTGCCGCGCGCGTTCGCTCGCCTTTCCGTCGAGGAAATAGAGGCCTGTCACCGCGTAGTTGGATGGCGGATTGGCCGGCTTTTCGATGATCTGATTGACCTTGCCATCGGCGTCGAAGCCGACGACGCCATAGCGTTCCGGGTCTGCCACGTGATATCCGAACACGGTCCCGCCGGTCGTTTGTGCGTCGGCCGCGCGAAGCTGTTCGGGAAGGCCGTGACCGTAAAAGATATTGTCGCCCAGAACCATCGCCGACGGGGCTCCGTCGAGGAAATCCTCTGCAAGGAGATAAGCCTGGGCAAGGCCATCGGGCGAAGGCTGGGTTATGAATTCGAACCGCAGGCCCCATTGCGACCCGTCGCCCAGCGCGCGCATGAACTGGCCCTGGTCCTCGGGCGTGGTGATGATTGCAATCTCGCGAATACCGGCAAGCATCAGCACCGAAAGCGGGTAATAGATCATCGGCTTGTCGTAGATCGGCAGCAATTGCTTCGATACCGACATGGTGATCGGCCATAGGCGTGTGCCCGATCCGCCTGCGAGAATGATTCCTTTACGACCCGTCACAAGTTGAGCTCCATAAGCACGGCATCGAGATCGTTCCGCCAGTCGGGGCGGGATATGCCGAAGTCCCGCTCGATGGCGCTGCAGTCGAGGCGCGAATTGGCAGGACGGCGTGCGGGGGTCGGATAGTCGGCAGTGGTGATCTTGTCGACCCGGCAGTCCAGTCCGGCGCGATCCATGATCGCTTCTGCAAACCCGGCCCAGCTGACATCGGGTGTGCCGGCAAAGTGATAGATGCCGCCTGTCTTGCCTGCGACCATGCTCTTCGCACAGGTCAACAGCGCTGCCGCGATGGATGCAGCCGAGGTCGGACCTCCGACCTGGTCGTCGACCACGCCGAGGCTCTCCCGTTCTTTGCCGAGGCGCAGCATCGTCTTGACGAAGTTGTTGCCGTGGGCGCTGAACACCCAGCTGGTCCGGAGCACCAGCCAGTTACCGCCTGCTTGTGCGATCGCTTTCTCTCCAGCCAGCTTGCTCCGGCCATAGGCGCCAAGAGGCGCCGTATCGTGATCGGGCGAGAACGCAGTTTCGCCGCTGCCGTCGAACACATAATCGGTCGACACGTGGAGCAAGGGAATGCCTAGATCGGCACAGGCTTTCGCAATGGACGCTGGTGCAGCGCCATTGATCAGGGTGGCGAGCTGCTCTTCTTCCTCGGCACGATCGACGGCGGTATAAGCGGCGGCATTGATGACGACGTCGGGCTGGACGTCACAGACCGCGCTGGCGCAGGCTTCGGGATCCGACAGGTCTGCTTCTTCTCGAGAGAGAAAGTGCGTCTCCCATTCCTGCGGGCAGGCACGTTTCAATTCGCGCGCAACCTGGCCGGTCGAACCGAAGACCAGCAGCCTCACGATTTGGTACCGTGCCTCTTGCCGGCGCCCGCTTCCCACAAGGGGCGCCACCAGGCTTCATTGTCGAGATACCAGCGGACCGTTTTCTGAAGGCCTTCCTCGACCGTTACCGATGGCTCCCATCCCAGCTCGTCGCGAATGCGGCTGGCGTCAATGGCATAGCGCATGTCATGACCCGGGCGATCGGTCACATAGGTGATCTGCTCGCTGTATGGTGCCGCTCCCGGCTTCATCTCGTCGAGGATCCGGCAGACTTCGCGTACCAGCTCGATATTCTGGCGCTCGTTATTGCCGCCCACATTGTAGCTGCGACCAACCTTGCCCTTGCCGAGGACAGTCAGCAGCGCTTCGACATGGTCTTCGACATAAAGCCAGTCGCGGACATTCTCGCCCTTGCCGTAAACCGGTATCGGATTGCCCTCGAGCGCGTTGATGATGATCACCGGAATCAGCTTTTCCGGGAAGTGGTAAGGCCCGTAGTTGTTCGAACAATTGGTCAGCAATACCGGCAGGCCGTAGGTTTCGTGCCAGGCGCGCACCAGATGGTCGGACGATGCCTTCGATGCCGAATAGGGCGAGCGCGGATCGTAAGGGGTCTCTTCGGTGAACAGCCCCGTATCACCGAGGCTGCCGTACACTTCGTCGGTAGAGATGTGGAGGAAGCGGAAGCCTTCCGGCTTGTCGCGACGCGTCCAAAAGGCGCGCGCTGCTTCCAGCATGTTGTACGTACCGGTGATGTTGGTCGCGATGAAATCGCCCGGCCCGTCGATCGAACGGTCGACATGGCTTTCGGCAGCAAGATGCATGACGGCATCGGGTTCGTGTTCTGCAAATACGCGGTCCAGCGCCTCGCGATCGCGAATGTCCGCCTTGGCAAAGGCGTAGTTGGGATTGCCGGCCACCGGCGCCACATTTTCGAGGTTTGCGGCATAGGTCAGGGCGTCGAGGTTCACCACCTCATGGCCTGCCTCTACAGCCTGGCGAACGAGGGCCGATCCGATAAACCCGGCACCGCCGGTAACGAGGATTTTCATAGCAACTCTTGCATTGGTCAGAATGGCGACGCGACGTCGCTGGTTAGAGGGGCTGCCTCGTCCTTGGCGGACAGGACCGGATCGCCTTCAAGCGGCCAGTCGATGCCAATGTCAGGATCGTTCCACCTGATCGCACCATCGGATTCCGGCGCGTAGGGCGCACTGCATTTGTACTGAAGCTCGCTATTCGGTTCGAGCGTGACGAAGCCATGCAGGAAGCCGGATGGAATGAACAGCTGGGTCCCGCTTTGCGGGTCCAGTTCGATTCCGAAATACTTCAGGTACGTGGGTGACTGCGGCCGGTAATCGACCGCCACATCCCATATCTTGCCGCGCGTGCAACGGACCAGCTTTGCCTGCGCATTCGGCGGTTTCTGGTAGTGAAGGCCGCGCAGTGTGCCGACGGCACTCGACATCGAATGGTTGTCCTGCACCCAATCGCACCCGATGCCGGCAGCCGCATAGCGCTGCGCGTTCCAGGTTTCCTCAAACCATCCCCGATCATCCCCGAACCGTGCAGGTTCGATCATCAGCAATCCGTCGATAGGGGTCTGTCTGACTTGCATTGCAGCTTTCGTTTGATGGGCGCTGCCCCTCAGAACAGCACGCTCTGGTAAGGCTCGTAGCAGGATCGGAAGTGCGAGGACATGGCCTGCCAGCCGATGGTATAAATGCCGTAGAACAACGGTGGCAACAGGACCGCAACGAAATGGAAGCGGCGCAGGAACAGGAGTTGCGCGACGAGGACGAAGGTCACGATGCTGAACGGCATCACGTAATAGTTGAACCGGTGCAAGGCGAAGCTCGACAGGAAGACAAGCGGGAAAAGTGCCGCGATCGCGAGATTCCAGAATTTCAGCGAATTGAAATGTTTCGGATACCACTTCTCGAATGTCTGCATCTTCGAGAAGAACAACACTGTCGCCGGGATCATCAGGAAGTAGCGGAAGACCGCGCCCCCGGATGACTGATCGCCGTAAACCTGCTCGATATAGCGGTCCTGGTAAAGCTCGAGCCGGTCGGACAGCAGCCACAGGCCCAGCGGCAGCAGTGCCAACGCAGCCCATGTGACTCGTCCGAAACTCACATTCACACCGGCGAGCGCACCAAGCGGGAGAAAAACATAGGCCGATGTATGGAATTGCGCGGCGAGCAATACCCAAAGGAAGGTCTGGAACTTCTTGCCTTCCGAAAACGGCACCGACGCCGCCATGATCATCGATACTGCGATCGCCTGACGCAGCCCGGACATGCCCAGCTGCATTACGATGATCGGAAACAGTAGCGCCAGGATCATCAGCTGGTGGTCGTGATGTCTCAGGAAGCGATACCAGCAAAGCACCATGATCGCAGAGCAGATCAGGTTGACCCACATATAGTCGAGTCCGGAAGAAACCACCCCGATCATGATCAGGTTGAAGCCCGGTTCGGGATTTTCGAAGGCATAAAGCCAGTCTGCATCGACGGGTGTATTGTCGTAACGGCTCAGATAACCGCTGTAGTCGCAACCGACGTAATAGCGTGTACCCATGAACAACAGCAGGAAGCCGAGTGCGAGCAGGAGCGCGATGAGTTCGGCGCGCCGCTCCCGGATGAACAAGCCGAGCAGGACGAAAATCCCGTAGATTGCGGTGTACATCGGTCTATCCGGCCTGCTTCACATCTGAAGCGGCAGGT
The DNA here is from genome assembly GCF_001281485.1 of Altererythrobacter epoxidivorans. Lineage (NCBI taxonomy): Bacteria > Pseudomonadati > Pseudomonadota > Alphaproteobacteria > Sphingomonadales > Erythrobacteraceae > Altererythrobacter > Altererythrobacter epoxidivorans. The sequence continues at coordinate 2,571,399 of NZ_CP012669.1, forward strand.
CGGATCGAACCCTTGCCCCAATCGCTCATGGTCGCGCTTTCCATACCGTGCTTGTCATGCAAGCTGCGGAAATGCGCAATGATCCGGTCGAGCCGCGCCATGTTGGCCTCGATATTCCGCCCGAAGTTATGCGGGTGCCACCACAGGTGATAGGTGCGGCCATCGATTGCCGCCCGCGTCATTTCCGACAGGACGCGGCGCATCTGGAGATCGCCGACCAATCCCGCCAGCCTGCGTGATGTGCGAAGGAAGCGGGAAGCGGTGACATCGGTCAAACCGGCGATCACATCCATTGCGGCGCGGTCGTTCCGCTCGGCCACGGGAACGATGCTGTCGGCGAGCCGGAGGCCGCGCACGAACAGCGTGTTCTTCTCTCCCGGCCGCGAACGGTACATGATGCCGGGGGGATCGCCGCGGAACGTTTCGATGCCGATTTCGCCGGCGGCGGCGACATGGGCCTCGGTCCACTGGTTGCGCGGGAAAACGATGCTCTTGTAGTCCACGCCGCGCACCGAGGCGATCGACCGCGCTGCTTCGAGATCGGCGCGAAATTCGTCCAGCGTCTGCCCTGGTTCGAGGCAGAAGTAATGCGAAAAGGTGTGGCAGGCGAGTTCCTGCCCTTCGGTATCGAGGATGCGATCCACCAGCGACTTGCCGAAATTATGCGGATCGCTTGCCTCGTCCTTTCCGAGACCGTTCTCGATGAAGGCATATGGCGAGAGCGACCGGTTGGTGTAACTCGGCTGGAGCGCGGGGCGATGGTCCATCACTTCGTCGCGGGTGCCAGCAAACAGCAGCCCGACCGTCGCCCAGGTTGCCCTTATGCCTGCTGCATCGAACCGTTCGAGCATCATCGGCAGCGCCGTGCGCACGCCGATCACGGCATCGCCATATTCGGCGACGGAACGGTGGTCCCTCACGCCCCACATCAACTCGAAGTCGAGGGAAATGACGAGTTTACCGGGCATCAGGCGGCGTCCTTCGATCCGCGGCGAAACGCGCGACTTGTTGCTTTCTGGAGAAAATTGCGGGCTTCGGCAAGGCTGGGACCCATGTCGGCGGCATCGAAGACGGGGCTGACGGTGCGCCTTGCCGGGCCGACAGCGTCAAGGGCGGGCGCGGGCAGGATGAAGTCGGACTTCGCCTTGTAGAAAGCTGCCGAATACATGTCCTTCAGCCCATACCGCCACCGGACGCCGTTTTGCTGCGGAGCCTGCTTCAGCGGTGGAAGCCCAGCCATGGCGCGATAGGCTTCCTCGACGACGGGCCTGCCCGCCTCTTGCGAGACGGAGAACCACAGGGACGGGCGCACGTTGACCTCGATGATCTTGAGGATTCCGCTTGCCGGGTCGCGCTTGAACTCCGCCGCGGCGATCCCGCGATAGCCGATATGGGAGAGTAGCTTTCTGGTGAGGCGTTCCGCCTCGTCATCCGGGCAACTTTGCACCAGGCTTGCCGAGCCGAACCCGGGAGGAAACTGGCGCAGCTTGCGAGCAGTGAACATCTGGCGGAAACTGCCATCGTCGTCGACATAGCAGCAAGCCAGCGCAATCTCGCTTTCCGGTCCGGGAACGATTTCCTGCACCAGGAGGGTACCGGCATGGTCAGGTATCTGCCCGACAATGCGGTCAAGCTCAGCACGGTCGCGCACCGTCCATCCCTTTTGCCCGGACATCTCGCCCTTGATCCGGTGGATCTCTGCAGGCTTGATCATCCATGGAAAAGGTAGCGTTGGCGGCGCTTCTCCCAAACTTTCGCGGGTTGCCTCCACCGTCTGCGGCGCGGCTATCCCTGCATCGCGGCAAAGTTCGGCAAAGCTGTCCTTCGCCATGATCTTCAGTGCCAGACCGTCGGAATAACTCGGCTGGAATGCAAAATGTTCGGCAAGCCGCCCACTGTGCGCAGCAATGAATTCGACATGCCTGTCCGAACTCGGGATCAGGACTGCGCGCGGCATTGCGCGGCTCCGCCAGGCTGCCGCTTGCGCCAGGAGATTGTCGAGCAATGCTGCGTCATCGCCGGTGTCGTCGATGATGCCAGCCAGCGCCCGCGATGCGCGGCCTGCCTGCAAACCTTCTGCGACGCCAATGACCTCGGCACCGGTTGCCGCAATGGCGCGCACGACGTGGAGCCCGGTCGGCGATAGGCCCAGAACGATTGCAGGGGCGGGCACGCTCATGCCGCCACCTTGTCATCGACCAAACGACGAAGGAGCGCTGCGATCTTGGCTGCCTGGCCTGCCGGATCGAACCGTTCCTCGACATCCTTGCGTGCCGCCCGCGCCATTCTCTCACGCAGAGCCTTATCGGTGATCAGCTTTTCCAGCGCGTCGCGCCAGTCGTCCTTAGTCTTGCAGAGAAAACCCGTTTCGCCATGGCGCAGCAGTTCGTTGTTATAACCGATGGCGCTGACCACGGGCACGACGGTGGAAGCCATGTAGGTCCGGGCCTTGCCGCCAGACTTGCCGCGCGACCAATCCTGGTCGGGAAGCGGCATCAATCCGATGTCGTATCGCTTCAGCGCCTCGCGTTCCGCCTCCAGCGACCAGTCTTCCAGCCGCCAGGGAACGTCGTCCATGGCGAACTCGCCGCCGCCCATGATTTCGAAGCGCACCTCCGGATGGGCGCTTGCGACCTCGCGCAGGACATCGGCGATCTCGTTGAGATATTTCGACGTCGAAGGCGATCCGAGCCAGCCGATGGTAACCGGGCCGCGATCTTCGCCGAACTTCTCTTCAGGTCCCGCAAAGCGCGCGGTGTCTTCGGCAACCTCGATCGTTTCGGCTTTCCCTCCGACCTTGACCGCGCTGTCGCGCAGCCAGTCGTTGCCCGCCACGGTGCAATCGACGAGACGCAAGATCTCGATCGTTTTTTCAGGCGAGCGGAACAGCGTGGCGAGCGGATTGTAGCGGCTCGGCTGCTTGATGAAGAGCGCATCGTCGTAGTCGAAAACGAGCACGGTCCCGCTGCGCTTCAGCGCGTTTTCAATCAGCGGCGGTCCGAAAGGCAGCAATTCGCGCTGCATGTAGACGACGTCGTAACGCCGATGTTTCAGCAGGGTGCGCAGGCGGCGGATGGCCGCACTGACGGTCATCAGCATCTTGCGGCCGGTTGCCCCTTGGGACATCGATGCGCGGTACATGCTCTGGTCCATGAAGCTCTGAACGTGACAGGTCACGCCCAGCTTCTCGAGATAGGGGATGTACTGGAACACGCGGTAGCGGCTCGAGGCGCCTTCTTCGGGATAACGCGTCAGGAAGAGGACGGAGAGGGGCCTTTCGCTCACGCTGCCTCTCCACCCGACAGGCGCCGGTAGATGCGGTCGTACTCAGCGACACCGCCTTGGAGAGAGAAGAGATCTTCGGCGGCCTTCCGGCAGCGCGCGGCGATGCCATCTTCGCGGGCGAGCGCCAGCAGCGCGTCGATTGCCTCATCGACATCGCCAAGCTCGACGCGTCCCTCCGCAGTGACCGGCAGCACGACTCCTGTCCCGCTCGAGGCGAAGTCCTCGGCCACGTCGCCGACTTCGCCATTGGCGAGGCACGGCACGCCGCTGGCCAGGAATTCGCCCATGCGGGTCGGGCAGGATGCCCGCTTTGACCAGGCGGGCATGATGAAGAATACGCCGGCGTGCATGCGGGCGACTTGTCCGCCCACTTCGTCGAAGCCGCAAGCGCGGATTTCGACGCGGCCGAGATCGACCCCGGCCTTTTCGAGAGCGGCGCGAACGGTATCGTGGCCGCCCTTGTTGATCACCAGGAAGCGGGCGTCCGGATCGCGCTGGAACAACCGCGCGACGACTTCGGCGACCTGGTCGAACAGGTACCAGCTGCCGACCGAGCCGACATAACCCAGCGTAAACGGCTGGGCGGGCTTGGGTGCGGGCTGAAACAGGTCGAGATTGGTGCAGGTCGGGATGACGCTGCTCGGCGGAGGATTGCCGGCCAGATAGTCGAATGCTTCGAAAGTCTCGACACCCTTGCGCGTCAGCGACACGACGTGATCGGCATTCTCGAACAGCGTCCGTTCCAGCCGCTTGACCATGCGGTAGGGAAGACCGTCGCGGCTCCAGCGCCCTGCATCGACCCGCTCGTCACCCCAGAACCCGCGCATGTCGAAGATCAGCTTCGCACCGGTCGCCTTCTTTACGTTCAGCCCCATCAGCGAACCGACATAGGACCGGCAATGAACGACTTCCGCATTGCATTGTCGTGCCAGCCGTATCGCCTCGCGGCTACCCCAGGCGATGTCCCACGCCGTCGCCGGAAGCGCGGGACGCTGGTGCCAGGTGCGCGTGTGCCAGTCGATACCGGCATCACTGCATTTGCGCTTCATCGCGGACAGCGCCGCCCTGTCAGCGAGATTATCCGGCTTTTCGAATGTCAGGAGGGTGATCGAATGCTTCCGCGACAGTTCGCGGAGGTATTGTAGGACCTGGCTTTCACCCAGGGGGTCGAGCAGGCCGGTGTAAGAGATGTAGAGAACGCGCGTCATTGCGATCGAGCTGCGATAACTTCCTTGTATTCGGAGGCCAGCCTGTCAGCGATCGCATCGGAAGAGAATTCGCTTGCGGCCCGAATTGCGCCTAGCCGCCCGAGTTCCGCCTGTCGACCGCTATCACCCGCGAGTTCCTCCAGCGCGGAGCGCAGTGCATCGGTGTCTCCTGCGGGAAACATTTCGCCGGCATCGCCGATGACTTCGGGCAATCCCCCGGCGTCGCTCGCGATCACCGGCTTTCCAAGGGCCATCGCCTCGGCGGCGGCAATGCCGAAACCCTCGAAGCGCGAAGGGGCGACGACGATGTCGGCGGTTCCAAGCTTTGAAAGGAAATCGGGGTGATCGAGACCGGTCACGATATCGAGGTCCAGCCCAGCATCTTTACCGAGCTCGTGCAGCCTTCCCTCCAGCGGACCGCCTCCAAGGAAGCTGACCCGGTGGGGCGGTAGGTTCGCGCCTTCCAGCGCGGCAATGAGGTCTGCGTGCCCTTTTTCATGGACCAGCCTGCCCGGCAGTACGATGTGCAGGCGGTTGTCTTCATGGGCTGGTGAGGTCGCGCGCGCCGTTTCGATTGCTTCCATGTCGATGGCATTGGGCATGACTGCGACCTGCGCCAGCGAGAGGGCCTCGCGGTAATGATCGGCGACCGCCTTCGACACGCCATAAAAGCGCGAACCGCCGCGCCGCAGCAGTGCGCTCCGCACCAACCGGTGCAATTCGAGCTTCAACCCGCCGCGATTGGCGCCGGCATAGGCCTGGTTGTGAAAGGTCTCGATCATCGGCGGCCCGCCGCGACTGGCGAGGAGTGCCGCGTAAATGCCAGGGAAATAGAGGTGGGCATGAACCAGTTCGATGCGTTCCGTGCGGCAAAGTTCACGCAGAGCGCCGACCTTGGCGGGCAGGTTCCACTTGTGCGCCTGCGGAAGTGTGACCACGCGCACCCCGCGAGCCTCGAGCTCCGGGGCAAGGTCAAGCGGCGGTTTGAGCACGCCGACGACCGGCTCGACACCCTGCTTGGCGAGCGCAGGCAGCAGCGTGACGAGCAGCCTTTCCGCGCCGCCGCGCCCCAGTGTCTCGATCAGATGGAGGACGCGCATCGGTCTGTCCTGCACCCCCTCAGGCAAATGTAGCGCCGCCTACTTGCCCGGCCTCAACGGGCAGACATCCCACAGCGCATCAAGATCTATATCGATCGTATAGTCGAAGAACTGGTCGAGCAGGAAAGCCTTTTCGGTCTTCTCGTCGACATTGATGGGAAGGGTGTCTGGGCGACCAACCGACGAGAAATAATCGCGGAACTTGAACCCGTCGCCGACGGGCTTGTCCGAAGCGTGGAGCCACAGGCTCGGCACGCCATAGGCATCTGCGCATATGATGCCATGCAGGGAGGACGAAACGATCCTGTCGCACGCCACGATCTGGTCGGTCACCTCCTCGATGCCGCCACATATATCGATGACGCGAACGTCGTCCCACTCTCGTGCGGCCCTGAAAAAGGGTTCGTCCCATTCGAAACAGTGCGGGATGATGCCCAGCGGCTTGCGTTCGAGAGACGTGTCGGGCTGGTGGAAACGGGGTAGAAGGAGCGCCGCATCGCCGACGACGCCCGGGGGCGTGATGCCTTCCTTGGCGAGGCGTTCGTTGGAAAGCCAGCCACGAACGGCATGGATCTCGCGCGGCCTTCCGGTGATCGGGATGTCAGCCGATATGAAGCCGGCACCCCAGACAATCGCGTTCGGGTCGCCACATGCAGAACCGAGATGGCTGCCGATCCAGTAGTGCACAGGCTTGCCCGTCACCGGATAGACATCTGCGCGATGAACGACCTTCTTGCCCGAAATCTTTTCCGCCAGCCACGGGTTCAGCTTGTCTCCCCAGTTGATCGCGATCACACCCTCGGTAGCCCAGCGCAGGATCACCGTGTCGTCATCGAGCATTGCCCGCGTCGTGTTCACGAGCTTGCGCGGGATCGCTCGAATTCGATTAGTCAAAATGTGTCTCCTGTGATTTTTCGATGATCGCGGCCGCAGCTTCGATCGCGCTGGCATCGTGTCGCTGCTGCGAAAAAGCTTCACGGATCAGTTTTCCGTTGGCGAGCAATTCGTCGCGAGGCAGCGCCAGCAAGGCTTGCATGCGCTCTAGCCACCGCCCGGCGTCGAATCCATCGATTTTGAAGCGATCGTCCATGACGGTTTCGGGCAGGCCGCCCCGATCAACCACCAGCACTGCACGGTCGCATGCCTGAGCCTCGATCGATACCCGACCGAACGGTTCTGCCCAGAGCGAGGGGGCTAGCCAGAGCTTGGCGGAGGCGAACATGGCTTCGCGGTTGGACGCCCAGCCGCACAATTTCATGTTCGGGGGAATTTCGGCGGGCAGGTCGCCATCGTGACCATATACAAGATAGGTCAATTCGGGCGAACGCTTCGCAAGTTCGACGACGAACGCGATATTCTTGTCCGGCCCACGATGGACAAAGCCAACCGTATTTGCGGGAGCTGCCTCAGCCGAAGGCGTAACATCGCAAGCCTGCGGCACGATATTCATGGCACTGCGATCGATGCCGAAGCGGTCGTGCAGAGCCTGAGCCATGAATTCGCTGTTGGTCAGTATGCCGTCTGCTTCGCGCAGGAGACGGCCATCCTGGTTCTTCCGGATCACGGACTGCTTCGCCAGCGCGACGCGCTTTGCCAGCGGTACATGCGGACATGCAAAGCCGAAGTTCTCGTACGCCTGGATGATCGCCGCAGTGGCGCATTCTTCAGGAACTGCGTCGAAGGCGGCCAGCGTCGATGTCGTAGCGAGGCAAAGTCTGGGGGCGCCCTCTTCGCCAATCAACTGGCGAACTTCGGTGCGCACGAAATCGAGCCAGTGCAGGAACAGGCCGGGTGCGCGCCACCGCGGCGGTACCGCTCTGATCACGCGGTATGGTTCGCTTGCGAAGACCGCCATATCGGTGGCCGGATCGAAGCTGAGCACAACCACATCCCAGCGTTCGGCAAGGGCTGTCAGCAGATTGCGATTGCTGATGGTGCCACCTGTCTGTCCCTTCGCCGATGGCGAGGGCAGGAATTGGGTGACAAACAGCAGTTCCATGGGCCGACCAGCATCTCCGGGAAGGGGCAATCGACCTGCTTCTAGCAGGGCAGGTCGAATTCGGGGAAGCGCGCGGCCAACCGGCGGTTGCTGGCCGCATAGTGCGCTCGGATTTCTTCGAGCTTTGCCTCGGGCGGTACGAAGCTGGTTTCGCCGCTTTCGAACTTCTTCAGGAACGGAGCGAGCAGGCGTCCGATGCCTAGACTGCGCTTCGGAAAGAAGCGTGCCTTGAGATCGTCGAGCTTGGAAACGGCAGTCTTGCGTCGCATCTTGAGCTGCGATTTTCCGGACTTGGAGCGGCGGACGTTTTCTTCCCCCTTTGAGGTCAGCAGGTCGAGGAACTCACCGGCATCGACCCCGAGGAAATTGCTGAACCTTTCGGCAAAGCGCGGCGGATCGCCCTTGATCGAACCATAATCGAGAAGAAGGACATTCTTGGCCCCGAAGATCTCGCATGACAGGTCGTACAGCTTGTCGAATTCAAGAACGACCGTGTCGAGCAGTCCCAAGGAGCCCGACATGACTTCGTCCGCGTATTTTTCGAAAGTATCGGTCTGGGGCACGCGTGCCAGCCTGCCTCCGTATGCCTCGGCAAAGAAGGATGTCAGCAAATCGGTCTGCTTCCGCAGCGTCAGGATCAACTTGGGAGACGCAAATCCGCCCTCCAGTCCCATGTCCCTAGCATGTTCGAGCGCTTGCCGGGCCGTGGGCGAAGCATATGGCTTGTTCTTGTCATGCGGATTGGGAATGGGCGCCATGCATTGGCCGATGATCCCTTCGCCGGAAAAGAACACGCTGTTCTGCGAGGCCGCTTTGGAACGGCCTAGGAGCGTGGCGCCAAGGTCGCGAAGTCGCGCGCGTTCCTGCTCGTCCATCGAACGGGTGACGCGGAACGATTTCGACAGCTTGGTGTCATCTTCGACGCGTTCCTCGACCGGGTAATTGCGGCCGGAATAGGTAATCCCTGAAAGCTGCGGGAAGACATGTTTCTGGAGAAAGGTGGTCGCGGTCTTCGGGAAACCGGCGTGAATGAAAATCGTTTGCTGCTGCATCATATCCAACTGAACTGAGACGCCCTTATCCGCGCTATGCACGCTTGGCGAGGAATTTGCCGACCGGGCCGGCGATGAGACCGAGCCTGCGATAAAGCAGGATGCTGAGCGCGATGTTCCACGTCGCGAGGCTGGCCGAAGTCGCAATCGCGGCGCCGAGGATCCCGTAGGGCGGGATCAGGATGGCGTTGAGGACAATATTGAGGATCGCGGACCCGCCGATCACCTTGACGGTGTCCTTTTCATGTCCCGTCATGCTCAGGAACTGGCCGATCGACCCGGCCGACGCGTTGATGACTTGCCCCACGGCAAGAACAGCCATTGCGCCGTATGCTCCGATGAAATCATTTCCAAAGAACAGCTGCAGGAGCCACTGGCCCAGGCCGACGAGAATGATGCACCCGATCAGCGAAAGTCCCGAGACGACCATCGTCGTGTTGGTCAGCAAACGCTGCAACCCGCGCATGTCGCCGAGCGCATGCAAGCGGGCAATGTTCGGTGCCAGGACAGCGTTCGAGGCGGAAAGGGGAATGGCGACCAGCGCAGCTGCCTGGATTGCAATATTGTATATGCCGACGCTTGCGGCAGAGGTCATCGCCCCCAGCATGATGATGTCGGATTTCTGCGTGATGAGACGTGCGCCGGCGAGCAGCGAGAACGGCAGCAGGCTCTTGGCCCAGTCGCTAGTCCGGTACTCGGGCTCGACTGCGGAAGTCTCCCGCGGCCAGTATTTCACAAGCAGCCAAATCGTGACGCCCAGTGCGGCCGCGTTCGACAAGGCGTTGAGCAACACGGCGGAGGGTGCCGAAAGCCCCTGGGCCATCGCGAAAAGGAAAACGACGAACAGCGCAGGCTGCAGGACATTGTTCGGCCAGTTGCCGTGAACGACCTTGCGCAGCCCCCTGAGGAAGCTCGACGCCAGCGCCAGCCCGACGAACAAAGGCAGGAGGAAAAGCGCCGCGGCGAAGGTCATCGCGTCGAATGCCTCAAGGCCATCGGAGAAAACGAAGATCCCGCCACCGATCACGACAGCTCCGACAATTGTCGAGATGAGTGACATCTGCAGGGCGCGGCGGCGGAATCCACGTAGCAGGGCCCACTCCGATCTTGCGCAGCTTCTCGCGATTTCGCGCATGGAAAGGCGGGGAACGCCCATTTGCGCGGGGATCGTGATCAGGTTCAGTATCGCGATCGCGAATGCGTATTTGCCGTAACCTTCGGTTCCAAGCAGACGTGCCAGCAGGACGGCGCTGATCAGCGTAAGCGCCTTGTTCGCAAGGAACGTCCCCATAACGGTGCTTCCGCCACGCATGAGGCTGGCCGTCAGGCTTTCCCCCATGAGCCTCGAGAGCTGTCTCTGAACGAACTTTGCCACGATCCCAGCTTTCGGGCCTAGAGCCGCAAATCCACTATTTCGGCAGGCAGTACTGCCTTGAGGTCGTAGATGATCGAGCGATCCTTGCCGAGCGCCGACAGGTCACCGGCGCTCATCGAGGCGAACTCGCGGTGGGCAACGGCGCCGATGATCGCGTCATATGCGCCCGGTTCCGGCGCCTTGACGAGGTCGATCCGGTATTCCTCATGCGCCTGTGCCCCATCGGCCCAGGGGTCGAATACGTCCACCTCGACACCGTAATCTTCCAGCGCGGCGATCACGTCGACCACCCGCGTATTGCGCAGGTCGGGGCAGTTTTCCTTGAATGTCAGGCCCAACATAAGGACCCGCGCACCATTGACCGGCAGGCGGCGCTTCAGCATTTCCCTGACCAGCGTATCGGCCACGAACTGCCCCATGCCGTCATTGATGCGGCGACCGGCAAGGATCACGTGCGGGTGGTATCCGATCGCCTCTGCCTTGTGCGTCAGGTAATAGGGATCGACGCCGATGCAGTGCCCTCCGACGAGGCCCGGGCGGAACGGCAGGAAGTTCCACTTAGTACCGGCCGCTTCCAGGACCGACAGCGTATCGATACCCATCTTGTTGAAGATGATCGCCAGCTCGTTGATGAGCGCGATATTGAGGTCGCGCTGCGTATTCTCGATCACCTTGGCAGCTTCGGCGACCTTGATCGACGGCGCCTTGTGCGTGCCGGCGGTGATGATTTCGCCATAAAGCGCATCGACAGTATCGGCGACTTCGGGGGTGGAGCCGGACGTCACTTTCCTGATCGTCGGCAGGCGGTGTTCCTTGTCGCCCGGGTTGATGCGTTCGGGGCTGTAACCGCAGAAAAAGTCTTCGTTGAACGTCAGGCCCGACACGCGCTCCAGCACAGGAACGCAGTCTTCCTCGGTCGCGCCGGGATAGACCGTGCTTTCGTAAATCACGATATCGCCGCGCTTCAGCACCTTGCCGACGGTTTCCGACGCCTTGATCAGCGGGGTCAGGTCGGGCCGCTTGTGCGCGTCGATCGGCGTTGGCACCGTAACGATGTAGATGCGGCAATCTGCAATGTCTGCGGGGTCACAGGTGAAGGAGAGATGCGCTGCCTCGGCCAGTTCGGCAGGCTCGACTTCCTGCGTACTGTCCTTGCCTTCGCGAAGCTCGGCAATACGACCCTCATTGATGTCGAAGCCGACCACCGCGCGGCGCTTGCCGAATTCGACCGCCAGCGGCAGCCCGACATAGCCGAGTCCGATGACAGCAAGTTTTTCCGAAGTCATGCGGTCCGTTTCCAATTCATCATGTTAGCGGCCCCTCGCCACTGTTTCGATTCCGGCATCGTCCGGCGCACGATAGCCTAAAATCTCGATATCGCGGCGATACAGGCGCGCAATAATTTCATTCATCCGGGGCGTGAACCGCAATTCCTCGCGATAGGCCTGCGGTTTTCGCAGATGCGGTAGTTCGATTTCAATTCCAAGTCGCTGTGAAAGCGTATGCGTTTCCTCGGCCAGGTTCTCGAACCGTCCGAGAAAATCGACTTCGATCCGGTTGCTGCCCGGCTGGGCGATCCAGTCCGCCTGGGAACGGAAATGCTTGTAGCGCATGATGGGCTTTGCGTTTTCCGGCTGTTCCAGCGCATGCACGAATTCCTCGAACGACGAATATCGTGCAAGGTTCGCCTCGGCCCACCGCACATCTGGCGAATTGTTGATGCCGACAGCTGCCCGCAAATAATTGAACGCCGAATAAAGACGCCGCCACGGATTGCGTTTGAAGGCAAAGCTGTAGGCCGATCGGAACCTACCCTCGTCACGCGTGAGGTACCTGGTGACCGGGATGTGTCCATAGCGCAGACCCAGTGCGGATGCGTGTGAAGTGCCGCCTGTTTTCGGCACATGGATGAAGATCACCTTGCGGCCATCGGGCAGGGTGCCCTCGCGGGAGAAAGGATCGGGCGCAATACGGTTCAGCATAGTCCGCGCAAGACCGGGCAAAGGGCGCATCTCGCATTCGTGCAGGACGGCCTTCAGCTTTTCGCCAGCGGTCAGGTCTCGGGACATTGTCTTGTTTCCCTTGGAAAACTTCGCGCCGGGCGAAGAGCGGCGCAGCTTCGGCGGGCGGGCGATTGCCCGACAGCCCCCGTGATTGCAAGCACGATGGCCTGCGATAGACAAAAGTTGACGGGCAATGCCACATCTTTACATCGCATTGCGCCGCTTCGGTACTGCAAAGGGAATGGGATGAGGGTCTTCAAGAGCGATGCCATGCCGGGGTTGACCTACGGCTGGATCGTCATGGCGGTTCTGGGCGCCGCGGTCGCGTTTCTCGGGGGAAGCTCCCGTGTCGATGTCGTCCAGTTGATCGCGTTGCGACCGCTGGCATTCCTGCTTTTGATCCCGGCGCTTTACCTCGCCACCAGCGAACGCCTGCGACCCGGTAGGACGCCGATCATGCTGATGGTTGCGCTGATGGCGCTGATGACACTCCAGCTTCTGCCGTTGCCTCCGGCGGTGTGGCAGTCGCTGCCTGGCCGCGAGACAATTGCCGAGTTCGAAAAGGTTGCGGGCCTTGGAGAAAACTGGCGACCGCTTTCGCTGGTGCCGGGGCGCACGCTCAACACGCTGATGAGCCTCGCCATTCCGTTTTGCGCGCTGATCGCAGCCTTGTCGTCCGGTTTTCGCTCGGTAACGATCCTCGCGGCAATCGCGATCGTCGGTGTTGTCGATGCTTCGCTCGGTATCCTCCAGGTGGCGAGCGGCGGCACGGGCGCACTCTATTATTATGCCGTAACGAACGAGGGTACGCCGGTCGGAATTTTCGCCAACCAGAACCACTCGGCAGTATTTTCCGCGCTTTGCATGATGATCCTCGTCCAGATCGGGACGAGCGGCGAACACGGCTTGCGCGGGGCGGGGGCGAAAACGGTTATCGGTGCGCTCTACGTGCTCGTTCTGATCGCAGCCTTGCTCAGCGGGTCGCGTGCTGGTTTCCTTCTCACCATGCTGGCGGTGCTTTTTACCATCTTCACCCTGTGGCAGGCGATTGCGGGGTCAAGCTCGGCCGCGCGGCCGCGGCTGTTGCGAAAGCTACCGGCACCTTCGGCGAGATTGCTGTTGGGTTTCGTCGTGCTGTCGCTGGCATCGGTCATTGCCGCCTTCGCAGTCATGGGCAGTGCGCCTGCTGCCGGGTCTTTCGCGGAAACTGCCAACTTCGACGACATGCGGGTGCGCATTTTCCCCGTACTGGTCGAAATGCTTTCGGTCTTCTGGCTGCCGGGGTCGGGTTTCGGGTCGTTCGAGGAAGTGTACCACATGTTCGAGCCGGCCGAGTTGCTGAGCCCATATTACATCAACCAGGCGCATAATGACTGGCTGCAATTCGCAATCGAGGGCGGCATTGCGGGGATTGTGTGGCTCGCCGTTGCTCTTGCCTGGCTCTTGAAGGCCGTGTGGGCCATGCGCAACCATGGCGATGGCGCGCTTCGTCACACAGTGTTCTGGCTGGCGATCATCGCCACTATCGTGCTTGCGAGCGCCGTCGATTACCCCCTTCGAACGCCGATCTTCCAACTCGTACTTGGCTGGTTGGCGGCCGCCCTGGTCGTGCAAAAGGCCCGCTATCGGGTGCGCGCATGACGCAGAGCGATACCCCGTCGGCGGGGCAAAAACGCTTTTATTCTGGATGGCTTGTGGCTAAGCCTTGCCCGCTCGGGGCGTAAGGGAAGTGATGGGAAATTTCATAAAATTCAAAAATTCCACGGCCGCTGCGATCTTGCTGGCGGTCAGTGCCTGTGCGTCTCCCGGCCCCATCGGAACGTCGCCACGCGTCGAAGTTACTGATTTGACCGCATTGCCTGCCCCCAGGGGAAGCTCGATCCTGCGACTGGGACCGCAGGAGACGGTCAAGATCACCGTGGCCGATGCAGAAGGGCTGACGGGAACTTACCTCACCGACGTCGATGGCAAGCTCGAGTTGCCCCTGATCGGAACGGTAGATGCGCTCGGAAACACACCATCGGACGTCGCGCGCAAGATCGAAGATCGTTTGCGGGGGCAGTTTATTCTCGATCCCCGGGTACAGGTCATTCCCGAACGTGAAATAGCCGCAACGATTTCGATCGGTGGCGAGGTCAGCAGGTCGGGCACATTGCCTGCCGCTTCGTCATACACCTTGCTGCGCGCGCTCAACAATGCTGGCGGGTTCAGCCGCTATGCCAAGCGGGACGAAATTCTCGTGATGCGTGTCGTGGAAGGGCAGGAGTACATCGGCGTCTATAGCTACAAGGAAATTTCCCGCGGCAATGCGCCCGATCCGGCGATCTTCCCTGGTGACATCGTGATGGTCGGCGATTCACCTGCGCGCCGCCAGTTCGAAGACATCCTCAATTATGTCGGCGCGATTTCTGCGACGCTGATCCTGGTCAATCGAGTGGATAGAAGTTTCTGATGGAGTCTGCAAAGGACAACGCGCCGAACGGCACCGCGGAATACACTCCTTACCGTGAAGGTATCGGGGGCTTCCATTTCGATCCCGAGCGGTTGTGGGCCGAAGCGGTCAACCTGCGTTACTGGATTCTCGGCATCATCGCGCTCGGCCTGCTCGGCGGGCTGATTGCGACGCTGCTGTCGACCAATCTCTATCGGGCGACTTCACGCATCGAAATCCAGCGCACCACCGTCAGCGCGACCGATACCGACCCGCTCGATCCCGATGCGACCGGATCCGAACGCCAGTATTTCAACACGCAGTACGAACTGCTTCGTTCGCGCTCGCTTGCCGGGCGCGTGGTCGATGCGGGCAACCTCGCACGCGATCGCAACTTCCTCGAAGCTTATGGCCTCGATGAAGGGATCAACCCCAATTCGCGCGCTCTTGAATCTATCCTTCTTACGGGCGTGAACCCCGAACCGGTCCGCCAGTCGGGCCTTGTCGACATTTCTTTCTCCAGCCCGTCTCCGCAGGTCGCGCAGAAAGTCGCCAACCTGTGGGCGCAGGAGTTTCTCGCTGCCAATTATGAAAAGCGTTTCGGCGCCAACATCGAGGCACGCGATTTCCTGCAGGAACAGATCGGTGAATTGCGTGAAAAGCTGGCAGAGTCCGAACGCGAGCTGATCAATTACGCCAATGACAATGGTATCGTCATTGTCAGCGGCGGCGGCAGCGGCGAGGAAAGCGGTTATGAAACCGCCGGCCAGTCGCTCGTCGGATCCGAACTCGAAACGCTCAATACGGCCCTGGCAGAAGCGACCAGCAAGCGGATCGAGGCAGAAGCCGCCCTGCGTGCCGGTGTGAATTCGGGCAAGGGAACCAATACCACGAGCCTGCGCCAGCAGCTGGCGACGGCCGAAGCCGATTTGTCGGAATTGCGTTCGCGCTTCGGGCCGGGATATCCGGCGATCCAGGCCAAGGTTGCCGAAATCGAATCCTTGCGTTCATCGCTTGCGAACGAAGGCGGGCTGGAAAATCGCGATGCGCGCGCCGCATACAATGCTGCGCTGATGCAGGAACAGAAACTGCGCGATCTGATGCAGCAGGCCAAGAATTCCTACCTCGGCCAGCAGGGCCAGTCGATCCAGTACGGCATCCTGAAGCGTGAGGTCGAGACGAACCGCCAGATCTACGATGCGCTTCTCCAGCGCTTCAAGTCGCTCGAGGCGGCAGGTGCCGGCAAGAACAACATGACTCTGATCGACGCGGCCGAAGCGCCGCGCTCGCCCTATTCGCCGTCGCTGGCGTTCAACTTGTTCGTCGGGCTCGGTATCGCGATCTTCGCATCGGGCCTGCTTGTCTTCCTTCGCGAAGCTCTCGACCAGACAGTGCGCGATCCGGCCGATGTGCGAGACCGCCTCGGCCTCGCCACGCTCGGCCTTATCCCGAAGATCGAAACCGACGAGGCTGGCCTGGTCGAGGAGCTGGCGCAGCGCAGCTCCGAGGTCGGCGAGGCTTATGCCTCTGCCAGGACCAACATGGCGTTCCTCACCACACATGGTGCGCCGCGTTCGGTCATGCTTACCTCGACGCGGCCTAATGAGGGCAAGAGCCTTTCGACAATGGCCCTCGCGCGCAGCTTTGCGCAGCTGGGCAAGAAGGTTCTCGTCATCGACGCCGACTTGCGTCACTCGGGCTTGCACGATTTCGTGGGGATCTCGACCGAGGGTTCGGTCGGCCTGACCGGCCTGCTCACAGGTGGCGGCACGATCAGTTCCGCCGTGATCCATTCGGAAGAAAACGGTTTCGACCTCATTCCGGTCGGGCATCGCCCTCCCAATCCGGTCGAGTTGCTCGCCAGCGGAGCGCTGCGCGAGGTCGTCGAACTGGCCAAGCAGCAATACGACCACGTCCTTATCGATGGTGCACCCGTTCTCGGCCTTGCCGACGCTCTCGAGGTGAGCAAGGCGGTAGAAGGCGTAGTCTTCGTGATCGAGGCGAACGGCGTCAGTATCCGCGGCATCGACAATGCGATCGGACGCCTGCGTACGGCAGGGGCACATATCTTTGGTGCTCTCGTGACCAAGCTGGAGAAGCGCAACGCGATCTACGGCTACGGTTATGGCTACGGTTACGGCTACGGCTATGGAGACACCCCGCCAGAACAGCCGCAGACTTGATCGAGCGAGACTGATCGATGCTACGTCTGGCAGTCATTGCGATGGTTTGCGGGGTCCTCGCGATCCTTGCCGGCTTGCAGGCAGCGTCGAGCGTCCTTGCCAAGCCTAATCCGGAACTGGCGGCACGGTTGATGCCTTTCGGGAACGAGGCGCTCCAACGTTCGATCAGCTATCGTTTGCGTGCAGGGGTAACCACCGAAGAGCAACTCGCGCAGGCAGTCGAGGCGGCTGAACCCCTGGCAGAAAAGGCATTCGGCCGCGCCCCGCTGGGCCCGGAAGGCCATGCGGTCTTGATCATGAATACGCGGGATCCAGCGAAGAAGGCTGAAATGCTCCGCCTCGCATCGCAGATTAACGGGCGCGATCGGCTGCTTCAGGGTGTCAGGCTGGAGCAGGAAGTCGCCGACAACGATTTCGACAGCGCAATGGCGACCCTCGACCAGATGCTGCGGGTCAATCCCGAGCAGCGCCAACTGCTCTTTCCGATCCTCAACGACGCACTCAAGCGCCGCGAGGCAGTGCCAGCCTTTGCGCGCGTCCTCGACGGCAGCTCGGCATGGCATGACAACTTCCTCATGTCGGCAGCACGGCTGGGAATAGCACCGGCCAATCTGGCTGTCCTGCGCGGCCAGCTGAACCGCCGCCTTCCCGAATTCGACCGCTTGCTGGTGGCGGCCCTCGTACGTGAAGGGGACCTCGACACAGCGAACGGGATCTATCAGTCGGTCAACGGCAAAAGCTCGAATGTTGCAGGTCTTGGACCGCTTGGCTGGTCAGTCGATCTGGCGCCCTTCGATTGGCGTCTCGGCGAAGAGGCGGGAATGCGCGCGCAGCCGATCGAGGACGGCGACAAGCTCGAGATTTTCGTGCGTGGGGGCAAGGGCGGTATAGTAGCCGAGCGTCTGGTGAAGCCGTCCACCGCACCGTTCAACATAGTGGTCAAGCACCGGATCGTCCCGGCCGACCAGCTACGCGACGTGCGCCTGCAGCTTCGCTGCCGCGGTGCCAGCGATCCCTTCCTTGACGAACGCTTCAGCGCTGGCACGAACGTGTTCAGGGTCGCTGCCCTTCCAGCGGGCTGCGATTACGTCATGCTCGGCATCAATGCGCGCGCATGGTCCGGCCGGTCGCCGCTGCGCGGTACCATCGATTCCATAACTATCGCGAAATAAGGCGCAACGAGCTTCGCCGCGCCGCCCTCCGATCAACCCAGGGCGATGTCGGGCGCGTCTTCCTGCTTCATTCCGACCACGTGATAGCCTGCATCGACGTGATGCGTTTCGCCGGTCACGCCCGATGACAGGTCGGAAAGGAAATACAGACCTGATCCGCCGACATCGTCGATCGTGACATTGCGGCGCATGGGCGAATTATATTCGTTCCATTTCAGGATGTAGCGGAAATCGCCGATCCCGCTCGCGGCGAGCGTCTTGATCGGGCCGGCGCTGATCGCATTGACGCGGATGCCAGCCGGGCCAAGATCGTTGGCGAGGTACTTCACGCTGGTCTCAAGCGCCGCCTTGGCAACGCCCATCACGTTGTAATGCGGGATGACTTTCTCCGCGCCGTAATAGGTCAGCGTCAGGATCGAGCCGCCGCCCGATCCGTCTTCCTGCAGCGGCGGCATCATTTCGGCCGCACGCTTGGCCACGGCGACCAGCGAATAGGCGGAAATGTTCATCGTCATCAGGAAGTTGTCGAGGCTGGTATCGACATATTTGCCGCGCAGTTCGTTCTTGTCCGAATAACCGATCGCGTGAACGACGAAGTCGAGCGTGTCCCACCGCGCCTTGAGCGCATCGAAGGCGGAATCGAGCGCATCCATGTCGGATACGTCGCATTCGATCAGGAAATCGCTGCCGAGCTGTTCGGCGAGCGGCTTCACACGCTTTGCCAGCGCGTCGCCCTGATAGGAAAATGCCAGTTCGGCCCCGTGTTCGGCCAGTTGCTTAGCGATCCCCCACGCGAGCGACTTGTCGTTGGCAAGGCCCATGATGAGCCCGCGTTTTCCCTGCATCAGACCGCCCATGCGGTTCCCTCCTTAGGTTTCATCGCCGGTTTCGCACGCCTCTTCTTCGGGCGATACGGCCAGCGCAGCATTCAACTCGGCCCCGATAACCATACCGAGGCCAACGAGCCAGAAAAAGAACATCACCACCATGATCCCGGCAAGGCTGCCGTAGGTCAGGTTGTAGGCGAAGAACTGCCGCAGCACTGCCGGCATGATGCCGGTGACCGCCAGCCACCACCCCGTCGTCAGCATCGCCCCCGGCCATTTGGGATAGCGGCGCGAACGATAGGCGCCGGGCGTGAGGGTGTAGAACAGCAGGTAGAGCGAGCCGAGCAGGGCAAGACCCGGCACGATCCGCGAAATGTGGAGGTCGCCGACCACGCCCAGCAATTGCGGGAAATAGGCATCGATCACCTGCTGCGCCGTGCCGATCATCACTTGCGCCAGCAGCGAGAGCATCAGCAGGACGACGGACGCGATGATCAGGCCGAAGGAAAACAGGCGATATTTCCAGAAGGCGTGCGTCGGTTCGGTGCCATAGGCACGGCGCAGGATGTCGCGAATGGTCTCGATCAGGCTGGAGACGGTCCACAGCGCAACCAGCGCGCCTGCCCACAAAAGCCAGCCCTGGCGCGCGTCGATAACGTCTTCGGCGACAGGCCGGATCACGTCCGCAACCGTCGGCGGCATGGCGATCAGGATCGTACGGATCATCTCGGCTCGGTCGCCCGGCTCTCCGAACAGGGAAAACAGCGCAGCGCCGAGGATGAAGAAGGGAAAAATCGCCAGCATGGCGAGATAGGCAAGGTTGCCCGCGTGGATGAAGCCGTCGTTATAAGCGCCGACAATGGTCCGCTTGGCAATCGCGAAAAAGCGAGTCCCCGGACCGACCTGGTCGATCATGCGACCCCGCAGGCTTCGCGCTTCCATCCGCCGCGCTTCGGGCGAAAGCGAATGGATATGCCGTTCTTCGGGTGGGTGGATATGGGGCTTGCTCATCGCTCCCCTGTCGGTAGCGCAGAATGGGGACCCGGCCTAGACGCCGAGCTTCGCTCGCGGATTGCTTTCGTCTTTCCAACCTTCGAGCCGCTTGGCCAGTTCCGAAGTATCGGACGGCATCTGGATTTCCAGCGTGACGAGCTGGTCGCCCCTGCCGCCGGCCTTCGTGCTCCAGCCCTTGCCTTTCAACCGCATCACCGTGCCGCCACTGGTGCCGGGCTTGATCGTCAGCATGACAGGGCCATCGGCGGTCGGGCACTTGACCTTCGCGCCGCCCAGCGCCTCGTCGAGGGTAATGGGCAGGTCCATCCGGATATTGTCGCCATCGCGCTTGAAGAACGGGTGCCCGCCAACCTCGACCATGACGAGGCCGTCGCCCGGTCCGCCAGCGGCTTCCTGGCCCTTGCCCTTCAGCCGCATCTGGGTGCCGTCCTCGACCCCTGCCGGAAGCTTGAGGTCGATGGTCTTGCCGTCGGCCAGGGTAATCCGCTGGTCCTTGCGCGTGGCGGCATCGATGAAGGACACGGCGAGGCGATAATTGATATCGGCCCCTTTTCGTGGGGGAGGTGGCCGCCGCTGGCTGCCGAAACCGCCGCCCATATTGCCGGGGCGCCGTCCACCGCCGCCGAACAACCCTTCGAACAGGTCGCCAAGGTCCATGTCCTCGCCGCCGAAGCCCTGGAAATCTTCCGGGCGGAAACCGCGCTGGCCCCCGCCTTGGCCACCATAGCCGCCGCCACCGCCCATCCCGGCGAACGGGTTGGTCGGGTTGCCGTCGCCGTCGATCTCGCCGCGGTCGAACTGGGCGCGCTTGGTCTTGTCGGACAGGAGGTCGTAGGCGCTCGTCACTTGCGAGAAGCGCTCGGCCGCGTTCGGCTTGTCCTTGTTGCGGTCGGGATGCAGTTCCTTGGCGAGCTTGCGATAGGCGCTCTTGATCTCCGCTTCGGAGGCGGTGCGCGCTACGCCAAGTGTCTGATACGGATCGGCCATGGCGTGTTAGTTAGGTGTAGCAGTGATTTGGCGCAAGGTGCCGCGCTTTCCTACGGTTCGTCGAAACAATAGGGATGCTGCAAGATGCATCGCCCTGCCGATATCTATCCGCACTCCCGCCTGTCACGGCATTGCGCTGGATCAATGTTTCAAACCGGTGGTTTTTGCATTTCAGGACTGTGTTCCATGTGTTCCATCCTGTAGGACTTGGTCATGCCTGAACCGACACCCGAAGAGCTTGCGCGGCTCGCGACCAGCGAAATCCCGTCGGGGGATCCGATGCCGATTTTCGAAGAGTGGTTTGCGCTCGCCAAACAGAGCGAACCGAACGATGCCAATGCAATGGCGCTCGCGACCGCGACGCCCGATGGCTCTCCTTCGGTGCGCATGGTCCTGCTGAAGGGGCATGGGCCGGAAGGGTTCACCTTCTACACCAACGCCCAAAGCCGCAAGGGCACCGAGATTCGCGCGAACATGCAGGCTGCATTGCTGTTCCACTGGAAAAGCCTGCGCCGCCAGGTCCGGATCGAAGGGCCGCTGGTCGAAGTCAGCCCGCAAGAGGCCGATGCCTATTTCCATTCGCGCCCCTTCGTCAGCCAGGTCGGTTCGGCCGCGTCAGACCAGTCGCGCCCGCTCGACCAGCGCTCGACCTATCTCGACCGGGTCGAGAGTATCGAGGCAGAGTGGGCAGCAGAAGGCGAAGTGCCGCGGCCGGCGCACTGGACCGGGTTCACCCTGCGACCGAGGGCGATCGAGTTCTGGCTCGATCGGGCCAACCGCCTGCATGACAGGCGCCGCTTCACACTGACCGGTGCGGGCGATGCCGTCAGCTGGTCCGATGGGTTGCTGTATCCATGAGCGCGACGCACACCGACAATCGCGCCTCGCTCAATCGCCAGGCCGCCTTCGCTTCCATTGCAACTGCGGTCCTGCTGGTGTCGCTCAAGACATGGGCGGCATGGCGCACCGGTTCGACGGCAATGCTCGGCAGCCTTGCCGATTCGGCGCTCGACCTGATTGCCAGCCTTGCGACGCTGGTCGGGGTATGGATCGCCTCCATGCCCGCCGACGAAGATCACCGCTTCGGCCATGGCAAGGCAGAGGCACTGGCCGCGATCTTCCAGGTCATGCTGATCGCTATTTCGGCAACCGGGATCGGTTATCGCGCGATCGACCGGCTGGTGAACGGCAGCGAGACTGCGGCAGCTGCCGAAGGTATCGGCGTTTCGCTGATCGCGATTGCCGCCACGCTCGCCCTGCTGACATGGCAGCGCTTCGTCATCCGGCGCACCGGCAGCCTCGCGATCAAGACCGACAATGTCCATTACCAGTCGGACCTGCTGCTCAACCTTGCGGTTATCGCGGCGCTGGTGATCGACCAGTATCTCGGCTTTACCAAGGCCGACCCGCTGTTCGGCCTCGGCATCGCAGCCTGGCTCGCATGGGGCGCATGGCATGCCGCGACCGAGGCGATCGACCATTTGATGGACAAGGAATGGCCGGATGAACGGCGCGAGGCGTTCCTCCAGGTTCTGGCGAAGCACCCCGACATTCGCGGCGTGCACGACCTGCGCACACGCACCAGCGGGATGGACGATTTCGTCCAGTTCCACATGGCGGTCGACCCGGGCCTTTCCATCGTCGAGGCCCACGACCTGATGGACGAGGTCGAGGCCCGGCTGGCCCGGGACTTCCCCGGTGTCGAAGTCCTGATCCATCCCGATCCGGAAGGGTTGATCGATGAAGAGGGCGTCGCTGCCGAGGAACTGCTCCCCGAACGGCCCGAGTGACGCAAACCTCGCTTCCGCGCATTGTCGATGTCTTCGTCGGGAAGGGCGCGCTCGGCAATCCTGCTGCGGTGGTCACCTGCCCGAACCTCCCGCCTGAGGATGAAATGCAGCGGCAGGCAGCCCGGATCGGTACTCCCGCCACTGCCTTCGTCGATGGCAGTGACGCGGTGCGGTGGTTCTCGCCCGACCACGAAATCGCTCTCTGCGGGCATGGAGCACTGGCGGTCGGCCATGTGCTGATAGGCGCAGGGAAGGGCGACAAGGTAGCACTGCGCACCAGGGACGGCGGGGTGGTTAGCGTCAGGCGGCTATCCGGCGACGGGCGTTACGAAGTGGGCCTTCCCGAAATTCGCACTGCGCCAAAAGAACTGCACGCATTGGCAGGTGCCCTGCGGGTTACGCCGCTCCAAATCCGCTGGAACGAAGCGGGTTATGTGCTGGCCATTCTCGAAACGGCGCAGGAGGTGCGCGAGATTGCTCCCGATATTCAGATGCTCGCGGCGCTCGGCAATTGGCAGGTCAGCGTTTCAGCACCCGGCGACATCGACGGGGCAGACATCGTCAGCCGGGTCTTCTCGGGCGGCGGCAAGGAAGATGCAGCGACCGGTTCGGCGCACGCCGCGCTTGCGCCCTATTGGTGCGAGCGGCTGGGGAGGGATCGCATCACCGCATATCAGGCAAGCCAGCGGGGTGGCTGGCTCGATTGCGGGATCGGCCCCGCAGGAACGATCCATATTGGCGGCGCAGTGCGCGATCAGCGTTCGGGGTAGAGCTCGATCACGTCGGCAAGTTGCTGCAGCATCGCCTTGCGCTGCTCGGCATCGGAATGCCCCAGGCGGACCACCGTCAGGTGCTGGCTCGGCGACACGATGACATATTGGCCCATGTGGCCGATCAGCGAAAACAGGCTTTGCGGTGCGCGATCGGGAAACAGCGGATGGTCTTCGCCTGTACCGGCTTCGCGGTACTCACGGTTGAGCCAGGTCTGCAGGCCGTATTGCGGACTTTTCGGGCTGGGGGAGACCATCGCATCGACCCAGCTTCGCGGCAGCAATTGCTCGCCGCCCGGACCCCGTCCCTTTCGGCGCAGGAATTCGCCGAACTTGGCCCAGTCGCGGGCGGTCCCGTGGATCAGGCTGCCGCCGATGAGCGTCCCCGATGCGTCGAATTCGGGCACCATGGACTTCATGCCGAGCGGACCGAACAGCCGCGCTTCGAGATAATCGCTCACCGCGGCACGGCGGATGTCGGGATCCTCGCTGTCGGTCAGCGCGCGCGCTGCGATATCGGCGAGGATGACAGTGGTGTTCGAGGAATATTCGAACTGCGAACCCGGCTCTGCCTCCAGCGGCTGTTCTTCGGCCCAGGCAGCCATGTCGTCGCGCCCGTCGAGGAAGAGCATGCGCACTTCAGAGCTTTCGTAGGGAGGATCGCCCGCCTCGGTATGCCTCAGGCCGGAACGCATCTGGAGGAGCTGGCGCAGGGTGATCTCGCCGCGGGCATCGCCAGGGCGCTGCCAATGGGGAACAGGCGCGCTTTCATCCAGGCTCAACCGTCCATCGGCAACCAGCATGCCGATCATGACCGCCGTTACGGTCTTGGCCATCGACCAGCTGACGAAGCGCGTTTCGGGACCATAACCCTCGCCATAGCGCTCGGCTGCGATCTTGCCGTCGGCCATCACCACGAGGGCGCGGGTTTCGCCGAGGCCGTCCATCGTGAACAGCTCGTCGACCTGCCGCGCAAGGTCTTCCTTCGGGGCGCCGGCATCGTCCGTTATCGCCGCGAGCGCTTCTTCGGACACGGGTGGTTCGCTCGCCGGAGCCTCCCCGCACGATATCAGGGTTGGCACGAGAGCAAGTGTGGCGATAGGGAGCAGCGACCGCAGTTTCATGGTCGCCTCACTCGCGCAAGGATCACAGATTGGCAATGGCTAAAGCCCGCTCCCGCACCGCATCCCAAAAATCGTCTAAGGGCTTCTGGATCCTGCTCGCCGTCATCGCCGGACTGTTCGCGCTGGGGCTGTATTTCCGCGCACCTGCGACTGGATATGCGAACGCGGCGACAGCCTATTCCGCGCGCGTCGCGTGCTCTTGCCGTTTCGTCGCCGGACGCGAGCTAAAGGATTGCGCGAAGGACAAGCTGGCCGGGATGGAACTGGTCACGCTGGTCGACGATGCACAGGCAAAAAGCGTGACGGCGCGCTTCCCGCTGCTTTCGAGCGACACTGCGACCTACCGCAAGGGTTACGGCTGCGTCCTCAGCGAGTGGGAAGGCTGATCCGCTTTCCATCGGGATTGCGGCAGGCCGGCGCGTCAAGCTCCACCGGATAGGGGATCATTGGCGGCGGGCACTGATCGGCACGTTTGCCGCCTGCGACGCAGCGATCATGTTCTGCCCTGATCCGGGCAGAGGTTTCGCGATATTCGCGTCTGGCGCGTTCAATCCTCTGTAATTCGGCATTGGAGCAGATCGGCGTGCGGCCAAGGCGCGCCACGTTGACGACGCGGTCGACGCTGCAGGTTTTGGCCAGCGCGGGAGGCGCGGGCAGGTAGCTGAGCTGCGAACAGCCCTTGCCGGTGAAGCGGCCTTCGCGCTCGCCGACGCGCAAGGTGTTTTCGGGCGTGAAAGGCGGGCTGGCGACCGACAGATAGCCCTCGGCGTCACGTGAGACTGCGTAGGTTGGCAGCATGAGCAAAGATTCCCCGCCGCCTTCCTCGGCGAGGAGCAGGCACCCGTCGCGCAGTTCGAGATGGCCCCGCCAGACCGCCGGACCTTCCAATGTGCACATGATGGTTCCATCGGGACCGGGCTTTGGGCCGCCAGTTTCGATCTCCGGCATGGGCCGCAGGAAACGGGCGATGGCAGGTTCGATTGCAGGAAGGTTGGGAGGTCCTTTGACTGCGTTCTGGTCCATCTCGACCAGTTTCAGTGGCGCTTCTGTCACCGTGCCGAAGCCGCTGTCACCGACCGTCATCCCGATGCTCGGCGATGTCTGTTCCTGCCCCCGGTTATGATCGCGCGCGCCGACGACAACAGGCTCTGCCGAGGGCGCTTCCGTCGGTCGGCTGATGAAATAGAGAATGAAGGGAAGCGCGGCGAAGGCGATCAGCAGGAGCAGCGCGACCGGCGCAATCTGGCCGGGTTTTCCGCGCCAGAAGCTCACGCAGCGCCGACTGTGGTTTCGATCCAGCCGCCGCCCACGACACGTTCACCGGCATAGATCACGGCTGCCTGTCCCGGGGCGACGCCGTATTCGGGCGCTGCGAAGTGCAGGGTGACTGCATTGCCATCTCCCAGCACGCCCTCGACGGTTACGGGCACAGGTTTGGCGAGGCTCCTGACCTTCGCGGTGAGAGGCATTTCGGGCATCGGCCCGATGCGGTTGGTTTCGATGATGCGCGCGCTTGTCGTCGCCAGCATCCGGCGGGGGCCGACACGCACCTCGCGGCTTTCCGCATCGAGCCCGACCACATAGAGCGGTTCGGGCTGGCCGCCGATTTCTAGACCGCGCCGCTGGCCGACGGTGAAGTGGATCACGCCCTGGTGGCGGCCGAGTTCCTCACCCGTTTCGGCATGGACGATCGCGCCGGGTGCGCCGCCCTCGGGCCGCATCGACTTGACGATCTTCGCATAGTCGCCGTCCGGCACGAAGCAGATGTCCTGGCTGTCGGGCTTGGCCGCATTGCGCAATCCAGCCTCTTCGGCGAGCTCGCGAACCTGCGTTTTCGGCAGTCCGCCGAGCGGGAAGCGCAGGAAATCCAGCTGGTCCTCGGTGGTGGCGTAAAGGAAATAGGACTGGTCCCTCGCCGGATCGACCGCACGATGCAGTTCGGGCCCGGCGCTTCCCATCACGCGGCGGACATAATGTCCTGTCGCAAGGCAGTCCGCTCCCAGTTCGCGCGCCATGCGGAAAAGGTCGGTAAATTTCGGACCCATATTGCAGCGGATGCAGGGCACCGGGGTCCGGCCGGACAGGTAATCGTCCGCGAATTGCTCGACCACTTCCTCGCGAAAGGCGCTTTCGTGGTCGAATACGTAGTGCGCGATGCCGAGCCTGTCCGCCACCGCGCGCGCGTCGCGAATGTCGTCTCCGGCGCAACAGGCACCCTTGCGCCCTGTCGCAGCACCGAAGTCATAAAGCTGGAGAGTGATGCCGATAACCTCGGCCCCGCTCTGCGCCGCCAGCGCCGCCACCACCGACGAATCGACGCCGCCGCTCATCGCCACGACGATGCGGCTTTCGCTTGCCGGTTTGGGCAGGTCGAACAGTGCCTCGGCATCGAGCCGGGCTGCATGGGGTGTCGTTGCGGTCATGATCGAGCGGCCCATTACACCGGGAAGCGCCGCTAATCCAGCCTTTCGCGGCCCGGGCAATTCCTGCCAAGTCCCTCGGGACATTACTAAGACCGGGTAAATTGCGGCTTTACCCTATCTTGAGACTGCCCGGGGTAGGACAGCTCATTATGTTCGAATCCAGAACTCAATTTACAGCCGCAACGGCGCGTGCAGACGGCACTGCGCTTAAAGCCATTGGATGGGGCGAACTGACCGCACGGATCAATGCCGCGCGCGATCTTCGCCGTATCCTGAGGCGTGAAAACCCGATGCTCATCGCGAGCTTTTCCGATGCTGCAGCAGGCTATTTCAGCCAGCTGGATGAAAGCAAACGCCCTGTTAACCCTGATGGTTTAGGGCATGGCAAAGCAACCGATGGCATAGGCTTTGACACCGAAGGTAACGCGGCAACAGGCGACCGAGAGAAATAAATGATCGAAAATCAAGACATTCGACCGGCACAGGTCATCGGCCCGCTCGGGGAGCCGCTTACGCTCGACGATCTTCCGTCGCCCAGCACGAAACGCTGGGTGGTGCGCCGCAAGGCAGAAGTCGTTGCAGCAGTTAATGGCGGCCTGCTTACGATCGACGAAGTTCTGGAGCGTTACAGCCTGACGCTTGAAGAGTTTGCATCGTGGCAACGTGCGGTCGACCGTTCCGGGATGCAGGGCCTGCGGGTCACCCGCATCCAGCATTATCGGGATCTGTACGAGCGCCAGCTCAAGTACTGATCGCCAACACATCGAATTGATGACGCGGGGGAAGCTAAGGCAGCTTCTTCCGCGTTTTTCGTATATGCTCCCTCCCGTCTCGCAAAAAATTGCGGGAACAGCAGGCATCGCGGACCGTTTGAAGCGGTAGAATGCCCTGAATAAACAGGAGGAGTAACGAACATGGGTTGGATTATTGCACTTATCGTGGGTGGCGTGGCCGGTTGGCTGGCGAGCCTCGTCATGAACCGCGATGCCTCGATGGGCATCTTCTGGAATATCGTCGTAGGCTGCATCGGCTCGGTCATCGGCAACCTTATTGCTGGCCCGCTCCTCGGAATCGGCGGCAGTGTCCAGGAATTCTCGCTCGTCGGTCTGGTGATCGCCATCGTCGGTGCGATCGTCCTCCTCGGCATCGTGAACCTCGTCCAGCGCGGTCGCGTTCGCTAAGAACGAAACAACATCAAAACGATCGGGCGGGGTGGGCTGACCACCTCGCCCTTTTGTTATGCAACAGGCCCTTGCTGGCCGCGCACGCCACTCGTCGGCAACAAACGTCGTTTATAGAGTGGCGCATTGCCACCTATGGGGGGCAGGTCTAGAAGGTGTTGCACAGGGTGGTTTATATGGATAATACACCCTACCTCTCTATCGAAGGCCAAAGGACGGGCCATGAATTACGAAACGGGTGTTGTATCTGAAACTCCCACGTCGCTGGAAGGCGATTATGGCATCGCTGCGGAGGACAAGCCGTTCTACCGCAACTGGAAATTCATCGCCGGCATAATCGCCGCGCTGATCATTGCTGCCGTTGCCTTTGCCCTGCTGACGGCAGAGGAAACGCCTGTCGGTGACGACAATTCGGGCGCTCCCACGGTTACTGTAATCATGCCCGGCACAACCACGGTCGAAGGCAAGATCACTGCGCCCGGTACGCTTCAGGCCCGCCGCGAGATGCCGGTTGGCGTCGTCGGCGAGGGCGGCCGCGTCATTTCCGTTCCGGTCGATGCCGGCGCCTGGGTTCGCCAGGGGCAGGTTCTCGCCGTGATCGACCGTTCGGTCCAGACCCAGCAGGCGTCGAGCGCTTCGGCCCAGATCGAGGTGGCCAAGGCGGATGCGCAGCTGGCGCAGAACAATCTCGACCGCGCCCTGCAGCTGGTGGAACGCGGCTTCATTTCGAAGGCCGATGTCGACCGCCTGACCGCGACACGCGACGCCGCCCGCGCTCGCGTCCAGGTGGCGCAGGCCCAGTACCGCGAACTTCTTGCCCGCAATGCGCGTCTCAACATTGTCGCCCCGGCATCGGGCTTGCTGCTCGAACGCAATGTGGAGCCCGGCCAGACCGTCAGCGCCGGCTCGGCGCCCCTGTTCCGCATCGCCAAGGGCGGCGAGATGGAACTGATGGCGCGGGTCAGTGAAGACCAGATCGGCGGGCTATCGGTCGGCGTTACGGCGGAAGTCGTACCCGCCGGAACCGAAAAGGCATTCTCCGGCCAGGTCTGGCAGCTGTCGCCCGTGATCGACCCGCAGGACCGTCAGGGTGTCGCGCGCATCGCGCTCGCCTACGCGCCGCAGCTTCGCCCGGGTGGTTTTGCCACCGCCACGATCAACAGCGGCACCGTTGTTGCACCGATCCTGCCCGAAAGCGCGATCCTTTCCGAT
Organism: Altererythrobacter epoxidivorans; assembly: GCF_001281485.1. Taxonomy (NCBI): domain Bacteria; kingdom Pseudomonadati; phylum Pseudomonadota; class Alphaproteobacteria; order Sphingomonadales; family Erythrobacteraceae; genus Altererythrobacter; species Altererythrobacter epoxidivorans. Next base: position 2,600,535 of record NZ_CP012669.1, read on the forward strand.
GACGAGGGCAGCTTCGTCTTCGTGGTCGGGGAAGAGAACAAGGTGGTTCGCCGCGCGATCAAGACGGGCTTCGTCAGTGCTGCAGGCGTGGTGGTCGAATCCGGCCTTACCGGCACCGAAAAGGTCGTCCTGCGTGCAGGCGGCTTCCTCAACGAAGGTGAAACGATCAATCCGTCGCTCCTGAAGGCGGCAGGAGACAAGTAATGAACTTCCGCAACATTTCGGCATGGTCGATCCGCAACCCGATCATCCCGCTGGTTGCGTTCACGGCATTGCTTCTCGCCGGGCTGCTCAGCTTTGCGCGCATGGACGTCGTGAACAATCCGGATATCGAATTTCCGGCCGTGAACGTCGTCATTTCCCAGCCGGGCGCGGCCCCGACCGAAATCGAGAACCAGATCACGCAGCGCGTCGAATCCGCGGTGCGCTCGCTCAATGGCGTGCAGAAGATCAGTTCGACTGCGCGCGAAGGTAGCTCGACCACCTTTATCGAATTCGAAGTCGGCACTGATCCGAACGATGCCGTTTCCGAGGTCAAGAACGCGGTCGACAGCGTCCGCGGAAGCCTGCCCGACGGGATCATGGAGCCGCGCGTAAGCAAGGTCGAAATCGCGGGCGGCTTCCTCGGCATTTACGCGGTCGAAGCCGACGACATGACGATCGAACAGCTCAGCTGGTTCATCGACGATACCGTAGCCAAGCAATTGCTGTCGATCGAAGGCATGGCCGACGTGGGCCGCTTTGGCGGCGTCGACCGGGAAATCGAGGTCATTCTCGACCCGGCCAAGATCCAGTCGCTCGGCGTGACGGCCGGACAGATCAACAGCCTGCTGCGCCAGAACAACCTCGATGCAGGTGGTGGCATCGCCGAAGTCGGCGGAACCCGCCAGTCGGTTCGCGTATTGGGCAATGAAGACGACGCCTATTCGCTGTCGCAGCGGCAGATCCAGATCGGTGCCGGTCGCCTGGTCAAGCTCGCCGACATCGCCACCGTGCGTGACGGATATTCGGAGCGCAGCTCGATCAGCAAGGTGCGCGACAAGGAAGTCGTCAATTTCTACATGTCGCGCGCAAAGGGCGCTTCCGACGTTACCGTGTTCGACGATGCCAAGGTGATGATCGAGCAGATCGAGGCGGAAAACCCGAACGTCCACTTCATCCCGCTGTTCAACACGGTCAAATATACCGAAAGCCAATACGAAAGCTCGATCGCCGCCATGATCGAAGGCGCAATCCTGGCGGTCGTAGTGGTGTTCTTCTTCCTGCGCGACTGGCGCGCGACGGTCATCTCGGCCATCGCCATCCCGCTGTCCGCAATCCCGACCTTCTGGTTCATGGACCTTCTGGGCTTCAACCTGAACCAGATGTCCCTGCTCGCGCTAGGTCTCGTGGCCGGCGTGCTGGTCGACGATGCCATCGTGGAGATCGAGAACATCGTGCGCCACATGCGCATGGGCAAGACGGCATACCAGGCATCCATCGACGCAGCCGACGAAATCGGCCTCGCCGTGGTTGCGACTTCGTTCTGTATCATCGCGGTGTTCCTGCCGGTCGGCCTGATGCCGGGCATCACCGGACAGTTCTTCAAGAACTTTGGCCTGACGGTGGTTGTCGCCGTGCTGATGAGCCTTGCCGTCGCACGTATGATCACGCCGATGATGGCGGCCTATTTCCTCAAGGCCAAGGGGCACGCCGCCCATGGCGAAGGTCCGATGATGGACCGCTACATGGGCATTTTGCGCTGGTCGCTCGATCGCGGAAAATTGCACGCGCGGCGCGAGGGCCTGCCCGGACCGCGCCATCGCTGGCTCTATATCCTGAGCTTCTTCCTCGTGATCCTGGGTGCGATCATCCTGCCCGGCATCGCGGTGTTCACGAGCTGGGGCATGATTTCGCCGCTCGAAATCCCGGCCAAGGTTGCAAGCGCGTTCGGCCTCTCTCCGATCGAGGGCGTGGGCTTCATCGTGACCCGCATCCTGCTGCTGGTGCAGTTGGCTATCGTGACAGTGATCGGCTTCTTCGCCGTTCGCCTGTTTCTCCTGGTTCTGCGTGTGCTGACGCGGGCGATGGGCACAGGTCTGTCGAATAGCTGGAAATACCTTGAAGCGCGTTTCTACGACCACCGCGTGTGGATGCTCGGCATCGGCTATTTCTCGTTCCTGCTCACGATCCTTCTGTTCATGAACACGCCGTTCCAGTTCCAGCCGGAAGTGAACAGCGACAACAGCCAGGTCGTGATCGAGATGGTGCCCGGCACCACGCTCGAATCGACCGAGCGCGTCGCCGACCAGGTTGCCGATATCCTGTACCAGCAGCCCGAGGTCGAACGTGCGCTGGAGCGTGTGAACGAAGGTTCGTCGACGATCTACATTACATTGAAGGCCGACCGTGCGCGCACATCGGGCGAATTCCAGCGCGATCTTGCGCCGATCTTTGCCACGATCCCCGACGCCCGCGTTCGCTTCAACAACCAGAACGGCCCCGGTGGCGGTAGCGGCAGCGGCCGCGACATCACGGTCATGCTCGCAGGCTCCGACCCCGAGCTTCTCAACCAGGCAGCGACCCAGCTGGTAGACGAGATGCGCGGGCTCGATACGGTGGTGGCGCCGCGTATCAGCGCCGACGTACCCCGTCCCGAAATCATCATCCGGCCGCGTGCCGATCTTGCCGCGGAACTGGGCGTGACGACTGCCGCCCTGAGCCAGGCGATCCGCATCGCCACGATGGGCGAAATCGAACAGAATGCCGCCAAGTTCTCGCTTTCCGATCGGCAGATCCCGATCCGGGTAAAGCTGCCGGTCGAATCGCGCGAAGACCTCACCACGATCAAGAACCTGCCGGTTCCGATCTCGACCGGTGGCTCTGTTCCGCTTAGCCGCGTTGCCGACATCTCGTTCGGTTCGGGCCCGACGACGATCCAGCGCTACAACCAGAACCGCCGCGTCTTCGTCGGTGCGGACCTTGCGCAGAACGTGTTGCAGGGCACGGCGATGGAAGAAATCAACAAACTTCCGGCGCTGACCAACCTGCCGCAGGGCGTGATCCGCGATGCCGCAGCGAACGACGAGATGCAGACCGAACTGGTCGAGAATTTCCAGACCGCCGTCATTTCGGGCATCCTGCTCGTGTTTGCGGTGCTGGTGCTGCTGTACAAGCGTTTCATGTCGCCGCTGGTGAACATGACATCGCTGGCGCTCGCGCCATTGGGCGGCATCTTCCTGGTCTGGGTCGTCGGTCAGCCGCTTTCGATGCCGGTCCTGATCGGTGTCCTGCTGCTGCTGGGGATCGTGTCCAAGAACTCGATCCTGCTGATCGATTTCGCGATCGAGGAAATGGCAACGGGCAAGCGCAAGCTGCACGCCATCCTCGATGCAGGGCACAAGCGCGCCCAACCGATTGTCATGACCACCGTCGCAATGACGGCGGGCATGGTCCCGACCGCACTCTCGCTATCGGGTGACGGCGCATGGCGTGCACCGATGGGCACGGTCGTTATCGGCGGCCTGATCCTTTCGACTGTGCTGACCCTGTTGATCGTTCCGGCCGGTTTCAGCCTTGCCGACGGTTTTGAAAAGCGCATCGGACCCTGGATGCGGAGCCGCTTCCTCACATACCGTCCGGGCGACGAGAACCGGAAGCTGACGCCGCCTGCCGGCGAAGCGCCGGGAGCAGAACCTGCCGAGTGACGTTGCACTGATATGACGGGCGCGCGTACACCAGCCTACACTCTCGGCGGAAAGCCGCTGACCGCCGACAGCGCCCGCCGCATGCGCTGGACCGCAACCGGCCTGCTGGTGGTCATGGCCGGGCTGTTCGTCCTGTCGAAGCAATTGCTGCCGGTGCATCCGGGTTGGGGTTACCTCAATGCCTTTGCCGAAGCGGCCATGGTTGGCGGACTGGCAGACTGGTTCGCGGTTACCGCGCTGTTCCGCCATCCGCTCGGCATACCGATCCCGCACACGGCGATCATCCCGGAAAACAAGGACCGCATCGCCGACACGATGGCGCAATTCTTGCGCGAAAACTTCCTGACACCTGCAGTCGTCGCACGCCGGATGCAGGGCATGAATGTTGCCGCCGCGCTGGGCGACTTCCTCTCTGCACCGCCGGAACCTTCGGCCAATGGCGACAATCGTTCGCGCATCACCGGCGGCGCGGCCGAATTGCTGGCCGAGGTGCTGGAATCGCTCGATCCGGATCGGCTGGGCAACCAGGTTCGCAGCGGGCTTGCCAGCCAGCTTGGCAAGATCGACGTATCGCCGCTGGTCGGGCGGATGCTCGAAACCGCGATTGCCGACAACCGCCACATGCCATTGATGGACGGGTTCATCCGCTGGGCCGGACTGACGCTGGAAGACAATGAGGAAACGGTTCGCGAGATCATCCATGCCCGCGCGAACTCTGTATTGCGCTGGACGGGCCTCGACGAACGTATCTCCGCATCGGTCCTCGACGGTCTCTACAAGTTGCTGGCCGAAGTGCTGGTCGATCCGGAGCATCCGCTGCGTTCCAAGATCGAGGAAGGGCTGAGCAAGCTGGCGACCGACTTGCAGCACGATCCCAAGACACGTGAACGCGTGGAAGACATGAAGCGCGACCTTCTGGAGAACCCCGCCGTGGCCGAATGGTGGCTCGGCGTATGGGAGCGTATCCGCCTTTCGCTGATCCGCCGCGCCCGCGATCCGCAGAGCGCGCTGGGCGAGGAAATGCGCAAGGGGCTGGCCGAGCTTGGCAATGCCCTTCGCGAGGACCAGCGCTTGCAGATCCAGATCAACCGCTTCGCCCGCCGCACGGCTGTAGGCGTCGCGACACGATACGGCGGCCAGATCGTGCAGCTCGTATCCGAAACCGTGAAGCGTTGGGATGCGGTGACGATCACCGGGCGGATCGAAAGCGCTGTCGGCCGCGACCTGCAGTTCATCCGTATCAACGGCACGCTGGTGGGCGGACTGGTCGGCCTGACGCTGCACTTCATCGACGGATTCCTCTGACACCGGCGTCCAGCTAGGGGTTAGCCCCTAGGGCCGCGCACAGCATCGCTAGAAACAGTCGCGCTAGTTCTTCCCTGTCAAGGAAGGGAGAACGGGCATGGGATATGATTGCGATATCGGTGCAATGGCCATTCGTCTTCGCGATGCGCGCGAACGCAGCCAGGGGCGGCCATCGCTGCGATGGGACCGCGAATTCGCAAAGCTGTTCGATCTCCTTGCGCCGCAACGCCGACAATTCATCAGGCGTTTCGGGCTAACCGACATGGCGGAGGATGCAGAGCAGGCCTGCCGCATCGGTCTGTTCCGTGCTGTTGAAAGCTACGATGCATCCAAGGCAGCATTCGCCACGCATGCAATCTGGCAGATGCGGGGTGAGTTGCAGGGCCTGCGTCACCGGATGCGACTCGATCAGCGCCGCAGCGCGCGCAATGCCGGTATCACGACAGTGTCGCTGGAGGCGCGGATTGCTGCTGCAGAGGCCAGGGGCACTTCGTTGCAGATCGTCGATGCGCAAGCCCAAGAAAGCGTCGAACGCGCGGCCAGCGACCGGATGGCGAGGGATTGGCTCGACCGCATGCTCGACGGGATTGCTTCGCCAGCAGCCGAGCGGCGGATCATCAGGCGGGCAATTTTCGACGAGGCGGGCGCGCCCCGGATCGACCGCGCAACGGCAGAACGCCATCGCCAGATCACCCGCCGCACCTTCCGCAATTGTGCCCGGCTGCTGGCTGCGTGAGGCAAAACAAAAGGGCCGGACCCCGAGAGGCCCGACCCTTCTTCAATTCGCTTTGGCAGTTGCTCAGAGCTTTTCGGTCAGCTCCGGCACGGCCTTGAACAGGTCGGCGACGAGGCCGATGTCAGCGACCTGGAAGATCGGCGCGTCTTCGTCCTTGTTGATCGCGATGATGGTCTTGGAATCCTTCATCCCGGCAAGGTGCTGGATCGCACCCGAAATGCCGATGGCGATGTAAACTTCCGGTGCCACGATCTTGCCGGTCTGGCCGACCTGATAATCGTTGGGCACGTAACCTGCATCGACCGCAGCGCGTGAAGCACCGATACCGGCACCAAGCTTGTCGGCGAGCGGGGTGATGACCTGCTCGAAAGTTTCCGAATCCTTCAGCGCACGGCCGCCCGAAACGATGACCTTTGCGCTGGTCAGCTCGGGGCGCTCGCTCTGTGCGATTTCCGCGCTGACGAAGCTCGACAGGCCGGCATCACCAGCGCCCGAAACCGCTTCGATAGTGCCCGAACCGCCTTCGGTCGCCGCCTTGTCGAAAGCGGTGCCGCGAACGGTGATCACCAGCTTGGCATCGGACGATTCGACGGTTGCGATCGCGTTGCCGGCATAGATCGGACGGGTGAAGGTCTTTTCGCCTTCGACCGAAAGGATGTCCGAAATCTGCATGACGTCGAGCAGGGCTGCGACGCGCGGTGCGATGTTCTTGCCGGTGGTGGTAGCGGGCGCGACGAAGGCATCATGGTGGCCCATCAGGTCGGCTACCAGCGGCGCGACGTTTTCGGCCAGCGCGTGTGCGTAGGCCGCGTCGTCTGCGACATGGACCTTGCCCACGCCGGCAACCTTGGCAGCCTGTTCGGCCACGCCGCCACAGCCGCTACCGGCTACCAGCAGGTGGACTTCACCCAGTTTCGAAGCGGCGGTGACAGCTGCCAGCGTCGCATCCTTCATTTCGCTGTTGTCGTGTTCGACCCAGACGAGAGTTTTCATGTTCGTTGTCCTTTCTGCGTCCAGGGTTCTCAGGCGATGCCCATGGCCTTGATCTTGGCGACCAGTTCATCGACGTCTGCGACCTTGATGCCGGCCTGGCGGACGGGCGGTTCGGAAACGTTGGTGGTAGTGAGGCGCGGCGTGATGTCGACGCCGTAGTCACCCGGGGTCTTCGTATCGAGCGGCTTCTTCTTCGCCTTCATGATGTTCGGCAGCGAAGCATAGCGCGGCTCGTTCAGGCGGAGGTCGGTGGTGACGATTGCCGGAAGCGAAAGCTTCACGGTTTCGAGGCCGCCGTCGACTTCACGCTTAACAACGACGCTGTCGCCATCGACTTCGACGGTGTTGGCGAAGGTGCCCTGCGGACGGCCCATGAGGGCGGCAAGCATCTGGCCGGTCTGGTTGCTGTCGTCGCTGATCGACTGCTTGCCGAGCATGACGATGCCGGGCTGTTCTTCGTCGGCGATCGCTTTCAGGATCTTGGCAACGGCCAGCGGTTCGACGTCGACGCCCTCGTCAGTCTCGACGAGGATCGCACGGTCGGCGCCCATGGCAAGCGCGGTGCGCAGCGTTTCCTGCGATTTTGCCGGACCTACCGACACGGCGATGATTTCTTCCGCCTTGCCCGCTTCCTTGATGCGAATCGCTTCTTCGACAGCGATTTCGTCGAACGGGTTCATGCTCATCTTGACGTTGGCAAGATCGACGCCCGAACCGTCCGCTTTCACGCGAGGCTTTACGTTGTAGTCGATGACCCGTTTGACGGGCACGAGGATTTTCATGGGAGTTCCTTCCTCTCAAAAACTGTTCGGCGTCCGCCTAGCTTGCGTTTACGTAAACGTCAAGCTGAGTCGGCGCGTCTCTTATCGAACCAATGGCCCAGATGCCCTCGCGTTCCTTGGTGTCGAGGTCAAGCGCCTTCGCGCCAAGCTTTACTGGCGCCGATGCCAGCTTTACTTCTCTTCGCTGGATGGAGAGGAAATTGGAAATGCGTCTATCGACCGGTCTGGCCAGCGCACTGGCTCTGATGCTCTCGAGCCCTGCTGCTGCGCAGGAAACACGCATCGGGGAGGAGGGTTTCGAATCGCCGCCCGCCACGCTCGAGCAGGTCGATTGGCTCGTGGGCCAGTGGGCGGGCACGGGCATTCAGGGCGCGCCAGCCATTGAAAGCTGGCTGCCGCCGGTGGGCGGCACGATGGTCGGGACTTTCGTACAGGATACCGGCGAAGGCGGCATCATGTTCACCGAACATATGTACCTGACGGAACAGGACGGCAGCCTGGTCATGAAGCTCAAGCATTTCAACGCCGACCTGACCAGTTGGGAGGACAAGGATGGTATGGTGACCTTTCGCCTACTCGCGGTGGAGGATTGTGCTGCATATTTCCACGGGCTCACCTTGAGGTGCCGCAATCCCAGTTTCCCTGATGAAGGCCTGCTCGTGGCGGTTCGCATGCAGTCGGGCGGAGAGCTGGTATTCCGCTTTGAAGCGCTGGGCCGCGAGCATCCGCAGCGTTGCACCGACGCGATCACCACGATCGACATGGACCAATGTTATGCCGATGTGCTCGGCCGCGCTGACGAGCGGCGCGAAGCCTATCTCGCGAAGGCGGTCGAGAGGCATGCCGACAGGCCGGAGCTGGGGAAAGAGATCGAGGCCAGCGATGCGGCTTTCCTCGCCTATCGCGACGCGGAATGCGGCGCTGTCTACGAAGACTGGAAAGAGGGCACGATCCGCGGCGTGATGGGGCTGGCGTGCCGCATCGACATGACCGACCGCCGGACGCTGACCATCTGGCGCAACTGGCTCACCTACATGGACAGCACGCCGCCGGCCCTGCCCGAGCCGAAGCCCACGCTGTAAAGGAAAAGGCCGCGCCAGCACGAAGCCGGCACGGCCTTTCTACCTGGTTTGAAGGGGCGATTAGGCCGCCTGCTTGACCTCAGCCACGATCTTGCGGGCAGCGTCGCCCAGGTCGTCGGCACTGACGATCGGCAGGCCCGAATTTTCGAGGATGTCCTTGCCTTCCTGGACGTTCGTGCCTTCGAGGCGGACGACCAGCGGAACCGAAAGGTTCACGTCCTTCGCCGCCTGGACGATGCCATTGGCGATGACGTCGCACTTCATGATGCCGCCGAAGATGTTGACGAGGATACCCTCGACCGCCGGGTCCTTCAGGATGATCTTGAACGCTGCCGTCACCTTCTCGGTGGTGGCGCCGCCGCCCACGTCGAGGAAGTTTGCCGGGAAGGCGCCGTTCAGCTTGATGATGTCCATCGTCGCCATGGCGAGGCCTGCGCCGTTCACCATGCAGCCGATGTTACCGTCGAGCTTGATGTAGGCGAGGTCGTACTGGCTCGCTTCGACTTCGGCCGGGTCTTCCTCGGTCTCGTCGCGCAGCGCTTCGACGTCCTTGTGACGGAACAGCGCGTTGCCGTCGAAGCTCATCTTCGTGTCGAGCACAACGAGGTTGCCGTCCTTGGTTTCGACCAGCGGGTTGATCTCGAGCATTTCGCAGTCGAGTTCCATGAACGCGGTGTAGAGCTGCTTCGCCAGCTTCTGCGCCTGCTTGTTGAGGTCGCCAGTCAGCTTGAGCGCGAAGGCGACCGCACGGCCGTGGTGCGGCATGAAGCCTTGCGCCGGATCGATGGTGATCGTGGTGATCTTTTCAGGCGTGTTGTGGGCAACGTCTTCGATGTCCATCCCGCCTTCGGTCGAAACGATCATGGCGACGCGGCCCGATGCGCGGTCGACCAGCATGGAAAGATAGTATTCTTCGGCGATGTCGACGCCGTCGGTCACGTAGAGGCGGTTGACCTGCTTGCCTGCATCGCCGGTCTGGATCGTCACCAGCGTGTTGCCGAGCATTTCCTCTGCATCAGACTTCACGTCGTCGATGGTCTTGGCGAGGCGAACGCCGCCCTTTGCATCGGGGCCGAGTTCCTTGAACTTGCCCTTGCCGCGGCCGCCAGCGTGGATTTGGGCCTTCACGACATAAAGCGGTCCGGGAAGCTTCTTCGCGCCCTCGACCGCTTCTTCCACGGTCAACGCCGCATGGCCCGCCGGAATCGCGATGCCGTATTTCGCGAGAAGTTCCTTGGCCTGGTATTCGTGGATGTTCATGGGAGAGCTCTTCCTTGGGTTTTCAGCAATGATCGAGTCGCGGAGCGCCTAAGCATGTATTGCGCGCCTTGAAAAGTAGCCATTCCGGGTGCAGGGGCACACCTATACAAATGATCGATAGTGAGCGCCTCCGTGATATCGTCCAAGAAGCGGGCAGAATCGCGCATTCGTCGTGGCCTGGCGACGGGCACGAGGTGGAAAGCTGGGAGAAGGTTCCCGGTCACCCGGTCTGTGCTGCGGACCTTGCCGTCGATACTTTCCTGAAACGCGAACTTGGCGCTCTGCTGCCCTCTGCGGGCTGGCTTTCGGAAGAGACGGCGGACGATCCCAGGCGGTTGGGCAAGGGGCTGATCTGGCTCGTAGACCCGATCGACGGGACCCGCGATTATCTGCGCGGACGCAGCGGCTGGGCGGTTTCGGTTGCGCTCATCAGTTCGGGTCGCCCCCTCATCGGCATGCTCGCGGCCCCTGCGCGCGGTGAGGAATGGCTGGCGGTGGCAGGGCAGGGCGCAACCCGCAACGGAGAGCGGCTGGTGGCATCGACACGCTCGCGCTTTGCCGGTGCCCGCGTACCGACCGATGCGCTTCCGAAAGAGGATTCCGACCTGGTGGTGGTCGACAAACCCAATTCGATCGCCTTGCGGATCGCCATGGTCGCTGCGGACGAGGCCGACCTGGTCGCGACCCTGCGCTGGGGATACGAATGGGACATCGGTGCCTCGACACTGATTGCTCGCGAAGCGGGTGCGGAAGTGACCGATGCCTTCGGCCAGCCGCTGGCCTACAACAAGCGGGATCCGCGTGCCTTTGGCCTGCTGGTCTGTGCGCCCAGCATCCATCCCGATGCTGTCGACCGGCTGTCCGATCGTGCGGCGGTTCTTGCCCCGCAAACCAAGTAGCGCCGGTCGCAAAAGAAAAGGGCCGACCCTGCGGCCGGCCCCTTGCCTTAAATTCGTGACGTTGCGTCCGATCAGTAACCCTGCTGGGCCTGGGCCGCTGCCACATCGTCTGCGTCGAAAGGAATGACCTTGATTTCGACACGGCGGTTGAGCGGTTCGTTGACATTGTCGCCGGTCTGGATGCGAAGCTGAGTTTCGCCGAAGCCCTGCCAGCGGATACGCGAGGAGGCGACACCGCGCGAGATCAGATAGTTCGCAACGGCGCGGGCGCGCTGTTCCGAAAGCTGCTGGTTGAACGCGGTCGAACCGACGGTGTCGGTGTGGCCGTACACGTCGATGATGCTGTTCGGATACTTCACGAGGCTGGCTGCGACCGAATCGAGCGCATCCTGGAAGCTGGGGCTGATCGACGAGCTGCCGGTCGCGAAGGTCACATCCGGCAGGTTGACGAGGAAAGCGTCGCCGCCGTCGACTTCGGTGACGTCAACGCCAGAGCCGTCGGTCTGTTCTTTGATTTCCTTGATCTGCTGGTCCATCCGGTAGCCGACATAGCCGCCAGCTGCTGCACCGCCAGCCGCGCCGATGATACGACCGGTCTTGCCGCCGATCGCGCCGCCGAGCAGGCCGCCTAGCACGGCACCGCCGACGCCGCCGATGGCGGTACGCGAAACCTTTTTCTCACCCGTGTTCGGATCGGTGACACAGGCGCTGGTGCCGACGAGCGAGAGCGCGGCAATGCCCGAGAGAAGAATGCGTGATTTTTTCATTATTTCAGTCCTCCTGGTGGGGGTCGTGAACGATTGAGATACGCCCACGCCCGGTGGAACGCGCCCACTCGCGTCTAAGGCTCAAACACATCCCGTGGCGGTCTGTTCCCGAAATTGCTGTGCGTTGGCGCTGGCAGAGCCGCGCTTTTGTGCTAGCGAGACCGTGTGACGCCGTTTCCCTGGACAGACTTGATAGTCATCGCGTGCCTGATCGTTCTCAATGGCATCTTCGCCATGTCCGAATTGGCCATCGTTTCCGCGCGCACTGCGCGCCTCAAAGCCGCGCGTGACAAGGGGTCGGTAAGCGCCAAGGTCGCGCTGTCGCTGGCGGCCGATCCGGGCAAGTTCCTTTCGACCGTGCAGATCGGGATCACGCTGGTCGGCATCATTGCTGGCGCTTACTCGGGCGCGAGCCTGGGCGGACCGGTTGGCGAACGGCTGGAGCTGCTGGGCGTGCCCGCCGACGTTTCGGGCGATGCAGGCTTTGTCCTGGTGATCGTGCTGACCACCTATTTCAGTCTCGTCGTTGGCGAGCTTGTGCCCAAGCAACTGGCCCTGCGCAGCGCGGTGCCGATCGCACTTGTGATGGCACGCCCGATGGCATTCCTTGCCAAGGTCGCAGCGCCGCTGGTGTGGGTGCTCGACACTTCGTCGGGCGCACTCGTTCGGCTGTTCGGCGTGCGTCCCGGTGGCCAGTCGAACGTCACCGCGGAAGAACTGCACATGATATTTGCCGAGGCAACGCGGTCGGGGGTTATCGAGGTCGAACAGCACCAGATCCTGGCAGGCGTGGTGCGCCTGGCCGAACGGCCCGTGCGCGAAATGATGACGCCGCGGACAGAAGTGGATTGGATCGACATCAACGCCGATGAAAAGGCGATCCGCAAGACCATCGAGGCGAGCCCGCACTCCTTGCTGCCTGTTGCCGACGGGTCGCCCGACACGATCCTCGGCGTAGTGAAGGTGCGCGAAGTGCTCGCTGCGCTCGTCGCCGGGCGCAAGCTGTCGCTGAAGCGGCTGATGAAGAAACCCGAGGTCGTTCCCGACCAGCTCGACGCGATGGATGCGCTCCGCGTGCTCCAGCAGTCCGAAATCGCCATAGCGATGGTCCATGATGAATACGGCCATTTCGACGGTATCGTCACACCGGTCGACCTGCTGACCGCGATCGTGGGCGAATTCGCCAGCGACCAGGACCAGAGCGAAGGCCCGTTATGGGTAGAGCGCGAGGATGGGTCGCTGCTGGTCGCAGGCGGAATGTCGGCCGATGCGCTGGCCGACAGGCTCAACATCGAATATGGCGACGACCGCGAGTTCGGCACTGCTGCAGGCTATGCGCTGTCGATCTTCAAGAAACTGCCGGTAGAGGGTGAATACTTCACCGATCAGGGCTGGCGCTTCGAAGTGGTCGACATGGACCGCCGCCGCATCGACAAGCTGCTGGTCAGCAGGGACGCAGGCTGAAACGAAAAAGGCCCGCCGATCCGGCGAGCCCATTTCCTGTAACATCGAATAGAAGCAGCGATCAGCCCGGGATGACTGCCTGCGCTGCCTGGCCGTCACCTTCGGGAGCGGCGATGATGTCGCGGGTCACGCTGCCCTTGGCAACGGTCGCGGTCTGCGGGTCGCCGACCTGGCTGCGGATGGCAGGAGCAGCGGCACCGGCGCGGTCGAGGGCGCTGGTTTCCACCTGGCTACGCGGGGCAGGGCCGCCGAACAGTGCATCGAGCGCCTGTTCCTGCGCATTGCCCTCTGCCGGACGCGGCGCGCCGGGTGCAGGCGGGACCAGGCTGAAGTCCGGCGGAACCACCAGCGGCGCCTGGCGCTGCACGGCGAATTCATCGGGACGATCGCGGTTGAGAATGCCGCCACCACCGCAGCCGGCAAGCATGGCGCTGGTTGCAGCAAGAAGGACGGCGGTTTTCACGATACGCATATTTCAACTCTCCGCGGGGCTGTGGCCCGGCTGTTCGATTTCCTGGTCCTTTTCGCGCACGAAGAAGGAACGGGCAAGGATAATCACGACGCCCACGGTGATAGCGGCATCGGCGATATTGAAAATGAGGAAGGGGCGGAAATCCCCGATATGGAAGTCGGCATAGTCGATGACGTAACCGAGCGAATAACGGTCGACGATATTGCCGAGCGCCCCGCCGAGGATCATCGAAAGCCCGATGATATCGCCCAGCAGCCGTTCGCGCAGCATCCACACCAGTACGATGATCGCAATGAGCGCTGTCACTGCCACCAGCAGCCAGCGCATTTCCATGCTGGTCGCTTCGAGCAGGCCGAGCGATACGCCGCGGTTCTCGGTATAGGTAAGGTCGAAGAACGGCAGAAGGTCGATCCGGCCTACTTCGCGCAATTGCAGCGGATCGATCACCAGCCACTTCACGAACTGGTCGATGGCGAAGATTACGCCGGCGATGACGAGGCCGATCACGCGGTTGCGGGTCAACAGGCCGCTCATTCCACCACCTCCTCGCAACGGGCGCACAGGTCGCCGTCTTCCTCGACTTCGGGAAGCAGGCGCCAGCAACGGCCGCACTTGTGATCGGTGGTCTTGGTGACGCTCACGCTGTCTCCTTGGCCCCGCGTGACTGACGCGGTGATGAACAGTGCGGCAAGATCGGCATCGCTGAAGCCCTCGGGCACGGCGGAAGCAGGGACGACCACGTCGGCCTCCAGGCTCGAACGAATGGTCTTTTCACGGCGCAGCGGTTCGATTGCTTCGTTCACGTCCTCGCGCAGTTCGCGCAGCGCTTCCCACCGCGCGGTGTCGGGGCGCAGGCCCTCTGCCAGCGCAATCTTTGGCCATTCGAGCAGGTGGACGCTGCCGCCCTTCGCGATGTCTGCCGGATAGCGCGTCGCCCACACCTCTTCCGAAGTGAACACGAGCACCGGCGCGACATAGCGGACCAGCGCCTGGAACAGGATGTCCAGCGTCGCGCGATAGGCGCGGCGGGTGACGCTGTCTTCGCCATCGCAATAAAGGCAGTCCTTGCGGATATCGAAGAAGAAGGCCGACAGGTCCTCGTTCGCGAAATCGATCAGCGCACGGGTATAGGTGTTGAAGTCGTAGTCGACGATCGCCTGCGCCAGTTTCGCATCGAGCTGGCTGAGCAGCGTCAGGACGTAGCGTTCCAGTTCGGGGAACTCGGCCATTTCAGGCACGTCGCTGCCGTCGAACCCGTCGAGCGCGCCGAGGAGGTAGCGGAAGGTGTTCCTGAGCTTGCGGTACTGGTCGGCAACGCCCTTCAGGATCTCGTCGCCGATGCGGTGATCTTCGGTGAAGTCCACGCTTAGCGCCCACAGGCGGATGATGTCGGCACCGTATTGCTCCATGACCTTGAGCGGATCGACCGTATTGCCGAGGCTCTTGGACATCTTGCGCCCGTCGCTCGCCATGGTGAAGCCGTGGGTCAGCACCTGGTTGTAAGGCGCACGGCCACGCGTCGCGCAGCTTTCGAGCAGGGAGGACTGGAACCAGCCGCGATGCTGATCGCTGCCTTCGAGATAGAGGTCGGCGGGCCACTGCACATCGCCCCAGCGCCCCGATTCGAGCACGAAGGCGTGGGTGCAGCCCGAATCGAACCACACGTCGAGAATGTCGCTGACCATCTCGAATTCGGCAGGATCGTGGTCGGCGCCGAGGAAGGCGGCCTTGTTACCTTCGTTCCAGGCGTCCATGCCTTCTTCGCGCACGGCGGCGACGACGCGGGCATTGACCGCTGGGTCCTGCAGATAGCTGCCGTCCTGACGGACGAACAGCGTGATCGGCACGCCCCATGCGCGCTGGCGAGAAAGGACCCAGTCGGGACGCCCTTCGACCATGCTGCCGAGGCGGTTGCGGCCCTTCTCAGGCACGAAGCGGGTATCGGCGATGGCCTGCACTGCACGCTGGCGCAGGGTCGAATGATCCTGGCTGACGAAGGGCGCGACCGCAGCGCCGAGCGGATTGCCCGGGGCAACGTCGAAATCTCCGGTGCCGAGCGGCTTGTCCATCGGCACGAACCACTGCGGGGTGCAGCGGAAGATGACCTTTGCCTTGGACCGCCAGCTGTGCGGGTAGGAGTGCTGGTAATCCTCGCTCGCGGCGAGCAGCGCGCCCGCTTCGCGCAGGTCCGAGCAGATCGGGCCTTCGGGGGAATTGAAGGGCTTGTTGATGACGCTGCGGCGGCGTTCGTCATCCCCGCCGAGCCAACCCCAGTCGTCGCGGTAGACACCGCCATTGGTGACGGCAAAGACCGGCTCGATGCCGTTGGCCTTGCACAGTTCGAAGTCGTCCTCGCCATGGTCGGGCGCCATGTGGACGAGCCCGGTGCCGCTGTCGGTGGTGACGAAATCGCCTGGCAGAAACGGGCGCGGCTTGGCGTAGAACCCGCCGAGCTTGTGCATCGGGTGACGCGCGACGGTTCCGGCGAGGTCGGAGCCTTTGATGATCTTGTAATCACCAAATCCTTCATCGCTGACAGGCCAATCGACAATCGGCACGCCCTGCGATGCGGCAGTCGCTGAAACGCGTTTATAGAACTCGGGAAAAAGCGCCTTTGCCACGAGAATTGTGCCGTTCAGCCAGCCGAGTCCTTTGGCAGCCAAGTCTTGTTGTGCCGAAGGATGGCGATCATCATCCAACAAACGTAGGTGGACATACTCAACCTCCGGCCCATACGCCAAAGCTTGGTTGACAGGGATCGTCCACGGCGTTGTCGTCCAGATCACTGCATGTGCGCCGACCAGTTCCTCAATCGGACTCTCGGTGATCTCGAACGCCACGTCGATCTGGGTCGAGACGATGTCCTCGTATTCGACCTCCGCCTCGGCCAGCGCGGTTTCCTCGACCGGCGACCACATCACCGGCTTCGAGCCGCGGTAGAGATTGCCCGCCTCGGCCAGCTTCATCAGCTCGGCGACGATGATCGCCTCGCTCTCCTTCTGCATGGTGAGATAGGGGTGGTCCCAGTCGGCCATCACGCCAAGGCGCTTCAGCTGGTCACGCTGCACGTCGACCCAGTGCTGTGCATAGGCGCGGCATTCGTCGCGGAAGGCTTTTACCTCTGCCTCGTTGCGGTCCTTGCCCGACAGGACGGGCTTTTGCTTCTTGTCCTTGCGGTACTGTTCCTCGACCTTCCATTCGATCGGCAGGCCGTGGCAGTCCCAGCCCGGAACATAGGGCGCATCCTTGCCGAGCAGGTTCTGCGTGCGGCAGACCATGTCTTTCAGCGTGTGGTTCAGCGCGTGGCCGATGTGCATGTCGCCATTGGCGTAGGGCGGGCCGTCATGGAAGATGAACTTCTCGCGGCCCTTACGGCTCTCGCGCAGCTTGTCGTACAGGCCGATTTCCTGCCAGCGCGCAGCAATGCCCGGCTCCTTTTGCGGGAGGCCGGCCTTCATGGGAAAATCGGTCTTCGGCAGGAAGACCGTATCTCTATAGTCGCGCTTTTCAGTCATGGTGGCGCGCGCTTAGTAGAGTGCGCGCCCGGTCGCAATCCTTCTCCATCTGCTCCATCAGCGCGTCGAGCCCGTCGAACTTCGCTTCGGGACGCAGGAAGTGGTGGAAGGCGACTTCGATCTCCTGCCCATACAGGTCGCCGGAAAAGTCGAAGAAATAGGGTTCGAGCAATTCCTTGGGCGGTTCGAACTGCGGGCGCACGCCGATATTGGCCGCGCCGGTCAGCTGCTGCCCGGTGCTGAGGATCTTGCCGGTCACGGCATAGACCCCGTATTTCGGACGCAGGTAATTCTCGACCGAGAGATTGGCGGTGGGATAGCCGATGGTGCGGCCGCGCTTGTCGCCATGTTCGACGATGCCGCGAATGGCGAAGGGGCGGGTCAGCAGTTCTGCCGCAAGCTCGGGATTGCCGTCGCGCAGCGCCTCCCGGATACGGCTGGAAGAAACCACCGCGCCGCCATCTTCCACTGCTTCGACCACGCGCGATTGCAGTCCGCGTTCGCCGCCCAGCGATTTCAGCAGGTCGACATTGCCTGCCGCGCCCTTGCCGAAAGTGAAATCGCCACCCGTCACGACGCCATGTGCGCCGAATCGCTCGATCAGGATTTCGGTGATGAAATCTTCCGCGCTCGTCCCCGCCAGGTCCTTGTCGAAATGGAACACCAGCATCGCGGTTGCCCCGGCAGCAAGGTAGAGTTCCTGTCGCTGTTCGAGCGTGGTCAGGCGAAACGGCGGCACCTCGGGCTTGAAGAAGCGCACCGGATGCGGGTCGAAAGTGGCAATGATCGAAGGTCGGCCTTCCTCATGCGCCCAGCGGATCGCTTCGCCCGCTACCGCCTGGTGCCCCTTGTGGAAGCCGTCGAAATTGCCGAGCGCGATGACCGCGCCGCGCAGGGCAGACGGGATCTGCTCGCGGTGGTCGAGCCACCTCATGATGCGGCGTCCTGCTGGCCGGGCCGATCTTCTGGAAGGACGGCATCGCCCTCTACCATCGGCTGCAGCCCGCGCGAGATGACCCGCAGGGCGTTGCCGCCCATCGCCGCGCGAATCTCGTCCGCGGTGAAACCTTCGTCCATCAGCGCCTGCGTCACCTGGACCAGCTGCGACGTGTCGAACCTCACGGTGGTAGCACCATCGTAATCGCTGCCGAGCGCGACGGTTTCTATGCCGACGAGGTCGCGAATATGCTTCATCGCCTTGGCCGTGGCGCGCGGGTCGGTCGAGCAGACAGCGCCCTCCCAATAGCCGACACCGATGACGCCGCCGGTCCGTGCGACACCGCGAATTTCATCGTCGGTGAGGTTGCGGTTGACCTTGCAGGTCGCCTGCACTCCGCCGTGGCTGGAGACGACGGGGCGCCGCGCCATTGCCAGGATTTCGGCAACGCACTGGTGGCTGCAATGGGCGATATCGACGATCATGCCCTTGCGCTCCATCCGCCGCACCGCCTCGCGGCCCATCTCGGTCAGGCCCGATTTCTTCTCGCCATGCATCGACCCGGCCAGCGCATTGTCGAAGAAGTGGGTGAAGCCGGCCATGCGGAAACCGTGTTCGTAAAGCGCATCGAGATTGTCGATGTCGCCTTCGAGATCGTGCAGCCCCTCTACGCTCAGCAGCGCGCCGACATATTGCGGCCCCTTGACCTTGCGCTGGCCCAGCAGTCCGTCCACATCGGCGGAACTGCGCACGCCGATCAGCTCGCCGCCCGATTCCCCCTCTGCCTTGGCCAGTTTCTGCGCGTGCCAGACGGAACGCTGCAGCAGCGAATGCCAGGTCTTGATCGGCTGCATCTGCGCGATGGTGAGCAGGGTGATGTTGTCGCTCTCGGCGCTGTTCGAATCGTAGTTCTGGTTCTTGGGCGTCTTGGTCACGCTGGAAAATACCTGCAGCGCGACGTTGCCCTGCTGCAGGCGCGGCAGGTCCATGTGGCCGCGCGATCCGGCCTGCGTCACGTCGCGGTTCCACATCAGCGTGTCGGAGTGGAGGTCGATAATGGTCAGCGTTGCGTGCAGCGCCTTGGCCTCGTCGCTTACCTCGATCAGCGGCTGGCCATCGATCTTGTTCATCGATTCCTCAGCCCAGCGCGGGGCAAAGCCGAAGAAGATCACTGCGCCCACGATGGCGAGCACCAGGATCGAACCGAAAATCTTGCGCATCATTCCCCCTCGACCCGTTTGTAGGTCACGAAGCTGTAGGCGGGAAGGCCCTCTTGCGCCTCGCGATCCTCGCGCGCGGAAACTTCCCACTCGCTGCCCAGCGGCGGCATGAAAGTATCGCCGTCGAAATCGGCATGAACTTCGGTCAGCTCGATCCGCTCGGCATGATCCATGAAGACATCGTAGATGGCAGCCCCGCCGACGACCGCGATCCTGCCCGACGGGTTGTCGCACCGGGCGAGCGCGATGGCTTCCTCGACCGACCGGACCACTTCGGCACCTTCGCTGTCCCAACGCTCGCGCCGCGTCAGGACGATGTGGCGACGACGAGGCAGCAGGCCGGGCAGGCTCTCGAAAGTCTTGCGCCCCATGATCATCGGCAGGCCCTGCTTGTCGGGGCCCATCGTCATCGCCTTGAAGTGCTTCAGGTCTGCGGGAAGGTGCCAGGGAAGCTGGCCGTTCTTGCCGATCGCTCCATTGGCGGCGCGCGCGTATATTAGGAAAAGGCCGGGTTCCATCTGGCTTGCGCCCCGATCAACCGGCTGCGTGGCCGACGCGGGTGACGTGGCCCATCTTGCGGCCCTCGCGCGCTTCCTTCTTGCCGTAGAGATGCAGGTGCGCCTCTCCGTCTTCGGCCAGGATCTCGTGCGCGGTCAGCGCATCCTCGCCCACGATATTGCGCATCTCGACATGGGCGAAGCGCGTCGCAGTCGAACCGAGTGGCAGGCCGCAAATGGCACGGACATGGTTCTCGAACTGGCTGGTTGCTGCACCCTCGATCGTCCAGTGGCCTGAATTGTGCACCCGCGGGGCCATTTCGTTGAACACCGGGCCGTTTGCGGTGGCGAAGAATTCGAGCGTCAGCACGCCGACATAGCGTAGCGCTTCGGCCACGCGCGCGGCAAGCTGGCGTGCTTCTTCTATCTGTGCCGATACGCTGGCGGATGGCGGATAGGTCGATGTCGCGAGCATGCCCTCTTCATGGACGTTGGCGGTCGAATCCCAGAAACGGACTTCGCCATCCGTGCCGCGTACGAGGATTACCGAAAATTCGGCCTCGAAATCGACCATGCTTTCATAGACGCAGGACTTGCCGGGGAAACGGACGCTGTCCGCATCGCGCAGCGAAGACACGCGCCACTGGCCCTTGCCGTCATAGCCGTCTCGCGCGGTCTTGAGGATGCCCGGCGCTCCGACGCGTTCGACAGCCTGCTTGAATTCGTCGTCCGAACCCACTGCCATATAGGCCGCGGGCCGCCCGCCCATGTCTTCGATGAAGCGCTTTTCCTTCACCCGGTCCTGCGCGGTTTCGAGCGCACGCGGATCGGGGGCGAGCATGCCTGCGGGGATCATCTCGACCGCCGACAACGGGACATTCTCGAATTCCCAGGTCACGACATCGCACTTGGCAGCAAAGGCGGCGAGGGCGGGCTTGTCGCCCCAGCCGTTCTCGAAGAAGTCGTGACACAGGTCGGCAGCGACATTGTCGCCTGCGGGCGCGTATCCGATCACCTTGTAGCCGAGCTGGGCGGCGGCAACCGCCATCATGCGTCCCAGTTGCCCTCCGCCAAGAATGCCGATGGTTGAGCCCGGTGCGATCATCAGCCGTGGGGCCTTTCGTCGACGGCGGCGGTGCGCGAGGCGCGCCAGTCCTGCAGGCGGTCGGACAGGTCCTCGTCCTGCAAGGCAAGGATGGCAGCCGCCATCAGCCCTGCGTTCGTTGCGCCTGCTTCGCCAATGGCCAGCGTGCCCACGGGAATGCCGGCTGGCATCTGCACGATCGAAAGCAGGCTATCCATGCCCGAAAGCGCCTTCGACTGAACCGGCACGCCGAGGACCGGCAAATGCGTCATCGCCGCGATCATGCCGGGAAGGTGCGCCGCACCGCCGGCACCGGCAATGATCACATCGAACCCTTCGCCCTCTGCACCCTTGGCAAAGGCGCTCATCCGGTCGGGAGTGCGGTGGGCGGAAACGATGCGCGCCTCGTGCTCGACTTCCAGTTCTTCCAGCACCTGCGCGGCGCACTGCATGGTGGGCCAGTCCGACTGGCTCCCCATTACGATGGCTACCTTGCCCCCCATTGCCTTGTCCTTACTCAACTGTCCTTGAGGTAATAGCGTTCGCCCGGCACCAGTCCGGAGACGCCGTCATTCTCGAAATCATATATGATCGGCTGGCCGGTGGGAATCTCCAGGCCGGTGATGTCGTCGTCCGAAATGCCCGACAGGTGCTTCACCAGTGCGCGCAGCGAATTGCCGTGGGCCGAAATCATCACGGTTTCGCCCGCATTGACGTATGGCAGGATGGTTTCCTGCCAATACGGAAGGACGCGCTCGATCGTCAGTTTCAGGCTTTCAGTCTGCGGCACGTCGATCCCGGCGTATCGCGGGTCGTCCGACAGGTCGAACTCGCTGCCCTTCTCGAGCTCGGGCGGCGGGACATCGAAACTGCGACGCCAGATGTGCACCTGCTCGTCGCCATGCTTGTCGCGGGTTTCCTGCTTGTTGAGACCGGTCAGGCCGCCATAGTGCCGCTCGTTGAGATGCCAGTCCTTGGTTTCGGGGATCCACAGCCGATTGCACTGGTGCAGCGCGAGGTGCAGAGTGCGGATCGCTCGGGTCTGGACCGAGGTGAAGGCGCGCGTCGGCAGGACGCCCTTTTCCTTCAACAAGACGCCAGCGGCCATCGCCTCTTCGACACCCTTGTCGGTCAGGTCGACGTCCCACCAGCCGGTGAAACGGTTTTCGAGGTTCCACTGGCTCTGGCCGTGGCGGACGAGAATGAGCTTGGGCATATTGGCTCCGGCAAATCCTAGGAGCGCGCTTCGTTAGCCATCGTCGCGCGGCTTGGAAAGAGCTTCTCCACCCGATTCGCCCGATTGCGTCTCCATCGCGCGTCCTTGCGCCTTCCTGCGGTGCAGGTTTTCGCGCAGTTTTGCCGCGAGCCGTTCTTCGCGCGACATTTTGTTGCCGTGATCTTCACCCATGCGAAACGCCTTGGAACTATTACGCCCGTCGCTCAAGTGTTGCTTGACATTGCGGGCGAGCATGACGATAGGCGCGCCACCTCGACCGCCACGTCGATACAGGCGCTGCTGTAGCTCAGTGGTAGAGCGCACCCTTGGTAAGGGTGAGGTCGGGAGTTCAATCCTCCCCAGCAGCACCATTTCCCGCGAAATTCGACATACGCCGACAGGCGCGCCGCCCGTTCGGGTCGTGGCCCATCCTATTCCGGCAGGTCTTCGGGCCTGTTGATGTTGAGGAGGGGCGGATCGAACCGGACCAGCCGCGCATCGACGAGCCCCGCAAAGTCGAACAGCTTCCGTCCGCCCTGCGCGAGAAATTCGTCCAGTGTCCCTGCAAGTTCGACCGGCCAGAGGCCGACGACCGACTGGCTCTGGACGATCGCAGCGCCATCCCCCGCCATCGCCCTGGCGAGGTCGGCGGGAATGTTGGGAATGTCGCAGGCCACGCTCAGCACCCGATCGTATTCGTTCGCTGCCGCATAATGAAGAGCCGCATTGATGCCGCCGAGCGGCCCCATGTCGGCTCCCGGCCGGTCGGGGATACAGGTGAATCCGGCTTCCTCGCGCCCGCAGACGACCAGCCCGTCGCATTGCGCGGAAAGTGCATCTGCGGCGAGGTCGATCAAACGCCAGCCGTTGTAGCGCGCATGCGCCTTGTCGCTGCCGAAACGGCGGGCCTGTCCTCCGGCCAAGATCGCACCCAGCAATGGCATGCCGCCACTGCTAGGCAGCACACGACCAAAGCGCCAGCCAATTCGCATCGCGATTTGGACTTGCAGGAATTAAGCGTCTTAGTCATGTAATACGCTATGGACGAACAGGGCACCGCGGTGACAACCGCAAGCGACGAAGACGGGGCGCTGACGCCGCTCCACCCCAATCATATCAAGGCGCTGCGCGTCACCACCACGATTGCGGCCCTGCCGGTCGTCATCGCGGCGCTGATCGTGGAGGCCGCCGACGTCTTGCCACCGGCAGTGGTGGTCGGGCCCGTGGCGCTGGTCGCGCTGCTCGCCATCCTGCGCCTGCCGCTGCGCCGCCATCTCGCACGTGGTTACGCCATGAGCATTGACCGCCTGCGCGTCGTTCGCGGAATCTGGTTTCGTTCGGATACGATCGTACCCTTCGGCAGGGTCCAGCACATCGACGTGAACCAGGGCCCGATCGAGCGGTTCTTCGGCATCGCCACCCTTACGCTCCACACCGCCGGCACGCACAATGCCTCGGTCAACCTGCCAGGGCTAGGCCACGAACTCGCAATGGAAATGCGCGAGGAAATCCGCAGCCACATCAAGCGCGAGACGCTGTGAAACGCATATTCTCCATGCAGGATGGCGAGGCTCGCCGGACCGACCCCAAGAGCTTCGTCGTCCGCGGGGTGATGAGCCTGCGCAATGCGGTTTTCCCGATGGTCGCCGCGTTCTTCGCCATGCGCGACACAAGTTTCGGCCTGTTCACTGCCATCGTGGCGGGTGCCGCGGTGCTGTCGATCAGCAGCCTCATGTCCTATCTCGGCTGGAGGCGGTTCACCTATCGCGTGGGTGAAGAGGATATTCGCGTCGAACAGGGCATCGTCAGCCGGGCGGCACGCTCGGTCCCCTACGAACGGATCCAGGACGTCAGCCTGGAACAGGCGCTGATCCCGCGCCTGTTCGGCCTTGTCGAAGTGAAGTTCGAGACAGGATCGGGCGGCGGCGAGGACCTGAAGCTGTCTTATTTGCCCGAGGCGGAAGGCGAGCGGCTGCGCGAACTCGTGCGCGAGATCCACGCCGGCGAAACCGCTGCGATTCCGGCTGCTGCCGAAAGCGACATCGATGCCAGCGACCCGGTGCAGTCGGAAGCAGCGGGCAGCGAACCGGGCGAACCGCTGTTTGAAATGAAGCCGCCGCGCCTTCTGAAGTTCGGCATGTTCGAATTCTCGCTGGCGGTCGTCGCGGTGGTTTTCGGTATAACGCAGCAGCTCGATTTCCTGTTGCCGTTCGACATCTGGGATCTCGACGAATGGCAGGAACTGCTCGCCGGACCGGGCAACTGGCTTGCGGCCCTCGGGCCGATGGCGCAAGTGGTGGGTGCGGTGCTGGCCAGCATTTCACTGCTAGCGGTCGGAGTTGCCACCGGCATCATCCGCACATTAACCCGTGAGTGGGGCTTCCTGCTGGAAAAGACGCCGCGCGGCTTCCGTCGCCGCCGCGGGCTGTTCACGAAGACCGACGTCGTGATGCCGGTGCATCGGGTGCAGGCGCTCGAAATCGTGACCAAGATGATCCGCTACCGCTTCGGCTGGCGTGCGCTCAAGTTCGTCAGCCTCGCGCAGGATGCAGGCTCGTCGAGCCATGTCGTCGCGCCATTCGCCCAGGCAGAGGAAATTGCGCCGATCATCAGGGCGGCCGGGTTCGAGCCACCGGCCGATTCGCTCGACTGGCACCGCGCCAGCAAGCGTCACCGGTTCGACAGGATGGTGATAGAATCCACGCCCTTCGTTCTCGTGGCAATCGTGGTTGCAGTGGCCGCCCCGGTCGTGTGGTTCGGATTGCTCCCGCTGATTGGCGCGGCGCTTACGATCGTGGGCAATCTTTATGGCTGGCAGTTCCACAAGCACGCACTCGATGCGCGCCAGGTGCTGAGCTCGGACGGCTATCTGTCACCCTCGGTCAAGATCGCCTCGCGCGTGAAGCTGCATTCGGTAGAGATCGTGCAAGGGCCCATCGCGCAGCGGCGCGGCTATGCGACCGTGAACCTCGGGCTGGCGGGTGGCGCCTTTGCCATGTCAGGCGTGCCGCTGGAACGCGCGCGCCAGCTTCGCCGGTCGATCATGGAAAGTATCAGCGCGACCGATTTCTCGAAATTGGCCTAGCCCGCCTTGAGGTCTTCCCAATGGGGATTTTCCTCGAACTTGGCGGCGACGTAGGAACATCGCGGCACGATCAGGAATTCCTCGACCTTGGCGTCTTCTACCAGCCGGCGAACCAGATGCCCGGCAACCCCGCGGCCGCCGATTGCCCTCGGCACCACGGTATGGGTCGCGATGCGGACTTCCATGCCGTCGCGTGGGTCCCCCGGTTCCCATTCGAGATAGCCCGTCGTGCTCTCGTCCTTGATATGGGCGACGTACTTTCCGCCCTGGCCCTGGACATGATGGGTGATCGTCAGATCGAGATTGTCGGCAGTCATCGCTAAAGCTCCTTCTTGCCAATCAATGGCCACGCATTAAGGCCGTTCCCCTGATGAATTCGCAAAAACCATTCCTGTCCGACAACGCGGCCCCTGTCCACCCGAAGATCTGGGAGGCGATGCAGGCTGCCGACAGCGCCGACATACCCTATGACGGCGATGCCCTGAGCCAGGAACTCGACGCGCGTTTTTCCGACCTTTTCGGCAGGGAATGCGCGGCGATCTGGGTCGCGACCGGGACCGCAGCGAACTGCCTCGGCCTTGCCACCTTGTGCCAGCCCCACGGCGGTGTCGTATGCCACGAGGAAGCGCATATCGAGGTGGACGAAGGCGGCGCGCCGGGCTTTTTTCTCCATGGCGCGAAACTCATGCTGGCAAGCGGCGAAGGCGCCAAGCTGACGCCTGATGACATCGCTGCGCTGGTCGATCCGATCCGCGACGACGTGCACCAGGTCCAGCCGCATGCAATCGCGATCACCCAGGCGAGCGAATATGGCCTGTCGTATCGGAGGGCGGAGATCGACGCGATTACCGAACTTGCGAAGGCGCGCGGGCTGGGCATCCACATGGACGGGGCGCGGTTTGCCAATGCCGCGGCCTTCCTTGGCGGCAAGGCTGTCGAGGCTGCCGGACACGTCGATACTTTGAGCTTCGGCTGCATCAAGAATGGCGGGATGAGCGCAGAAGCGCTGGTGCTGTTCGATCCTGAGCAGGCGGCGCTCGTCAAATATCGCCGCAAGCGCGCCGGGCACCTTCAGTGCAAGGGGCGCTATCTCGCCGCGCAGGTCCTCGCGATGCTCGATGGCGATCTGTGGCTCGAAAATGCGCGCGCTGCCAATGCCGCTGCGGCCGAGATCGGTTCGGCGGCAGAGGCGCGATTGATGTATCCGGTAGAAGCGAACGAGGTTTTCATGCGGTTGAGCGCAGCAGAGCGTGAGGCTTTGCGGCAGCAAGGTTTCGACTTCTACGATTGGGGCGCCGACGCTGCACGGTTCGTCGCGGCGTGGAATACGAAAGCGGAAGATGCGGTCGCTCTGGGCAAGGCGATCGCCGGCCTATGAGCGAAGCCCCTCCGCCGCATGCCTTGTTGCGGCCCAAGATCGCGATCCCTTTCATCCTGACCGCATTGATCTGGGGATCGACCTGGTTCGTCATCACGACGCAGATCGCCGAAGTACCGGTGCTGTGGTCGGTCACCTGGCGCTTTGCGATGGCGACGCCGGCGATGTTCGCGCTGACCCTGGCGCTGCGTCATAGCCTCGCCATGCCCGGCCGGGTGCACCTGCTGGCGCTGGCGATGGGGCTGTTCCAGTTCTGCGGCAACTACAATTTCGTCTATTGGTCGGAGCACCACCTTACTTCGGGCATCGTCGCCCTGCTGATCGGCATGATGCTGGTCCCCAACGCGATCCTCGGCCGCTTCCTGCTGGGCGAACCGATCACGCATCGTTTCATGTGGGGTAGCGCTGTCGCGCTCGGCGGGATCGGGCTGTTGCTGCTCAACGAGGCGCAGGTCGCACCGCTCGGCGGAAATGTCCTGCTTGGTGCGGGACTGGCGCTGGTCGCGATGATGGCGGCCTCAATCGCCAATGTCATACAGGCCGGACCCACCGGCAAGAGCGTGCCGCTTACCGCCCTGCTTGCATGGTCGATGCTTTACGGCACGCTGATCGACGCCGCACTGGCATGGAGCATAGAAGGCTCGCCCGTCTTTCCGCGGACGCAGGCCTATTGGTTCGGCACCGCCTGGCTGGCGATTGTCGGATCGGTGGTGACCTTCCCGATCTATTACGGCCTGGTCCGAACGCTCGGCGCAGGGCGGGCAGCGTATAACGGCGTGCTCGTGGTGGTGATCGCGATGATCATCTCGACCCTGCTCGAAGGTTATCGCTGGACCGCCCTGTCGGGCGCAGGCGCGGTTCTGGCTATGATCGGGCTGGTGATCGCATTGAGGGCGCGGCAGGTCGCGAAGGGCGCCTAGACCAGGTTCGCCAGCCCCTGCCTGAAAGTCGGATAGGCAGGCTTCCAGCCGAGCAGGCGCTTCGCCTTTCCGTTCGCGACCCGGCGGTTCTCCGAATAGAAGCCGCGCGCCATCGGGCTGAGGTTCGCTTCCTCAAGAGTTTCGAGCGGGGGAGGTTCCAGGCCGAGCATGCGGCAGGCTTCTTCGGTCACGGCATTGCCGCTCGCGGGAAGGTCGTCTGCAAGGTTGTAGGCACCGGAAGGCGCATCGGTGTCGATTGCCGCAAGAACTCCCGAAACGATGTCGTCGACATGGACCCGGCTGAAGACCTGGCCCGGCATATCGATCCGGCGCGCCTTTCCCTCGCGCACCCGGTCGAGCGCGCTTCGCCCCGGGCCATAAATCCCGGGCAGACGGAAAACCCGTGCGCCGAGTTCCATCCACGCTGCATCGGCATCGCTGCGCGCGGTCCGGCGTCCGATCCCGGTAGGTGCGCTCTCGTCCACCCAGGCCCCTTTCTGGTCCCCATAGACCCCCGTAGAGGACAGGTAGCCGACCCAGCGCCCGCCTTGCGCAGCCGCCTTCAAGGTGTGGCCATAGGTCATCAGCACATCGTCACCACCGGTCACATCTTCCGGCGGCACGGAAGAAAGGATGTGCGATGAATGGTCGAGCGCCATGCGTACCCGGTCGAAATCGCCGAAATCCATGTTGCCCGCGCTGCCGGTGGCATCGACCTGCCAGCCGCGCGCCTTCAACGCGTCAGCAATGCGGCTGGCCGTGTAACCGAGCCCGAAAATGAACAAATGTGGCATGCAGCGCGTTCTAACCGTTGGACACCCCTGCAAAGCAACCTAAATCGTGAGCCATGGATATCGCAACGACCCCCGTAACGCCCGAAGGCAACCCCGAACTGGCGGATGCCGCGCCCAACCCGCACGAACCTTCGATCATCTTTCGCAAGGACTACCAGCCCTTCGCCTGGCGGGTGCCGGAAATCGCGCTCGATTTCGTCCTGGGGGCGGAAGACACCAGGGTTACCTCGACCATGCAGGTGGAGCGCAATCCCGATGCTGCAGCCAGCGACACGATCCGCCTCAACGGCGACGGGCAGGAACCGGTTTCGATCAAGGTCGATGGCGAGGCAACCAACAGCTGGTCGATGGACGGGGACGACCTGATCATTCCGCTTCCGGGTAGCAATCACGAGCTCGAGATCGTGACGAAGATCAACCCGGCTGCCAATACCCAGCTGGAAGGGCTCTATGCCTCGAACGGCATGCTCTGCACCCAGTGCGAGGCAGAAGGCTTCCGCCGCATCACCTTCTTCCCCGACCGTCCCGATGTCCTGTCGGTCTATTCGGTTTCGATGCGCGGACCGAAGGACCAGTTCCCTGTCCTGCTGTGCAACGGCAACGAGGTCGCAAGCGGCGAAACAGATGACGGGATGCGCTGGGCCGACTGGCACGATCCGTGGCCCAAGCCGAGCTATCTCTTCGCGCTGGTCGCTGGCGATCTGGTTGCGAACAGCGGCACCTTCACCACGATGAATGGCCGCGAGGTCACTCTCAACATCTGGGTGCGGGAAGAAGACCTTGCGCGCACCGACCATGCACTGGAATCGCTGCGCAAGTCGATGAAGTGGGACGAGGAAGCCTTCGGCCGCGAATATGACCTCGACCTCTACAACATCGTTGCCGTGTCCGACTTCAACATGGGTGCGATGGAGAACAAGGGTCTCAACGTATTCAATACGAAATACGTGTTGGCGGACAAGGAAACCGCGACGGATGCCGATTTCGACGCGATCGAAGGCGTCATCGGGCACGAGTATTTCCATAACTGGTCAGGCAATCGCATTACCTGCCGCGACTGGTTCCAGCTGAGCCTGAAGGAAGGTTTCACCGTTCTGCGCGACCAGCTGTTCAGCCAGGACATGCAGGGCGAGGCGGTGAAGCGGATCGAGGACGTCCGCATCCTGCGCGCTGCGCAATTCCCGGAAGATTCGGGGCCGCTGGCGCACCCGATCCGCCCGGACAGCTATCGCGAGATCTCGAACTTCTACACGGCTACCGTCTATAACAAGGGTGCAGAGGTCATCCGCATGATGCGGACCATGGCCGGGCCGCAGAAGTTCCGCGAAGGGACCGACCTTTATTTCGACCGTCACGATGGCGAGGCCGCAACTTGCGAGGATTTCGTCAAGGCGATCGAGGATGGCGCGGGGCTCGACCTCGAACAGTTCCGGCTGTGGTATCGCCAGGCAGGGACGCCCAGGGTTGAGGTATCGCTCACGCACCAAGGCGAGACGGTTACCCTGACCCTGAAGCAGCATGTGCCCGCCACCCCGGGCCAGCCTGACAAGAAGCCCATGCCGATCCCGCTGCGCATCGCCTTGCTCGACCGCGAGACGGGCGCCCATGATGGCGAACAGCTTGTCATGCTCGATGCAGCGGAAAAGAGCTTCACTTTCCAGGGTTTCGCGTCGAAGCCTGTGCTGTCGATCAATCGCGGCTTTACCGCGCCGGTCACGATCCAGCGCGAGATCGACCGCGACGAGCTGGTCCTGCTCGCCGCCCGCGACGACGATCCGTTCGCCCGTTACGAGGCGATGCAGGAACTGGTTGTCGGCCACCTCGTCGCCGCGGCGAAGGGCGACCTTCCCGATGAAGCGCGCGCCGCAGGCGAAGCTGCAATTACAGAGGCGATGCGCGCGATCCTGACCGACACATCGCTCGACGATGCAATGCGCGGCGAATTGCTGATCCTGCCCAGCGTCACCTATCTGCTGGAACAGGTCGAGAAAGCCGATCCGGTCTCTATCTCCGAAGAACGCGAAGGGTTGAAGGCGATGCTCGGCCAGCGCCTGGCGAGCGAATTCCACGCCCTTTACGACCGCGCGGAGAAAATCCCCTACGACGGCGAGGGGGCTCGCGGTGCGCGCAAGGTCAAGACACAGGTGCTTGCCTATGCCGCCGCCAGCGATCCGGAAAAAGCCGCCGAGCTCGCTGCCTATCAATATGACAAGGCGGATAACATGACCGACCGGCAGGGCGCGCTTATGGTGCTGTGCGGTCTCGACACGGCAGAACGCACGCACAAGCTGCTCGATTTCTACAATCGCTATCGCGGCAATGCGCTGGTGATCGACAAGTGGTTCACCCTGCAGGCGCTGTCGCTCCACCCGCATGCGCTTGAGCATGTCCAGGCGCTTGCCGATCATTCGGACTTCACATTGAAGAACCCGAACCGCGTGCGTTCACTCTACATGGCGTTTGCGGGCAACCCGCAGGCGTTCCACCGTGCCGATGGCGAGGGCTATCGCATGATCGCCGACCTGATCCTCGCGCTCGATCCGATCAACCCGCAGACTGCCGCCCGCTTCGTCCCTTCGCTGGGCCGCTGGCGCAAGATCGAGGAGGGGCGCAGCAAGTTGATGCGCGAACAGCTCGAGCGGATTCGAGATGCAGGCAATCTGTCGCGCGACACATACGAGCAGGTGGCCCGCAGCCTCGATGGCTGATCGGGAAATCCCCGGAGCGCTAGACCTCGCTGCGGCGGATAACCTGTCGGGGGTGCCGCACGGCTTCCTCGGCCATGGCGGCCTGCGCCACCAGTTCGGTTATGGCGGGGAGGGCGATCCGGCCGCGATCCGCGACTTGCGTTGGCTGGCGGCCGACGCATTGGTGCCAGGGGCTGCGCTCGTCGCGCCCCACCAGGTCCACTCGCCCGATGTCATTTCCGTATCCGAAGCCTGGGAGGATGCTGTCGAAGGGCGTCCGATCGCTGACGCCGTCGTCACGAACACTCGCGGACTTGTGCTCGGGATCGTCACCGCAGATTGCGCACCGGTCCTGTTTGCCGATATCGAGGCCGGCGTGGTCGGTGCGGCGCATGCCGGTTGGCGCGGGGCGCATGGAGGCGTGCTCGAAAACACGCTCGATGCAATGGAGCGTCTGGGCGCGGACCGATCGCGGATAGCGGCGGCCATCGGGCCGACGATTGCGCAGCCAAGTTACGAGGTCGACGATTCCTTTCGCGACCAATTCCAGGAACAGGATTCGCGATTCTTCGCATCGGGCAGGGCGGGTCACTGGCAATTCGACCTTCCGGCCTATATTGCGGCGAGATTGGAGGGGGCCGGGCTGACGCGAATCGAGGATACGGCGCTCGACACCTGTGCGCTCGAAAACCGCTTCTACTCCTATCGCCGCGCGACCCATCGCGGGGAACCCAATTACGGCAGGCAGCTGAGCATCATCGCTCTTGCATGAAACTGCACAGTTGGTTCTCAAAACACGGTTGGCTTTACCGCCCATTGCGTCTATCAGCGCGCCCAAACCGGGGATAGGTGCCGTTCGGCGCCCATCGACGGGTAGCTGACGCAGGGGGTCCGGCTTACGAACACCTTGCTGGCTACAGACATTTCTCGCCCCGCCATCCGGCAATGGGGCTTTTGGCTCGAGCAAGGTTAAGGCTGATGGCTGAAACGACTGGCACCGCAGTACCCGCAGAGGTCACCGAACACGGTGATGACGGGGTCCGGCGGCGCGACTTCATCAATATCGCCGCGATTGGCGCGGCAGGCGTAGGCGGCCTCGCGGTCGTCTATCCGCTGGTTTCGCAAATGGCCCCTTCGGCAGACGTGCTCGCGGAAAGCAGCACCGAAGTCGATATTTCGTCGATCGAAGCCGGCCAGGCGATCAAGGCAGTGTTCCGCAAGCAGCCGCTGTTTGTGAAGCGCCTGACGCCGCAGGAAATCAAGGACGCGAACGACGTCGATGTCGGCAGCCTGCGCGATCCGCAGACGCTGGCAGAGCGTACCAAGGAAGGGCACGAAGACGTGCTCGTCACCATGGGCGTCTGTACCCACCTCGGCTGTGTGCCGCTGGGTGCTGCAGAAGGCGAAGTGAAGGGCGAGTTCGGCGGGTATTTCTGCCCGTGCCACGGTTCGCATTACGACACCGCTGCCCGCATCCGTAAGGGTCCGGCTCCGCTGAACCTGCAGGTTCCGGAATATGAATTCACCTCCGACACGGTCATCCAAGTCGGCTGAGGTTTGAGAGACGATCTATGAGCTTTCCCTGGGCACGCCAGTACGAACCGCAGAACGGTTTCATGAAGTGGATGGACGAGAAGCTTCCGCTTCCCCGTCTCGTCTATAACGCGATCGGCGCCGGTTATCCGGTCCCGCGCAACCTCAGCTACATGTGGAACTTCGGCGTTCTCGCCGGTTTCTTCCTCGTCCTGCAGATTGTGACCGGCATCGTGCTGGCCATGCATTACGCAGCCGACGCGACCGTCGCTTTCAGCAAGGTCGAGCACATCATGCGCGATGTGAACTGGGGCTGGTTGATGCGTTACACGCACGCCAATGGCGCCAGCTTCTTCTTCATCGTCATCTACCTGCACATCTTCCGCGGGCTGTTCTACAGCTCGTACAAGGCCCCGCGCGAGATGATCTGGCTGCTCGGCGTCGTGATCTTCCTGCTCATGATGGCGACCGCTTTCATGGGCTACGTCCTTCCCTGGGGCCAGATGAGCTTCTGGGGTGCGAAGGTGATTACCGGCCTGTTCGGCGCGATCCCGCTGGTTGGTGAACCGCTGCAGATCTGGCTGCTCGGCGGCTATGCGCCCGACGATGCGGCACTGAACCGCTTCTTCTCGCTGCACTATCTGCTGCCGTTCGTGATCGCCGGTGTGGTCATCCTCCACATCTGGGCGCTGCACATCCCGGGTTCGTCGAATCCGACCGGCGTCGAAGTGAAGCAGGAATCGGACACGGTTCCGTTCCACCCCTATTACACTGCAAAGGACGGCTTCGGCCTGGGCGTCGCCCTGCTGCTGTTCTTCGCCATGGTGTTCTTCCTGCCGAACTATCTCGGCCACCCGGACAACTATATCGAGGCGAACCCGCTCTCGACCCCGGCGCATATCGTTCCCGAATGGTACTTCTGGCCGTTCTACGCGATCCTGCGTGCATTCACCGTGGACTTCATCCTCCCGGCGAAGCTGTGGGGCGTGATCGCCATGTTCAGCGCGATCCTGGTGTGGTTCTTCCTGCCTTGGCTCGACAAGTCGCCGGTGCGCAGCGGTCACTACCGTCCGCTGTTCCGCAAGTTCTTCTGGTTCGGCCTGATCCCGACCATGGCAGTGCTGTTCTATTGCGGCGGCGCGGCTGCCGAAGAACCCTACGTCATGCTGAGCCAGCTCGCCACGGCGTACTACTTCCTGCACTTCCTGGTGATCCTGCCGATCGTTTCGTCGATCGAGCGGCCCGAACCGCTGCCGTTCTCGATCACCGAGGCCGTGCTCGGATCGGACAAGAAGGCCGTACTCGGCGAAAACGCCGAGCCTGCGGTTTGAGGACGAAAGAAAGATAGCGCAATGATCCGTCTTATCAGCATCATCATCGGCCTCGGCTTCACTCTCGTAGTGCTGATCGCTTTCGGCACCGGTCTTGCGACCGTGATTTCCGACGGCGAACTCAAGCCCGAAACTGCAGAGCATGTGTTTCACGAGCACGCCCACGCACCGGACGAAGGCTTCAGCTTCACCGGTCCGTTCGGCAAATTCGACAAGCAGCAGCTCCAGCGCGGCCTGCAGGTTTACAGCGAAGTCTGTGCTGCCTGCCACAGCCTGAAGTATGTCTCGTTCCGCGACATCGCTGCGCTCGGCTACTCCGAAGGCCAGGTTAAGGCTTTCGCTGCCAGCAAGCAGGTTCCGGGTATCGATCCGAACACCGGCGAAGCGACCATGCGTCCCGGCCTTCCGACCGATCGTTTCCCGTCGCCTTATCCGAATGCCGTTGCCGCTGCCGCAGCGAACAACAACGCGATCCCGCCGGATCTCTCGCTGATCACCAAGGCGCGTCACAACGGTTCGGAATATGTCTATTCGCTGCTGACCGGTTACCAGGCGCAGCCGGCTGAACTGCTCAAGGAATTCCCCGAAGCAAAGACGCCCGATGGCCTGCACTACAACCCGTACTTCGCGAACCTGAACCTCGCGATGGCACCGCCGCTCACCACCGACGGCCAGGTCACCTATGCCGAAGGCAATCCGGAACCGACCGTCCGCCAGATGGCAGCCGACGTTGCAGCGTTCCTGACCTGGACGGCGGAACCGAAGCTTGAAAAGCGCAACCAGACGGGCTGGCCGGTTCTCGGCTTCCTGCTCTTTGCGACCGTTCTTGCATTCCTCGCCAAGAAGCAGGTCTGGTCTGCTGCAAAGCGCAAGGACGACTAAGCGGGATCGACCGGCTATCCGGTATAACCGAACAACAAGGCGCCCCTTCGTCCACGCGGACGAGGGGGCGCTTTTCATTTGAGGCCGAGAAAATGACCCCAGAAGAGTTGCGCGCCCTGATCCGGACCATTCCCGACTTTCCCGAGCCGGGTATCCAGTTCCGTGACATCACGACCCTGATCGGTCACCAACAGGGCCTGAAGGCGAGTGTGCAGCACCTCGCCGAACGCGCAGCCGCAGTGGGGGCAGAGGCGATCGCCGGTATGGAAGCGCGCGGGTTCATCTTCGGCGCGGCCGTGGCGGTGCAATTGGGGCTGGGCTTTCTCCCCGTGCGCAAGCCGGGCAAGCTGCCGATAGAAACGATCGGCGTCGATTATGCGCTCGAATACGGGACCGACCGGCTCGAAATCGACCCTGGCGCGGTCGGCAAGGGGCAGAAGGTCGTGATCGTCGACGATCTCATCGCAACGGGCGGCACCGCGCTTGCTGCGGCAGAACTGCTGCGCATGGCCGGGGCCTCGGTACAGAATGCCCTTTTCGTGATCGACCTGCCCGACCTTGGCGGGGCAGGGAAATTGCGCGATGCTGGCATCGCGGTCGATTGCCTGATGGAATTCGAGGGCGACTGAACACCTTTGCACTCGCGGCGGCTATGGGGGCTCCGCTTTGGGCCGGGATATATTTGCGGCAACAGGCATTGTATGGCTGGGCATGAAAACGGGGACGGCTGACTAGTTCATGGAATCGCAGGCACTTGTAATCGCCACTATCGGCGTATTGGGCATCGGTGCCCAATGGGTCGCGTGGCGCACTGGCTGGCCCGCGATCGTGCTGATGCTGTTCGCAGGCTTCATGGCCGGGCCGGTGCTTGGCTTCATCAACCCTGAAGAATCGTTCGGCGACCTGATGGAGCCGATGATCGGTATCGGCGTTGCGCTGATCCTGTTCGAAGGCGGGCTCAGCCTCGACCTGCGCGAGTTGCGTCATTCGGGCGATGCCGTCTGGCGTCTTGCAACGGTAGGCGTGCTGATCGGGTGGGCCCTCGGGTCAATGGCCGGGTTCTATATCGCGGGCCTCGTCTGGCCGGTCGCGGTCCTGTTCGGCGGCATCCTGATCGTGACCGGACCGACGGTCGTCCTGCCGCTTTTGCGACAATCGAACGTGCAGACGCGGCCCGCATCGATCCTCAAGTGGGAAGCCATCGTCAACGATCCCACGGGCGCGCTGTGCGCCGTCATCGCCTACGAATATTTCCGCAAGGTCACCGAAAGCCCCGACGCCTCGCTGCTAGAGGTCGTCCCGCCGCTGATCATTGCCGCCGTTCTCGCCGGCCTGATCGGCTATGCCGCGGCCAGGGTCATCGCATTCCTTTTCCCGCGCGGCGCGGTGCCGGAATACCTCAAGGTCCCGGTGCTGTTCATCAGCGTGATCTTCGTCTTCGTCCTGTCGAACAAGATCGAACACGAGGCCGGTCTCGTTGCCGTGACGGTCATGGGCGTGGCGCTTGCCAATATGGGCGTGACGAGCCTTCGCAGCATCCACCCGTTCAAGGAAAACATCGCGGTCCTGCTGGTCTCGGGCATTTTCATTCTGCTATCGGCCAGCCTGCAATGGGACGAGCTGGCCTATCTCCAGACCAGCTGGCGCCCGCTGGCATTCCTGCTCGCGTTGCTGTTCCTCGTTCGCCCGTTGACGGTCCTTCTCAGCCTGCTCGGATCCTCCGTGCCGTGGAACGAGCGGCTGTTCATCGCCTGGGTCGCCCCGCGTGGTATCGTTCTGGTGGCTATTTCCGGCCTCTTCGCATTGCGCCTCGGTGATCTCGGCATCGAGGGCGGGCAATTGCTCATCGGATTGAGCTTTGCCGTCGTCGTAGCGACCGTGGTCGCACACGGCTTCACCATCGACATCGCTGCGCGGCTGCTGGGGATCAAGGGATCATCGCGCCCCGGCCTGCTGATCGTCGGTTCGACGCCCTGGACCATCGCGCTCGCGAAGGAGATGAAGGCGCTGAAGACGCCTGTCCTCATTGTCGACCCTAGCTGGCAAAGGCTGGGTGCTGCACGGCGGGAGGGCCTGCCCTTCTATCACGGCGAGATCCTCAACGAGGCGACCGAACACAATCTCGACCTCGCGCCCTATCAGGTGCTCGTCGCGGCTACCGACAACGAGGCATACAACGCACTGGTCTGCAATGAATTCGCGCACGAGATCGGCCGCGACATGGTCTTCCAGCTAGGCGAAAACGTCGAGGATGACGATCGCCATGCCCTGCCTCCGTCGATCAGGGGACGCGCCCTGTTCGAAAGCGGTTTCGGCGTGACAGACGTCAACGAGCGCCAGGCCCGTGGCTGGATCTTCCGCAAGACCAAGCTGAGCGAGGAATTCGACTTCACCGATGCGCAGCAGAAGCTGCCCGAATCCGCTCACATGCTGCTACTGGTGAGGGCGGGTGGACGCCTGCGCTTCTTCACCCACGCCGCACGCCCCGAACCGCGTCCCGGCGACACCATCATCTCCTTCTCCCCGCCACAGGACCGGTCGGCCGAAAAGGCCGCTCGCCGCGCCGAAAGAAGCGCGGAGAAGAATTCCGACAAGGGCGGCGAAAAGCCGCAAACGGCATGACCGTCACGAATATCTCGAGGCCGCTGAAATGAACAAGACCATCACCGCCATGATCGCCACCGGGACACTGGCACTCGCTGCATGCAGCAATGACGCGCCGGCGCCCGAGCCAACTCCGACGCCGACCGGCGGCGAAACGCCGGTCTCGATCCTTCGCCCCGACGTGGAACAGCCGCCCCAGATCGACGAGATGATGAAGCTCGAAACGCGAATCTCGTTTGCCGATGGCGGCAGCGAGCTGTCGGAAGAGGCGCTGGCCGAACTCGCGACGGTTCGCGAATCTCCGCAGCTTGCCGAAGGTGGTCCGATCGAATTGCGCGGGCATAGCGACGCCGGTGGCAGCGACGATGCCAATATGCGCGCTTCGACCGCGCGCGCCGAGGCGGTGAAGGAATGGCTGGTCGAAATGGGCGTTGCCGAAGACCGCATCACGATCATCGCATTCGGGGAGCAGAACCCGGTCGAACCGAACGCGCTTCCCGATGGCTCGCCCAATGAAAAGGGACGTGCTGCCAATCGCCGTGTGGACGTGACCGTCAGGCTACCGACAAAGGCCGATGCGCAGAAAACGGACAAGACTGCGGCAACTTCGGACAAGGCACAGGCCGACTGAGCCGCCGGGCCAACTTCGGTAACTCAAACCAGTTGACGCAGGCGCGCATTCCGTGGCAATTGCGCGCCCCTCGAGCGGGTATAGCATAGTGGTAATGCTCTAGCCTTCCAAGCTAGCTAGAGGGGTTCGATTCCCCTTACCCGCTCCAAGGATTTCCCTCTGAAAACCGCCGCTTGATGCATTGTTGCCGCCCGCGTCCGCTCGCGCCCGATCACCGCCGCTTGGTTTCATGATTCATAGTGAAGGGAAGGCGGGTGTGCCGGGCGCGCGGTTCTGACCGTCGCACCCGGCGTGACCCGAAAGGCTTCAGCGAGCCAATCTTGCAGCGGCCAATATCAGCAACCTCTAATCTTGGCTTGTCCCCCAACTGAGGGGGCTTTTGATAAGGGAACCGGCTGGGGTCGCGCTCAGGGATTCCAGCGCGGTCTGTGGGCCGCTTTCTTGCTATGGCGGCCAGGTGCGATCAGGCCCAGTGCAACCGCTTTTACGGCTGCCGCGGTGCGGTCGGAAACACCCAGTTTGGCAAAGATCCGCTTCACGTAACTGTCGACCGAATATTTCGAGATGCCGAGAATGTCGGCTATCACGGCATTGCTCTTTCCTTCGCCGATCCAGCGAATGACATCGAGTTCGCGCTGCGAGAGATCAGGGAGCTGCGCGCCGAACGATCCGACCAGCGCGCAGTACCGCTGGAAGCAGAGCTGGGCGGCAACCGAAACCTTGCGCACGACCGCCTCGTCGATGGCTTCGGGATTTTCGGGCAGGCCGATCCCGACAAAGCCCGAACGCGCGTTGGGGGCGGTGCAATGGACCGCAATCCCTTCGCCCATACCGTGATCCGCCATGCGATCGAGGTAGTCCCTTTCGCCCTTGCTCAGCTTGGCAAGGCGTGGGGCATCGGACCATTTGAAGCTTACGTTCCGATCCAGTGCGATACCGGGAAGCGGGTCGTGATCGCGGTCCTCGGCATTGTACTGCTTCTCCCAATCCTTGGGGAAACCGACGTTCCATAACACCCTGCCGACGCGTTTGTCGGCCACGACGGGGGCCAGGAAATAGACCGCGCCGAAATCGATCGCTTCGAGAATTTTGTGAATGGCACGCCTGAAGGAAACTACGCTGTCGGCTTCCGCAGCGAGCGCCAGTGCATCCCAGTAGTCGATCGTTTCTTCGTCCATGCCCACCATATGGCTGCGTTCGATCGTCGCCCCACCATAGGCGCAACGACGGTTTCCGCCAAATCGGGCAATTTAAGCTGTAGGCGCTACCGCGAGGTTATCGATCAGGCGAGTGCCGCCAATCCGCGCCGCCACGAGCAGGCGTGCAGGTTTTTCTCCAAGTGTTTCAATGGGTTCTAGAGACATGGCGTCTGCAAGATCTGCGTAATCGACCCGCTCGAAGCCGGCGCCGAGCAGTTCGTCTTCCAGTGCTGCCAGAGTGCGCGTGACGTTCTGCCCGTCTTCGAATCGGGCGACTGCTTCCTGCATCGCCTGCGGCAAAGTGGCAGCGCGTTCGCGATTCTCGGCGGAGAGGTAACGGTTGCGGCTCGACATCGCGAGCCCGTCAGCTTCGCGCACGGTGGGGACACCGACGATGGCATCGACATGGGGCCTGACGAGGTCGAGGTCGCGCGCCATGGTGCGGATTACGGCCAGCTGCTGGTAATCCTTTTCGCCGAAGAACGCCTTGTCAGGCATGACCTGGTTGAACAGCTTGCACACCACAGTCGCGACACCATCGAAATGGCCGGGGCGCGAAGCACCGCAGAAATGTGCGCTGACCCCTTCGACCGATATGCTCGTGGCAAATCCCTGCGGGTACATGGCGTCCACCGTCGGGGCCCAGAGCAGTGAAACGCCTTCCGCCTCCAGCATGGCGGAATCTTCTGCCAGTTGCCGCGGATAGGCGTCGAGATCCTCGTTCGGGCCGAACTGCGTCGGGTTGACGAAGATCGAGGCAACGACATGATCGCACGCCTTCTTCGCCTCGCGCACCAGCGTCAGGTGCCCTTCGTGGAGCGCGCCCATCGTCGGCACCAGGCCGATTGTCGCGCCCTCGTTGCGCAACGCGGCTAACTCTTTTCTCAACATTTCGAGTGTGCTGGCTGTTTGCACGGCATGCGCCCCTTGGATACAATCTGCCGCACTCCTAGCTCGCGAATGACGGGCGTTACAAGTTATTGGAAAGCCGGATCACCGTGTCGCAAAGCCGCCCCCACCGCATCGTATTCGCCAATGAAAAGGGCGGGACCGGAAAATCGACCACTGCGGTCCATGTCGCGGTGGCGCTCGCCTACAAGGGTGCGCGGGTTGCGGCGATCGACCTCGATCCGCGTCAACGCACCTTCGCTCGCTATCTCGAGAACCGTGCTGAAACGGCGGCGCGCCGCGGTATCGACCTGCCTTCGGCGAATTTCGCGGTTTACGAAGGCGATGTTGCGGGGCTGGAAGAACTTACAGCGAAACTGGGCGAGAACGCCGATTTCATCATCTACGACACGCCCGGCCGCGATGACGAACTGGCCCGTCACGCCGCGACCGAGGCGGATACGCTGGTCACGCCGATGAACGACAGCTTCGTCGATTTCGACCTCATCGGCCAGGTCGAGGGCGAAACCTTCAAGGTAAAGCGGCTCAGCTTCTATGCCGAACTGATCTGGGAAGCGCGGATGAAGCGCAGCCGGGCGACGATCGAGCAGCAACGGCGGGAAATGGACTGGGTCGTCGTGCGCAACCGCACCGGCCACGTCGAAGCGCGCAACATGACACGCATCGAGCAGGCGCTTCGCGAATTGTCGAAGCGCGTGGGTTTCCGTGTGGCGCAGGGCCTGTCGGAACGCGTGATCTACCGCGAACTGTTTCCTTCGGGCCTGACCCTGCTCGACAAGGGGCACCTGGGCGAACTCGGCACCAGCCACCTGGTTGCGCGGCAAGAGCTGCGGCAATTGCTCCAGTCGCTCAACCTGCCGGCAATTGCGGGCGCGCAAGCGCAGCTGGAACTCGCCTGACGCATGACGCGCCTGCTGATCCTGCTCGCGGTCGTTTCGCTGGGCGTGAAGCTCGTCTTCGGGCGGTGGCCGTGGGAATATCTCCAGACGAATTCGACCCGCAGCCAGGCGCTGTTTCGCGCGCGCAAGCTGCTGGGTGTCCGTAACGGTGCCACCCATGGCGAGATCATGGACGCGCACAAGCGGTTGATCGCAATGGTGCATCCCGACCGCGGCGGCTCCAGCGCGCAGGTGCACGAAGCGAACGCGGCGCGTGACCTGCTGCTGGATGAACTTCCGGAACAGAACTGACACAATTGACCTTCACATCGGGTGCACGGCAGGCCACTAAAGGCCTGTTCCCCGGCCAATCGGCGCGATCAGAGGTTCCCCGCAGTCAATGAAGCATCAATTCGATTCCACCGTCCTACGCGAATACGACATTCGCGGCATCATCGGCGAAACCCTGGGGCCTGACGATGCGCGCGCCATCGGTCGCAGCTTTGCCACCTTGCTGCGCCGGGCCGGGGGTTCGAAAGTCGCCGTCGGCTATGACGGGCGGGTCAGCTCTCCGATGCTCGAACATGCCCTGGTCGAAGGACTGACCGCGAGCGGCTGCGACGTCGTGCGCGTGGGCATGGGGCCGACCCCGATGCTGTATTACGCAGAGGCGTCAGCCGAAGATGTGCATGGCGGCATTCAGATAACTGGCAGCCACAATCCCGCCAATTACAACGGCTTCAAGATGGTATTTCAGGGGCGCCCCTTCTTCGGGGAAGACATCCAGACCATCGGGACAATGTCCGCTGCCGGCGACTGGAGCGATGGCACCGGCGATGTCGAAAGCCGCGACATCCTGGGCGAGTATGTCGAGCGCCTGCTCGAAGGACTGGCCGGGATCGATGCCGATGCCCTCGTCAGCCTTCGTGTCGGCTGGGACGCCGGCAATGGCGCTGCCGGGCCTGCAC
The DNA here is from genome assembly GCF_001281485.1 of Altererythrobacter epoxidivorans. Taxonomy (NCBI): domain Bacteria; kingdom Pseudomonadati; phylum Pseudomonadota; class Alphaproteobacteria; order Sphingomonadales; family Erythrobacteraceae; genus Altererythrobacter; species Altererythrobacter epoxidivorans. The sequence continues at coordinate 2,642,249 of NZ_CP012669.1, forward strand.
TCGAAGCGCTCGCTGCCCGCCTGCCGGGCGAGCACCACCTTCTCTACACCGAAGTCGACGGTAATTTTCCCAATCATCATCCTGATCCTACTGTCGAGGCCAACCTTGCCGATCTGAAGGCTCTCGTCGCGGACAAGCAGCTCGATTTCGGAGTGGCTTTCGACGGGGACGGCGACAGGATCGGCGCGATCGACGGCGAAGGGCGCGTGATCTGGGGCGATCAATTGCTGATGATCTATGCCGAAGACCTGCTCAGAACCCGCAAGGATGCGACGATCATCGCCGACGTAAAGGCCAGCCGGGCTCTTTTCGACCATGTGAGCGCATGCGGCGGGAAGCCGCTGATGTGGAAGACCGGCCACTCGCTGATTAAGTCCAAAATGAAAGAAACAGGTTCACCGCTCGCTGGCGAAATGAGTGGGCACGTGTTTTTCGCCGACACCTATTACGGTTTCGACGATGCGCTTTACGCCGGTGTCAGGCTGATCGCGGCCTCGGCCAGGCTGGGCAAGTCGGTGACGCAGCTGCGCGGCGACATGCCCGACATGCTGAACACCCCCGAAATGCGTTTCCAGGTCGATGAAAGCCGCAAGTTCGCCGCGATCGACGAGGTTAGCGCAAGGCTCGCCGATAATCCGGGGCCGGGTGTCGAGGATGTCAACGCAACCGATGGCGTTCGCGTGACGACTGCGGACGGCTGGTGGCTGCTGCGCGCCTCCAACACGCAGGATGTGCTGGTCGCGCGCGCTGAAAGTGACACGAAGGACGGTCTCGATCGCCTGATGGCGCAGATCGACGAACAATTGGCGCTATCGGGCCTCGAGCGGGGCGAAAGCGTCGGACACTGAGCAATCGGGAGCTGGTGATGAAGTTTATTTCCAAGGGTCTTCTGGCAGCAGGCGCTGCCTTTTCGCTGGCTGCAACGCCGGTCGCCGCGCAGGAAAGCGCCATGCCGGACGATGACGTGATGCAGGCGATGCGTTCCATGTTCCCGGTCGAGCCGTTGACCGCCGAACAAGAGGCGCGTCTGCCGATCGCCCGGGGCATTGTCGCAAAGATGATCCCCGAAGGCACGCTGGGCGACATGATGGGGTCGATGTTCGACAAGATGATGGGCCCGATCATGGAGCTTGCTTCTTCCAATCCGGAGGCTGACGTCGCCCGCCAGCTCGGCCTCGATCCTTCGGAACTGGAACTGACCGAGGAGCAGGCGGCGGAACTCGCCGGAATTCTCGATCCAGCATGGCGCGAGCGCAATGCCGTCATGGGCAAGCTGATGCCCGAAATGATGAAGGACATGATGACGCGCATGGAGCCGACCATGCGCAAGGCGATGAGCGAAGCCTATGCCATCCATTTTAACGCGAACGAATTGGCGGACATCGACGCGTTCTTCTCTACCCCGTCGGGCCTGAGCTTCGCTCGCAAGAGCTTCTCCATGTCGAGCGATCCGCGGATCCTAGGCGCCAGCATGGAAGCCCTGCCTTCCATGTTCGAGTCAATCGGAGAGATGGAGGCCAAGATGACCGCTGCCACCGCAGACCTGCCGGCCCCGCGCCGCTGGGGCGATCTGACAGCGTCGCAGAAATCGCGGATTTCCGCGCTTACCGGTCTCGACCAGGACGAGGTCGAGGCGAACATGGAATTCGTCGACGCGATGAAGGAAGCGGGTGACGAGTGACGGGCCTGTTTGCGCGCCGCAGCCGCTAGGGCACCCGAACGCCCTGTCGCGCGTTGAGCCGGCGTGAGCGCGCAAATCCCATCCGAGATTACAGACTGGTTCGCCGGGCGCGGCTGGCGCGTCAGGCGGCACCAGTCGGAAATGCTCGAGGCGAGCGACAAGGGGCAACATGCGCTGCTGGTCGCCGATACAGGCGCGGGCAAGACGCTTGCCGGGTTCCTGCCGACGCTTGCGGACTTCACTCCGACGCGCCTCGCTGGCGAAAGCCCGCCCGACGGGCTGCGCACGCTGTATGTCTCGCCGCTAAAGGCGCTCGCCCATGACGTGCAGCGCAATCTCCTCACCCCGGTCGAGGAGATGGGCCTTCCCATCCGGATAGAAACGCGCAGCGGGGACACGCCGTCCGACCGCAAGAAGCGCCAGCGGACGAAGCCGCCGCACGTCCTGCTGACGACGCCCGAAAGCCTGTCGCTGCTGCTCTCATACCCGGACAGCCTGGAAATGTTTCGCGGCCTAAAGCGCGTCGTCATCGATGAGGTCCACGCCTTTGCCACGGGCAAGCGCGGCGACCTGCTGGCGCTCGCTCTCACGCGGCTGCAGGCGATCGCGCCAGACATGCAGCGGGCGGCGCTATCGGCAACGGTCGCCGATCCGGAAGCGTTCAGGGCATGGCTTGCGCCTTGGGGCGATATCGATGCGGTCGAGCTGGTGGACGGGGAGAAGGGCGCAGAGCCGCAGGTCGAAATCCTGCTGCCGGATGAGGAACGCGTTCCGTGGGGCGGCCATGCCGGGCGTTGGGCGATCCCGCAACTCTATGAAGAGATTCGCAAGAACAACACGACGCTGGTTTTCACCAACACGCGCTTCCTCGCCGAATTCATCTTCCAGCTTCTGTGGGACATCAACGACGACAATTTGCCGATCGGCATCCATCACGGCAGCCTGGCCAAGGAGGCCCGCCGCAAGGTCGAAGGAGCAATGGCGCGAGGCGAGCTGAGGGCGCTTGTCTGTACAGCCAGCCTCGATCTTGGGGTCGACTGGGGCGATATCGACTGCGTGGTGCAGATGGGCGCTCCCAAGGGCTCCTCGCGCCTGTTGCAGCGCATTGGCCGCGCCAACCACCGGCTCGACCAGCCGAGCCGCGCTATCCTCGTGCCGGGAAACAGGTTCGAGTTCCTCGAAGCGACCGCGGCAAAGGATGCGGTCGATGAAGGCCAGCGCGACGGAGAGGAGTTTCGCGACGGCGGGCTGGACGTTCTGGCGCAGCACATCATGGCCTGCGCCTGCGCCGGACCTTTCCAGGAAGACGAGCTGCTCGCCGAAATCCGTTCCACCCTGTCCTATGCATGGGTCGAAGAGGAGCAGTTCCGGCGCGTGCTCGGCTTCGTCGAGAATGGCGGATATGCCCTTCGCGCCTATGACAAGTTCAAACGCATCGTGCGCGACAAGCAGGGCGTCTGGCGGCTTACGCACCCCGAGCACGCCGCGCGCCACAGGATGAACGCCGGGATCATCGTCGACAGCGAGATGCTGACCGTGCGGTTCCGCAATGGGCGCAATCTCGGCAAGGTGGAAGAGCGTTTTGCCGCGACCCTTTCGCCGGGCGACACATTCTTCTTTGCAGGGCTGAGCCTCGAGGTCGAACAGCTCAAGGACATGGATGTGGTCGTGCGTGCGGCGAAGCAGTCGGCGACCATCCCGAGCTATGGCGGGCAGCGCCTGCCGATCACCACGCACCTCGCCGGCCGGGTCCGCGAAATGCTGGTCGATCGGGCAGGATGGAACCGCTTTCCCGACGATGTGCGCGAATGGCTGGAGGTGCAGGATTGGCGCAGCCAAATGCCGGGGCCGGGGATGCTGCTGGTCGAGACATTCCCGCACGCGAAGAAACACTATGCGGTCTATTACACCTTTGAAGGGTGGAATGCGAACCAGAGCCTGGGCATGCTCATCACGCGGCGGATGGAGGATCGCGGCCTGTTCCCCGGCGGCTTTGTCGCGAACGATTATTCGCTGGCGGTGTGGGGGCTAAAGCCGGTCGATGATCCCGCGCCGCTGCTGTCTCCGGACATTCTGGCGCATGAATTCGTCGAATGGGTACAGGAATCGCACCTGCTGCGCCGCGCTTTCCGCGAAGTCGCCGTCATCAGCGGGCTGGTCGAGCGCCAGCATCCGGGCAAGCGCAAGACGGGCAAGCAGGTCACCTTCTCGACCGACCTGATCTATGACGTCCTGCGCAAATACGAACCTGACCATGTGTTGCTTGAGGCGGCATGGGCCGACGCCCGTGCACGCATGACCGATGTCGGCAGGCTGGGCGACTTGCTCGAACGTTCGGAACGCGAGCTGGTGCATGTCGAACTTGACCGGGTCAGTCCGCTGGCCGTGCCGGTGATGACGATGATCGGGCGCGAGGCGGTGCCGCAGGGCGCGGTGGATGACGAACTGCTGCTCGAAGCGGAAACACTCGCCGGTGAAGCGATGCGGATCGAGGACATCGAACCGATTGAGGATTAGGGCGGGTCAGTAGCCTTAGGGAATGGTGCACTCGACAGGTTCGGCAAGGACGAGCTGGTCGGGCGTTTCGACTTCGTATCGGCGATAGCGGGACACGTGGTCGAAACGGAAGCAGTTGTCGACCAGGCCAGCCCGGTGGATCTTGGACAGGGCATCGAGCGCCACCTCGTAGGGTGCATCGGCTGCCGGATCGAACATCAGGACCGGTTGCGGCGACAACTCGCGGATCTGCGCCAAGATCAGCTCGAACTGAGCATCATCCACCGGATAGGAGTTCCACAGCAGCTGGCCGTCTGCATTGACATGAAGCCGGTTCGCATTCGGCGTCAGCGGGCCGAGATACGTGGGATTGGGCAGAGGCAGGTCCACGGTGAGCGCATGAGTGACCGGCGGGCGGAGCGCAGCGAAGACCAGTGTCACGGTGAGCAGCACGTCTGCGAATGGCGCGAGACCGAGCGTTACGATAGGCCGGGACTGGCTATGTCGCCGCAGGCTGCCCGAACGGGTCGGTACGCCTGCGCGGATCCGGGAACGCCTCAACGGGCGAAGTCGCGATATCGGTGGTTACCGACGAAGGCGAAGTTTTCCGAACCCGAATCCTTGATCAGCGCGAGCGTCTTGGCCGAAACGTCGTAGCTGGCGTTGCCATCGGGCTCGAAACGCAATTCGGGCCTGTTCGGAGAATCGACCGCAGTCGCCAGCTGGTTGAGCAGTTCCTGCCGGTCGAGCTCCTCGCCGTTCCAATACAGCCGGTCCCTGTCGTCGATGTGGACGGTGTTGACCTGCAATACGTCATGCCGGCCTTCGCCGCTCGGAAGCGGGATATCCAGCGAATGGGTCGCCAGTGGCACGACCATGATCAGCATGATGATCAGCACCAGCAGGACATCTATGAACGGGGTGACGTTCATGTCCGACATGGGGCGGGCCTGGGCACCGCGCGGAGCTTTGCGAGAATAGGGAATGGCATTCTCTCCTGCTTATGGTGGAAGGATATACCATCACATAATCAGGCGCAAGTGTCTGTCGTTGTTGATGCTTTTCCAGGCCCTTTGCACGACAGTGCGGCAGTTAGCGCGCGCAACGCGGGCAAAGAAAAAGGGGCGGATCGCTCCGCCCCTCTTCCATTATTCGCTGTGCGGTATCGCTTACTGCGAAGCGCCACCGGCTGCGCCGAACTGGCGATACTTCTCGTTGCCGACGAAGCCGAACTTCGTGACGCCCGATGCCTTGATGATGTTGAGCACCTTGGCCGAGAGATCGTAGCTCGCCAGAGCTTCCGGCTCGAACTGCAGTTCCGGTTCCGGGTTCATCGCTGCGCTTTCCGAAAGAAGCGAAACGAGCTGGCCCTGGTTGATCGGGTCTGCATTCCAGAGGATCTCGCCGCCCTGCGTCAGAACAAGCTTGTTCTTGACCGGCTCCACCACCACGTCGGGCGGAGGGTTTGCAGCCGAAGGCAGGTCGATGTCGACCGAGTGAGTCGCAACCGGGATGGTGATGATGAACATGATGAGCAGAACGAGCAGGACGTCGATCAACGGCGTCATGTTCATTTCCATCATCGGCGCGCCATCATCCTTGCCGCCTGACATTGCCATGGGTGTTTACTCCTGTCTCTCTCTACCAGCCCCGATCAAACGCCAGGTTCGACCGGGTTGGAGATGAAGCCGACCGTGGGGTAACCGGCCGCTTGGATGTTGTAGATTGCGCCAGCCACGCAGCGCCACGGTGCATTCACGTCGCCGCGAATGTGGACCTGCGGGATCTGGTCGGGATCTTCCATGATCGCTTCCGGACCACCTGCACGCTGCACGATGGCATCAAGACGTTCGAATGCGCGGTCGTAGAGTTCTTCCGACGACACCGGAGTGACGTTGTTGAAATAGACGCGGCATTCGCCGTCGCGCGATGCACCCTCGTAACCCGGTTCGCCGGCCGAACGGCCGCCGGCATCGGTGGTGGAAACGGTGAGGAGAAGGTTTTCGACCTTATCCTTCGATTCGACCGATTCCATAACCGGGATCTGGAGCTTTTCGATGGTCTGGATTGCCACAGGCACCGCGATGAGGAAGATGATCAGGAGCACCAGCATCACGTCCACGAGTGGCGTGGTGTTGATGTCCGACATGGGGGTATCTGCCCCGCCTCCCATCTGAATCGCCATTGTAAAATCCTATCCGTAAAACTTCGCTAATTACTGCGGATGCGGGGGCGACACAGGGCCGCCCCCGACATCAACGGATCAGGCCTTCTTGGCCGGAGCAGCAGCCGGAGCCGCAGTCTTCGCAGCCGGAGCAGCCGTCACGGCAGGCTTAACCGCACCGTTCGAGCTGATGTAGGCCAGGATTTCCGTCGAGAAGCCAGTCAGAAGCTCGGCGATACGACGGTTGCGGCTCTGCAGCCAGTTGTAGGCAAGCACGGCCGGAACGGCGACGAGCAGGCCGATGGCGGTCATGATCAGTGCTTCACCGACCGGACCTGCGACCTTGTCGATCGAGGCCGAACCGGCGAGGCCGATGTTGATCAGGGCGCGGTAGATACCGATAACCGTACCGAGCAGACCGACGAACGGTGCGGTTGCACCAACGGTTGCGAGGAACGGCAGGCCACCGTTGAGGCGAGCCATGATGAGGTCTTCCGAGCGGCTCAGCGTACCGTGCAGGTAATCGTGAGCTTCAAGGCTGTCGGTCATCTTTGCAACGTCGTCGTTAGCCTTGTTGGCATCGTCGACGACCTGGCGCCATGCGCTGTTCTTTTCGAGCTTGGTAGCGCCTTCCTTGAGCGAGCCTGCGCGCCAGAAGCTGGTGCGTACGCCCTTGTACTGGCGCATGATCTTGTTCTGCTCGAGGAGCTTCGTGATCAGGATGTAGAACGAACCGACCGACATAATGACCAGAACGGCCAGAATCGACCAGGCGATAATACCGCCCTGTTCCATGGCTTCCATGAAGCCGAACTGGGTCTTCGGACCCGCTTCACCTGCAGCAGCAGCAAGAGTTTGGATAATCATTGCGAATAGTCCTCTTAATTCATTGTCCCCGTGAGACCCGGAATTTGTCCATCTCCGACCGGGGCCCGGATTTCGTTGTTACCTAGTTCAGGCGGTATGTAATCGCAGTCGAGTAGCTTCCCGAAGTCGGGTTGCCAGCAGCATCGAGAGCCGGGTTGAAGCGTGCGTAACGCTGCATCCCTTCACACGCTGCCTCGTCCAGGATGCTCGACCCGCTCGAACGCGTGACGCGGCAACCGGAAACGCGGCCACTGCCATCGATCGTGACCGAAACGCCAACCGTACCCTGGGTTTCTTCACGCAGTGCGCGGGAAGGATAGTTTTCCTGGATACGGCGGGCCCAGCGGCCTTGACCGTCCGGCGTCGCACCACGTGCCTTGGAAGGCGGCGGGGGCGGCGGTGCCGGGGCTGCCGGCGGCGGCACGACCAAAGCGGGCGGCGCAGGCGGCGGAATAGTCGGCTGGGTGCGGATCGGTGGGGGTGCCGGCGCGATATTGATCGGCGGCGGCGGTGCAACCGGCGGCGGAGGAGCAGTCTGCTCCGGCGGCGGCGGCGGCGGTTCGTCCGGTTCCTCTGGGGGCGGTGGTTCTTCGATATCGACGGTAGTTACGCGTTCAACAACTTTCTTGGCTGCCTGATAGGCGAGCCCGCTGATGAGTACGTAGCCGATACCCACATGAATCAACGCCACGATGATCAGAGCAACAACGCGATTGCCGCTCATTTGTTGGTCAGCGTAGGCCATCCAGTCGCTTTCTCTCCATCTTACAATCCGGGCGGAGGCCCGAAAAAACCCAACCGCAAGCAGATGCCTGCGGGACGGGCGTCACTCAAATCTTCCTCCCTGGCCGAGTGGCGGGCACCGCTCGGTACGCTCGCCAACCAAGCCTGTCGGGTGGCTTGCTGGATTGTGACCTGAAATGTCCCCAACGTCATTCAATCCGGCGCTCGCTTTAACCGGCAAGCCCTACTCAGGCAAACGCTTTATCGGTTAAGGGCCGATTCAGCGCTTGTGGTCTGGAACCGTCGGCAAGCCAGAATCGTTCCCGAGACAGTGTTCTCGCGCATAATTATTCTCGAAGGTAGAGCTCTTGATTTTCAAAGGTTTGAAACGTCCCGTATCGCTTGCGATCGCAGCTTCCCTGCTGGCCGTTCCGGCTGCCGGATCGCTGGCGCAAGAGCCGGTAAACTCGAGTGTACAATCGGTGTCATACGCCGATATTGCCGACCTCGCCGACGCTTCGGAAGTCGTCATCCGCGCCCAGATTCGCAAGCAGATAGAGGTCGAACCGGAACGTTCGCCCGGTCTCGCGCCCGGCCATGTCCGCCTGTTTATCGAGGCGCGCACTCTTTCGCTGATTTCCGGCCCTGCTGCGGTCGGCGAATCCCTGCGCTATCTCGTCGACGTGCCGCGCGATTCGAAGGGCCGCGCGCCCAAACTGCGCAAGCAGGAGGTCCTCCTTTTCGCAAGGCTCGTCCCCGGTCGTCCCGGCGAACTGCGCCTCGTTCGGCCAGAAGCCCAGCTGGCATACAGCGCGGAACTGGAGGCGCGCGCGCGCCCCATCATTGCTGCGCTGGTCGCGGCCGATTCGCCGCCTGTCGTAACCGGTGTGCGGGACGCCTTGTCCGTGCCCGGAAACCTCGTGGGCGAATCGGAAACCCAGATCTTCCTCGAAACGGCGGATCGTTCGCCGGTTTCGCTCACGGTGCTGCACCGGCCGGGGCGCGAGCCGTCATGGGGCGTTTCGTGGGGTGAGATCATCGACCAGGCGGCCCGCCCGCCGCAGCGCGACACCATCGCTTGGTACCGGCTTGCCTGCGCCTTGCCGGGGCGCCTGCCTTCGAGCGCCAACCTGTCGCGTGACCCGGCATCCCGCAGCGCGGCAGAGCGTGACTATGCGCTGGTGCTGGGTTCGCTGGGCCCCTGCATGAGGACGCTCGCCCGCGCGGACTGATTGTCGGCATGGGGCGAGCCAAGGGCAACTAGCGCCGCCTCAAGACAAAGTGGTTCCCTCAAGCCCGTGCTGCGCGCTAGGGCACCGCCATGAGCGATCCGTTCCGTCACAGTTTCCGCGTGCGCTATGCAGAAGTCGATCCGCAGTCGGTCGTCTTCAATTCGCGCTATCTCGAATATGCCGATGTCGTCGTCACCGAATTCTTCATCGACCTGCGCGCGCAGGGCAAGGCGATCGATTCGGAATTCCACGTGCGGCATGCCGAGATCGATTTCCTTGCGCCGATCCGGCTGGAAGAGATGATCGAAGGGCGGCTGACGATCGAACGAATCGGTAATTCCAGCCTCGAAAAGAAGATTACCCTGCACGGGGCAGAGGATGGCAGCCTGCGTGCGACCATCAGTCTCGTGACAGTCCACGTCGACCTTTCGACGGGGCAGTCGATGCCGATACCCGACCACATTCGCGAAGCTTTCGGTTTCCCCGCGCTGGAGAAGGCGCATGGCTGAACCGCTTCGCATTGCGCTTGCCGGCCTCGGCACCGTCGGCGCCGGTGTCATCCGGCTGATCGAAACCAATGCGCGGCTGATTTCCGCGCGGGCCGGGCGCGACATCGTGATAACCGCTGTCAGCGCCCGCGACCGGACCAAAGATCGCGGTGTCGACCTTGCACCCTATGCATGGGAAGACGACATGACCGCGCTGGCGAAGCGTGACGACGTCGATGTCGTGGTGGAACTTGTCGGCGGGTCTGACGGACCGGCCCTGGCGCTGGCGCGGTCGGCCCTCGACGCGGGCAAGGCGCTGGTCACGGCAAACAAGGCCATGATCGCGCACCACGGCATTGCCCTTGCCGAAATGGCCGAGGCGAAGGAAGCCGCGCTCAAGTTCGAGGCCGCCGTTGCAGGCGGTATCCCGGTGGTGAAGGGCCTCAGGGAAGGCACATCCGCCAATGCGCTCGAGCGGATCTACGGCATCCTCAACGGCACCTGCAATTACATCCTCTCGACAATGGAGGACACCGGCGCGGATTTCGGCGAAGTGCTCGCCGATGCGCAGCGGCTTGGATATGCGGAGGCCGACCCGACCTTCGACATCGAAGGTATCGATGCGGCGCACAAGCTCGCGATCCTTGCCGCAATCGGCTTTGGCGCCCGGATCGATTTCGAATCCGTGCGGACCACCGGCATCACCCGGGTCAAGGCTGCCGATATCGCGCAGGCAGAGGCGCTGGGCTTCGTCATCCGCCTCATCGCGATGACCGATGTAGAGGAAGACGCGAACGGTGCGCCGCAGCTCCTCCAGCGTGTTCGCCCGTGCCTCGTTTCCAAGGACCACCCGCTGGCGAGCGTCGACGGGCCGACCAATGCGGTCGTCGCAGAAGGCAATTTCTCGGGCAGGCTGCTGTTCCAGGGCGCGGGTGCAGGCGATGGTCCCACGGCCAGCGCAGTGGTCGCCGACATCATCGATATCGCCCGTGACGAGGTCGGTGCGCCGTTCTCGATTCCCGTGGCCCAGCTTGTCGCGATGGCGCCGCATGAACCGGGTCACCGGATGGAGCGGACCTACATCCGCTTCACCGTCGCCGACCGGCCCGGCGTGCTGGCAGAGATTACCGCAGCAATGCGCGATGCGGGCGTTTCCATCGAAAGCCTGATCCAGAAAGGTCGCGCGGACGAAGGCGACGAAGTGCTGGTGGCCATGGTCACGCACGAAGGGCCCGAGCGCTGCATTCGCGAGGCGCTCGACCTGCTCGACGGTTCGGAAAGCCTTACGGCTCCGCCGCTGGTGCTGCCGCTGTTGCGGGACTAGCGCTGCCGGCGGGCCGCTCCCTCGGAGGGAGGCCCAGGACTTCGCGGCGAGCGCGTTCGATCTCTTCCGGAGAAATGTCGTCCTGGCCGAGCGGGGGCAGGCCGCGGGCAATGCGGTCCGCATCCGACCCGGGAGGCGCCTTGGGCAATGCGGTCACGTCGATCATCAGCGCCGGTTCTTTCGGGCAGGGCGGTATCAGGCACAACCCGCCGACGGTGGCCGGCCCCTTGAAAATGCCCTCGCCCGCGACGTCGGGCGTCTGCGGGTTGCCCTTGTTCATCGTTTCACGGGCATAGCGCTTGTGCGCCTCGTCCGATGTCACACCGCGAAACTGCCTCTGGTCCTGTTGCCGGCGGCAGACGATGATCTCGCCCGAGAGAATCGCGGCTTCTTCTTCCGCAGAGCAATCCTCCATCGGCGGCTGGGGGCCATACATGTCGTCGATGGTCGCGAGGATGTCGATCGAGGTAGAACCGTCCGCCGCGCGCGTTTCCGATCCTTGCGCCGAGGCTGGATTCGCGCCGACCAAAGCGGCTGCGACAAGGAAAACCAGGGCACTGATTCTGGTCCTGGTCACTGCCATGCTCGACAAGCCTGCCTCCATCGGTCTAAGCGCGCCTCACCTCACAGGAGGGGACTGAATCACCGATGAACACCGATATCCTTGCAAAGAAGCCAAAGTCCAGTGACGCGCTCGACCGGGTGCTGGTTCTCGAAATGGTCCGCGTGACCGAAGCTGCGGCAGTCGCTGCCTCGCAGCTTGTCGGACGCGGCGACGAAAAGGCCGCCGATGCCGCCGCTGTCGAAGCGATGCGCAAGGCTTTCGACGAGCTCTACATGGATGGCACCGTCGTCATCGGCGAGGGCGAACGCGACGAAGCGCCGATGCTCTACATCGGGGAAAAAGTCGGCGGCGCGCCGGGCAAGGGCCCCAAGATCGACATCGCGCTCGATCCGCTGGAAGGCACTACGATCACGGCGAAGGCCGGTCCGAACGCGCTGGCCGTGCTCGCCGCTGCCGAAGAAGGCTGCCTCCTGAACGCGCCCGACACCTATATGGACAAGCTGGCGGTTGGCCCCGGCTATCCCGAAGGGATCATCGACCTCGCCAAGAGCCCGACAGAAAACGTCAAGGCGGTTGCTGCCGCCAAGGGTGTCGAACCTTCCGAAATCATCGTCTGCGTCCTCGATCGTCCGCGCCATGCAGACCTGATCGCCGAACTGCGCGGCATCGGTTGCGGCGTCGTCCTGATCGGAGACGGCGACGTTGCCGGCGTCATCGCGGTAACCGACGAAGACACCACGATCGACATGTACATGGGCCAGGGCGGCGCGCCTGAAGGCGTGCTTGCCGCAGCGGCGCTGCGCTGCGTCGGCGGCCAGTTCAACGGCCGTCTCGTCTTCCGCAACGAGGATGAAAAGGCCCGCGCCCGCAAATGGGGCATTCCGGACGAGGATTTCGACCGCATCTACAAGCTCGAGGAGCTAGCAAAGGGCGACTGCATCTTCGCAGCGACCGGCGTGACCTCAGGTTCGCTGCTCGAAGGCGTGAAGCGCAAGCGCGGCGGGCTGATGACGACCGAAAGCGTCGTGATGCGTGCAAGCTCGGGCACCGTGCGCTGGATCAAGGGCGAACACCGCGTCGCCTGACCGCAAAGTGGTCGCGGCTGATCCATCCGCGACACTTTTTGCTGCTTCCTGTCCAAAACTGGCCCACGCGGTCTGTTGCAATCGCATGACTCTCGTCTAGGCGGGGGCAACAGCTGCAGTCAGGGATTCGCTTCCAATGAAGATCATGTCCGGCAATTCGAACCTGCCTCTCGCCCGTGCGGTCGCAGCCTATCTCGAGATGCCGCTGACCGACGCCAGCGTCCGGCGGTTCTCGGACGAGGAAGTGTTCGTCGAAATCCACGAGAACGTGCGCGGCGAGGACGTGTTCATCGTCCAGCCAACGAACTTCCCGGCAAACGACAATCTGATGGAACTGCTGATCTGCATCGACGCGCTGCGCCGTGCATCGGCCAAGCGCATCACTGCCGTCGTTCCCTATTTCGGTTATGCCCGGCAGGACCGGAAGCCCGGACCGCGCACGCCAATTTCGGCCAAGCTGGTGGCCAATTTGATCACCGAGGCAGGAGCCGACCGCGTGCTTGCAGTCGACCTGCACGCAGGCCAGATCCAGGGCTTCTTCGATATCCCGACCGATAACCTTTATGCCGCGCCTGTCATGGCGGCGGACATTCAGGCGCGTTACGGCGACCAGGACCTGATGGTCGTCAGCCCCGACGTCGGCGGCGTTGTGCGCGCACGCGCGCTGGCCAAGCGGCTCGACAACGCTCCGCTCGCCATCGTCGACAAGCGCCGCGATCGCCCGGGCGAATCCGAAGTGATGAACATCATCGGTGACGTGACCGGTCGCCACTGCATCCTGATCGACGACATCGTCGATTCGGGCGGCACGCTGTGCAATGCGGCCGAAGCTCTGCTGGACCAGGGCGCTGCGAGCGTCGCGGCCTATATCACGCACGGCGTGCTGTCGGGCGGCGCGGTTGCGCGCGTCGACGGGTCCAAGCTGAAAGAGCTGGTGATCACCAACTCGATCCGACCGACCGAAGCGGCCGAGGCATCGGACAAGATCCGCATCCTCACCATCGCTCCGCTGATTGGCGAAGCGGTGCGCCGTATCGCCGACGAAAGCTCGGTTAGCTCGCTGTTCGATTGATCCGGCAGGGGGCGCCAGCCTCCGCCGACGGTCAAGGTCCCGTCAGTAGTCGCTCCTGAACCAGGGGCGCTTTTCTCCCGGTTTCAGGCGGTCGAGTTCTTCCAGCCGCCGCGCCTGGCGCTGTTCGAGCGTGAGCGTGATGAGCGGCCGCGGGCGGGCGCGGAATTTTTCCGGCGTCACCCCGAAGAATGACGCGAATTCGCGGATCAGGTGCGACTGGTCGAAATAGCGCAGCAGGATCTCTTCCTCCTCGCTTTCGTCCGCGACCCCGCAAATCAGGGCGGCCATGTCGAGCGCCCGCGCCCGCCGCATCACCGTGCGCGGGGTCAGGCCGAAATCGCGCTTCACGAGGCGTTCGAGCTGTCGCAGGCTGATGTTGTGCTGTTCGGCAAAATCGCCGAGCGATTGGGTCGGGTCCGCGAAGGCCGCCAGTTCGAAAGCCGAGGTGACCGGATTGGGCGGGGCGGGATCATGTCGGTCGATATATCGGCGCAGCGCTTCTTCCAGCGCGAGATTCCAGTCTTCCGGCGAATACTCGTCGGAGAAAACATCCTTGATGTCGTCTGCCAGCACTCCGAAAATGTCGGTTCGTTCGATCCGGTCGGTCAGTTCATGGGCCGATCGGCCGGTCAGCGCATGAAAGGCACCGGCGCGCAGCCCGAAACCCGCCGACATGATATCGCCGGTGCACGATAACGGCATGAATTTCGATTGCTGGCCGAACTGCAGGACCTCGTGTTCGAAGCTGTCGTGGCCGTCGGCAGTCATCGCCGTCCAGCGTCCGTTGAATATGACGCGGGTGTAGAGGAGGTCATTGCACATCCCGCAGGCGACATGCGCGTTGGGATCGTTGGTCATCTTGGCCGAGACGAGCCGCGCAACCCACGGCTCCAGGTCAGGGGAAGGGGCGCGGTTTTCCGACAGAGGCATGCCGTCGCGCGACATGCCGGTCAGCGGCACGATGTGCTTGCGCCAAAGGTCCTCGTCGGGATTGTCAGACACGGCCCAGGCCCCCTGAAGAAAGCGAGCTGCAGGGCGACGAAATGCTTTCCGCATGGAGGGCGCAGGCAATCGCAAATGGCCGCAAAGCATGCGGTCGCAGCAACCGTGAGGTCGCACGATTGTCTTCGCGGCCCATTGGGCTATGTGTCCCCATAGTTTGCGATCGAAGGTATCCCAACTTCGTTTTCAGCGTCTTTTGTATCCTAAAAGTCACGGGAAGTCATGGACCGAACCGACATTGAATGCGCCCTCCGCCTTGCCGACGCGGCAGGCTCTGCCATCCGCCCGCTTTTCCGCGGCGACTGGTCGCACGAACAGAAGAAGGACCGCACGTTCGTGACCGAGGCGGATCGCGCGGCAGAAGCGGCCATGCGCTCGATCATCGAAAAGCAGTTTCCGTCCGACGGCATCGTTGGTGAGGAATACGGCCTGCGCAACGAAGGCGCTGGCAGGCAGTGGGTGCTCGATCCGATCGACGGCACCACCAGCTTCATTGCCGGACGCCCGATCTTCGGGACCCTGATCGCGCTGCTGCAGGACGGCTGGCCCGTCCTTGGCGTGATCGACCAGCCGATCCTCAATGAACGCTGGGTCGGGGTGATCGGCGAAGGTACGACTTTCAACGGCAAGCCCGTGCGCTGCTCGCCTTGCGGCGAATTGTCGCAGGCGGTCCTGGCGACGACCACGCCGCACCAGTTTTCGGGCGACGATGTCGATGCCTTCATGGGCGTTGCGAAGGCGGTGGCAGAGCGCAAGATCATCTATGGCGGCGACTGCTACAATTACGCCCTGTGCGCGTCGGGCCATGTCGATCTCGTGGTCGAAGCCAATTTGCAGCTTTATGATTATGCCGCGTTAGTCCCGATCGTCGAAGGGGCCGGCGGCACGATGAGCGACTGGCAGGGTCACCCGCTCGATGCCGGAAGCGACGGAAGGGTGATCGCGCTCGGCGATCCGGCACGTCTCGAAGACGTGCTCGAGGCGATGAGCGGTGTCGATCTCGACGATGGCCATCACCACGACCACGATCACAGGCACGATCACGGGCACTAAGCCGCCGGCCGCTCGTTGGGCGCGCATGGAAAGAACGATACTGATCACAGGCGCCGGTGCTGGCATCGGACGCGCCATTGTCCTGCATTTCCACGGGCTAGGCTGGAACGTTATCGGCCTCGACAAGGATGGCGAGGCACTGGACGAACTCCGCATGGCCCTGCCTGACCGGTCGCAAATGATAGATTGCGATGTTGGCGATGAAGGCCAGGTGGGAAAGGCTTTCGAGCAGGTTTCGGACTATCTCGATGGGGCGGCACTCGACTGCCTCGTCAACAATGCGGGCATCGCCGACCCATATTGCGGCCCGCTGGAGGATCTGTCGCTCGACCAATGGCAGGGCTGGATCGATGCCAGCCTGACAGCGGCTTTCCTGTGCAGCCGCGCGGCGCTGCCTCATTTGCGGAAAGCCGAAGACGGGGCGGCCATCGTCAACATTTCCTCGACCCGCGCGGTCATGAGCGAACCCGAAACTTTCGCCTATGCAGCAGCCAAGGGCGGTCTTGATGCTCTGACCCATTCGATGGCGGTTACCCTCGGTCCGCAAATCCGGGTCAATGCGATCAGGCCGGGCTGGATCGAGACGCGCAACTGGCAGAAACAGTCGAAGCGCGAAGAGGTCGAACATCGCGAAAAGGACAAGGGCCAGCATCCTGCCGGGCGTGTCGGCGAACCGCAGGACATTGCAGAGGCGGTCGAGTATCTTTGTCGCGCGGGCTTCGTGACCGGGCAGCATCTCAACATCGACGGCGGGATGACGGTCAAGATGATCTACGAGGAATAGGATCCGAACGTTTCGATTTCGCGCTTTCCTACCGCAGCTGACATCGGCAGCGATGACATGCCGCGTCCAGGCCCGAAAGGAAGGAGTTTCGCCTCATGGACTGTGTTCCATGTGTTCCATCCAGTAGGATTTGGCGGGCGTCACAACGCTTGCAATTCCTGCCCAGATCGCTATCTCGCGCGCCTTCAACGACACGAATCAAGCTGCCGGCCTGGCGACAAGGGCTGCCAGGGCTGGTTGAGCGTGTCTCTGTACTAGGAGATGAAAATGCCCAAGCTTAAGACCAAGAGCGGTGTGAAGAAGCGCTTCAAAATCACCGCAACCGGCAAGGTCAAGCACGGTGTTGCTGGCAAGCGCCACCGCCTGATCAGCCACAATGCGAAGTATATTCGCCAGAACCGCGGAACTTCCGTGCTGTCCGAAGCGGACGTGAAGCACGTGAAGAAGTGGGCCCCCTACGGCCTCGACTGAGCCCGCAAGTTTCCAGGAGATAGAATATGCCTCGCATTAAACGCGGCGTTACCACGCGCCAGAAGCACAAGCGGCTGCTCGAACAGGCCAAGGGCTATCGCGGTCGTCGCAAGAACACGATTCGCGTCGCTCGCCAGGCCGTCGAAAAGGCCGGCCAGTACGCCTATCGCGACCGCAAGGTTAAGAAGCGCAACTTCCGCGCCCTGTGGATCCAGCGCATCAACGCTGCCGTTCGCGCCGAAGGCCTGACCTATTCGCAGTTCATGCACGGCGCGAAGCTCGCCGGTATCGAACTCGACCGCAAGGTGATGGCCGATCTCGCCATGAACGAGGGCGCAGCCTTCAAGGCAGTGATCGCACAGGCGAAGAAGGCCCTTCCGGCCTGATCTGATCGCCATACGAATTCGCGAAGGGCGTCGGGGCTTCGGCTTCGGCGCCCTTCTCGTTTGTAAATTCTCGACAAGTGTGTCTTACTGTCGGGTATGACCGGGCATCAGGCGTCAGCACAGGGCGCGGCAAAACGATATGAGGTTCGCAGCAACTTCTTCGCACCACCTGCGCAATTCGACGGCTGCTTCACGTCCTTCTACCAGGCCATAATCGACGTCGATGATGGCGGAGTTCTCCACGACCACCTGCAGCCGGAATGGGCGAACCTCAGGTTCTTTTCAGGTTCCGTTCCGGTCTCCCAGGTGCCCGGCAAGCCAGAGCTGCGCGACGCGCGGTTCACGGCGACCGGCCCCAGCACGCTGCCGGTCAGGTTCGAGCTGGGCACATGCCGCATGTGGGGCATCGGGATACTTCCGCTCGGCTGGTCGCGGCTGCTCGACACCAATGCCAGCGACGTTGTGAACATCATATGCGACGGGGCAGCGCACCCAGCGTTCAAGAAGTTCGCTCCGATGCAGGAGGTGCTCTGCGACGATAGCGTGCCCGACCAGCAGCAATTCGACTACATCGTCGAATTCATGAATGCTGCGATGCGGCCCAACCGCGACGAGGACAAGATCGTGCGCGTCCACCGGGCGATGGTCGACAGCAAGCTGACCAGCGTCGCCGATTTTGCCGATCTGTCAGGGATGAGCGTGCGGACGCTCGAACGGCTATGCCACCGCTACTTCGGGTTCTCGCCGAAACTGCTGATGCGGCGGCAACGTTTCATGCGCAGCCTCACCGACTTCCTTCTTCACGACGGGAAGAAATGGACCGAAGTGATGGACGACCATTATCACGACCAGGCGCAGTTCACGCGCGAGTTTCACGAATTCATGACAATGAACCCGTCGGACTATGCCGCTCTCGACCATCCCGTCCTGTCGGCCTTCATCAGGGCGCGGGCCAAGATCTGGGGCTCTCCGGCCCAAACGCTCGACAAGCCAGGCTGATACGAAAAGCGGACCGGCGCATGATGCACCGATCCGCCTGCGAGAACTTCCGGAAAAGTCCTATTCCATGTCTTCGACGGACACCCAGCCCTTCGTGCCATAGTTGTCCGCGACTTCGATGAAGAGCCCTTCGCGCTTGCCGGTCGGCGACAGCTCCGTACCCGCACGGAGCGAACGCACCTCAGCGCCGGTGGCAGCGGGGCTGCTGCGCATGACGGTATCGACGGCAACGACCGCCGCTGCCGATGCCCCGCCTGATGCTGCCGGGGCGCTTTCCAGAACCGTCCGCTGAGCGATCAGCTGGTTGAATGCGATGACGAAGGCCTCGGTCAGCATTTCACCGTTCTTGCTGCCCTGATAGCCCGATGCATTGGCTGCGGTCTGCGCCCAGCCACCCGAGCCGGAAAAGCTGAGGCTCGATTTCTTCACGGTGCCGCTGCCGGCGGCAACGGTCATGCCGTTTGTTGGGCTGACGACGCGCAGGCCGGCTGCGACGGTTTTCTTCTTGCCCCCGAAGCCGCCGAAAGCGCCGAGAAGCGCTCCGCCAACCGGGACCTTGCTGAGGACGGATCCGGCAGCGCCGCTACGGATGAGGGCTTCGGTAGCGCCTGCCTTGGCCATTTCCATGCCTTTGTCGACTTCTTCCTGCGAACCGGCAATCGCCGTGACGAGGAAGCGTGCCGGTTCGCCATTTGCAGCGTTGACGGGCGTGAAGCAGCCGGATTCAATGGCGAGAGCATTGATGAGTTCGCGTGGACTGCCTAGCCCCCACTCTGTCCAGCCCGTCGTGTCTCCTTCGACCAGCGCGATCGTGCCGAGGCTGGCCTCGCACTTCGTCAGTTCCGGTGCTTCCTGCTTCGCCGCCGAGGCCGGCGCGTGCGCTGCAAGGACAGCCATCGCAAGACCCGCCGTCATCAATTTAAGTTTCATGATTGTTTCCCCCAAGTACTTGTAAGTCACCGATAGTTAGGCTGAAATGCAACTTTCGACTTGTAAGGATCCGACGTTTCGGATTTTCTCAAAATAACAAGGGGTTGCATTGGGTGGGGGTATCGACCGGTTCGATCGAGATACGATTCGCCTTGCCTTCGCGTGAGCTGCAGCCGTTCGTCACCACCTATTACTGCACGACAGTAGAGGCGCCGTCGCTGATCGGCTGGCAGGAGGATTACCTCCATCCTGAATGGGGTAACATCCGCATTCTGCCCGAAGGGATGAGCCAGCATTCGATCGCCGGTGCGCCGATGGAGCAGACCCCGGCGTTCGTGGCAGCCGGGCCGACGAGCCGGGCGACGCGGTTCCGCATGGGATCGGGCCGCAATTGGGGGATTGGCCTGCTCCCTCTGGGATGGGCCAAGTTCATCGATGCCCCGGCCGGTGATTATGCAGACCGGGTTGCCGATGCCGATACCGACCCTGCCTTTGCCGTTTTCCGGCCTTTGGCGGATGAACTGCGCGCTTCCAACGGGGACTTCGAGGACGAGCTGGCCATCATCGAGCGCCACATGGCTGCGCTGGTTGAGCGCCCGGTCAACGACGTGGAATCGATAACGGCGCTTAATGCCGCGCTGGTCGATCCCGATGTAACGACGGTGGCCGACCTGGCGGAGGCGACGGGACTGAAGATCAGGACGCTCGAACGGTTGTCGCGCCGCGCTTTCGGCTTTTCACCCAAGCTGCTTATCCGCCGACAGAGGTTCCTGCGCAGCCTCGCGCAGTTCATGCTCGATCCCTCGCTCAAATGGTTGACTGCGATGGACTACCATTACCACGACCAGGCGCATTTCGTCCGCGACTTCAAACGGTTCATGGACATGACGCCGAGCGCCTATGCGAAGCAGGATCATCCCTTGCTTGCCGCGGCGGCAAAGGCGCGCGCGGCGATCGCGGGCGAGGCCGTCCAGGGCTTGCATGACCCTTCGGCGGGCGGGAAGCCTGCCATTTCTGCCTGACTGGAAGGCGGCGATTCGTGACGAGGCGGTATTGCCGCTTTGCCTTCGAGGCCATTTGCCGCTAGCGGGTCGCCCTCCGGTAAAGAAGCCAGAAGCAATGACAGAACTGACGACACAAAAGGATGCCGCACTGGCGGCAATTGCGAATGCGCAGACACTCGATGCTATCGAGGAACAACGCGTCGCCGCGCTCGGCAAGAAGGGCTGGGTCAGCCTCGCGCTGAAGACGCTCGGCCAGATGAGCCCGGACGAACGCCAGCAGGCCGCGCCTGCGATCCAGGCGATCCGCGCCGAAATCTCGGACGCGCTCATGGCCAAGAAATCCGCGCTCGAGAGTGCAGAGCTCGAAGCTCAGCTCGCCAACGAGACCGTCGATCTGACATTGCCTGCGCCTCAGCAGCCGAGCGGCACGGTCCATCCTGTCAGCCAGGTGATGGACGAGCTGGCCGAAATCTTCGTCGACCTGGGCTTTGCAGTAGCTACCGGTCCGGAGATCGAAGACGACTGGCATAACTTCACCGCGCTCAACATGGATGAAAGCCATCCGGCACGCGCAATGCACGACACCTTCTATTTCCCGGACAAGGATGGAGAAGGGCGTAGCATGCTGCTGCGCACGCATACGTCTCCCGTCCAGATCCGCAGCATGGTCGAACAGGGCGCGCCGATCCGCATCATTGCGCCGGGCCGAGTCTATCGATCCGACAGCGACGCGACACATACCCCGATGTTCCACCAGGTCGAAGGACTGGTGATCGACAAGGGCATCCACCTCGGCCACCTGAAGTGGACGCTGGAAACCTTCCTCAAGGCATTCTTCGAGCGCGACGATATCGTGCTGCGCCTGCGACCGTCGTACTTCCCCTTCACCGAACCTTCGGTCGAAATCGATGTCGGTTTCGAAGTGGTCGACGGGCGCCGCGTCCTCGGCGGCGATGGCGATGCACCGGGTCACGGCTGGATGGAATTGCTCGGCAGCGGCATGGTCAACCGCCGGGTGATCGAATTCGCGGGCCTCGACCCTGACGAATGGCAAGGCTTTGCCTTCGGCGTCGGCGTCGACCGGCTTGCCATGCTCAAATACGGGATGGACGATCTGCGCGCCTTCTTCGACGGCGACGTGCGCTGGCTTCAGCATTATGGCTTCAGTCCGTTCGACCAGCCGACCCTCTCCGCAGGCGTAGGAGCACGGGCATGAAGTTCTCGCTCGAATGGTTGAAGCAATTCCTCGACACCGACGCGTCGGTGGCGGAGATTTCGGCTGCGCTCAATTCAATCGGCCTCGAAGTCGAAGGCCTGGAAGACCCTGCCGAAAGGCTCGAGGGTTTCCGTGTCGCGAAGGTCCTTACGGCGGCACCGCACCCAGACGCGGACAAGCTGCAGGTGCTCACTGTCGACACGGGCGACGGCGACCCCTTGCAAGTCGTCTGCGGCGCGCCCAATGCCCGCGCGGGAATGAAGGGTGTGCTGGGCCTGCCCGGCGCGGTCGTGCCCGCCAACGGCATGGAACTCCGCAAGAGCGCCATTCGCGGCGTCGAATCGAACGGCATGATGTGTTCGGTCCGCGAACTCGAACTGGGCGACGAGCATGACGGCATCATTGAACTGCCTGAAGATGCTCCGGTCGGAACGAGCTTCGCCGATTACCACAACGCATCGCCGGTTTTCGATGTGGCGATCACGCCCAACCGCCCCGATTGCATGGGTGTCTATGGCATTGCACGCGACCTCGCCGCGGCAGGCGTCGGAACGCTCAAGCCGATGGATGTCCCTTCGGTCGAAGCGGCTTTCGGCTGCCCTGCAGAGATCCGCACCGAAGATCCCGATGGCTGTCCTGCCTTCTATGGACGGGTCCTTCGCGGCGTCAAAAACGGATCGTCGCCAGAATGGATGCAGCAGCGCCTGATAGCGGCCGGACAGCGCCCCATCAGCGCGCTCGTCGATTGCACCAACTACCTGATGCTCGCTTTCGGCCGCCCGGCTCACGTCTATGACCTGGCCAAGCTCCAGGGTGCAGTCGTTGCCCGTCGTGCACGCAATGGCGAAACGATCGAAGCGCTGAACGAGAAGACCTACACGCTCGACGACACGATGACCGTAATTGCAGACGATGCCGGTGTCCACGACGTCGGCGGGATCATGGGTGGCGAGCATTCCGGAGCGACCGAGGCGACGACCGACGTCCTGCTCGAAATCGCCTATTTCGATCCTGCCCGCATCGGCGTGACCGGCCGCAAACTCGGCTTGGCGTCCGATGCACGCACGCGTTTCGAACGCGGTGTCGATCCGGCATTCCTCGATGATGGGCTGGCGATCCTGACTGATCTGGTCCAGCGCACCTGCGGCGGCGAGGCGAGCGAGGTCGTGCGCGCCGGCCAGCCGCCGGCAGAAGCGAAATTGATCGCCTTCGATCCCGGACTGACTGCGCGCCTTGGCGGTGTGGAAATCACCGCTGATGATCAGCGCCGCATCCTCGAAGCGCTCGATTTCGGCGTATCGGATGACTGGAACGTCACGTGTCCGCTGCGTCGTCACGATGTCGAAGGGCCTGCCGACCTGGTCGAGGAAGTCGTGCGCATTCACGGTCTCGACAAGGTTGCCAGCGTGGCCTTGCCGCGCGCCGAAGGCGTGGCGAAACCGACTGCAACACCAGCGCAGAAGCTCGAACGGCGCCTGCGCCGTGCGGCAGCGGCTCGCGGCCTCAACGAAGCGATCACCTGGTCCTTCCTGCCGCAGGCCGACGCCGACCATTTCGCCGAAGAGGGCAGCACGCCCTGGGCGCTCGACAACCCGATCAGCGAGG
Source organism: Altererythrobacter epoxidivorans (assembly GCF_001281485.1). Classification (NCBI taxonomy): domain Bacteria; kingdom Pseudomonadati; phylum Pseudomonadota; class Alphaproteobacteria; order Sphingomonadales; family Erythrobacteraceae; genus Altererythrobacter; species Altererythrobacter epoxidivorans. Next base: position 2,665,396 of record NZ_CP012669.1, read on the forward strand.
ACATGAAGGTCATGCGCCCCTCGCTGCTTCCCGGGTTGCTGGCGGCGGCAAAGCGCAACATGGACCGCGGCGCGGCGAGCCTTCGCCTGTTCGAGATCGGTCGCCGCTATTTCCGCGGCAAGTCCGGCGCAAGCGACGAGAAACTGACGCTCGGCGTCCTGCTCGCGGGCGAAAGGTCGACCCGCGCATGGGCCAGTGGCAAGGCAACCAGGTTCGATGCCTTCGATGCCAAGGCCGAAGCCGAGGCGCTGCTCGCAGAGGCGGGTGCCCCTGTCGACAAGCTGATGGTGATGGGCGAGGCCGGTGCGCAGTTCCATCCCGGCCAGTCGGGCACGCTCCGCCTTGGTCCGAAGAACGTGCTGGCGCGCTTCGGCACGCTGCACCCTTCGACCCTTGCGAGCTTCGATGTCGATGGCCCGGTGGCTGCGGTCGAGATTTTCCTCGACGCCATTCCGCCCAAGCGGGGTACGGCAAGCTTTGCGCAGGCAGCCTACTCGCCGCCGGCGCTGCAGGCCGTAACGCGCGACTTCGCATTCCTGGTCGATGCCGATCTCGCCGCGGGCGAATTGCTCAAGGCCGTTCGCGGGGCTGATAAATCGAACATCGTCGATGCCCGCATTTTCGACGTGTTCGCTGGGCAGGGCGTGCCGGAAGGCAAGAAGTCGATCGCTCTCGAAGTGACGCTGCAACCGCAGGACAAGAGCTACAAGGATGCAGAGATCAAGGCGATCTCCGATGCGGTCGTGTCGTCGGCTGCGAAGCTTGGTGCCGATTTGCGCGGCTAAGGCTGCAACCAGCGATAGCCAAAGAAAAAGGGCGGGGGAGCAATGCGCTCCCTCGCCCCTTTTTTGTCCTGACTTCGCTTTCCTAGAAGCGGAAGCCTGCGGTGACCTGCCAGGTGCGCGGATCGCCGAAATAGACCGTCTGGATATTGCCGACCGAGCTGAATTCCTGCCCGTCGGTCTTGTAGAGCGAGTTGGTCACATTCTTGACCATGCCGCGCAGGTAATATCCGCCCCAGTCGATCTCTGCATAGACGTTGCCGAGGTAGTATCCGTCTTCCTCCAGCCCTTCGCGGTTGTCGACCGAGAGATAGTGCTTGTCGACGAAGCGCATGTCACCGCCGAATGACAGCGATGCATCGTCGCCCACCGGCACGGTGTAATCCATGCCCACACGCGCCGTCAGCGGCGGTGCGAAGGCGGGTTCGCAGGTGACTGCATTCCCGGTCGGGTTGCAGCTGAATGCAGGAGCGCGGCGGCCATCGGTGAACTCGTCATACTTGGCGTTGAGATAGCCGACCGATGCCATGATGGTGAGCGGCGTCGAAGGCTTCACCGAACCTTCGACCTCGATGCCCTGGATGGTCAGCTTGCCGGCGTTGAGCACAGGGAAGCTGCCTCCGGTCACACCGGTGTTGCCGCCGCCTACGCGGGCCTGGAAGTCCTTGTAGTCGGAGTGGAAGGCAGCGACCGACACGTTCACGCGTCCGTCGAGCCAGCTACCCTTGGCGCCGACTTCGTAGGTCCAGACCTTTTCCGGTGCGAAGTAAGGTACGACCACCGTGTCGCCATCCACTTCCAGCGTCACATCGGCGAGGCCGTTGACGCGGCCGTTGAAGCCACCCGACTTGAAGCCGCGGCTGGCCGAGGCGTAGATCATCGTGTTCGCGGTCGGCTTGTAACTTGCCGAAACCATCGGGGTCCAAGCATCGAACGACACGCTGTCGATGTCGTTGAACGGCGCCGGCAGATCGTCGGGGAAGGTGTAGCTGCTGGCGAGGATGTCGGTCTGGAACACCGCGCTCGAAAGCAGGGCGTCCGTGTGGCGGTAGTAGCTCTTCTTCTCGTGCGTGTAGCGAAGGCCGGCAGTCATCGAGAACTTGTCGGTGAAATCGTAGGTCAGCTGGCCGAAGGCTGCATAGCTATCGAGTTCCTGGTCGTCCTCGATCGTACGGATGAATTCGAGCGGTGTGCCGATGTAACGCAGGTAGTTGTCCGCCCACGCGGTCTGCTGCGAGGTGATCTGCTCGTTCAGGTAGTAGAGGCCGAAAACACCGGCGAGGCGGTCGGCATCAAGCTTCAGCTGCAATTCCTGGCTGAACTGCTTCTGGTTCACGCCGACGAATACGTCGCCCACTTCGGTATCGGTCGCATCGATGTCGATGAAGAGGTCAGGCGTCAGCTTGCGATATGCTGTGATCGAGCTGAGCGTCAGCATGTCGCTCAATTCGACATTGACGGTTCCGGATACGCCCCAATGCTCGAGCTTCTGGCCTTCGTCCCCAGTGAAGCTGGTCGATGCCTCGTAGTCGTAATTATCGCAGTCGCTGTTGGGCGCGATCACGAAGGGAGTAAGGCCAGTGAAGGTTGCGTTGTAGTCGAAGCCGATCAGGTCAGTTGTCGCGCAGCCCAGCGTCAGCTTGTTGCGCTGGCGCGTGTAGTCGCCCGAAAGCAGGACCTCGACCGCATCGCTCGGCTGGGCGCGCAGGATGCCGCGAAACGACAGGTTGTTCCTGTCGTTGTACTTCTTGCCGGTCGCCGGGTCCGTGACGATACCGTCGCGGTTGTCGTAAAGGCCGGCGAGCGAAAGCGCGACGCTGCCGGGTGCGATCGGGGCCGAGATATAGCCCTTGGCGATGGTCTCGTCATACTTGCCATAGGTGAAGCTCGCTTCGCCGGTCATGTAGTCGAGATCGGGTTTCTTCGACACGATGTTCACAGCGCCGCCGATGGTGTTCTTGCCATATAGCGTGCCCTGCGGGCCGCGCAGCACTTCGACGCGCTCGACATCATAGAGATTGAGCAAAGCGCCCTGGATGCGGCTGAGATAGACACCGTCGATATAGACGCCGACTGCCGGGTCGAAGGTCTGCAGGGCATCCGGCTGGCCGATGCCGCGGATGAAGAAGTTCGCGCTCGAGGCCGAACCGCGCCCCTGGACGACATTGACGTTGGGGGTAGCGCCCTGGACGCCCGAAAGGTCGTTGGCACCCAGATCGTCTAGCTGTTCCTGGCCGAGCGCGGTGATTGCGATCGGAACGTCGAGCAGGCGCTCTTCGCGCTTTCGGGCGATGACGACGATTTCGTTCGTCGGCTGGAATTCGGCTTCACCAGCGGCGGCATTGTCTGCCGACTGGGCATGTGCGGGGATGGCGACTAGGCAGGACATGGCCGAGCCTGCAAGCAGGACAGCCGCATTCTTCTTGGAAAACAGGGTCACAGAATTCTCTCCCATTGAACTTCTGTGACTGCCAATATTGAAATATGAACCGACTTTCAAGTTTTGCTTGCATGGGCCTCGCGCGCATGCCTAGAAAGTGAACCGGGGAGGACGAGATGCCAGCTGTGACGAAGGAGGTGAGCCGCGAACCGCGCACTGCGCGTGGCCGTCAGACGCGTCGCAAGATCCTCGATGCGGCAGCTCAGGAATTCGGCGAACGCGGCTTTCACGAAAGCTCCATCGTCTCGATCACGCAGCGCGCCGGCGTCGCCCTCGGCAGTTTCTACACCTATTTCGAATCGAAGGACGAACTGTTCCGTGCGCTTGTCAGCGACATGTCGGACGGTGTGCGCGATGCCGTATCGCCTGCGATTTCGAACCTCGAGCCCGGGCTGGAACGTGAAGGGGCGGCATTGCACGCCTTTCTCGACTTCGTCAGGCAGCACAAAGAGCTCTACCGGATCATCGACGAGGCCGAATTCGTCGCGCCGGAAGACTGGCAGGCGCATTACTCGAACACGGCAGAACGCATTACTGCCCGCCTCGAGGAAATGAAGGGCCAGGGGATCGCCCGTGACGTGGGCGAGGTCGAGGCGTGGGCGATCATGGGTATGAACGTGTTTCTGGGCCTGCGTTTTGGCGTCCAGGACGATGCGCTCTCGACCGGGGAAGTGGCGCGGCGCGCGATGGCCCTGCTGGAACGCGGCATAGCGCGCTGACGCTGGATTTTGACGGCCAGTCCCCGTAAGGGCGCGCCGATGGCCAATACGAAATCCAATCGCCGAACTTTCGCGATTATCTCCCACCCCGACGCGGGTAAGACGACGCTGACCGAAAAGCTGCTGCTCCAGGGCGGCGCGATCCATCTTGCCGGCGAGGTAAAGGCGCGCGGGCAGGCGCGGCGTGCGCGGTCGGACTGGATGAAAATCGAGCAGCAGCGCGGCATTTCGGTAACGTCGAGCGTGATGACCTTCGAGAAGAAGTTCCCGGACTTGAACGGCGGCGAGACCATCACCTTCAACCTGCTCGACACGCCGGGTCACGAAGACTTTTCCGAAGACACCTATCGCACGCTGACGGCTGTCGATTCCGCGATCATGGTGATCGACGCCGCAAAGGGTATCGAGCCACAGACGCGCAAGCTGTTCGAGGTCTGCCGCCTGCGCTCCGTCCCTATCATCACCTTCGTCAACAAGGTCGATCGCGAAGGGCGTTCGATCTTTGAGGTGCTGGACGAGGTTGCCGATGCGCTGGCGCTGGATGTCAGCCCCCAGAGCGCGCCGCTCGGCATGGGCGGCCTGTTCAAGGGCATTCTCGATTTCTCCGACGACACGGTCGCCGTGCCCGAAGGTGACAGCAAGGAATATCTCGGCAAGCGCGAACCGCTCGGCGAGTTGCCCGACGATCTCGCCGAGGAAATCGAGCTGGCGCGCATCGGCTATCCGGAATTCGACCTCGAAGCCTATCGCCATGGCGACCTGACGCCGGTGTTCTTCGGATCTGCGCTGAAGAACTTCGGGGTCGAGGAACTGATTACTGCGATCGCCGAATGGGCGCCCCCGCCGCGGCCGCAGCCTGCGGGCGAGGAACAGGTCAGCCCCGACCGCGACGAAGTGACCGGCTTCATCTTCAAGGTCCAGGCCAACATGGACCCGAACCACCGCGACCGCATCGCTTTCATGCGGCAGGTGTCGGGCACCTTCAAACGCGGCATGAAGCTGACGCCTTCGGGCCTCGGTAAACCGATCGCCATCCACTCGCCGATCCTGTTTTTCGCGCAGGACCGCGAGATTGCGGACACGGCAGAGGCCGGCGACATCATCGGCATCCCGAACCACGGCACCTTGCGCGTCGGCGATACGCTGAGCGAGAAGAACGACCTGCGCTTTACCGGCCTGCCCAACTTCGCACCGGAAATCCTGCGCCGCGTTATTTTGAAGGATCCGACCAAGACCAAGCAATTGAGGAAGGCGCTCGACGACCTTTCTGAAGAAGGCGTGATCCAGGTCTTCTATCCCGAAATCGGCGCGCAGTGGATCGTCGGCGTCGTGGGCCAGCTGCAGCTCGACGTTCTCGTTTCGAGGCTGGAGGCGGAATACAAGGTCGGCGCACATCTGGAGGCATCGCCGTTTGCGACCGCACGGTGGCTGAAAGGAACAGAAGCGGCACTGAAGAACTTCGAGGACTTCAACCGCTCCAACCTGGCGCGCGACCGCGACGGCGATCTCGTCTTCATGGCCAAGAGCCCGTGGGACGTGAATTACCAGGTCGAGAAAAATCCCGAGCTGACCTTCTCGGCCACCAAGGAAAGGTGATCTTGCGAGCGGGGCGCGTTCGCGGCATGGAAGCACCATGACGCTAGCTGGCCCTACCTCGCAAACATTCATCTCGCAGCGGCTGAGGCTGCATTACCTCGATTGGGGCAACCGCGGAAAGCCGCCGCTGGTGCTGGTCCATGGCGGGCGTGATCATGCCCGCAGCTGGGACTGGGTGGCCGAAAAGCTTTGCCAGGACTGGCATGTCGTGGCGATGGATCACCGCGGCCATGGCGACAGCGACTGGGTCTCGGACGGCAATTATTCGAGCAATGACATGGTCTATGACCTTGCCCAGCTGATCCACCAGCTGGGTGTCGGCCCGGTCACCATCGTCAGCCATTCGATGGGCGGCAATGTCTCGCTGCGTTATGCCGGGACCTTCCCGGACATGGTCAAGAAGATCGTCGCGATCGAGGGCCTGGGGCCGAGCCCCAAGCGACAGGAAGAAATGCGCGAGACGCCCTATCCCGCGCGTCTCAACGAGTGGATCGCCAAGAAGCGCGCCGCTTCGGGTCGCAGCCCGCGCAAGTATGAAACGATCGAGGCGGCGTTCGCCCGCATGATCGAGGAAAATTCCTATCTCACCGAAGAACAGGCGCGGCACCTGACGCTCCACGGCGTGAACCGGAACGAGGACGGCACCTACAGCTGGAAGTTCGATCCCCACCTCAACGTCTGGGCGGTCGAGGATGTGGCAGACGAATTCCTGCAGCAGACATGGGCCGCGATCACCGCGCCGACGCTGCTGCTCTACGGCGCCGACAGCTGGGCCTCCAATCCTGAGAAGGATGGCCGGATCGAACATTTCGGCAATGCCGAGGTGATCGAGTTCGAGAACGCCGGGCACTGGCTCCACCACGATCAGTTCGACCGTTTCATGAAGGTGCTGGGGGATTTTCTCTGATGGCTGAATTTTTCGACGCACTCGGCGACAAGCATGTCGCGATGATCGAGAAGCAGCCTGTGTTCTTCGTCGCGACCGCAGCGCCGATGGGGCGCGTGAATGTGAGCCCCAAGGGCTATGACGCGTTTCGTGTCCTGTCGCCCAAGCGGGTCGCCTATCTCGATCTCGGCGGTTCAGGGAACGAGACCCATGCCCACTTGGCGGCCGACGGCCGGATCACGGTGATGTTCTGCAATTTCGAACAGCCTGCGCTGATCCTGCGCATCTATGGCCGCGGCGTCCCGGTGCTGCCGCAGGACGATGGCTGGGACAGGCTTGCCGCCAATTTCACGCTCCTGCCCGGCACCCGCCAGATCTTCGTGATCGATGTCGAAACCGTGCAGACCAGCTGCGGCTATGGCGTTCCCTTCATGGAATTCGAGCGCGAGCGCGACACGCTGACGAAGCTGCATGCCCAGGCCGATCCTGCCGAGTGGGAAGCCAAGATGGCGACCCGCATCGCCAGCATCGACGGCCTGCCGACACGCGCCACCGACCGCTATATTGCGGGCGATCCGGGCACGATCGCCGAATAACGACGTTGATTGCACTCAGTGCAGCTCAAATTCGCCAGCTACAATATCCACAAGGCGGTCGGCATAGACCGGCGCCAGGATCCCGACCGCATCATTACGGTGCTGCGTGAACTCGATGCCGATGTCATCGCCCTGCAGGAAGCGGACATGCGCTTCGGCCAGCGTGTCAGCGTCCTGCCGCGCGCCCTGCTCGACGATACGCCGTGGGAGCCCGTTCCCGTTGCGAAGCGCCGCCAGAGCATCGGCTGGCATGGCAATGCCCTCCTCGTCCGCCGCTCGATGCAATGGGTGGCGGCCGGCGCGCTGGAACTGCCCACGCTGGAGCCGCGCGGCGCAGCCATGGCCGAACTGGTGCTCGACGGGTGCCGCCTCCGCGTCATTGGCATGCATCTCGATCTGTCCGGCTTTCGCCGCCGCGACCAGATCCGATCCATCCTGAGCCATCTGGAAAAACACGACGACCAGCGCGCAACCGTGCTGATGGGCGATTTCAACCAGTGGGGCCTGCGCAGCGGGGCGATGGGAGAGTTTGCCAAGGGCTGGCAGATGCTGGCACCCGGAGCGAGCTATCCCGCGCGCCGCCCGATTGCCCGGCTCGACCGGATCGTCGTGTCCGACAGTTGTCGAGTGATCGACGGCGGGGTGCATCACAGCGCACTTGCAGCGCAGGCATCCGATCATCTTCCGATCTGGACGACGCTCAAACTGCCCAAAAAATAAACACTCGCCTAAAATATAGGCACACCTATTACGATCGGGTTACCGCGCGTGCCTCTGCGCGCCTGAAATTGCGCGGAAACGCATTTTGGCACGCCTTTTGCTGCTTGGTTTGAGCCGGGGAGGGCCCGGCCAAGAGAAAGGGGCAGGGATGAAGTTCATCATCGCCATCATCAAACCGTTCAAGCTCGACGAGGTTCGCGAAGCGCTGGGCGGCATCGGGGTAGCCGGCATGACGGTTTCCGAAGTCAAGGGTTTCGGCCGTCAGAAGGGGCAGACCGAAATCTATCGCGGGGCCGAGTATTCGACCAACATGCTTCCCAAGGTGAAGCTCGAGATCGCGGCCAGCGACGACATCGCCGCGCAAGTGGTCGAGACGATCCAGCAAACCGCCAGCACCGACGCCATCGGCGACGGCAAGATCTTCGTACTCGATCTTGCCAGTGCCACCCGCATTCGCACCGGCGAATCCGGCGACACCGCGCTCTAATGAGGGGTAAAACAATGATCCGCACATTTGCTCGCGGCGTAGGGGCGCTTGGCGCTTCGATGCTCGTCGCAACCGCCGCGATGGCGCAAGAGGCTGTCGAAGCCGCGCCTGCCGTCGCGAACCCGGGCAACAACGCCTGGATGATGACTTCCACCGTACTGGTACTCCTGATGATCCTTCCGGGTCTCGCACTTTTCTACGGCGGACTTACCCGTTCGAAGAACATGCTTTCGACCATGACCCAGATCGGCGCCACCGCCGCTCTCGCAATGCTGGTCTGGGTGATCTGGGGTTACTCGACCGCATTCGGACCCGAAGGCAACCAGTTCTTCGCCTGGGGCAACCTGTTCCTTGGCCAGGTAACGCCGGACACCACGGCGGCAACTTTCAGTGATGAAGTCATCAGCGAATATGTCTTCATCAGTTTCCAGATGACCTTCGCCGCGATCACGGCAGCCCTGATCTTGGGTGCAACGGCAGAGCGCATGAAGTTCAGCGCCGTCATGGTGTTCGTGCCGATCTGGCTGACGATCGTCTATTTCCCGATCGCCCACATGGTCTGGGGCACGGGCGGCCTGCTGCTCGATGCAGGCGCACTCGACTTCGCTGGCGGCACCGTGGTGCACATCAACGCCGGTGTGTCTGGTCTCGTCCTTGCCTACATGCTCGGCAAGCGCCGCGGCTATCCGGCAGAACCGATGCCGCCGCACAGCCTGACGATGACCATGGTCGGCACCGGCCTGCTGTGGGTGGGCTGGTTCGGCTTCAACGCCGGTTCGGAACTCGAAGCCGACGGCGTCGCAGGCCTTGCCATGATCAACACCTTCGTCGCCACTGCAGCTGGTGCACTCACCTGGATGGTTGTCGAGCGTCTCGCCGGCCACAAGGGCAGCGCACTGGGCTTCTGTTCGGGCGTGATTGCCGGCCTCGTCGCCGTCACTCCGGCAGCTGGTAACAGCGGACCGTTCGGTGCGATCCTGCTCGGCATGGTTGCCTCGGTCGTCTGCTACTTCTTCGTCGCCAAGGTGAAGAGCAAGTTCGGATACGACGACAGCCTCGACGCTTTCGGCATCCACGGCATCGGCGGTATCGTCGGCGCTATCGGCACCGGCATCGTGGTCCAGCCGTTCATCGGCGGCCCCGGCGACGGTTCGACCGGCACACTGGCACAGGTCCTGATCCAGCTCGAAGGCGTGGTTATCACCATCGTCTGGGCAGCGGTCGGCACCTTCATCGCCGGTATGATTGCCAAGGTTGTGACCGGTCTGCGTGTCTCGGAAGAAGACGAGGTCAACGGCCTCGACATCGCCGAGCACGGGGAGCGCGCCTACAACTGATCCAACAGTTTGGCGGGACGGGTAACTCTCTCCTCCCACTCGTCCCGCCTGACAGTGTTCCTCCTGCGAACACCAAGACTAGAGGGCCGGAGCCAGCCGCTCCGGCCCCTTTTTTTGTATGTTGCATTCTGGTGACAGTGTTACCGGTTTGATCCGGTATCAAACGAAACGGACTTGCTCGATTACCCCTTGGGACGTCAGATTATTCCCAATTTCTAGGACGAGGAGGAACAACCTATGAAATTGATGTTTAATCGCGCTTCGGCCACCCGGCTCGCGCTGCTTTCGAGCGCCGCCGTAGTTGCCACTGCAACACCAGCCATGGCGCAGGACGTGACCGATGAATCGGCCGTCGATCCCATGGACGCACCTGCCATCATCGTTACCGGTACCCGCCAGGCCGACCGTTCGGCAGCGGACACCGTCGCCCCGGTCGATATCGTCACCGGCGCAGAACTGGCTGCCAATGCAGACACGGACATGGGTAACCTGCTCCGCGTCGCCGTCCCCTCGTTCAACGTCAACACCCAGCCGATTTCTGACGCCGCGACCCTGGTCCGCCCCGCAAACCTTCGCGGGCTTTCGCCGGACAACACGCTGGTCCTCGTCAACGGCAAGCGCATGCATCGCGCATCGGTCATCACCTTCCTCGGCGGGGGCATCGCCGACGGCTCGCAGGGTCCGGATATCTCGACCATCCCGACCATCGCTATCAAGCAGCTCGAAGTGCTGCGTGACGGTGCATCGTCGCAATATGGTTCGGACGCCATCGCAGGCGTGATGAACTTCCTGATCAAAGATGACCGCGAAGGCGGCACGCTCACCGGCAAGTGGGGCTCCACCTATGAAGGTGACGGCGACAACTACCAGATCGGCGCCAACATCGGTCTCGGGTTTACCGAGCTGGGTTTCATCAACATCAGCGCCGAATATGGCGAATCCGATGCGACCAGCCGTTCGGTACAGCGCGACGACGCAGCCGCCCTGATCGCGGCAGGCAATACGGCAGTGGCCGATCCCGCCCAGATCTGGGGTCAGCCCAACGTCAATGACGACTTCAAGCTGTTCATCAATTCGGGCCTCGATCTTACCGACAACCTCCACCTCTATGCATTCGGCAACTATGCCTCGCGCAATGTGGACGGCGGCTTCTTCTTCCGTAACCCGACCAATCGCGGCGGCGTCTATGCAGGTCCGATGGTCGATCCGACCACCGGCTTTGCTTCGAGCGCATCCAATGCCGTTCCTTCGGTCCTGGTCGGCGACCTGTCGATCAACAGCTCTGGCGACTGTGTTGCCGGTATTCCGCTGACGCAGGGCGGCCTGATCCCCGATCCGACCATCCTGGCGGCAGTTTCGGCCGATCCCAACTGCTTCTCCTTCGTCGAGATGTTCCCGGGCGGCTTCACTCCGCGCTTCGGCGGTAGCCTCGAAGACGTATCGGTTGCAGGCGGCCTGCGCGGGCAACTGTTCGGCGGCCTCGATTTCGACGTCAGCTATCGCTACGGCCGGAACGAAGTCGACTTCGTGATCCGCAACACGGTCAACGCTTCGCTCGGCCCGAATACGCCGAACGAGTTCAAGCCGGGCGGTTACCAGCAGGAAGAACAGCTGGTTAACCTCGACCTCGGTTATGAAATCCCTGTCGGCGCTGGCAGCGTCTATGTCGCAGCCGGTGCGGAATACCGCGAGGAAACCTTCACCATCCAGGCTGGCGATGCGGCTTCGTTCGCTCTCGGCCCGCTTGCGCAGCCGACGGCAGCCTATCCGACCGGTCAGGGTTTCTCGACCAGTTCGAACGGCTTCGGCGGTTTCAGCGACAATGCTGCCGGGTCCAGCACCGAAGACAACAAGGCGGTCTATCTCGATATCGAAGCCGACCTGATCGACGCGCTGACCCTGCAGGGTGCCGTCCGTTACGAAGACACCAAGAGCTTCGGCAACACGACGACCTGGAAGCTGGGCGCGCTCTATCGCCTCTCGGATGCACTGCGCGTGCGCGGTACCTATTCGACCGGCTTCCACGTACCGACCGCCGGCCAGGCGAACGTCATCAACGTGACGACGCAGTTCTCCGGTGGCCAGCTGCAGGATGAAGGCACCTTCCCGCTCTTCAGCCCTGCCGGTCTCATCGTGTCCGACTACATTTCCGACACTGCCAATGGCGGTCTCGGTCTTGCCCGTCCGACGCTTGGGCCCGAAAAGTCCGACAGCTTCACCGTCGGTCTCGCTGGCGACTTTGGCGACATCACCTTCACGCTCGACTACTTCAACATCAAGCTGAAGGATCGTATTTCGCGTTCGTCGACGATCAGCTTCCCGGCAGCCCTGTGCTACCTGGCCGATCGTGAAAGCGTTGCAACGGCCTGCCCTGCAGACCTGATCAACGACCCGCTGCCGCGTACGGCCGACCTGCTGGTCGCGCTTGACGGTGCCGGCGTCATCGATCGCAACGACTTCACCGGTTTCGAAGACCTGACCGCATTCGCATTCTTCAACAACGCGTTCGACACCCGCACGCAGGGCGTCGACTTCGTGGCGAATGCACGTCTCTATCCGATCCCGGGTGGCACCACGCGCGCCACGCTGGCGGTGAACTACACGCACACCAAGGTGTTGAATGCGGACTCCACCATTTCGGATACTCGCATCCGCCAGCTTGAAGAAAACCTCCCGCAGTGGAAGGGCTTCCTCAACCTGACGCACGACCAGGGCCGCTTCCGCGGCATGCTGCGCGCGAACTACTTCGGCAGCTTCTACGAAGCGCACCTCGACGACGGCACGCTGCCGATCGACGCCGGTGCACGTGTGACCCTCGATGCAGAACTCGGTTACGAGCTGTTCGACGGTTTCGAGCTTGCCGTGGGTGCGCAGAACCTGCTCGACACCTATCCGGAGCGTAACCCCTATGCCGGTATCGCCGGTGCGGAATATGCAGTGACGTCGCCGTTCGGTTTCAGCGGCGGCACCTACTACATCCGCGGTCGTTTCCAGTTCTGATCGGAAACAGCCTGAGGTAAAGCGAGGGGGCGGCCGCAAGGTCGCCCCCTTTCTCTTGGCCCAAGGAATTTCAGCATGACTCTGACGATCCGGCTCGCGACCCGCGACGATGCCGATACCATTGCCGCGCTGATGGATCGGGCCATCGCCGAATTGCAAAAGGGTTTTCTAACTCCCGAACAGATCGAAGCCTCGCGCGCCGGCATGGGCCTCGATCTGCAGTTGATCGAAGACGGGACCTATTTTTGCGTCGTGGAGCAGGGCGAACTCGTCGGTTGCGGCGGGTGGTCGCGCCGCGCGACCCTGTATGGCGGCAACCATTCGGCGGGCCGCGATCCGCGCACGCTGGATCCGGGGACCGAACGTGCACGCATCAGGGCCATGTACACCCACCCCGATCACGCCCGTAAAGGCATCGGCAGGCTGATCCTCGAAACGGCCGAAAACGCCGCGAGAAACGAAGGCTTCGCCGCAATCGAAATGGCAGCGACGATGTCGGGAAGGCCGCTCTACCGCGCCTGCGGATACGAGGTCGAGAGCGACTGGTTCGACGAGAACGGGCCCGTGCCTGTGCCGCTTTCGACCATGTGGAAACGGCTCGACTAGGTCAGTCGGCCCGCCAGAGCGAAGCGGCAATCCATGAGAGCACCGCCAGCCACACGACAATGACTAGCGCTGCTCCGGCCAGGACACGGGGCCTCACCTTCACCTGTTCGGCTTGCACGCGAAATTCCGCCATAAGCGCCGGCGGGATCATCCTAAGGACCAGCCAGATGCCGAGAGGCAGCAGGATGACATCGTCCAACAGGCCGAGGACCGGGATGAAGTCCGGTATCAGGTCGATCGGGCTTAGCGCATAGCCTGCCACGAGGAGGGCGAGTGCCCTTGCAGCGATGGGTGTGCGCTTGTCGCCGGAAGCGATCCAGAGCGCCACCACATCGCGCTTGAGAGCGCCTGCCCAGTCCTTGAGCTTACCCAGAGGCTTCCGCCTTGACGAAGTCGGCGCAGCGTTCGCCGATCATGATGCTCGGCGCATTGGTGTTTCCGCTGACGAGCCGCGGCATGATCGATGCGTCGGCAATCCATAGTCCGTCGACACCGCGCGCCTTCAGCGTGTTGTCGACCACGCTGTCGTCGTCCCCGCCCATGCGGCAGGTGCCGACCGGGTGATAGACGGTGTCGGCACGGTTGCGGATCAATTCGTCGAGGGCGGCATCGTCGTTGATGTCGACGGGGTGACGGTCCTGCGGATCGTAATCCGACAGCGGCGGGGCCTCTGCGATGCGGTGCGACAGACGCACACCGCCGCGCAGGACCGCCATGTCGCGCTCGTCGTCGAGGAAGTTGGGGTCGATGCGGGGGGCATCTGCCGGATTGGCGCTGTTCAGCCTGACGGTGCCTCGGCTTTCGGGCCTCAGTACGCAGGCATGGAGCGAAAATCCGTGACCGCCCACGTTCTCTCTCCCGTGATCCTCGAGCACGGCGGGGACGAAGTGCCACTGTACATCAGGGGCGGGGGCATCGGGCATGACGGTCCAGAAACCGCCCGCTTCGGCGAAACAGGTGGTCATGATCCCGGTGCGCTTGCGCCGGTGTTCGATGATCGCCTTGACCATGCGCAGCGTCCCCTCGAGGCTGTTGCCGAACGGCTCGCGCGATTTCGTCTCCCAACCGGAAACGTAATCGATGTGGTCCTGAAGGTCGCTGCCGACGGCAGGCTTGTCGAGCGTGACTGCAATGCCCTGTTCCTGCAGGTGTGCGCCCGGCCCGATGCCCGAGAGCATGAGGATCTGCGGAGAATTGAAGGCCCCAGCTGATAGGATCACGCCGTGGCGGGCATGGACGATCTCCGCCTTGTTGCCGCGCCTGATCGCAACACCGGTGACGCGCCCGTCCTCGATCACCAGCCGCTCTACCAAGGAGCCTGTACGGATATCGAAGTTCGACTTGCCGCGCAGCGGTTCGACATAGGCACGCGCGGCAGACCAGCGCTCACCGTCCTTCTGGGTCACCTGGTAGAGGCCGAAGCCCGACTGCTTCTCGCCGTTGAAATCGGTCGTCGTGGGAAGCTGGAGCGAAGCTGCGCTTTCGACGAAGGCGCGGCTCGTGGGGTTGGGCGAGCCCTGGTCGGACACGCGCAATGGGCCGCCCGACCCGTGATAGTCATTACCGCCGCGGACGTTGTCTTCGGCCTTCTTGAAATAGGGCAGGACATCGTCATAGGCCCAGCCATCGCAGCCCAGCGCCGCCCAATTGTCGTAATCCCACGCATTGCCGCGGATATAGACCATCGCGTTGATGGCGGACGATCCGCCCAGACCGCGTCCGCGCGGCTGGTATCCGATGCGGCCGTTCAGCCCTTTCTGCGGGACGGTATCGTATTTGTAATTCGAACTGTTCCGGATGAAGGGCATGAAGCCCGGCGTCTTGATCAGGAAATTGTCGTTGGTGCCGCCCGCCTCGAGCAGGCAAACCGTGCGCCTGCCATCTTCGGCCAAGCGCCCGGAAACCGCACTACCTGCACTGCCGCCGCCAATCACGACGTAATCGAAACTGTCCATGTCCTCTCCTTGTGCGGGAGAGGTTAGGCGGCCTCGCCGTGTCTCGCAACTGGGTTTCCGGTTGCAACGGAGTTTTCCGCAGCGCTTTTCCTCTGCAACCAATTCTCGCGAATCTGGTCGGAAGTCTCGCGGCTGCCGTCATGCGTCCAGCCGGGCTCGCGCAGCAGATAGGACAGCTTGTGCTTCCACGGCGCGCGCCACATGTCCTGCGCAATGCCGATCCATTCGTGGAACACCGCCCACAGCAGGTTGAAGCTGCCAAGCTGTTTCACGATGCCATAGCGGATCTTTTCCTCGTCGCTTTCGGGCTCGAAAGTGCCGAACATCCTGTCCCAGACGATGAAGACACCGGCATAGTTGCGGTCGAGATAACGCGGATTGGTCGCATGGTGAACACGGTGGTGGCTCGGCGTGTTCATCACGGCTTCGAACCATCGCGGCATCCGGCCGATCGCTTCGGTGTGGATCCAGAACTGGTAGATCAGGTTGAAGCCGCCGCAGATCGCGATCATCACCGGATGGAAGCCGAGCAGGACCAGCGGCAGTTTGAAGGCAAATCCCAGGGTAAGGAAGCCCGTCCAGGTCTGCCTCAATGCCGTGCTCAGGTTGTAGTGCTGGCTCGAGTGGTGGTTGACGTGGCTCGCCCAGAACCAGCGCACGCGGTGGCCGAACCGGTGGATCCAGTAATAGGCGAGATCGTCGAGCACGAAGCACAGTGCGAATGCCCACCAGCTCCACGGAATCTCGAACAGGCGAAACTGCCAGACCCACAGGAACAGCGCGAGAAAGACGCCGCCGGAAATCAGCCCGGCAACCGTGCTGCCGAGGCCGAACGCGAGACTGGTCAGCGTATCCTTGGGCTCATAGGCGTCGCGCCGCGTGCGCCAGGCCCAGATCATTTCGATCAGGACCAGTGCGACGAAGCCGGGTACGGCATATTCGGTGGGCGAGAAATCAGGCATGACCGGCCCTCTTTATCTCGTCGAGCGCCTGCACCCAAGCTGAAGCATTATCACCCAGGTCGAGCCGTGCCGATCCATATCGCTTTTCAGCCGTGTCGATCACCAGCGCATCGCCTTCCACATACGCGCTCGCCTGCGGCGTTAGCAGGCGCCCGGCAAAGTGCGTGCCGTGTGGTCGCAGCAGCAGGATTCGCCCGGCGTTATCGCGCAGCAGCGCGCCGCGTCCTTCGCTGTCGAGGGCAATAGCGACCGGATCGAAACCGCTCACCGCTTCATCGGCGGCGGCGCGGGCATCCGCTTCGTCCTCCAGTCGCGGCTCGGGGCCGAGCTTCAGCCACCACGCAATCCCCGCAAGCGCG
Organism: Altererythrobacter epoxidivorans; assembly: GCF_001281485.1. Classification (NCBI taxonomy): domain Bacteria; kingdom Pseudomonadati; phylum Pseudomonadota; class Alphaproteobacteria; order Sphingomonadales; family Erythrobacteraceae; genus Altererythrobacter; species Altererythrobacter epoxidivorans. Next base: position 2,681,841 of record NZ_CP012669.1, read on the forward strand.
AGAATGGCGACGAGCGAGCCGAGAAACTGGATAAGGGCGGGCGGGAATTCCATAGCCATACCGATTGGCACGGGGCGCGCTTTGCGGCAAGCTGCCGGTCAAAAGGGGGACATCTGGAATGACGCGATTCTTCACCGCAACGGCGCTCGCCGTTCTCGCCACGGGCTTCCAGGCGAGCGCCCAGACGGCCGATCCCGTCGCCGAGGTGGAAGCGCAAGCCGGCCGCACCGAACGCGTCGCTACCCAGCTGTGGGACTGGGCCGAACTCGGTTACCTCGAAACCCGGTCGAGCTCGCTCCTGAAAGAAGAGCTTGCGAGCGAAGGGTTCTCGATCAAGAGCGGGGTCGCGGGCATTCCCACTGCCTTCATCGCAGAATGGGGCGACGGCGGGCCGGTCATCGCCATCCTCGCCGAATATGATGCGCTTCCCGGGATCAACCAGTCGCGCTCCGCCAGCCGCGATCCGGTGGCAGGCAAGCTGGCGGGCCAAGCCTGCGGCCATAACCTGTTCGGGGCGGGTTCGCTGACTGCGGCCATCGCGGTCAGGCGCTGGCTGGAAAAGACGGGCACTCCGGGCCGCATCCGGCTGTATGGCACACCTGCCGAAGAAGGTGGGTCGGGCAAGGTTTACATGACGCGCGCAGGATTGTTCGACGACGTCGACATCGCCATCCACTGGCACGCCGACGATTCGAACAGCGCAGCGGCCCGCACGACGCTGGCCAATCGGTCGGCGAAGTTCCGCTTCAAGGGGATTTCGGCGCATGCCGCCGGTGCGCCCGAGCGCGGTCGGTCGGCGCTCGACGGAGTCGAGGCAATGAACATGATGGCGAACATGATGCATGAACACATGCCGCAATCGGCACGCATGCATTACGTCATCACTTCAGGGGGCGAGGCGCCCAATGTCGTGCCCGATTTCGCCGAGGTATTCTATTACGTGCGCCATCCCGACCCCAAGGGCGTGCAGGATATCTGGACCAGGCTGGAAGATGCCGCTCGCGGAGCGGCGCTCGGCACCGGGACCGAGGTCGAGTGGGAAGTCATCCACGGCAATAATGCATTGCTCGTCAATGAAACGCTCGCCCGGGTGATGGATGCCAAACTGCGGGAGGTGGGCGGCGTCGAATACACGGCCGAAGAAGCTGCGTGGGCGAGGGAAATTTCCAAGACGCTGGGCGATGCTGCCAAGCCGATCGAATCGGCTGCGCAGATTGAACCCTATGACAAGCGGCTGGGATATGGCTCGACCGATGTCGGCGACGTTTCCTGGGCGACACCGACCGTCGGCCTGAGGGCGGCGACATGGATTCCGGGCACCAGCGCGCACAGCTGGCAGGCGGTCGCGGCTAGCGGCAATTCGATCGGCTTCAAGGGTGCGCAGGTCGCGGCCAAGACCATGACGCTGATGGCGGTGGAGCTGTTTACGAACCCGAAATTGCGCGCTGCGGCGCGGGCCGAATTCGATGCCTCGCGCGGCCCGGATTACGTCTATCAGTCGCTGCTCGGCGACCGGGAGCCGCCACTCGATTATCGGAACTGATCAGTCGCGGTTGTGCGCTGCCAGCATGTCCATGGCCGGGCGCACCGGGGACGTGTCGTAACCAGCCAATTCGGCAGCGTCCGAGATGCTCGACGGATCATCACCCATGCTGGCCCGCGCAAGCGCCCAAAGTAGCGTGGACCGGGTTCCGCTGCGGCAATAGCCCAGGATCTTGCCATCGTCGTTTTCGATTGCGGCAGCGAGCGCCTCGACCTGCGGCACGCTGAAACCGGCATGTGTCACCGGGATCGCCAGATATCCGATGCCGGCCGCCTTCGCTGCAGCCTCGATCTCCGCCCCGGGCGTCTGGTCGCTCGATTCGTCTTCCGGTCGATTGTTGACGATCAGGGTAATGCCAAGTTCTCTGGCAGAATCGATGTCGGCGACACCGATCTGCGGGCTGGCAAAGAATCGGTCTGACAATTGTCGGAAGTTGCTGTCGGTCATGACGTCGCAATGCCTAACTTTCGCATGGGCGACAACCTCTGGAATTATGCGAAAATGTCACAATTTCGCCCCATTGCGCGCAGTTGTGTTAAATCGTTCGCATCGCTCGCATTTGTGAGCTATGCGTAAAAGCTGAGAAGGGTGGGGGTCCGGCATTCACCGGCGAACCAACCGCGCACGGTATGGCTGTCGTCCGTAGTACCGTCGCAAGGAATGCCAGGGCGATGGAACAAGGTACGACGTAGATTATGGGTTACGATAGAGGGCGCCGCCGGGGTCGAGACAAACGCGACGGTTTCGGCGAAGACGGCTTCGATCCCTTCGGTGGCGGCATGGACGGATACAATCCTCCCGCGCCATCGGGTGGCGACCGCTTCGGAGGTCCGCGTAATGACGATCGCGGATTCGGCGGTGGTGACCGTTATGGCGGCGGTGGTGGCGGCGATCGCTTCGGCGGTGGCGGCGGTCGCGGTCGTGGTGGCCCGGGCGGCGGCGGCGGTGGTGGCGGCGGTTTCAACCGCATGCCAGCTCAAGTTGTTGGTACCGGCAAGGGCGTCGTAAAGTTCTTCAACGCACAGAAGGGTTTCGGCTTCATCCAGCAAGATGGCGGCGGCGAAGACATCTTCGTCCACATCAGTGCTGTCGAACGTGCCGGCCTTGAAGGTCTGGCAGAAGGCCAGGGCCTAGAATTCAATCTCGTCGATCGCGGCGGGAAGGTGTCGGCACAGGACCTGCAGGTCGTTGGCGATGTTATCGAAGTCGAGCAGCGCAGCGCCGCACCGCAGCGCGAACTGACTGGCGAAAAGGCTGTCGGCACGGTCAAGTTCTTCAATTCTATGAAGGGCTTCGGCTTCCTCGTACGCGATGATGGCCAGCCGGACGCATTCGTTCACATCAGCGCCGTCGAACGGTCCGGCCTTGCCGGTATCAACGAAGGTGAACGCTATGAATTCGACCTCGAGGTCGATCGACGAGGCAAGCACTCGGCGGTCAACCTTGTGCCCGTTCAAGGCTGATACGAGCCCCAGGCCGGTGTTTGACCGGCGCAAGGCGACAATCTAAACGGCGCGAAGTGGCGGTCCCTAAAGGGGCCGCCATTTCTCGTTTTCGAATTTCGTGAATTACAGGTGCCCTATGTCGATCACTCCCCTGATGCCCGTCTATCCCCGTTGCGGCGTGCGCCCCGTGCGCGGCGAACATTGTCATCTGATCGACGAAGACGGCACCCGCTATCTCGACTTTGCAAGCGGTATCGCAGTCAACCTGCTCGGCCATTCGCATGAAGGGTTGATCGGCGCGATCCAGAAGCAGGCCGCAACGCTAATGCACGTGTCGAACCTTTACGGCAGTCCGCAGGGCGAAAAGCTGGCGCAAGAGCTCGTCGACAAGACTTTTGCCGATACCGTGTTCTTCACAAATTCCGGTGCCGAGGCGGTGGAAACCGCAATCAAGACCGCACGCGCCTATCACCAGCACCAGGGCGATACGACGCGCTATGAACTGATCACCTTCGCCAATGCATTCCACGGGCGCACGATGGCGACGATCAGCGCTTCGAATCAGGAAAAGATGCATCACGGCTTCTCGCCGCTGCTCGCCGGGTTCAAATATGCCGAGTTCGACAATCTTGAATCGGCCAAGGCGCTAATGGGCCCGCATACCGCAGGCTTCCTGGTGGAACCGATCCAGGGCGAAGGGGGCATTCGCCCGGCCTCGGATGAATTCATGCAGGGTTTGCGCAAGCTCGCTGACGAAAACGACCTGATGCTCGTCCTCGACGAAGTGCAGTGCGGCGTTGCCCGTACCGGGACGCTTTATGCCTATGAACAATACGGCATCGAGCCCGATATTCTTGCGACTGCCAAGGGGATTGGCGGCGGCTTCCCGCTCGGCGCATGTCTTGCGACGGAAAAGGCCGCGCGCGGCATGACCTTCGGAACGCATGGTTCGACCTATGGCGGCAATCCGCTCGCCATGGCTGCGGGCAGCGCGGTGATGGAAGCGGTCGCAAACGACGAGTTCCTCGCGTCGGTCCGTGACAAGGGCGAGCGTCTTCGCAGCCGCCTCGAACAGTTCATCGGCAATTATCCGGAACTGTTCGAACTCGTCCGCGGCAAGGGCCTGATGCTCGGTCTCAAGATGAAGGTCGAAAGTCGGCCTTTCTTCGTGCACCTGCGCGACAATCACCAGCTCCTGACGGTTGCGGCAGGCGACAATACGCTCCGCGTCCTACCGCCACTGGTGGTCGGCGATGCCGAGATCGACGAATTCTTTGAAAAGCTTTCGGCAGGCGCTGCAAGCTACGAAGTCCCGGAAAGCTGAGGAAGGCACGGATCATGCGGCACTTCCTCGACCTCTCCGATGCGGGCGGCGATGCAATTGCCGCCATGATCAACGATGCGCAGGATCGCAAGGCTGCGCGCGCAGGCTGGGCCAAGGGCCGACCGGACAGCGACCGACCGCTGGACGGCTGTGTCCTCGCCATGATTTTCGAGAAGAATTCGACCCGCACACGGGTCAGTTTCGATATCGCCATGCGACAACTCGGCGGATCCGCCCTGATTCTCGATAGCGGGACGAGCCAGCTCGGCCGTGGGGAATCGATCGCGGACACTGCCCGCGTACTTAGCCGGATGGTGGATGCGATCATGATCCGCACCGACGACCATGCCAAGGCAGAGGAACTGGCGCGCTATGCCACTGTTCCGGTGATCAACGGACTCACCGATCGCTCGCATCCCTGCCAGATCGTTGCCGATCTTCTGACGATGATCGAGCATGGCAAGGCGCTGCCGGGGCTGGAGGTCGCCTGGTTCGGTGACGGCAACAATGTGCTGCACTCGATACTCGAGGCAGCGACATTGATGAAATTCAACGTCCGCGTGGCGACGCCCGCCGGTTACGCACCCGAAGACGAATTCGTCCAGATGGCGCGCGAGGCCGGGTGCACTGTCACATTGACTCAGGATGCTGTGGCTGCGGCGCGCGATACCGACGTGCTGATCACCGATACCTGGGTATCGATGGGCCAGGATCACGCTCATAACAAGATCGCGGCGATGTCGCCCTATCAGGTGAACGAAGCCCTGATGGCGCATGCCAAGAACGATGCCATCTTCCTGCATTGCCTGCCGGCTCATGTCGGCGACGAGGTAAGCGAAGGGGTTTTCGAGAGCAGCCAGTCCGTCGTGTTCGATGAAGCGGAAAACCGCATCCACGCGCAGAAGTCGGTGCTGTTATGGGCATTCGAGCAGCTTGGATGACCGGGTTGCGGGCAGGGGCTTACCATCGCTCAGGCCCGCCCCCATATAGCCGCCATGACTGAACAAGCCGAAACCTTTGCCGATCAGATTCTCGGCTTCACTTTGCCTGACCGCAGTGCGCGTGGCCGCGCTGTTCGCCTGGAAGGTTTGCTGGACGAAGTCTTGTCGGCCCATGACTATCCTGCCCCGATTACCTTGCTGCTGGCAGAGGCGCTGGTGCTTGGCGCCTTGATGGGCGGCTTGCTGAAGGGCGACAATGCGCAGCTGACGATGCAGGCCCAGACGGAAAACGGACCGGTCAACCTGCTGGTTTGCGATTTCCGCAATGGCCAGATGCGCGGCTATGTCGATTTCGACGCCGACATGCTGGCGGAGTTGGGCGCAAATCCATCGCTCTTCGCCCTCTTCGGCAAAGGCTATCTCGCGATCACTTTCGAGACCGACAAGGGTCGCCGGTATCAGGGCATCGTCCCGCTGGAAGGAGCCTCGCTTGCCGAAGCATGCGAGAATTACTTCGTGCAATCGGAACAGGTGCCGACCCTGCTGCGGGTCGCTGTACGCAATACGGGCGGCAAATGCCGTGCGGGCGGCATTCTGCTGCAGCACCTTCCGGAAGGCGAGGAAGGTCGCGAACGCCTGCACGTGAAATTGGACGATCCGGACTGGGAACATGTCGAGACCCTGGGCTCGACCATCAGTCATGACGAGCTTTCCGATAGCGCGCTTTCCATGGAAGCGATCGTCTGGCGTCTCTTCCACGAAGAGGACGAAATCCGGGTCAACAAGGGTTTGATGCTGAGCAAGGGCTGTCGTTGCAGTATAGAGCATTACGAGCAGGTCATTGCGCGCTTCCCCGAGGAAGATCAGGAAGCCATGAAGAACGACGAAGGAAAAATCGTCGTCGACTGTGCCTTTTGCTCGAAGGAATTCATCCTTACGGCGTAAACGGTTCGTCGCTATTAAGGAGCGGTTTATCGCCGATGTGCTAATAGCATGCCGTTGGGACACATTATGCAGGAGCGGAGAATGAAAGCATGGCGGTTCTATTTGCCGACGCTTTTTGCGGCTGCTCTTGGTGTGTCCGCAACCTTGATTTCATCAGGAGCAACCGCGCAAGCTGGCAGTCTCGGGATGCTGGCCAATCTCGCGAAGGGTGAATGGACCCTCAAGTCTCGCGATGGATCGCTCGATCGCAAGATCTGCGTCAGAACCGGGATGGAACTGATCCAGCTGCGTCACCGTGAACAAAACTGTTCGCGCTTCATCGTCGAGGATGAGGCCCAGGAAGTCGTCGTGCAGTACACGTGTCCTGGCAATGGATACGGACGGACGAAGATCAGGCAGGAGACGCCTTCCTTGCTACAGGTCCAGACGCAAGGAATCGTCGAAGGATTGCCGTTCCAGGCGAATGCAGAAGCGCGGCGCACCGGCACTTGCCGATGAATCGATATGCGTCGGAAAAGGCGCATATTGAAACATTGGCGAATGGCGCTAGGTCCTGCGCGATATGACGCAGGGTAAATCAGAAAACATGCAGGCTGTCGTGCTGCTTTCAGGCGGCCTCGATTCCATGGTATCGGCCGCTATCGCGAAGGAACGCGGCTACACCGTGCACGCTTTGACAGTCGATTATGGGCAGCGTCATCGTCGGGAGCTCGATGCAGCGAGGGAGATCGCAAATCGGCTCGAACTTGCTTCGCACCGCGAAATCAAACTCGATCTGAGCGCTTTTGGGGGTTCGGCACTAACCGCTGACATTCCAGTGCCGAAGGGCGGCGTCGGCGAGGACATACCGGTCACCTACGTACCGGCCCGCAATTTGGTCTTTCTTTCCCTGACGGTCGCCTGCGCTGAAGCAAGCGACGCTGCGAATATCTTCATCGGGGTGAACGCGCTCGATTATTCGGGTTACCCCGACTGTCGGCCGGAATTCATAGAAAGCTTCGCCGAAACGGCCAGACTGGGCACCAAGGCAGGTGTCGAAGGTCGTCCCTTCCAGATCCATGCCCCGCTGCAATATATGTCGAAAGCCGATATTGCCCGGGAATGCGACAGGCTTGGGCTCGAGCCGGCTTGGAGTTGGTCCTGCTATGATCCGGAACCCGACGGCAGGGCATGCGGCAAGTGCGATTCCTGCCGATTGCGACAGAAAGGTTTCGAAGAGGCTGGAATTACGGATAATACCAGCTACGCTTGACGCAAAGCGTTGAGAGGAAATTCATAACATGAGCGATCAGGTCGGCGAGCACGTCGAAGCGTCCGAAGTGCGTCCGCAAGCCGAGCAACCGGTTCCGGCATACAGTTGGTATGCGCTGGGCGTGCTCGTTCTTATCTATGTATTGAACTTCATCGATCGTCAGATTCTCTCGATCCTGGCCAACGACATCAAGGCAGATCTGGGCGTCGATGATGCCTATCTGGGATTTCTTTACGGAACGGCCTTCGCGATTTTCTACGCATTGTTCGGCATCCCTTTGGGGCGCCTCGCGGACAGTTGGAAGCGTGTCAGGCTGATGACGATCGGTCTCGCCCTGTGGTCTGCAATGACGGCGTTTTCGGGCCTGGCGAAGAACGCAACGACTTTGACCGCTGCCCGTATCGGCGTCGGCGTAGGCGAGGCTACAGCCAGCCCATCCGCCTATTCCCTTATTTCCGACTGGTTTCCAGCGCGGCTGAGGGCAACGGCGCTCGCGATCTACAGTTCGGGCCTTTATATCGGCGGCGGTATTTCACTGCTCATCGGCGGGATGATCGTCGACGGCTGGAATAACGCCTATCCGGACGGTGGACCTTTCGACCTCGCCGGGTGGCAAGTTGCATTCATTGCCGTCGGTTTACCGGGTCTGCTCCTGGCGCTCTGGGTCATGACATTGAAAGAGCCGAAGCGCGGAGCGATCGATGGCCTCGAATCGCCGGAGGATCCTGCGCCGTTCAAAGGCTTCGTGGCGGAACTGTTCACGGTAATCCCGCCATTTACTCTGGTCGGCGCGGCGCGGCGCGGAGCAGGGGCCCTCGCAATCAACATCTTCGTTTTCGTGTTTTTCATGACGCTCGCCGTGTTGTTGACGGACTGGCTCGACTCCGGCGAAGGAATGTTGATCTCTGCAATTACCGACCAATGGCTTCTTCTCGCCATCGGCTATTACGCTGTTTTCTGTTGGGCGACTTCGCTGAGGGAGCGGGATCCCGCGACGTTCAGCCTCACCTGGGGATCGCCTGCTTTCCTCAGCACGATCCTTGGGTACGGAAGCGTAGCCTTTATGGCCTATGCAAGTGCCTATTGGACGGCCCCCTACGCAGAGCGTGTGTTCGAAATCGACAAGGGTAGCTTGGGCTTCTGGATTGGCGGGCCAAGTGCGGTCGCCGGTTTTCTCGGAGTGACGATTGGCGGACGGGTTGCTGACATCCTGTTCGAGAAGCACCCGGCTGGTCGATTGTTCGTGCTGCTCTTTGGTCTGGTTTCGCCAATTCCGGTCGCCATCTGGCTCTTTACCACCAATGATCTGACCACATTCTTCATCCTGGCGTTCTTTGCGCAATTGCTGACGTCGTCCGCCTTGGGCGCAGCTGCAGCTACCAGTCAGGCGCTGGTCCTTCCGCGAATGAGGGGGACGGCCACAGCGACGTTTTTCCTCGCGACAACGCTCGTTGGCCTCGCGCTGGGGCCCTATCTTGCAGGATATGTTTCAGCGACAAACGATGGCGATTTGTCGAAAGGCGTTCTCTCGACTCTATGGATTGCACCGATCGGTTTGATCCTGGTGTTGGCGTCGATCAAACTTGTGCCGGCTGCAAGTGCATCGCTGATCGAGCGAGCTAGACAGGCTGGAGAGCCTGTCTAGTCCTCGCGACGAAGGGACGACTTCCCTTTACTGGAGTTTTTCTAGCACTCCGCAAGCGATGCGCGGACCCGCGGCACCAGCAGGATCGCTCCTGTAATCGTCGGGATCTGCGTGGAGCATCATGGCGGTGCCATCTGCGTCGAATAACAGCTCGCTTAATTCAGCGGAGCCAATGTCGAGTGCAAACTCACCTGAGCCCCGGCCGTCTGCACCGACGGTCACGTTGGGCATATCGCCGAGATGTTTCCCCTTCGGATTATCTTGGCCATGCTCTCTCGCGTAAGGATTCAAATGGCCACCGGCGCTTGAGAACGCAGGGGCTTCGCATTTTCCAGCGGAGTGAAGATGCCACGCATGGATGCCTGGCTTTAGATTGGCGAATGTCAGTCGGACGGTGGGCTTGCCGTTCATACTGATAATGTCTGCTGTGCCAATTGTCGTGCCGTTTTGATCAGCCAGCTGGGCGATAGCCAAAGGCGCGCCTCTCTTTTCATCCATGGCAGTGCCTTGGAATGAGGCCTGGGCACATGATGCAAGGCTGATTGCCAACGCCGGGGCGACTGCGGATCGGAATATGTTCATGGGACTACTCTTGAGATCTATCGAGACAAAAAAAGGGGCCGGATCTCTCCGGCCCCTTCTTAATTTCGCAAAATCGCGAGAGCTTACATGCCCGAGCCCGGACCGTAAGTGATCTCAACGCGACGGTTCTGCAGTTCGCGAACACCGTCTGCGGTCGGAACGCGCGGCTGCGATTCACCGAATGCTTCGCTGGCAATGCGTGCATCGGGGATGCCGCGGCCAGTGAGGTAATCGCGAACCGATTCGTTACGACGCTCGGACAGGCCGACGTTATAAGTAACGGTACCCGAACGGTCAGCGTGACCGGCAAGCATGATGCTTGCAGTGCCGCAATCGGCATATGCACTAACGGCATTGTCGAGAATCGTCGCTGCTTCCGGAGTGATATCCGACTCATCCCAGTTGAAGAACACGATGTAAGGACCCGTGTTGCAGACCGGAGCCGGCGGAGGCGGCGGCGGAGGCGGAGGAGGCGGCGGCGGCGGCGGAGGCGGCGGCGGCGGCGGAGGCGGCGGAGCTTCGGCGCCACCGAAGTTGTAGATGAACGAGCCAAGCAGCGAGTGCGAGCGGACGTCCGTATTGAACTCAGCACCCGAAGCATCGACGATGTCGACGTCAAGGGCGTTGAAGAAACGATACTTGAGGCCGGCGTCCCAACGGTCGGTCAGCGGAGCGCGAACAGCTGCGAGAGCCTGCCAAGCGAAACCGGTGTCCGAATCGTCGAAAGTGCCAGGGCCGCTGGCATCAACAGTCGCTTCGATGCTGGTACGAGCAACGCCGACACCACCACCGAACGAAGCCTGGATGCCGTCGTCGTCGCCGAAGTCGATCAAGCCGTTCAGCATGAAGCTGAGAATGTTGGTTTCGCCGATCGCGTCGAACTCGCCGTTCTGCGCACGCAGGCGATTGCCCGGCTCAACAGCGAAGTTGCCGATGAGACCAAGCGGGCCAGCAGTCATGGTATCGAGGTCAGCAGCGCGGTAGCTACCTTCCGCCTCGATACGGAAACCACCGAAGTCGTAACCAACAACGCCACCGAAATCGAAGCCAGTGTCGTAATCGGCAGACGAATCACTTTTTACGCCAGCAACATCGTAGTTGTTGTCTTCGACGAGCATAGGCCCGCCATCAACACCGATATACCATGAATCATCGCGAGCAATCGCCGGTGCCGAGAGCACCGTCGAGGCCATCGCCATCCCTATGACGAGTTTCCGCATTATATTATTCCCCTTCTTAGCGAACTGGAGTCACCGCCAAGTATCTAACTTTTCAACTGGACGGTGGCAAGCAGGCATTCTGCCCAAACTGTTGCAAATTAGCCTCTATTGCTGGCAGATTTCCCGAAAGAAGGCTGCCTCATGCAACCTTGAACCCGCTAAACGCCCCAAAATGATGAAAGTTCCGCTAATTGCGCGGAAATATTCCGCTATTTCGAAGGGCATCGATTATTGCATCGATTGACGCTCGGGCTTCGATGTCGACAGTCTCCCCGCCAGAGGGTGAGGCTGGTTCCGAAGATGTCTGCCAGCCCTGAAAGCAGTAGAGATATTGCCCGGTTTGCTCATTGAGCACCTGCATTCCTGGATGGGGTGAGTAGAACTGCCAGGCGCTGCCAATGCAAACAGCCACTCTATCGACCTGTCCTGCCCACACGCCAGATGCCTCTGACGAAACGAGCCACGCCTCACCTTCGTATGGCTCTGGTGGAGGGTTGGCGGACACACCGGCAACCGCGAGGCTCAACAGGGAGTCGATCCTGGCGAATGCTTCGTTGACCGTGACTTCTTTTTGCGCCTGTCCGGGGATCAAAAACGGAAGTTGCCATTTCGTTGTAGCTTGATTCAAATCGATTTCTGCCATGGCGGCCTCCGTTGGCTAGTTATGCGAATGTGGCGAGAATAGCTGGATGCGAGTGGGAGTAAGTTCCAACCTGGCAAACCCATAGCGATTGCCCGGGATAGCCTGCGCTGAGCGCATCGAGTTCCGATTTGGAAAATGAAATATGGGGTTTTTCGATTTCCCAGACCCTTAGCGGGTCGAATTTACTTCCAACACCCACAAGATATACTTCACGCTCTTCTACGAGCGCTGTATCGACGAAATCGGTCCATTGCCATTGGCCGCGGGCTCGTCGTTTCCAGCTGAAAGTGACATCTCCTCCAACTGCTTCGGTTCTTTGCAGATGGACAGGCGCGAGCGGGCGACGAGATTGGCCGAACATTTCAATGTCAGCGAGCACCGGCTGCTCATCACCAAACCCGATTGCGGCAAGTCTGGTTTCAGCGGAGTAGGGAATTGATGCGCCATCGAGACGCTGCAGTACTTCGTCGAGCAGGACGAATGCAGTTCCAGGCGGATGACCGGCCAATGCACTCGTTTCCGTGCCCCCTCTGCCCCTGAGTAGGCCCTTCAGATCCCAGCTCAGTAGGCCAGTTTGTTCGGCGCCAAGAAATTGGATGACCTCGTCTCCGACAAGTGCCCTGTTCTCACCCTGCAAAAGGCCAACCATCGTCGTACTGCGAATATTGAAGTCTGCCGCTTCGACTTGCAGCTCTATCGTCGCCTCCCTTTCGAAAAGTATCGATGGCGAAGGGGGCAGGGAATCCTGGATCGAACCCTGTACCACCCGCTCGGCGGTCCCCACGCCAATCGGGATCAGGCCGCCGTTAAATTCATAATAAAGGTTCGCTCCCGACCATTCCTCACCTGACGAAAGGGCGGCGAACAGCTGGCGATCGTCGCTTGATCCCGAGCCATCCCAAGGAAGCTCGAGAAAACGCAGCTTTGTTGGCAGTGGGTGAAGGTCTGACGGGGGCTTCAAATCGCCTTTGTGAGCGTCAATTTCGCGAGGGGCATTGGGCAGCACTCTTTCGAGCGAGAGGTCCACGCCTTGCTCAGACCAATCCCATTCTTTGACCAGCCAGTTCCCCGCCCTGTCGGGAAGGGACACCACCTTTCCCGGGAGAATGTCGGTATCGACGTCGCAAATGGGCCAAGTGAGCAATTCGTTCCGCCACTTCGCCTGCTGCACCATATGGTTGCAGAGACTACGGGCTGTCGAAGCTTCGAGAGCTGCCGGCAGTTCGATTGCTGCGTCAGAATGATCGGTCGACTGCCCGAGTGCTCTCTGAACTCCAGGTTGGTAGTCGCGCCCGACATCGTAATAGCGCAGCGCTCTTGGAACAGCGCGTGACGAGTTAGAGCGGGTTTGAACCACCTCCTCGCTCTGCCCCTCTCCTGAAGCCTGCGCTGGTGCGCGCCGCGCCGCATCGAGTTGCACCAGTCTGCTCTGTCCAGCCAATGAAGAAGCTATCTTTGCCGATGTCCCGGACAGACCGAAATTTAGCGGGAACACCTCAGAGATTTGCGACAGCGAAGTCGATATCGGACCGCCCTCATCCGAGTAGCCAACCATACCACTCAGGACGCCATTTCTATCGGAACCAATGGAGTCTGGCACGAGGTCCGAAATCATCACTTCGCGCGCAGCGTCCGCAATGACCTCGAAATTGAGCGCAGGAATGCGGTTGCCAAAGTCGCCGAGCGAAAGGTCTTCAAATACGACATAGGCGCAGTCGCGAAAGGCGGGACACTTGCTTTCTGCCGAGGCGATCAATGGATCAGCCTGCTGGTCGCGATGTCCACTATGGAAACGCATTATTCCGGGTGATTTCAGGTCTCCCGCTGCGCCTCGCAAAAGTTTGCCATCGGCCCATATCCTGCCGATCGAATGGATCGGCCTGCTGCTGATCGCGACTGCAAACGAAACGGAATAGCTGTATGACGTCGACTTGGGCTTACCCTTGCCGCCCCCGCTGGTCTCTCGCTGTTCCTTTAGATCGGTCGCCCAGATAATGGTCCCTGCAGTTCTTACCTTGCCGAAGTGCCGTGCGATCGGATGACCGAAGCTGGAGGTCGTGACCGACAGATCCTTGAGCCGCGGGCCATGGATTTTCTTCGGACCAAGGCCGATCGCACTGTCGATCTGTTGTCCTGCGATTGAACCCAGGGCCCCACCGATAGGACCACCAAGGATTGATCCGACGGCGGTTAGTACGAGCGTTGCCATATCAATCCTCGATCTTCGGTTGAAGTCGCCAATGCTTGGCGACCGGCCACTGCAGCGGGGCGGTGGCGATCGCCACTTTCCCGAGACCGGCATGAGCGTGGACGAAGGCCCCGCCACCTGTTGCAATCAGGATGTGAAATTGAGCTGGGGCAGCAACGACGAGCAGTATGTCGCCCGCCTCGCTCTCACCCGCGACCTCGGTCAACCCGAAGGATCGGGCGCTGCCGAACCACTCGCGCACGGAAAGATTCTTCAGGCGATAATCAGAAGGTACGTTCCCTTCGCGGCCGGCAGCCTCAAGGCAGTGTGCTGCCAGACCGACACAATCGAGCCCATATCGCGGGTCGCGCCCATGCAGTCGGAACGGGACGCCGATTAGCGACTTCGCCTCTTCGGCGATTTTCGCTGCGGTCATTTCGGTGTCGGGTATCGGGTGAGGAGATCATTTCCCGGAAGGAAAGGCTCACCACGGAAATTCGCAGCATTGTCAAAGCGATTTCCGCAGGTCGCAAGAAGGTGATCGCATCCCTCGATGATCAGAGCTTTCATGCCAGGCTTCGTTTCGGCAGCAATCGCCTTGTCCAGCAGGAACCCCTCTTCCGATACGCCGATGATGTTGAAGGACAGACCAGTTTGAGGCCCCTCGGTAAATCGCACCATTCCGTCGAGAAACAAGGCTGGGTCATCGACCGAAAAATCCACCACATTGCTGTCCAGATCTACCAAATCCAGCTCGAGGAAATGCTCGAAAAAGCGGCTCGATAGGCCGCATTGTTCTCCGCAGAAGCGGGCGCGACAAGTAGGGCTGGTCAATGGCACGAAACTTCGTTCGAGATTGGCCTTGGCAGATTGCAATTGCGCGGCAAGTGTCTCGATCAACGGCTGACCTGCGCTTGTCGCGGTAACCAGCTTTTCGAGCCGCTCATCCCCGCTCGCCAGCGGCGCACCGGCAATGCCCTCGGCAACGATCCTGACGGCGCGCTGGGCGATGGGATTGGCGAGGTAGCCCTGCCGCACCGCCTCTGCATATTCGAAGCCGCGGCCGAAGCCGTGATTACTGCCGAGCGCCAGCGCCCACGGCGACACGAAGCCGCGCGACAGCGGCACGCGGCCATCCCCGCCTCCCTTGAAAGAGGAGGCAAGCGTTCCGAGAAATGACATCGGGTTTCCTTTTCAGTTCAGACTGTGCGCACACGCGGCCCGCCGCGCCTGCCGAGCATCAGTTCGGTCAGCGCCCAGACAAGCGCATCGGCCCGGTCGGGGCTGCGGCCCGGACCTTCGTAGGTTCCGCCGGCCATCAGTCCGCATAGCTGGTCTTCCAATTGCGGAAACGGACCGCAATGGCGCACGCGGCCGGCTTCGTAGAGGGCGGCGACGGGTTCTGCCCGCGCCACCTTCCCTCGAGAAGCATGGACTAGCCGCACGGGCAGGGCGATGTCGGCTGCCCGCAGAACGCTGGCGACCATGTCGCCGCCCTGGTTCGCCTCTGCGACAATGCGATCCGCATTCCACCGGTCAGACGCATTGGCGACGGCGCGGGCCCACCGTTCCGGCGAGGCATTCTCGATCGAACAATCGGCCAAAAGCGATGCATTGCCGTCGGCGCCGAGCGCCGCCACTACGATCCCGCAGGCATCGCCTTTCGACGAAGCGGGCGGATCGACCGCAACCACGATCCGCACCGGATCGGCGGCCGGGTCAGTGATCCGACAACGTTCGAGCAGCGCCCTGTTCCACAATGCACCCTCGATATCTGCGACCAGCTCGCCGTGAAGTTCCTGCCTTGCGAGCTGCGAGTTCCCGAATTCGGCCTCAACCGCCTCGATAAAGGTGCGTGGCAGGTTTGCCGTGTTTTCGTAGGTCGCCCCCGTGGTGACCACCGTGCTCTCTGCAAGCCGCGCATCGAGCAGGCGCCGCACCAGCGCGACATGGCGCGGGGTTGTCGTGGCGACGACCTGCTGACGCTCGCCAAGCCGCAAACCGAGCAGAAGATTATCCCAACTCTGCGTCGCCCGCTCGTGACCGATCGGCCATTTCCCGATCTCGTCGCACCAGGCATGCGAATGTTGCGGGCCTCGCAGGCTGTCGGGCTCGGCTGCCGAATACAGGAACGCCTGCGCGCCGCTGGGAAAGCGCAGGCGCCGCAGGGAAGGTTCGAACACCGGCATCGATTCCGGCGCGCAGCAGGCGAGGATCCCGCTTTCGCCTTCGACCATGACGGCGCGCGCCTCTGCGAGCGAACCCGAAACCAGGGCGATACGGGCGGCGGGATCGTGTTCCGCAATCGTGCGGACCCATTCGGCCCCGGTGCGTGTCTTGCCGAAGCCGCGACCGGCCATGACCAGCCAGTAGCGCCAGTTGCCGGCTGGCGGCAGTTGTTCGGGCCGGGCGAAGAAGGGCCAGTGATAGCCGAACGCCGCCTTCTCGCTTTCGCTGAGCCAGTCGGTCAGCCTCTGGAGGTGCTTCTCGCTGGCTTCGGCAAGCCAGTCGCGCTGGTCAGGATCCACGAGCTTCCTTCGCGGCTTTTTCCTTCAGCACTTTCATCCTGATTTCCTCGACCTTCCGGTCGATCGAGGCGCGAATTTCTGCCGCGCTGACGTTGCGTTGTTCGGCCTGAACCCTTGCGGCATTGTCGCGGTGTGCGGTCAGCAGGCGGATGGCATTGGCGAAATCGTATTTTTCGCCATTAGCCGTCTGCAGGTCACCTTCGCGAAGACGGCGCAACACCTCGAATTCGAGATGGACGTAACCTTCCCACAGGGCGCGCATCCAGGAACGCGCAAAATCGGCTTCTTCCCGGCGAACCTTGTAGGCGCGGGCCGGGTTGATCCCGGCGCGCCGCGCGGCCTCGCTGACATTGGACGTCTCGGCGAGGCAGTCGAGAAAGTCGGCGCGCCAGTGGCGGTTCAGCGATGCCTTCTCGCCCGATTTGAGCGACGGCCTGATCTTGGTGCGCTTCGTACGTTTGCTGGGCATTGGTTGACTCCCGCGCTCGTAGGCAAAAACAAGAAGGGCGGCCGTTCCGAAGACTGGAAACGGCCGCCCTGCTGGCGAATCACACTATCGCGATGTTCCTGTTATGTACCCAAAGAGCGTGACGATGTCAATCAAAAAGTGCCAAATGGGTTATTTTACTGCCAGCTTGTGCCGGGACTCGCTCTCGCTTAAGTCCGCTCGTCGACGGGAAAAGGATTGATCCGCAACATGATGAAGCTGCTGCGCGGCCTGTACGAATGGACGATGGACAAGGCGGCGCATCCCCATGCGCAGGGCTGGCTTGCATTCTTCTGCTTTGTCGAAGCGAGCTTCTTCCCGATCCCGCCGCACCCCTTGCTCGGTTTGATGTGCCTTGCCGAACCGAAAAAGGCTGTCCGTTTCGCGGCAATCGCAACCCTCGCGTCGGTGGCGGGGGCCATGTTCGGCTATGCGATCGGATACGGTCTATACGATACGGTCGGCGAACCGCTGCTTGGCCTGCTTGGCCTGAGCGAGAGTTTCCCGGTCGCCGCCTGTTACCTGCGTGAATACGACGTCGAAGCGATCCTGATCGCCGGGGCTACGCCGGTTCCGTTCAAGCTGCTGACCATTACCGCCGGCTTCATCGAGATGGCATTCGTCCCCTTCGTGCTGGCCAGCCTGGCTGCGCGCGCACTGATCTTCATGACGGTGGGGATCCTGTTCCGGGTCTTCGGCGCGCCGATCAAGCGTGTGATCGACGAATATCTCGGCTGGGTCACGACCGCGTTCGTCGTGCTGGTCGTCGGCGGTTTCCTTGTCCTCACACAGCTTTCGGGAAGCGACGAGCAAGTGAAGGACAAGTGCGAAGCAGCAACGAGCGTTCAGGCAAGCGAATAGGCGCGCAGCTTCTCGACACTCGGGATATCCAGCGCGCCATAGCTGCGCCTGACCAGGCCGGCCTGTTCCAGAACCCGCAATGCGGCATTGGCCGTTGCCCGCGTCACGCCGAGAAGTTCGGCCAGTTCCTGCTGCGTCACGACGACACGTGATCCCGTGCC
This sequence comes from Altererythrobacter epoxidivorans, assembly GCF_001281485.1. Classification (NCBI taxonomy): domain Bacteria; kingdom Pseudomonadati; phylum Pseudomonadota; class Alphaproteobacteria; order Sphingomonadales; family Erythrobacteraceae; genus Altererythrobacter; species Altererythrobacter epoxidivorans. The sequence goes on from NZ_CP012669.1 coordinate 2,699,606, forward strand.
AGCCATGTTTGCCAGCAGTCCCGCCATCCGCGCCGGATTGGAACCGCGTCGAAACCCCGCGAGCAGCGATAGCGTGTCCTGCAGCTGGTGAGAGAGGGCACCGAGCAATGCGCGCATCGACTCCGGATATTCGGGTAAGAGCCGCAAGAACGGTTCGCCTGCGATAAATCGAAGCTGGCTTGGCCCGCGCGACAACCCGTCAACGATACGCGGCGTGTCGGCAAAGAGCGCAAGCTCTCCGTATGAATCACCGGGGCCGAGCAGGGCCACGGCGCGAAACTCCCCACCGTGCAAATGCTGCCCAACGCGCACCGTACCTTCTTCGATCAGCCAGAAGCCATCGGCCATGTCTCCTCGATACTGGATGAACTGGCCGTCGCCGAAGCTTCGCAGCGGACTCTGATCCCGAAGGCGGGTTTGCAAGGCAGGTTCGAGCGCCGAGAACAGCAATGGCGTCTCGAGGGAGCGATTGAATTCGCTGGAATGTAAAGATTTGGACATTCTTGCTTGGCTCTACCGGTTATTGATGGTCGTAACAAGGGAGAGAACCATGCCCAATTCGACGATCGCCGTGCTTTCGGTTTACCTGTTCTTCGCGCTGCTGGAGCTCTGGCGGACGAACCTGTTCGGCAAAGGTGAGCAGACCCGCGACGACGGCATCGTGGAGGCGGTGAGCATGGTCATGCTGATCGGCATTACCCAACCCGCCATCGTCTTCGCCTCTGCAGCTGTAATGGGCCTGATCGCGCCGGGGCTCGAAGGCGCCCTGGCCGACATCAATGTGTTCGCTGCCATTGGGCTCTTCCTGGTGGTGGACGACATGACGCAATATTGGTGGCACCGGGCAAGCCACACCTTCCCGTGGCTCTACAATCTCCACCGCGCACATCACAACGCCAAGTACATGAGCGTCCGCCTCGTCTATCGGAACAACATCATCTACTACGCGATGATGCCCGGCCTGTGGTTCGCAGGCGTGCTGCTCTACATGGGCCTCGGCTGGGTCTATGCCGGTTATCTGGTGGTGAAGATGGCGGTGATCATCGGCGCGCATTCCGATGTCGCATGGGACAAGCCGCTTTATCGGATCGGCTGGCTTTCGCCTGTGATGTGGGTGGTGGAGCGCACCATCTCGACGCCGGCCACCCATCACGCACACCATGGTCGTCACGCGGACGACCCGGGTACCCATTACAAGGGCAACTACGGGAACCTGCTGTTCTTCTGGGATGTCCTGTTCGGCACCGCGAAAATTACGCGCACCTATCCGGAGAGCTACGGCGTCGAGAATCTCGCTCCGGCATCGCTCGGTCAGCAGCTGCTCTGGCCGATTTTTCCCGAGCAAAAAGACGCAGACCTGAATCCAGTTGGAGAGGAGGCTGCTGCCCCCAACGCCGCCTGAGGCAAAGGGAGCAAAGCCTTGGCGGTCGGAGTGTCAATCGGCACTCCGACCGCAATTCATTCAGCCCGCGAATTTTGTGTCGAGGGTGATTTCAGCGTTCAACAGCCGCGAGATCGGGCAGTTCGCCTTGGCATCGGCGGCGAGCTCCTCGAATTTGGCCTGGTCGAGACCGGGAACCTTACCCTTTGTCGATAGAGCGGACTTTGTGACGGTGAAGCCGGCGTCGGTCTTCTCAAGAGTGACCTCCGCGCTGGTCACGACCGACCCGTCGGTATGGCCGGCTTCGGCAAGCTTGAACGAAAGCGCCATGGTGAAGCAGCTGGCATGCGCGGCCGCGATCAACTCTTCGGGATTGGTGCCAGGCTCGTCTTCGAAGCGCGTCTGGAAGCCGTAGGGTTGCGCAGCGAGCGCACCCGATCCGGTCGAGACATGTCCCTTGCCGCCCTTGCCCAGGCCTTCGTACGTCGCGCTGCCGTGATTGGTGATTTTCATTGCCAGTATTCTCCTTTTGCAAGGAGAGACGGGCGAAGTGGGCGTGCGGTTCCGACAGGCGCCCGATCAGAAGGCGATGCTGGTCACTTCCTCGATACAGCCGCTGAAGATAGGCTGGTCCCGCTCTGCCTCGGGCAAGGCGGAGCGGTGCCTTGCCTTGCATCAGATGATGCCTACCGCCTTGCCAGCGCGCTCGAACATTCCAAGGATCGTCTGCACTTCTTCTTCTGAGTGCTCGGCGCAGAGAGAACAGCGCAGCAGCGTCATGTTGGCAGGCGTTGCCGGCGGACGCGCAAGATTCACGTAGAGCCCTTCGTGCAGCAGCGCTTCCCACATGGCGGCGCCGCGTTCGAGATCGGGCATGATTACGGCGATGATCGCGCTCTGCGGCTCTTCGGTGCCGAGCTGGAAGCCGAGAGCCTTCAGGCCGGCATGCAGGTTGCGCGAATTTTCCCAGAGGTGGGCGCGCTTGTTCGATCCCTGCATCAGCTTGCGGATGCTGGTCTCGGCGGTGGCGACAACGCTGGGCGGGAGCGACGCAGTGAATACGTAGGGGCGGCAGACGAGGCGCATGATCTCGAACTTCGGATGGTTCGATACGCAGAAGCCGCCGACCGTGCCGACGCTCTTCGAGAAAGTGCCGATGATGAAATCGACATCGTCGATGCATCCGGCCTGTTCGCAAACGCCGCGACCATTCTCGCCGATGAAGCCCATCGAGTGCGCTTCGTCGACCAGCACCATGGCGCCGTATTTCTTTGCGACTGCTACCATTTCCTTCAGCGGGGCGATATCGCCAAGCATCGAATAGACGCCTTCCAGCACGACCAGCTTGCCCGCCCCTTCCGGAATGCGCCGCAGGCGCTTTTCCATCGCCTCGATGTCGTTGTGCTTGAACGGCACGACTTCGGCATTACCCAGCGCACAGCCATCCCAGATCGAGGCATGGCTATCGATGTCTAGGACGATGTAGTCGCCCTTGCCGGCGATCGTACTGATGATGCCAAGGTTGGCCTGGTAGCCGGTCGAAAACACCATGGCATGATCCATGGCGTAAAATTCCTTGAGAGCGTCTTCGCATTCCTTGTGACCTTGGTAGGTCCCGTTGAGAACGCGGCTGCCCGTGGTGCCCGATCCGAAATCGGCCAGCGCCTGCTTGCCCGCCTCGACCACGTCCGGGTCGAAGGTCATGCCCATGTAATTGTAGGTGCCGAGCAAGATCGTATCCCGCCCGTTGCAGATCGCACGGGTGGGCGAGAGGACTTTCTCCATGACGAGGTTGAACGGATCCTCGACGCCGCTGGCCAGCAGGCCTTCGCGCATCTGGATCAGGTCGTCGAATTTGGAGAAGAGATCCTTCCCTTCGCCGTCGATTGCGACCGGCTGGTCGGGCTGGCTGATGCCTTCGCTCATGCTCGGATAGTCCTCAGTTGTCCTGAAGCTTGGTGACCGCGTCGACCAGCTGGCCGTAATTCTCGATCTCGGCCTGCTGGTTCATGCTGATGATGACGTCGAATTCGTCCTCGATCTCGGCCACGAAATCCATGACGGTAAGGCTGTCGAATTCGAGATCGTTGGCAAAGGTCGTACCATCCGCGATCTCGACGCCCTTCTTGTTGAAGGGCTCGATCAGCGAGCGGATACGGGTGTCGACTTCGGCGCGATCCATGACGGGTCTCTTTCTAAAAACAGGTGGCGCGCGGCGCGTGCCACGCGAATGCGGCGGGAAAACGGCTCATTGGCTCCCTTGTCAAGCCTTGTTCGACCGGAGCGGGGATCATCAGGACGTAATCCACGAGGGATCAGACCGCCGGAAGCAGCGCCTTCACCGCATTCATGAAGGGGATGATGGAGACAGGTTTTGCAAGGTAGCTGGCCGCCCCGGCGTCGCGGATGCGTTCTTCATCACCCTTGCCGGCGTATGCGGTCACGGCGAGTATGGGGATTTCACGCAAGGCGACATCGCGCTTGGCTTGTTCGATCAGTTCGACGCCCGAAACATTGGGCAACTGGATGTCCATGATTATCAGGTCCGGTCCGACGCGGCGCGCTGTGTCGAGCGCCTGCTCGCCATCGGCCTCCGGCTCGACCTCGAAGCCGTTCGCGCGCAAAACGTCGCAGAACAACTTCCGGTTAAGGTCGTTGTCCTCGACAACAAGGATTCTCTTTGCCACTGCCCCTAGCGCTCCCTCTTTCATTACCTAACTAGATGAACGCGATGCCCGCTACAATTCGCAATTCCGATTCAGACACAGGCGCGCCCAATGCCGCCACGCTGGCGCTTGCCGCGCTCGGCTGGGTGCTCGAAAACGACGATCGGGCCGAACGCTTCCTGTCCCTGACGGGCCTCGATCCCGACACGCTGAGGCAGGGGCTGGGCGAGCGCAGGGTGCAGGCATCGGTGCTCGAATTCCTCGCAAACCATGAACCCGACCTTGTTCGCTGCGCCGAGGCTTTGGCCGTCGCAGCCGAAGACCTGGTTGCTGCCCAAAGGGAGCTTTCAAAATGAGCCGTCCGCTGATCATCAGCGATTGCGACGAGGTGCTGTTGCACATGGTCGCCCCGTTCCGCGAATGGCTCGACGAAAGCCAGGGTGTCGAATTCAAGCTCGTCGGCCACAATTTCGGCGAGGCAATGCGCTGGAAAGAGACGGGAGAACAGGTCGGGGAGAAGGATATCTGGCGCATGCTGCGCGGTTTCTTCGATACCGAAATGCATCGCCAGACGCCGATTTCCGGCGCTGTCGATGCGATGGGGGTCCTGGCCGAACATGCCGACGTCGTCGTGTTGACGAACCTTGCCGATCAACATCGCGAGATGCGATTCGAGCAGCTGGCGGGCCACGGTATCGATGCGCGGGTCTTCACCAACCAGGGGCCAAAGGGCCCGGCACTGAAGTCCATCGTCGAGGAATACGCGCCCAGCCGCACGATCTTCATCGACGATCTGGCGCAGCATCACCGCTCCGCCAAGGAACATGTCGAAACTATCACCACGTTGCATTTCTGCGGCGAACCATCGATCGCGTCGCTGGTCGATTGCGCGCACACATCCGGCCATGCAGAGGCGCGGATCGATGATTGGGCCGAGGCATTGCCATGGCTGCTCGAAGAACTTGAAAGGAACCCGCGATGAGTATCGAAGCGCGACTGGAAGAACTCGGAATTGTATTGCCGGAGGCGGCTGCGCCTGTGGCCAGTTACGTTCCTGTGGTCGTGCATGGCGGCATGGCTTTCGTTTCGGGCCAGATATCCTTCGTCGATGGCGAACTGGTGAAGGGTCGCCTGGGTGAGGATGTATCGCTGGATGACGGTATGGCGGCTGCGCGCGGCTGCGGACTGATGATCCTGGCCCAGTTGAAGGCTGCGCTCGGTTCGCTCGACCGCGTAGAACGCGTGATCAAGCTCGGCGGTTTCGTCAGCTCGACACCGGATTTCACCGATCAGCCCAAGGTGGTCAACGGCGCATCGGACCTGATGCTCGAAGTGTTCGGCGAGGCTGGAAAGCATTCGCGTGCCGCCGTGGGCGTTCCCTCCTTGCCGCTCGGCGTCGCAGTCGAAGTCGATGCCATCGTGGCGGTTTCGGGAGAGTAGTTGCCGGTGGCGAAGCGCCCGATTCCCGAGTGGCTGACGCAGTGGGAGTATGCCCACCGCGGGTTGCATGGGAATGGGGTCCCGGAAAATTCGCTGCAGGGTGCGCGTCTCGCGATCGAGGCAGGCATGGGTATCGAATGCGATATCCAGCGCAGCCGCGACGATCATCCCATGGTCTTCCACGATTGGGACGTCACGCGGCTGACCGGCTATGTCGGCGATACCGAACAGATCCTGGCCGAGGAACTCGGCACCTTCGCCTATCTCGACAGTGACGAATGTATCGCCACCCTGTCACAATTCCTCGAGACGGTCTCCGGGCAGGTTCCGCTACTGATCGAGATCAAGTCACGGCGCGGCTACGAGGTCGAGAAAAGCTGCGAGATCGTCGCCAAGGCGCTGAGCGGATATTCCGGCGATCACGCGGTAATGAGTTTCGATCCGCGGGTTGCGCGCTGGTTCAGGCACAACTCGCCGCAGACCTGCGCAGGCCTCGTGATGCGCGAAGACGCGCATGGCTATACGCAAAAGGCGTGGCAGCGGCGTGTCGCCCTGTGGCTCGCCAAGCCCGATTTCCTTGCCTACCACATTGCTGCGCTCCCCAATCGCTGGGTCACGGGCCTGCGCGCCAAAGGACTGCCCATCCTGACATGGACGGTGAATTCGCTCGAAACGCGGCAGCGCGCCCTGCTTCACGCGGATGCGCTGATTGCAGAAGGGCAGGGGCTCGCATGAGCGCATCGGAGCTGGTGGTAAAACTTGCGCCATCGGTTGGCGCTTTCGACGCAGATGAATGGAACGCGCTAGGAGGAGATCGCAATCCGTTCGTCAGCCATGAATTCCTGACGGCGCTAGAGGATTCGGGAAGCGTGGGGCCGGGGACCGGTTGGGACCCCGTTCCCATCGTCATCACCGATGCCGACGATCGCCTGCTGGCCGCATTGCCAAGCTATGCCAAGGGGCACAGCCAGGGCGAATATGTCTTCGATCACAGCTGGGCAGATGCGCTTGAACGGGCAGGGGGGCGCTATTACCCCAAGCTCCAGATCGCTGCGCCTTTCACTCCGGCCAACGGCCCGCGCCTGTTGCTGAAGGACGCGTCGCTAGCACCGCATCTGCTCAAGGGCGCCGAGGCGGTGTGCCTCCAGAATGGCCTGTCCTCTGCGCACGCCACATTCATCGAGGAAGGCCAGCGCTCCTTGTTCGAGGATGCCGGCTGGCTGATGCGCAGCGACATCCAGTTCCACTGGCGCAATCGTGAGTACGGCAGCTTCGACGATTTTCTCGACACCCTGGCATCTCGCAAGCGCAGGTCGTTGCGGAAAGAGCGTGCGGCGGCGCAGAAGGATGTCGAGATTGCCAGGCTAACGGGCGACGAAATCAAGCCGCACCATTGGGATGCGTTCTGGATCTTCTACCAGGATACGGGCGCACGCAAATGGGGATCGCCCTATCTGACGCGCGAAGCCTTCGACCTGTTAGGCGAGCGGATGGCGGACCGGATGGTCCTGATTCTCGCGAAAGTGGATGGAGAGCCGGTTGCAGGAGCGCTGAACTTCATCGGCGAAGATGCGCTCTACGGCCGGTATTGGGGTTGCACGCGGCACATCCCGTTCCTGCATTTCGAGCTCTGTTATTATCAGGCGATCGACATCGCGATCGAACGCGGCTTGGAAAGGGTCGAAGCAGGCGCGCAGGGCGGTCACAAGCTCGCCCGCGGATACGAGCCGGTCCAGACGTGGTCTGCGCACTGGATCGCCGACCCAGGTTTTCGCGCGGCGATCGAGGATTTTCTCGAGCGAGAGTGCGAGGGTGTCGCCAACGACCAGGTTTATCTCGACCGGCGTACACCCTTCAGGAAAGGCTGAGCCATCGGGCACAGCCTCGTGTAAGCCTCAGGCTGCCTTCTTGCGCTCGTCGCACAGCCACTGGCGCGCGCGGCGCTGGGCTTCGGCGATGTCACGCGCGGTCATTTCATCGGAAATATCGGCGCGGCACCATGCCGCTTCTTCGTGACCCTTGGATGCAGCGAGGTTGAACCACTTGTGCGCTTCGATGAGGTCGCATTCGGCGCCGTGGCTGCCGGTCGAAAAAGCGACGCCGAGGTCGAAGTAGGCTGCAATGTCGCCCTGCGATGCTGCTGCAAGGCAACGTGCCACGAGCAGGTCGGCGGTGTTTTCTTTCAGTTCGGTGGCCGCGCCACCTTCGATACCCTTCAGTTCCATTACTGGTCCCCCTGTTGGACGGCGAGCCGAAATCCCCCTTCCGGATCGCTTGACCCCGAAATCAGCGGAACATGGTCAACAATTGGTTAACGACGTTCTTAATTTTTTCGTGAAGCAAGAAACGGGAGAGCAGAAAGGCGATCAATTTCGGGCGTGAAATGGTCGCAACACACGTTCGGCATCGATTAATCCAAATTCAGTAGAGGACACTTCCGACAAACCGTCTTGTATGGCTTTGGCCCCACGCCTATAGGCGCGCCAGCGATTACACCTTTTGGGGTCGGCCAGGGTCACCGGGAAAAATCCGGGGCTGCAGGAATGGGCGGTCTGTCGAGGTAGCACCGGGCTAAGAGGACCACATGGCCACTGCGGCTTCAAACGACATCGATATTCTTGAAAAGGTAAAGCGTTCGCTCGAACCGGACTATGTTCCGAGCGACGACGAGCCTTACATGAACGAGCGCCAGCAAAACTATTTCAGGATGCTGCTGATCGAATGGAAGCGTTCCATTCACAGCGCAGCCGACCAGACGCTGCAGTCACTGCAGGACGGCCCGATCCGCGAGCCCGACCTCAACGACCGCGCATCGAGCGAAACCGACTGGGGCATCGAACTTCGCACCCGCGACCGCCAGCGCAAGCTGATTTCGAAGATCGACTCGGCCTTGCGCCGGATCGACCAGGGCGAATACGGCTATTGCGAAGTGACCGGCGATCCGATCGGCCTGCGCCGCCTGATCGCGCGCCCGGTAGCGACAATGACCGTCGAAGCGCAGGAAGCGCACGAGCGCCGCGAAAAGGTCTCGCGCGACGACTGATCGCCGCGATTGGCGACTGCTGATCTCGGCTATCCCCTACGCGGGCGATAGCTGAGTTAATCGTTCCTTAGGCTCTGCGTCTTACATCCCGTGCGGATGCGCCAGTTTGTGTGCGCTCAATGGTAAACGCGAAGCCTTCGGAGGAATTCGAGCGGCCATGTCTGGACTGGACACACGAAACCTATCCCGGGAAAGCCTCATCATGACGGCTGAGATGCGGGTCGAGAACGTGGTGGCCAATTACCGCATCAAGGTCCGCAATCTCTCCTCTGCCGGCATGATGGGTGCTGGCAATACGCGCATCACCCGCGGGTCACGTGTTACCGTCACTCTCCGGGGCAGCGAGCCGATCACGGGTTGCGTCGCATGGGTACAGGGCGACCGATTTGGCGTCGCCTTCGACAGCGAAGTCGATTGTGCAGAGGCAAAGCGCGCCTATTTCGAAACGGGCGGACACCGCTCGCTCGACAGCGCAATCGTCGAATATCCCCACCGCAACAAAGCTGCCGGACCTTCGCGCCGCGTATAAGTTCGCTGCTTCTGCGAATCGGCGCTGACCAGCGCCTCCCAAGCTGCTAACGAATTTCGCACCATGCGAATCTGGACAGCTCTTCTTCCGGTCGCTCTGCTTGCCGGCTGTGGCTCCTCTGGCGACAGCGGACCGATCGAGGTTGCCGTTATCGGCGAACCCGAAAGCCTGTTCGATCAGGGGGTGCGCCTGTCCTATGGAGCGCAGGAATTGCGAGCCGCCACATTCGAAGGGCTCGTCGCCTTGGATGCGAGCGGCAACATCGTTCCTGCAATCGCCGAGCGCTGGATCGTCACCGACGACGGGCTGAGCTATATTTTCAAGCTTCGCGATTCCAACTGGCCGGATGGCGAGCGGATCGCCTCTCGCGATGCCCAGCGTCTGTTACAGGACAATCTGCGACGGGTGAAAGGGACCTCGCTCGGGCTGGACCTGGGCAAGGTCGACGATGTTCGCGCCATGGCCGGGCGCGTGATCGAAATACGCCTGACAAGCCCCATGCCCGATTTTCTCCGCCTGCTGGCCCAGCCAGAAATGGGTTTCGTGCGACAGGGTAAGGGCACCGGCCCCTTTGTCATGACACGGGCCGAGGATTCGGACGTGGCGGAGCTCACCGCCATGCCTCCTGAATCTCGCGGCCTGCCGGCGCGCGAGGATTGGGAGGACATGACGCGCCCGCTGGCACTTCGCGCACTACCTGCGAAGGAAGCGATCGACCTGTTCAGTGCAGGCGACCTCGACATAGTCCTCAACGGCCAACTCTACAGCCTGCCGATGGTCGATACCGGACCGCTGACCCGCGGGACGATCCGGCTGGATTCGTCTATGGGACTGTTCGGGCTGATCGTCATGACGGATGACGGATTGCTCAGCGATCCGGCACGACGCGAAGCGCTGTCGATGGCGATCGATCGTGAGGGGCTTATGCAATCCTTCAACATCGGCGGCTGGAAATCCTCGTTGGAAATCGTGCCGCGCGAGACATGGAAAAATGTCGTGCCCAAGCGCGTGGCTTGGGAAAGCCAGACAATCGAGGAAAGGCGGGCTGAGGCGCGCCGCAGGATTTCCGCATGGGCATCTTCCTCCGGCCAGACGCCAACCGTCTCGATTAAGTTGCCTAGGGGGCCCGGCAGCGACCGGGTCTTCTCGGGCCTCGCCCGTGATTTCAAGACCATCGGCGTTACGGCGCAAAGGACTGCCGCGGGCGAGAGGGGAGACCTCGAACTGATCGACCGCGTTGCCCGCTACTCCTCGCCGCGCTGGTTCCTCAACCAGTTCAATTGCGAAATCCGTTCGGGCCCTTGTTCCGAAACCGCTGACCAGATGGTGGAACAGGCACTGGCCGAAAACGACCTGTCGAAGAAGGATGAACTGTTCGCCAGCGCCCAGCTGGAGATGAGGGCGGCCCATTTCTACGTCCCCATCGGCGCACCGATCAGGTGGTCGCTGGTGCGAGGGAATGTCGCAGGGTTCCAGGAAAACCCCTGGGGGCTCCACCCCTTGTTCCCGCTCGTCGAACCCACCACCTAAGGGGTAAAGGAGCAGCGCATGTCCAATCCAGAACGGCCGCAGGTGATGGGGGTATCGATGCCGACCGGCACCGATCCGCAGTCTGTACGCCAGCGGCTGGAGGCGATGGAAATGCTGCTGGAACGCAGCTTCAGGATCCCCGGCGTAAACTATCCCATCGGCCTCGATGCGATCGTCGGCCTCGTCCCAGTCCTTGGCGATATCGTGACCACTGCCATGGGCGCCTATCTCGTATGGGAAGCGCGCAATCTCGGCCTGCCCAAATGGAAGCTCTGGCGCATGGGCGCCAATGTCGCTTTCGATACCGCGATCGGCATCGTTCCGGTGGTGGGTGACGCGGCCGACTTGCTGTTCAGGTCGAACACGCGAAACTTGCGCATCGTGAAGAAACATCTCGACAGGCATCATCCCGAGACGCGAGTGATCGAGGGATAGTTTCTTTTGTCACCATCGCACGCTAGGCAGCGCGCATGGCCGCAGACGTTACCTATTCGAGCTATCTCGACCTCGACCGGATCCTTGCCGCGCAGCATCCGACCTCCGACGCGCATGACGAAATGCTTTTCATCATCGTGCACCAGGCGAGCGAGCTGTGGCTCAAGCTCTGCCTGCACGAGTTGACTGCAGCACGGACCCACATTGCTGCGGACGACTTGCGCCCGGCCTTCAAGATGCTCGCCAGGGTCGCGCGGGCACAGGGCCAGCTGATCCAGAGCTGGGATGTGCTGAGCACGATGACGCCGCACGATTATTCGACCATTCGCCCGCACCTGGGGAAATCGAGCGGGTTCCAGTCGGCCCAGTACCGGCTGATGGAATTCATGCTCGGCGGGCGTAATCCGGACATGATCACGATCCATGAAGCAACGCCGAAAGTGGCGGAAAAGCTGCGTGAAGAGGCCGCGCGGCCGAGCATCTATGACGAGGCCGTGAGGCTGCTCGCAAGGCGCGGTTTCGACATCGAGGCAAGCGTGACAGAGCGTGACACAAAGGCACCCTATGTCCATTCGGCGAGCGTCGAGGCTGCTTGGGCGGAAGTTTACCGCCATCCGAACAAATATTGGGACCTGTACGAGCTTGCCGAAAAGCTCGTCGATCTCGAATACCATTTCCAACGCTGGCGCTTCGGCCACCTCAAGACCGTAGAGCGGATTATCGGCTTCAAGACGGGCACCGGTGGCACGCCGGGTGTGCCCTATCTCGCGAATGTCCTGAAGGCAGCGTTCTTTCCCGAGCTGCTGAGCGTGAGGACCGCGATCTGATGGCCGCCGATCGCCAGCTGCAGATCATCGACATTTCGCAGAAACTGCGACCCGGCGTGCCGGTGTGGCCGGGCGACACCGAATTTGCGCAGGCCGGCACTTGGCAGATGGGCGAAGGCTCTCCGGTCAATGTTTCCGCACTGACGCTTTCGACCCACACCGGCGCCCATGCCGATGCCCCTTTGCACTATGCCGAAGGTGCACCCGACATCGCGAGTGTCGACCTGTCCGCCTATCTCGGGGAATGCCTCGTTGTGGACGCGCGCGGCTGCGGCGAACTCGTCAGGCCCGAACATTTGCCCGACCTGCAGGGCGCGGCGAGGGTGCTGTTCCGCACCTATGATCAATTCCCGCACGAAGCATGGGATGCGCAGCACAGCGCAATCGCCCCTTCCACGATCGAAGCGCTCGCGGCGCAGGGCGTGGTGCTGATCGGGATGGACGGGCCGTCGCTCGACCCGCAGGATTCAAAGACGATGGACGCGCACCTTGCCGTGCTCGCAGCGGACATGCGCGTGCTTGAAGGGCTGGTGCTCGATGGTGTCGCTCCGGGCCGCTACGAACTGATTGCGCTGCCTCTGCCGATCGTGGGCGGGGATGCCTCTCCGGTACGCGCCATATTGAGGGAGCTGCCCGATGCGTGATGCCCTGCTGCAACGCGCCCGCGAACTTGACGCCGCCGATCCCCTGGCGGGTTTCCGCGACCGCTTTATGCTGCCCGATGGGGTGATCTACCTCGACGGCAATTCGCTCGGCGCATTGCCCAAGGAGACGCCTTCGCGGCTGGAGTGCGTGATCCGCGGCGAATGGGGCGAAGGGCTGATCCGCAGCTGGAACAGCGCCGACTGGATCGGCATGACGCGTAGCATCGGTGCCAAGATCGCGCCGCTTGTGGGTGCGAATCCGAACGAAGTCATCGCCTGCGATTCCACCAGCGTGAACCTGTTCAAGCTGATCGCCGCCGCGCTCGAAATGCGTCCCGGCAGGAAGGTCATCCTGTCTGAGCCGGGCAATTTCCCGACCGATCTCTACATGATCGCAGGTCTGGAGCGGCAGGGGCTGGCGCAGCGGCGATTGGCCGACCGCGGCAAGCTGGCCGAGGCGCTGGACGCGGACGTCGCGCTGCTGCTGTTGACCCATGTCCACTACAAGACCGGCGAGATGCATGACATGGCAGCGCTTACCAAGGCGGCGCATGATGCAGGGGCGCTGGTGCTGTGGGACCTGTCGCATTCGGGCGGTGCACTGCCGGTTGATCTTAATGCCTGCGAAGCGGATTTTGCGGTCGGCTGCGGCTACAAATATCTCAATGGCGGCCCCGGCGCGCCTGCCTATGCCTTCGTGGCGGAGAGGCATCACGAGGCGGTTCACCAGCCACTGACCGGCTGGTTCGGGCACGAGGTGCCCTTTGCCTTCTCCGACGATTATTCACCGGCACCGGGCATCGACCGCCTGCAATGCGGCACGCCGCCGATCCTCGGGCTTGCCGCGCTGGAGGTGGGCGTCGACCTGGTGGCAGAAATTGGCGTCGATCGGCTGGCGCGAAAGTCACGCGCGTTGTCGGAATTTTTCCTCGAGGTGCTGGGCGAATGGGGCCTCGACCTCGAACTGGTCAGCCCGCTCGACAGCGCGGCGCGCGGCAGCCAGCTCTCCTTCCGCCATCCCGAGGCCTACGCCATCTGCCAGGCGCTGATCGGACGCGGGGTGATCGGAGACTTCCGCGATCCCGACATATTGCGGCTCGGCTTCGCCCCTGCCTATCTGCGTTTCGAGGATATGGCCGAGGCGGCGCGGCACCTCGTGGAAGTGCACGCCAATGGCGAATGGCAGAATCCCGAATTCAATCAGCGCGCGGCGGTGACGTGACCATTCCCCGAGAGGTCTATTCCTCCAGTTCGATGTCCCAATAGAGGTAGTCGCGCCAGGTTTCGTGCAAATGGTTCGGCGGGAACAGCCGTCCGCGCTGCTGCAATTGCCAGCTCGTCGGGCGGATCGGCTTTTCATAGAGGTGCATGTGCGCCTGTTGCGGCGTGCGGCCACCTTTTCGCGCATTGCACGGTGCGCAGGCGGCAACGATATTCTCCCACGTCGTCTTCCCGCCCAGTTTGCGCGGGATCACGTGGTCGAAGGTCAGGTGATCGTGCCCGCCGCAATACTGGCACTGGAAACTGTCGCGCAGGAACAGGTTGAAACGGGTGAAGGCGGGAAACTCGCTCTGCTTCACATATTGCCTGAGCGCGATCACGCTGGGGATCTTCATATCGAGCGAGGGGGCATGCACCTCGCGATCATAGGTCGCGACCACGTCAACCCGGTCGAGGAAGATCGCCTTGATCGCGGTCTGCCATGGCCACAGGCTGAGCGGGTAATAGGATAGCGGGGTGTAATCCGCATTCAGCACAAGCGCGGGGCAAGCCGACAGGTTGCGCGTCGGATCATTGTCTGCGCTGCGGAAGCGCGCGGCATTCTCGATCAGTTCGGCTTTGAACACTGGCAGCGTCCCTCCCTGATTTCGTCGAAAGAATCATTTGCTGCCAAAAGCGTCAACCCCGTTACAAACATGGTTTCCACAATCAGGATTTGACGGCACGCCGCGAAACCGAGGATTTCGAGTCAAGAATGGTCACCACCCGCTTCGCCCCCAGCCCGAACGGCATGCTGCATCTCGGCCATGCCTGGTCGGCGATCGTCGCGCATGACATTGCGTGCGAGCGGGGTGGCCGGTTCCTGCTGCGGATCGAGGATATAGACGGTGCGCGTTCGCGGCCCGAACTGGCGGACGAATTTCGCCGCGATCTCGAATGGCTGGGTCTCGAATGGGAGGATGTGGCAGCGCAATCGACACGCCTCGACAGCTATCAGGAGGCGGCGGCGCGGCTGGTGCATGACGGCATGCTCTATCCCTGCACCTGCACGCGAAAGGAGATCGAGGCGGCCAGGCCCAAGCTCGGCCCCGACGGTTTCGTCTATCCCGGGACCTGCAAGGGCAGGCTGCTCGATCCATCACGGCCTGCAGCCTTGCGGCTGGACATGGACAAGGCGCTCGCTTCGCTCGGCAACCTGACTTGGATGGACGAGATCGCAGGCGAGCAGGTCGCCGATCCGCGCCCGTTCGGCGATGTAGTGCTGGTGCGCAAGGACGAACCGGCGAGCTATCATCTCGCCGCGACGCTCGACGATGCGGCCGACGGGGTAACGCTGGTGACGCGCGGGGCGGACCTGTTTGCCGCGACACACATCCACCGACTGCTTCAGGAATTGCTCGGCCTGCCGGTACCGACATGGCACCATCACGGCCTGCTGCTGGACGAAGAGGGGCGCAAGCTGGCCAAGCGGCGCGAGAGCCCGTCGCTGCGCGACATGCGCGAAAACGGCGTGGATGGAAGGGCGCTCGCCGACCGTTTGCGCGCAGGATCGCTTCCATCTGGAAATACGCTGGCAAATCCCTAGATAGGGGGCATGAACACCTTCCTCTTCATCGTGCTCGCCATTCTCGTAATCATGGTGGTGGTGTCGCTGGTTCGCGGCATCGTCGCCTTTCTCAGGACGACCAGGATCGACCTTGAATCGGGAGAGGGCGAGACCGTGACCGAAATGCAGTTGATGCAGAACCGGGCGATGTTCGCGCGTATCAAGTACCAGGCGCTGGCCGTGGTGGTGATCGCGATCATCCTCGCCATTGCCCAGTAAGGCGCGGCGCGCCTTGGGGGGACAGGCGAAATGGTAAAGCTCAACAAGATCTACACCCGGACCGGTGACGACGGTTCGACGGGGCTCGTCGATGGTTCGCGCCTGCCCAAGCATGCCCCGCGCATGGAAGCGATCGGCGCGGTGGACGAGGCGAACAGTGCCCTCGGCCTCGCTGCGACTTGCGATCTCGGCGAACATCGCGCCGACGTCACGCGAATCCAGAACGACCTGTTCGATCTGGGTGCCGACCTCGCGACGCCGGGCGAGGATTTCGAACCGTCAGAAATGGTGCTGCGGATCGTGCCGCGCCAGGTCGAATATCTCGAGCGCGCAATCGACGCGATCAACGAGAACCTCCAGCCGCTCGATAGTTTCATTTTGCCGGGCGGTTCCGAAGTATCGGCTCGGCTGCATATTGCCCGCGCCGCTGTTCGCCGGGCCGAAAGGGCGGCTGGCGCGCTGGCAGAGGTGGAACCGGTTAATCCGGCGGCGCTCGCCTATATCAACCGCCTGTCCGATTACCTCTTCGTGCTGGCCCGCGACTGCAATGACGGCGGGCGTGCTGACGTGAAGTGGGTCCCGGGCCAGAATCGCTGAAAACGGCGCTAGCCAGCATGGCCTGCCTTCGCTAAGCGGCGTTTTTTGCTGCAAGTGCGAAGGAATTGAGATGCGGACAGTCGCGGTTATCGGTGCAGGCCAGATGGGGACGGGCATTGCCCAGACGATCGCCCAGCACGGGACAAAGGTGATCATCTCCGACGTCGACCTTGCACGGGCGGAAGCTGGCAAGGCCGGCATCGACAAGGCGCTGACCAAGCTGGTCGGCCGCGGTAAGATCGAAGCTGCCGATGCACAGGCTACGCTCGACCGCATTACTCCGGTGGGCGATTACTCGACGATGGCCGACGCCGACCTCATCATCGAGGCAGCGACCGAGCGCGAAGAGATCAAGAAGGCGATTTTCGAAGCGGCAGGCAAGATGCTGCGCGACGATGCGATCATGGCGTCGAACACCAGCTCTATCCCGATCACCCGCATGGCGAATTACGCGCCCGATCCGCAGCGCTTCATCGGGCTGCACTTCTTCAATCCCGTGCCGGTCATGGGCCTGATCGAAGTCATTCCCGGCCTTGCCACCGCGCAGGAAACGACCGACCGCATAACCGCCTTCGCCGAAAGCCTGGGCAAGCAGGTGGTGCTTAGCCAGGACGAACCCGGCTTCGTCGTGAACCGCATCCTGCTGCCGATGATCAACGAAGCGATCTTCGTGCTGGGGCAGAGCACCGCGAACATCGTCGATATCGACAAGGGTTGCCGCCTCGGCCTCAACCACCCGATGGGCCCGCTCGAACTCGCCGACTTCGTCGGTCTCGACACCTGTTTCGAGATCATCAAGGTGCTCTACGAAACGACCGGCGACAGCAAGTACCGTCCGGCGCCGCTGCTGGTGAAATATGTCGAGGCCGGCTGGCTGGGTCGCAAGACCGGTCGCGGGTTCTACGACTATTCGGGCGAAGCACCGGTTCCCACGCGCTAGGGCGGAACCGGGGCGCGGCCCCGTCCGTTGGTCAGGCAAAGGAGATTTTGCATGACCGACACCAATACCCCCGTCGAAAGCCAGGAAATGCGCCAGTCCGGACTCGCTCCGGAAACGCATAATGACGAACAGGACGACCACCGCAGCCAGGCACAGGAAGTATCCGAGCAGGCGCAGGATCGCTCCTCGCTCGTGTTCGGCAGCGATACCAGCCATGTCGATAGTGCGTTCAATGCGCCCGATGCGCAGGACGTCTATGACCACATGAAGCAGATGACGAATGGCAATACGGTCGACATGTCGGCCTATGCCGGCGAACCCAACCACGACGACAATGTCGACAAGTATGGCAGCCCGTCCAAGCTCGACGGCCTGCGCGGCGACGGAACCTAATCCGGGACCTATTCCGGGGCGAGGGTGCCGTTACTGAGCACCCAGAATGCCACGATCAGCAAGACAGCGCCGACCGATATCGAATAGGCAATCAGCTTGATATTGGGCAGCTTGGGCGCATCGACTGCATGAGAGGTGAGCCTGTCGAAAGCGCGGCAGGCTCGCCTTTCTGCACCCAGCGCAAACAGGATTGCCAGCATCAGGAAACCTGTCGCGATTGCCTTTGCCAGCCATGGCGGGTCGAATTCGCCGAACAGCGCGCGAAAGCCTATCCCGATCGCGATGGCCGCGAAGGCGGTGCGCATCCATCCTGCAAAGGTGCGCTCCAGCGCCATGATCGTGCGATCTTCGGCCCAATCGGTCCGGTTCTCGGCCAGCCTGGTACTGGTATCGGTTTTTTCGGCTGAACTGCTGTCTTTATCGGCCTGGTCCATCAGGCCAAGCTAACGCATTGATCCGGCGTGGCAAGCGTGGCGGTCAGAAGCCTGTCGGGCCGTCCGGACCCATTCCGCCCGGGGGCGCATAGGGGCTGGGCTTGCCGGAACCGGTCTCGATCTCGGTCGAGGCATCGGGAACGGAAACGTCCTCTCCTTCGGGCTCGTATCCCTCGCTATCGTCGCCAGAGTCTTCGACGGGCGAACCCCAATCGACGCCTGAATCGCCTTGCTCCGCCTCGTCCTGCACCAGTTCGCGCTGGCCGAAGAAGGAGTTCTGCCCTTCGCCGGACATGTATTCGCTGTCTTCGGGCGTCGATTCGAAAGCGGTATCTCCGCTGTGGGAATCGACCGTCATGATGACGCCGAAGATGATCGCCCCGGCAAAGAACAGGGCCTTCTTGGGATTGGTGAAGAGATCGGTGCGCATAGATGCGCTCAATTAGCCGTAAGCGAGTTAACTTTTCGTAGATTGAGCCAACCGCTTGAGTTCATAAACGAAATCGAGCGCCTCTCGCGGAGAGAGCGAATCTGCGTCGAGTTCGGCCAGCTTTTCCGCCACCGGATCGGCTGCTTCTTCCTCCACCTCTGCCATCGCTGCAAACAGGGGAAGCTCGCCCAGTCCGGCGGCAAGACCGCCGGTTTCGGCGCGGCCCTTCTCCAGCTTGTCGAGCACCTGCTTCGCGCGTTTCACGACGCCCGTCGGCACGCCGGCTAGGCGTGCGACAGCAAGGCCATATGACCGGTCCGCCGGACCTTCTGCCAGCTCGTGCAGCAGGACGAGGTCGCCCTTCCACTCGCGCGCACGGACATGGTGCAGGCTCAGGCTGTCGCAGGTTTCGGCAAGGCGCGCCAGTTCGTGATAATGCGTCGCGAAGAGGCATCGGCAGCCGATGTGGCTGTGCACTGCCTCGACCACTGCCCATGCAAGCGCCAGCCCGTCATAGGTCGACGTACCGCGCCCGACCTCGTCGAGGATCACGAAGCTGCGTTCGCTCGCCTGGCTCAGGATCGCAGCGGTCTCGACCATTTCGACCATGAAGGTCGATCGGCCCCGGGCAAGGTTGTCGGACGCTCCGACCCGGCTGAACAGCCTGTCGACCAGTCCGATGGAGGCGCTTTCGGCAGGGACGAAACCACCCGCCTGCGCCAGCAGGACGATCAGGGCATTCTGCCTCAGGAAGGTCGATTTACCGCCCATGTTCGGGCCGCCGATCAACCACAGCCGGTTGTCGGGGGCGAGAGTGCAGTCATTGGCGACGAAGCGTTCGTCGGTGCGTGCCAGCGCGGCCTCTACTACTGGATGGCGACCGCCACGTATGTCGAGCCGCGCATCCTCTTCTATCTCGGGCCTGCACCAGCCCCCTTCTGCGGCGCGCTCCGCCTGTCCGGCAGAAACGTCGATACGGGCGAGGGCGGCTGCGGTCGCGGCGATCTCTCGCGCTACACCGCAGACAGCACCGACCAGATCCTCGAAATGCGATTCTTCGGCAGCGAGCGCCCGGCCACCGGCCTCGGCGATACGGGTCGCTTCTTCGTGGAGCGCGATCGAATTGAACCGCACTGCGCCCGCCATCGTCTGTCGATGGGTGAACCCGCTGTCCGGTGCCATCAGCGCATCAGCGTGTTTTGCAGGCACTTCGATGAAATAGCCGAGCACGCCGTTGTGCTTGATCTTGAGCGCGGAAATGCCCGTCTCGTCGCGGTAGCGTGCCTCCATCGCTGCGATCGCCTTGCGGGCATTGCCCGAAATGGCGCGCAATTCGTCGAGCGCGATGTCATAGCTTTCGGCAATGAAGCCGCCGCTCGAACGCTCCGTCGGGGGCGAGGGGACCAGCGCCCTACCGAGCAGGTCGATCAGCGCCGAATGCCCGCCGAGCGCGGGGATCATGTCCTGCAATAGCCGCGGCTGGTCGGGAAGCGCGCCGAGCATGTCCCGAACACTGCGTGCATCGGCCAGGCCGTCGCGGATCTGGCCAAGATCGCGTGGGCTGCCGCGTCCAGCGACAAGCCTGCCGAGCGCGCGGCCGAGGTCGGGTATCGCACGCAGCTTCTCGCGCAGGGCGGCGCGGTTTAGCGGGTCCTTGTGCAGCCATCCGACCAGCGACAGCCGGGCTTCGATCGCGTCGCGGTCGAGCAGGGGAGAGCCCAGGTCGTCGGCAAGCAGGCGAGCGCCCGCCCCCGTCACGCAGCGGTCGATGGCTGCAATCAGGCTGCCCTGCCTGGCGCCATTCTGCGCGGCGAGGATTTCGAGGCTGCTGCGGGTCGCCTCGTCCATCAGCATGGACTGTCCGCTCTCGCGTTTCTGCGGCGGAAGCAGCAGCGGTAACGTGCCGCGCCCGACGTGGTCGAGATAGTCGATCAGGCCACCGGCCGCGGCTAGCATGGCGCGGGAGAAACTGCCGAAACCGTCTAGCGTCGCGACACCATGGATCGACTTCAGGCGCGCCTCGCCATCGTCGCTGGAAAAGGTGCGGCGGTCGCGCTCGATGATATCATCCGGGCCATGTTCCCAGCCTTCGCAGGCCACGACCTCGCTCGCGCCCAGGCGCGCGGTGACCGCGCCGAGCATGTCGGCTGCGCATTCCTCGAGCACCATCTCGCCGGTTGAAATGTCGCAGCTGGCGATGCCGATTGTGCCGCGCACTTCGGCCAGCGCCACCAGCAGGTTGGCGCGGCGCGGTTCGAGCAGCGTTTCTTCGGTCAGCGTGCCTGCGGTCACGAAGCGGACGATGTCGCGCTTCACCAGCGCCTTCGACACGGGACGTCCCTCGCGTCTGGCGCGTTCCTTCGCTTCTTCGGGCGTTTCGACCTGCTCGGCAATCGCGACGCGGCATCCAGCCTTGATAAGGCGGGCGAGGTATCCTTCGGCCGAATGCACCGGCACGCCGCACATGGGGATGGACTCGCCGCCGTGCTCACCCCGCGAGGTCAGCGCGATGTCGAGGATATTGGCGGCTTCGCGCGCGTCTTCGAAGAACAGTTCGAAGAAATCGCCCATGCGATAGAACAGCAGGCAGCCGCCAGCCTCTTGCTTCAGGGCAAGATACTGTTCCATCATCGGGGTCGGTTTGGACTTTGATGCGGTCGCGGTGGCCATAAACACCGCCTAACCTGCCGCGAAGCGATTCGATATGCGGGGAAGCGTGCTTTCCCCTATCGCTTGCAATAAACAGGCTGTAGGGCCCGCGACGTTACCCAGAGGAAGGTTCGAGACTTGGCGAAAGAGAAGCCCCCCCTTACTTTCACCACCCGCGAGGCGTTGTTTTATCACGAGACGATCCGCCCGGGTAAGATCGAGATCATCGCTTCCAAGCCCATGGCGAGCCAGCGCGACCTGAGCCTCGCCTATTCGCCGGGCGTCGCCGCCCCGGTCGAGGCAATCGCAGCCGATCCCAAGCTTGCAGCCAAGTACACGGCGCGTTCGAACCTCGTTGCCGTGATCTCCAACGGCACCGCCATCCTTGGCCTCGGCAACCTCGGCGCGCTGGCGTCGAAGCCGGTGATGGAAGGCAAGGCAGTGCTGTTCAAGCGCTTCGCCGACGTCGATTCCATCGACCTCGAACTCGACACCGAAGATCCGGAAAAGTTCATCGAAGCGGTCGCCCTGATGGGGCCGAGCTTTGGCGGCATCAATCTCGAAGACATTGCCGCGCCCGAATGCTTCATCATCGAGCAGGCCCTGCGCGAACGCATGAACATCCCGGTCATGCACGACGACCAGCACGGCACCGCGATCATCGCCACCGCTGGCCTGATCAATGCCTGCAAGCTGACGGGGCGCGATCTCAAGGACGTGAAGATGGTCGTCAACGGCGCAGGCGCTTCGGCGCTGGCCTGTACCGCGCTCATCAAGTCCGTCGGCGTGCGTCACGAAAACGTGATCGTTTGCGACCGTTCGGGTCCGATCTATCCGGGGCGCGACAATGTCGACCAGTGGAAGAGCGCCCATGCGGTGCAGACCGAGGCGCGCAGCCTCGAAGAAGCGCTGGTTGGAGCGGACATCTTCCTCGGCCTTTCGGCAGCCGGTGCGCTGAAGCCGGAATGGGTGGAAAAGATGGCCAAGCAGCCGATCATTTTCGCCATGGCCAATCCGACGCCCGAAATCATGCCTGACGAAGCGAAGGCCGTGCGTCCCGATGCGATCATCGCGACCGGACGCAGCGACTTCCCCAACCAGGTCAACAACGTGCTGGGCTTTCCCTTCATCTTCCGCGGCGCTCTCGACGTGCAGGCGACCGCGATCAACGAAGAGATGAAGATCGCCGCAGCCCACGCGATTGCGGACCTTGCGCGTGAACGCGTGCCCGAAGAAGTCGCTGCTGCCTATGGCATCAACCACAAGTTCGGCACCGACTACATCATTCCCGCGCCGTTCGATCCGCGCCTGATCGAAGTCGTGTCGAGCGCAGTTGCGAAGGCGGCGATGGATTCGGGCGTGGCGCTCGCCCCGATCGACGATCTCGACAAGTATCGCCAGTCGCTGAAGGCGCGCCTCAACCCGACTACCTCGGCGCTGACCCGCGTGTACGAGGAGTGCAAGGCCAACCCCAAGCGGATGGTCTTTGCCGAAGCGGAAGAGGACGTCGTGCTGCGCGCCGCGATCCAGTATCGCGATTTCGGATATGGCACGCCGATCCTGGTCGGCCGGACCAAGAACGTGGTCGATCGCCTGCACATGCTCGGCGTTTCCGACCCCGGCAGCTTCGAAATCGAAAACTCCGCCGTGTCGGACAAGGTGCCGGCCATGGTCGATTATCTCTACAAGCGCCTGCAGCGCAAAGGTTACACAGAGCGTGACGTGCGGCGCATGGTGAACCAGGAACGCAACGTTTTTGCCGCCCTGCTGGTCGCGCTCGGCCATGGCGATGCAATGATCTCGGGCCTGACGCGGACCTTCGCGCAGACCGCGCGCGAGGTGAACCTGGTGCTCGATCCAAAGCCCGATGCAGTGCCTTTCGGCGTGCATATGATGATCGGCAAGAACCACACCACCTTCCTTGCCGATACCACGATCAACGAACGTCCGACCGCGAGCATGCTGGCGCACATTGCCAAGGAAACGGCCGCCGTGGCGCGGCGCATGGGCCACGAACCGCGCGTCGCCTTCCTCAGCTATTCGACCTTCGGCAATCCGTCGGGCCAATGGCTGGGCAACATCCGCGATGCTGTGGCCATCCTCGATTCCGACGAGACCGTGAACTTCGAATACGAAGGCGAAATGGCCCCCGACGCGGCGCTCAACCCCAAGGTGATGGAGCTCTATCCCTTCAGCCGCCTTTCGGCACCCGCCAACGTCCTGATCATGCCGGGCCTGCAATCGGCCAATCTGTCGGCAAAGCTGCTGCGCGAACTCGCCGGCAATGCGACGGTCGGCCCGATGCTGATCGGGATGGAAAAGCCGGTGCAGATCGCGCCGATGACTGCCATCGCGCCCGACGTCCTTACGCTGTCGGTTCTTGCGGCGGCAGGCGTCGTCGGCTGATCAGCCGACCGGATAGACGATCGTCTTGAGGTTCATGAATTCGTGCAGGCCGAACTCGGCCAGCTCGCGGCCATAGCCTGATCGCTTGATCCCGCCGAAAGGCGCCTCGACCTTCGACCCGTTGACGGCGTTGAAGGTCGTCATCCCGGCCTCGATTTCGCTGGCGAAGCGCTCGCGCTCGTCAGCGTCATTTGTCCATACTGCCGAGCCGAGGCCGAAGGGGATCGCATTGGCGATCGCGATTGCGTGGTCGATGTCCTTCGCCTTGTAGAGCTGGCCGACGGGGCCGAAGATTTCGTCTGTGCCCGTTTCGCTGCCGATTTCGACATCGGTCAGCAGCCCGGTCGTCATCCACGCACCCGGACGGTCCAGCTTCTCGCCGCCAAAGAGCAGCGTGGCGCCATCCTTCTTCGCAGCAGCGACCTGCTCGATCACCGTATCGCGTTGATCGACGCTCGAAAGCGGCCCGAGCCTGGTGTCGTCGTCCATCGGGTCGCCCGGTTCGACGGCTTTCAGCGCATCGATGAAGCGCCCGGCGAAATTGTCGTAGATGTCGGCATGTACAATGGTCCGTTTGCCGCAGATGCAACTCTGGCCGTTATTCTGGATGCGCGCGAAAACCGCGTCTTCCACCGCCTGCTCGATATCGGCGGACGGCATGACGATGAAAGGATCGCTGCCGCCCAGTTCCATGACTGTTTTCTTGAGATGCTTGCCAGCCTGGGCGGCGACCGCTGAGCCTGCACCTTCGCTGCCGGTCAGGGTCGCGGCGACGATACGCGTGTCCGCGATGACGTCATTGATGGGGTCGGACGAAACGCACAGGTTCTGGAACAAGCCTTCTGGTGCGCCCGCTTCCAGCATCATCTCCTCGATGAGTTTTGCGGTCCCCTGCACGATACTCGCGTGCTTCAGCACACCGACATTGCCGGCCATGATCGTGGGTGCGAGGAAGCGCGCGACCTGCCAGAACGGGAAGTTCCACGGCATGACGGCCAGCACCGGGCCCTGCGGCAGCCAGCGCCCTTCGGCATGTCCGCCATCCGACAGCTCCCACCGGCGTGGTTCGAGCATCTCCGGTCCGGCTTTCGCGAAATAGCGGAAGAGGCTGGCACATTTTTCGACCTCGGATCGCGCCTGCGAAATCGGCTTGCCCATTTCCATGGTGGCCTGGCGTGCAAGTTCTTCCAGCCTGTTTTCGTAAACATCGGCCAGCGCGCCGAGCAGCTGTGTGCGTTGATCGAGGCGCGAGCCGCGCCAGTCGCGGTAAGTGCGGATGGCCAGTTCGAGCTTCCGGTCGATGCCGTTGGCGTCGAGTACTTCATAGGTTTCGATGGATTCGCCGGTGGCCGGATTGACAGTGGTGATCAAGGATTGCGCTCCGCTTCTGGGTACATCCCTTCAATGGATGCCGGGGCAGTGCGTTCCGTGGAATGGCCGCATCGAGGCAATTGCGGCCCCGCGTACGATCGTTACACAGGACTTATGGAACCGATCCCCAGCCAGCGACATCGCTTCTCCATCCCGGACGAAATCCACTATCTCAACTGCGCCTATATGTCGCCGCTGTCGCATGATGTGACCGACGCGATTACGGGCGGTGCGCGCCGCAAGCAGACCCCGTGGACGACCTTCCCGGCCGATTTCTTCAGCGTTAGCGAGAATTTTCGTTCTCGCGCCGCGCAGCTTGTCCGGGTCGAGGCGGACAGTATCGCGATCGTTCCGTCTGTCAGTTATGCGCTTGCGGTCGCTGCCCGGAACCTGTCGGTGAAGCGCGGACAGAACATCGTTACGCTGGCGGACCAGTTCCCCTCGAACGTCTATGTCTGGAGAGAGCTCGCTGCCGAAAGGGGCGCAGAAGTTGTCGCCGTCATGCGCGATGCCAACACTTGCTGGACCGAGGCAGTACTCGATGCGATCGGGCCGGATACTGCAATCGTCGCGGTGCCGCATTGTCACTGGGCGGACGGGCGGCTGGTCGACCTGGTTGCGGTCGGCAGGAAATGCCGCGAAACGGGCGCTGCGCTGGTGCTGGACCTGACCCAGTCATTGGGCGCACTGCCAGTCGATTTTGCCGAGGTGCAGCCGGATTTCGCCGTCGCGGCCTGCTACAAATGGCTAATGGGGCCCTATGGCGTCGGTATGCTCTATATCGATCCGATGCACCACCAAGGCCAGTCGATCGAGCACAACTGGATCAACCGGGCCGGATCGGAAGATTTCTCTCGCCTGGTGGATTATCGCGACGATTTCCAGCCGGGCGCCCGCAGGTTCGACATGGGCGAGAAGTCCAATCCGCCATTGATGATGGGCGCTGTGGCCGCGTTCGATTTCCTGCTCGAATTCGGCGTGGAAGCCATCGCCGAAACGCTGGCAGCAAAAACCGACGCGATTGCGGACGAAGCTGCCGCCATCGGGCTTACCTCGGTGGGACGCGACGTACGCGCACCCCATTTCCTGTCTCTTGGATTTCCCGAAGGCGTCCCGGACGGGCTGACCGAAAGGCTGGCGGAAGAACGGGTTTACGTATCGCTGCGCGGCACTTCCCTGCGGGTTACCCCGCACCTCTACAACGAGGCAGCAGACAGCGCCGCGCTGATCGCGACGCTGCGAGACTGCCTCGGTTAGAAGGGAATGTCCTCGCCCTTGTAGTCGGCGTAGCGGAAGCCGCCGCTGGCGTTTTCGATGACATCGGCAAGGCCGCTGACGCTTTCCTCGATCGTGAGCGGGGCCTGCGGTCCGCCCATGTCGGTTTTGACCCAGCCGGGATGGAGCGCGAGCGTCGCGATATTGCGCGGGCCGGCATCCTGTTCCGCAACGCCCTTTGCCAGCATGTTGAGCGCAGCCTTGCTGCTGCGGTACAATTCGTAACCACCTGAGCTGTCGGCGATCGAACCCATCAGCGAAGTCATGAAGCCGAGCGTGCCGCCATCCTTGACGGCGGGCAGCAATGTCTTCGCGGCGCGCACCGGACCGAAGGCGTTGGTCATCATGACCTCTGCCACTTCATCGGCGGTCGCCTGTTCGCTCGATTGGTGGCGGGCGCCGGAAATGCCGGCGTTGACGAACAGCGCGTCTAGCTCGCCATTGCCGAAGCCGAGGTCAGCGTAGCTCGCCGGATCGGTGACATCTGCGGTAACAATGCGCAGCGCTTCGCATTCGAGCGCATGGAGATCGTCGCTTGTGGAACGTTCGCTCGCAACGACGTTCCATCCGCGCGCCAGGAATTCCTTTGCAAGGCCGAGGCCCAGGCCGCGCGATGCACCGAAAATGAAAATGCTCTTGTCGCTCATCGAAGATCCTCTCTCGTGTTCACAGGACCAGCGGGCGACCGGCCCATCTGTTCCCGCCTATTTGCGGCGATAGCGGAAGTGCCAGATTTCGTGTCCATAAACGGTGCGCGCCTTGTAGGCATAGCGGGTTTCGGGCCAGCCGGACGGGCGGACCTCCCAGCTTTCACGGTCTTTAACCTGCCATTCGAATGCGTCGGTGTGACGCTGCATGACCATCAATGCATGGCGGAGGTAAACCGGGTGATCGGTGCCGAAGCGGAATTCGCCGCCGGGCTTCAGCTTATCGGCAAACATCTGCACCGGGCCGTCGTTCATCATGCGCCGCTTGGCATGCTTGTTCTTCGGCCAGGGATCCGGATGCAGCAGGTAGAGCATGGTCAGCGAGCCATCGGGTACGCGTGACAGGACTTCCAGCGCATCGCCCATGTGCAGGCGGACGTTGGCGAGTGTGCCATCCTCGATGTGGGTCAGCGCCTGCGCCACGCCGTTGACGAAAGGTTCTGCCCCGATGAAACCGTGATTGGGCAGCAGGTCCGCGCGGTAGGCGAGATGCTCGCCGCCGCCGAAACCGATCTCGAAATGAAGCGGGCGGTCATCGCCGAACAGGCGCTCGGCTGTGACCGGACCTTCTGCCGGAACCGCGATCTGCGGCAACAGATTGTCGACCAGCCCCTGCTGGCGCGCGCGCAGGGGTTTGCCCTGGCTGCGGCCATAGAGCCGGTTGAGCGTGGTCGGATCGCCTTCCTTGAATGCTGACATGGGGGCGCCCGATAAAGAAAAACGCCCGAGGCGTGAAGCCCCGGGCGTTCAATCCCGTCCAAGAGATTCAAACTGCTGTCAGGCAGCTTCTGCCTGCTCGTCCGGATCGCGAAGCACGTAGCCGCGGCCCCAGACGGTTTCGATGTAGTTTTCGCCGCCGCATGCGTGGCTGAGCTTCTTGCGCAGCTTGCAGATGAAGACGTCGATGATCTTGAGTTCCGGCTCGTCCATCCCGCCATACAGGTGGTTGAGGAACATTTCCTTGGTCAGCGTGGTGCCCTTGCGCAGCGAAAGCAGCTCGAGCATCGCGTATTCCTTGCCGGTCAGGTGGACGCGGGCGCTGTCGACTTCGACGGTTTTCGCATCGAGGTTCACTGCCAGCTTGCCGGTGCGAATGATCGACTGGCTATGGCCCTTCGAACGGCGCACCACGGCGTGGATGCGAGCGACCAGCTCTTCACGGTGGAACGGCTTGGTCACGTAATCGTCGGCACCGAAGCCAAACGAACGGATCTTGCTGTCCATTTCCGCGATACCCGAAAGGATCAGCACTGGCGTCTGCACCTTGGCCACGCGCAGTTTCTTAAGCACGTCGTAGCCATGCATGTCGGGCAGGTTCAGGTCGAGCAGGATGATGTCGTAATCATACAGCTTACCCAGATCCAGACCCTCTTCGCCGAGGTCGGTCGAATAGACATTAAAGCCTTCGGTCGTGAGCATAAGCTCGATGGCCTTGGCAGTTGTCGGTTCGTCCTCAATCAAAAGCACGCGCATGGGTGGTTCCCCCTTTGCCCCAAAGCTTGTGGTAACCTCTCGCTAAGAGCGGTTGCCAGGAATTAACCACACAAGGTCTGAACGGAAAAGGTTAATTTCTCGTAAACCGAGGGATTCCAAGGAGTCGCGCGCCAATGTGAGTCTTTTGAGTCACACTTATCCACAGGCTGCGAGGGGTTTGGCGGCGGCAGATCCAGCGGTGTCGGAAATTTACTATTCGCCGCGCGGGCTTTCGCCGATAGGGCGCGCCTCGCGTCTCTTGTGCCCGACGATCCATGAGGCCGGACGCTCGATTGACTGGCAGTGCTCAAGGAGACTTACATGTATTTTCGCGGTTCGACTTTGGGTTTTGCCGCGCTGGTTGCGGCCGCGTCCCATTCGCCGGCACAGTCCCAGCAGTTGAGCCAGGAAACGCAGCAGTCTTACCTGTCTTTGTGCGGTCTCTCCGCCAAGACCAGTATTACCTACGAATTCATGGGCGATCCGGATTTTGGCGCGAACGATGCCGCTCCGGTTGTCGCTTTCGATCCTGCGACGCATCCGGACGGCGCGCTCGCGTGTATTCCACTGCGCTCTCCCGGAACAGCGTGGCCGCAGGGCGGAATGTATATCTATTCCGACGGTTCGGTCCGGGGGAAATTCACGAACACTATCGCGGGCATCCGGCTCGGGGTGACGGAAAGTACAGCTGTGATCGGAGCGAGCGCCGGAAAGCAAGGCGACAGCGCGATCTATGACACGATAGAATGGAGCGAGTTCAACGTGACGTCAGCTGGCGGATTCTTCGGCGGGGCCGAGGCGGAAGGGAATGGCGCGCGGATCGGGCGCGGTCTCCAAGCCATTCGCAGCGGGGGCGCGGTCTATTTCGAATTCAAGTCGGAGAACGGTATGCCGGCCAATGTCTGGCGCCCTTTCCAGGTCGACCGGATGGCCTATCCTGCCCGCGCAAGCGCCAAGGCAATCTGGGCAGCGCTGAACTGGAAACGCTAGAAAGAGAAACCGGGCGAAGGTGGTTAGAACGCCAGGCTCACGTCCGGACTCGCCTTTAGCTAAAGCCCCCGCAGCTTCTTCTGGCGCCGGCGCTGGGCCGATGATCCGATTCCGATTGCCTCGCGATATTTGGCCACCGTGCGGCGGGCAAGGTCGAAGCCTTCGCCCTTGAGCATATCGACGAGTTTCTGGTCCGACAGCACCTTGTCGCCTTCAGCATCGATCAGTGCCTTGATCCGTGCCTTGACCGCTTCGGCGCTGGCGCCTTCGCCATCCGAGGAACTGACCCCGCTGGTAAAGAAGTACTTCAATTCGAAGCAGCCGCGATCGCAATGGAGGTACTTGTTGCTGGTGACGCGGCTGACAGTGCTTTCGTGCATGTCGATCGCCTCGGCCACTTCACGCAAGGTAAGCGGTTTCAGTTCCGATACCCCGCGAAGGAAGAAGCCGCGCTGTTTCTTCACGATCTCGGCGGCGGTCTTGAGGATCGTCTTCTGCCGTTGGTCGAGTGCCTTGATCAGCCAGTTTGCATCGGCGAGCTTTTCGCGCAGCCAGCTTTGCGCTTCCTTGCCGGGCGACCCGTTGCGCAGTTCGACGTAGTAATCGCGGTTGACGATCAGCCGGGGCAGCGTCGCCTCGTTCAGGGCAATATCCCAACCTTCGCCCTTGGCCTGGGTGACGAGAATGTCCGGCACGACCGCAGCGGCGGCAGAGCTGCCAAAGGCGAGGCCGGGCTTGGGATCATAGCTGCGCAGTTCGGCCAGCATGTCGGCGAAGTCTTCGTCATCGACATCGCACATGCGTTTGAGCCGGGCAAAATCGCCGCGCGCGACCAGTTCGAGATTGTCGATCAGCCGCGCCATGCACGGATCGTAGCGGTCGGCTTCGCGCGCCTGCAGCGCAAGGCATTCGGAAAGATTGCGCGCACCGACCCCTGTCGGATCGAGCGACTGGACAACCGCCAGTGCGCCTTCGGCTTCCGCCATCGAAACGGACAGGTCTGCGGCCAGCGCCCTGAGCTCGCCGACGAGGTAGCCTGCGTCGTCCAATTGCCCGATGATTGCCCGCGCTATGAATGCCTGCCTGTCGGAAGTCGCTGCCGGGCCAACCTGTTCTTCGAGGTGATCGGCCAAGGTGAGATCAGCGGTGCTGCGTTCTTCCAGCGCGGGTAACCCGTCGATCTGGGAGCCGGTGGCTCCTGCCGCGCCCCAGTCGCCATCGCCCGTGTCGCGGTCCCGGTCGAGCGCAGACGTATCGATGTCGAGCGCCTGTTCACCTTCGCCCGGGGTCGCATCATGGATGTCGGTATTTTCGGCAGAAGGCTCGCGGTCTTCCACGCGCATCTCGCCCGCTTCGAGCAAGGGGTTCGCTTCCAGTGCCTCGCCGATGAAGGCTTCTATTTCGAGATTGCTTGCCGCCAGCAGCTTGATCGCTTGCTGCAACTGCGGCGTCATCACCAGTGACTGGGATTGCCTTAGGTCTAACCTCGGACCCAGCGCCATGGTTCAATTCCCGCCTGAACTCACAGCGTAAAGCCTTCGCCCAGATACAGGCGACGGACATTTTCATCGGCCACGAGATCCTGCGGGGTCCCGGCAAACAGCACCTGTCCGCCATAGATGATGCATGCACGGTCGACGATATCGAGCGTTTCGCGGACGTTGTGATCTGTGATCAGCACGCCGATGCCGCGTTTCTTCAGGTCTTTCACGAGATCGCGAATATCGCTGATCGACAGCGGGTCGATCCCTGCAAATGGTTCGTCGAGCAGCATGATCGAAGGCTTGGCCGCCAGCGCGCGGGCGATTTCGCAGCGGCGCCGTTCACCGCCCGAAAGCGCCATCGCAGGCGAGGAGCGCAGACGTTCGATATGGAATTCTTCCAGCAGGCGCTCCAGCTCCTGCGCGCGGGTTTCGGCGTCGGGCTCGACCATTTCGAGCACGCAGTTGATATTCTGCTCGACCGTCATCCCGCGGAAGATCGACGTTTCCTGGGGCAGGTAGCCGAGGCCGAGGATCGCCCGGCGGTACATCGGCAGGTTGGTGACGTCTTCACCGTCCATCAGGATGCGTCCGGCATCCGGACGCACGAGACCCATGATGGAATAGAAGCAGGTCGTCTTGCCGGCACCATTGGGACCGAGCAGGCCGAGTACCTCTCCCTTGCCCACGGTCAGGGAAATGTCGGTCAGCACTGCGCGCTTGTCATAGCTCTTGGCTATGGAAATGACTTCCAGCCCGCCATTGGGCATGGGGGCGGTGGCGTCGGCTGCGCTCGCAGTCATGGTATCGGCGTCGCTCATGGCTGCAGCTTTAGCAGCCTGAAACAGCCAATAAACCCCCATCTTCGCCATTTGGCAGGATTTGTGCATGGCGCGTAGCGGAGGAGATGCGCTGCGAAAATGCGCATTAAGGTTACGCCGCTTGCAAGTTTGCCGACAGTTTGAAATAACTTCGAGTCGGAAGAGGGACTCTAACGGGGGAGATAGTCGAGTGAACGACGTCCTGCCGCACAAGCATGCGCACACTCAAAAGGTGCGCGATTGGCGCAAATCCGCAAGCGACCATGTCGCTTATTCGCTGCTGGTCTATACGGCCCTGCAGATTTTCGGCACCGTCCACGCGATGAAAAGCGCGACCGATGGTTCGGTATCGATCCTGCCTTATCTTGCGCTGATCGTGCTGGTGGCTGGCATCATTCCGGCGTGCCGCTGGTTCGAGAAACGCTGGGTTGCGCTCTCCGACGAGGAAAGCACCGATCCGGCCCTGGCTGGCGATTTCCGCCGCGACATGACCCTTCTCTGGGGTCTCGCTATCGGGCTGCCATTCCTGCTGACAGGGATTTTCAAGTTCATCGCCGCAGCTTCCTGAGCAAGCTGCGGGAACCTCGTCCGGTTATCGGACGCTTTCATGGGGCGGGACGACGAGTCTCGCCTCTTGTGTTTTGTGGTAGGGGCGCTGTGAAAAGACTGCTCGATTGTCTGATGGTCCTGCTGGTGCTGGTGGCAGCACCTGCACATGCGCTGATCCCAACAATCACCGAAGAACCGGCGGCCGAAGAAACCGTGGCGCCGGTCGAACAGACCATCGCCACCACTCAGGATGCCGGTAGCGATGACCGGATCAGCGAGCGTATCCAGGGGATCTTCGCCGAACTTCCATCCTATCGTAACGTCGAAGTCAGCGTGGCCGAAGGCGTCGTGACGCTGCGCGGCAGCGTTGTCGATCCGGATGCGATCGACCGCGCGGCCAAGATCGCGGGGCGCGTTTCGGGTGTCGTGACGGTCGAAAACAAGCTGCAGCGCGATCTTTCGGTAGAGGAAAACCTGTCGGTGCTCGGTCGCATGAGCGGCATCGCCGACAACTTCATGCAGATACTCCCTTTGCTCGCAGTGGCGTTCATCACCGCACTGCTGATCGGCGTGGCAGGTTATGTCATTGCGGGGTTCTCGGGCTTCTGGAACCGCGTCGCCCCTAACGTATTCCTCGGCGAATTGCTGAGGAGCGCGATCCGCTTCGTCTTCGTGGTTGGCGGCGTGCTCATCGCGCTCGACATGCTCGGGGCGGGCGCGCTCCTGGGTGCGGTCCTCGGCGGTGCAGGCGTCATCGGCATCGCGCTCGGCTTTGCAATGCGCGACACGATCGAAAACTATGTCGCCTCGCTAATGCTGAGCATGCGCCAGCCTTTCCGCGCCAACGATTGGGTGGTGATCGACAGCTATGAAGGTCGGGTGATCCGCCTGACGAGCCGGGCGACCATCCTCATGACACTCGACGGGAACCACCTGCGCATTCCCAACGGCCAGGTCTTCAAGGCGGTCATCCTCAACTACACCCGAAATCCGCAGCGGCGTTTCGATTTCATCCTCGGGGTCGACGCGGACGACGATCCGCGTGCAGCGATGCAGTTGGGGATCGAGACACTTGCGGCCCTGCCATTCGTCCTCGGCGATCCGGAACCTGCTGCGCGGATCGAGGATGTGGGCGACAGCAATATCGCAGTCCGCTTCCTCGGCTGGATCGATCAGGAAAAGGCCGACTGGTACAAGTCGCGAAGCCTGGCGATCGCGGCTGTGAAGGAAGCGCTGGAGACGGGCGGATTTGCCTTGCCCGAACCGATCTATCGCCTGCGCTTCGATCCGCGCACCGGCGCATTGCCCATCGGGCGCAGCGCCAGCCTTGCCGAAGAGGCACATCCTTCACATCCGTCCGCTCGCGCCCAACCGGCAGAAGCGGTGGAGCACGACGTCAAACCGGAGAGCGAAATTGCCGAAATGGTCGAGAAGGAACGCCGCGGTGATGGCGACCGTGCCAACGACCTGCTCGATTCAGGCCGTCCGGTAGAGTGAGCGGAAACGGGCGCGGCAGGCCGCGCCCGATGACCGGTTCGGATCAGCCTTTGTAACGCTCGATCGCTTCGAGGACGATCTGCCGCGCTTCTTCACGGTCGCCCCAATTGCCCACGCGCACCCACTTTTCGGCTTCGAGATCCTTGTAGTGGGTGAAGAAGTGTTCGATCTGCTGGAAGATGATCGAGGGCAGGTCCTTGGTCTCGCCGACATCCGAATAATACGGGAAAGTCGTGTCGACGGGGACGCAGATCAGCTTTTCGTCGCCGCCATGCTCGTCTTCGAGGTTGAGAACGCCGATCGGTCGGGCGCGTACGACGCAGCCGGCGATGAACGGCGTGCGCGCGATGACCAGTGCATCGAGCGGGTCGCCATCGGGGCTGAGCGTGTGCGGAACGAAGCCATAGTTCGCCGGATAGCGCATCGGCGTGTGCAGGATGCGGTCGACGAACAGAGCGCCCGATTCCTTGTCGAATTCATATTTGACCGGCTCGCCGCCAGTCGGGACTTCGATAATGACGTTGAGGTCGTCGGGCGGGTTGCTGCCGACGGGGATCTTGCTGATATCCATGATGCACTCTTCTGGTCACGTGGGTCGGCCAGTGCCGCAAGGGCGGGCCGGAATTACGCGCGAGGCCTTAGGCTGCGATCTTGTGCATCGCAACATCAATGAGCCTTGATTAGACGAAAGCGTTATTTGGTGCGCGGCGCCAACAGCTTGTCGAGGCCGGTGTTCGTGCCGGTCGCTTCGATCCAGGGATAGCGCAGCCCGCCATGGTAATCGATCGCGATGGTGTCGTAGCGGTCGCCGCGTTTCACCAGCAGTTCGATCGGCTCCTTGCGATCCTTGGCAGCGGTGATCGCTTCCTTGATCGTTTCGGACGAATACGCTTCGCCATCGACCGCGACGATCTGCGCGCCGTTCACGATGCCGAGCGAGAAGGCGGGGCCGTCCCACAGGGTCGATGTCACCTTGCCGTCAGACGACAGATTCACACCGAGTGAATAGAACAGGTTGAGATATTCGCCCCCGCTCATGCGGCCTGCGTCATAGGTGTTGGGCTCTTCCTTCCACACCAGCTTGTAGCCGGCCATTTCCAGCCCGCGCATCGGGGCAGGCTGGCCGGGCTTGCGCAGGCGCGTGTCGAGGAAGGTCGCCCAGTCGTGGGCATAGACACCGTTCAGCGTCGCGACGATTTCCTCGAAATCATAGGTCGCAATGCCCCAGTCGCCGTCGTTCTGGCCGAAGAATGCCTTGGCGAAATCGTCGAGACCCTTCTTCCCGCCGGTGCCGTTGCGGATGATCTGGTCGGCTTCGAGCCAGGTCAGCGCGCCTTCGACGTAATAGTCTTCACTGCGCGAGAGCGAGGAATATGGCAGCGGGCGGCGCGAGTTGATGATCGGATCGTGGGTCGTGTCCTCGACTGCGCGCCAGGCGCGGCCCGGCTGGCCCTCTGCATAGTTGGCAGCCGCAAGCGCGATCGTCCCGAGGATCGTATCCTTGTCCTGCAGGCCCGAGCGCGCAGCAAGGATCCAGCCCCAAAACTGGGTCTGCCCTTCATACATCCACAGCAGCGAGTCCTGCTTCGGCGTGCGATAATCCGGGCCCCACAGGTCTGCCGGGCGGCGGTATTTGCCGTTCCAGCTATGGACCAGCTCGTGGCTCACGACATTGCGGTCCCAGGCCATCTTGTCCCAATCGACGAGGGCCTTCGTTTCGTACTGGTTTTCGGAGCTGCGGTGGTGTTCGAGCCCGATCCCGCCCATGCGATCGGTCATCGCGAGCAGGAAATTATAGTGGTCGAAATGGCGAGCACCGAACAGTGCGTCGGCTTCGTCGACGAGCTTTTCGAAGGTCTTGAGGTTTTCCGGCGCCAGCTCGAGATACTTCGGCTTGTCGGCGACGGCGTCGAGTGTCACGGCCGGATCGAGGCTCCACTGCTTGGCATATTTGCCGGCGAAGATCGGGCTGTCGACCAGCGTCTCGTAATCGACGACGTCCCAAGTCACGCGGTTGCCGGCCTGCGCCTTGCCATCGAGAGCGGTGAAGACTTCCCAGCCTTCGGGGAAGGTGACGGTCGGTTTCACCGCGATCTGGCGCACATAGTGGCCCGCCGGATAGAAGCTCATCTTCTCCCACTGCAGGTTCAGCATTTCCTGCGTCATTGTAATGCGGCCTTCACGGCCGGTGACAGGCGATGTGTGAACGAAGCGGGCGACGACCTCGGTTGCGCCTTCAGGCACTTCTACGTCGATCTGGTACACGTCGAGCGGATTGCGATGCCACTTCAGCTCGGTGTCGCCGGCGTAGAAGCGGAAATTGCTGACCAGATTGATCGGGCCGCGCGGCGCGTGATTGCCGGGCAGCCATTCGGGGAACAACAGCGTCAGCGTGCGCATGCCAGCGGGTACGGGGATGGTTTCGGTCACGGTGTAAACGCCGCGCCCGGTATCGGTCGCATCGATATCGAGCGAAATCGTGCCGCCGGGCCATGGCGTGTCCTTCGGCAGCGGGGTCGCATCGTCCAGCGCCGGGGCAACGGGCTTAGAACGCAAGACGTCCGAACCGGCCTGCTGCGCATACAGCGAGGTGCTGAAAGTGAGGGAAAGGGCGAGAGCGGCGACCGCGACTGACTTTTTCATTGCCGCGCCCAATGCCCTTTGATGCCGACAATCTCAAGTTTCCAATCGACGAGCGACTTTTACACTCGACCGGAAGGCGCTAAGCGCGCCGGCATGAGCAAGAATACACCGCAAGCCATACGCGGCACCCAGGACATCTTCGGCGCCGACGCCGAGGCTTTCGCCTTCGTCGTCGAAACATTCGAGCGCGTGCGCAAGCTCTACCGCTTTCGCCGGGTGGAAATGCCCGTGTTCGAGAAGACCGAGGTTTTCAGCCGCGCGATTGGCGAAACGACGGACGTGGTGTCGAAGGAAATGTATTCGTTCGAGGATCGCGGCGGGGAGTCGCTGACGCTGCGCCCCGAATTCACCGCCGGGATTGCGCGCGCCTTCCTCACCAACGGATGGCAGCAGCATGCGCCGCTAAAGGTGGCAACCCACGGTCCGCTGTTCCGTTACGAGCGCCCGCAGAAGGGCCGATATCGCCAGTTCCACCAGATCGACGCCGAGATCATCGGCGCTGCGGAACCACAAGCAGACGTCGAACTGCTCGCGATGGCCGACCAGGTGATCCGCGAACTGGGGATCGAAGGCGTGACGCTTCACCTCAACACGCTTGGCGATGCCGACAGCCGCGATGGCTGGCGGGCGGGGCTGATCGACTATTTCGGTAAGGTGCGCGGCGAATTGTCGGAAGATTCGCAGGAGCGGCTCGAAAAGAACCCGCTGCGGATTCTCGACAGCAAGGACCCGCGCGATCGCGCCTTCGTTGCCGATGCGCCCAAGATCGACGATTTCCTTACCGACGAGGCAAAGGCTTTCTTCGAAGCGGTCACCAGCGGCCTCGACGCGGCCGGCGTGAAGTGGACCCGCGCGGAAAGCCTCGTGCGCGGGCTCGACTACTATCGCCACACCGCTTTCGAATTCATTCCCGATGCTGGGTCAGAGGCAGCGGGCAAGCTCGGCAGCCAGAGCACCATCCTTGGCGGTGGTCGCTATGACGGCCTGATGGAAAGCCTCGGCGGCGCACCCACGCCTGCAGTCGGCTGGGCTGCCGGGATCGAGCGATTGGCCATGCTGGTCGGCGACAAGGGGGAGCCGAAAGCAGACGTCATCGTCGTGGTCGAGAATGACGAGCTGATCGGCAATGCCATTGCAGCGCTCGGCAAGTTGAGGGCGGCCGGTCATTCGGCGGAACTCGTCGCGACCGGCAGCCCGCGTAAACGCTGGGACAAGGCGGTGAAGGCAGGCGCTGACACCCTCGTCGCTTTCGATGTGCGCGACGGCACAGAGCATGTCAGGATCAAGGCCAGCGACGACGCGAAGGCACAGCTCGAAAATCTTCTGGGCTGATCATGAAAGTACCTGCCGAACGTCTTGACCAGATCGCCCATCGTTTCGCCGAGCTCGAAGCGCGCATGGCGAGCGGAACGCTCGAAGGCGACGCCTTCGTCCAGGCGAGCCGCGACTATGCTGAACTGGAACCGGTCGCCAAGGTCGCCGCCGAAGTGCGATCGATGCGCGAGGAAATCGCCGGCCTCGAGGAAATGCTCGCCGATCCGGAAATGAAGGCCATGGCAGAGGAAGAGCTTGCGGATATTCGCGAACGCTTGCCCGAGGCGGAGCGCAAGCTTGCCGTCGCCATGCTGCCGCGAGACAGCGCCGACAGCAAACCGGCCATGCTCGAAATTCGCGCCGGGACGGGCGGTGACGAAGCCGCGTTGTTCGCGGGCGACCTCTTTCGCATGTACGAACGCTATGCCGCCGAACAGGGCTGGAAAGTCGAGCCGGTTAGCATGAGCGCGTCCGAAGTCGGCGGGTTCAAGGAAATCGTCGCCAACGTCACCGGTACCGGCGTGTTCGCCAAATTGAAGTTCGAAAGCGGCGTCCACCGCGTCCAGCGCGTGCCGGAAACCGAGAGTGGGGGCCGGATCCATACTTCGGCAGCGACCGTGGCGGTATTGCCCGAACCCGACGAGGTGGATGTGCAGATCGAGGAAAAAGACCTCAAGATCGACACCTATCGCGCCAGCGGAGCGGGCGGCCAGCACGTCAACACCACGGACAGCGCGATCCGCATCACGCACCTTCCAACTGGAACGGTCGTCACCTGCCAGGACGGACGCAGCCAGCACAAGAACAAGGAAAAGGCGATGCAGGTCCTCCGCACGCGCCTTTACGATGCGCAGCGCGAGGCCACGCAGGGCGCCGAGGCGGAAGCGCGCAAGGCGATGGTCGGCAGCGGCGACCGCTCCGAACGCATCCGGACCTATAATTATCCGCAAGGCCGCGTGACCGATCACCGGATCGGCCTCACCCTGCAGAAACTGCCCCAGATCATCGCCGGGCCGGGCCTTGGCGAGCTGGTCGATGCACTGATCGCAGAGGACGAGGCGAAGCGTCTTGCGGCGATGGCCGAATGACGAGGGCCGAATGAATGTAGGCGAGGCGATCCGCGAGGCTGCGGCTCGCCTTTCTGCAACCAGCGACACCGCCCGGCTCGATGCCGAACTGCTGATGGCGCATGCGCTGGGCACCGATCGTTCGGCGATGCTGCTGCGGGCTATGACGGGACCGGCACCGGCTGAATTTGGCGCATTGGTCGAGCGACGCGAGCACCGCGAACCGGTGGCCTACATCCTGGGTGAAGCAGAATTCTATGGCCGCAGTTTTGTCGTCAGGCCGGGTGTCCTGATCCCCCGCGGCGACAGCGAAACCGTGGTCGATGCTGCGCTGGACCTGCTCGGGAACGAGGGACGCATTCTCGATCTGGGCACCGGGTCTGGTGCGCTCTTGCTCACTATCCTCGCGGAGCGTCCGGCGATGACCGGTGTGGGGATCGATACCTCTCTCGCCGCGTTACCCGTTGCTGCGCTCAATGCAGCGCGTCTCGATCTTGAAGACCGGGCGCATATCCTGAGAGGTGACTGGGGCGAAGCGGGCTTGGCGGAAGACCTCGGCCGGTTCGATCTGGTGATCAGCAATCCACCCTATGTCGAAACCGGTGCCGTGCTCGATCCCGATGTCCGCGATCATGAACCATCGTCCGCGCTGTTTGCAGGCGAGGAAGGGCTTGACGACTATCGGGCGATCATCCCGCAGCTTGGCAAGCTCCTTGTTCCGGGGGGCGTCGCGGTGCTGGAAATCGGCCACAAACAGGCATCCGCGGTCGGTGCGATTGCCCGCGACTCGGGATTTACCGTGGCCGTTCGGCAGGACCTCGGCGGCAGGGATCGCGCTCTGCTGTTGACATAAAGGGTTGGCAAAACCGATTCGCGTCGCTAACTCTGTCTCAGGCCTCTGGTCTGCCCTCGGCGGCATCCACCAGGCCAAGCTCCGCAACAC
This sequence comes from Altererythrobacter epoxidivorans, assembly GCF_001281485.1. NCBI lineage: Bacteria > Pseudomonadati > Pseudomonadota > Alphaproteobacteria > Sphingomonadales > Erythrobacteraceae > Altererythrobacter > Altererythrobacter epoxidivorans. The sequence goes on from NZ_CP012669.1 coordinate 2,739,127, forward strand.
AGATAAATTGGTAGCGCGCTAACGCCTGCCGAATCTCGCGGAACAGGGTGCGATGCCAATGGGGTATCGCTCGTGACAAGGGGTCTATGGGCCGCCGGCAATTTTGCGCAAGCGGTCACGGATGAGGAAAGCTTCTCCTTGAATAACAATCGAAACAATCGTCGTCGCGGTCGCGGCAACAACAACCGGAACCAGGGCGGCGGCAACAACGCAAACCGGATCGACAGCCGTGCACGGGGCAATGCCCCACAGCTGCTCGACAAGTACAAGAAGCTTGCGCAGGACGCCCAGCACAATGGCGACCGCGTCCAGGCCGAATACTACCTCCAGTTTGCCGACCACTATTTCCGCGTGATCGCCGACAACAAGGCGCGCCAGGACGAGGCGCGTGGCAAGCGTCAGGATGATCGCGACCAGGCCAATGATGACGACGATGGCGACGACAATGACGATCGCCGCAACAAGCGTCGTCCGCGCAACCAGCGCGACAATCGCCGCGATGATCGCAGCGACGGTCCGTACGAAGGCGACGAGGGCATGGAAGGCGAATCCGCCGACCAGTCCGACGACGATGGCGAAGAAAGCCGCAAGCCGCGCCGTTCGCGCAAGGACGATGGCGGGGAAAAGCGCCCTCGCCGTGCCAAGCGCCGCGATGACGACGACGATGCAGCCGGTGAAATCGACGCAGCGGTGCTGCCGCCATCCTTCGCATCCGACGGTGACGAGGGTGAAAAGCCGCGCCGTCGCCGCACGGTGAAGAAGGACACCCAGTCCGATGATGGCGAGGATCTCAAGGCCGTAGGCTGACCGGAGCCGGCATCATGATCGAGCGATTGGCAGCCATCTGGCAGGTGATCGCGCGCTGGCCTCGCCTGTCTGCCCTTGTGCTGGGATTACTCGGCGCAACGGCCTTCCCGCCGCTCGGCCTGTGGCCTGTCGGGCTGCTGTCGCTGGCGCTGCTCACGATCCTGCTGAAGGATGCTGCGCGTCCCCGTGATGCAGCGGTGCTCGGCTGGTTGTTCGGCTGGTCGCACCTGTCGCTGGCCAACAACTGGATTGCGACCGCCTTCACATACCAGGCCGACATGCCGGTGGCTTTGGGGGCAGTCGCCGTACCGCTGCTGTGCGTTTATCTCGCAATCTACCCCGCAATCGCCGCATGGGCCGCGCGTGCGGTACTAGAAAAGAAACCTGCCTTCGGGTCGATCCTCGCCTTCGGGGCGGTTTTCGGCGCATTCTGGATCGTGACCGAATGGCTGCGAAGCTGGGTCTTCACCGGCTATCCTTGGCCTCCGCTCGGCCTCATGCTGCTCGGCAATTGGGACACCCCCGGCATTGCGCGGATCCTGCCGTGGGTCGGAACCTACGCGCTATCGGGAATGACCATCGCGCTGGCAGCCGGCATCGCCGCGCTTGCGGTTCGGAAGAAATGGCCGGCACTCGCGATCGCTGTCGCTGCGACGTCTGCCGTGATGCTGTGGCCTGTCGGGAAGGGTGCAGAAGGCGACGTCCGTTTCACCCTTGTCCAGCCGTTGCTGCCCCAGGACGAGCTCAACGATCCCTCCAAATTCGAAGAGCAGTTCGCCCGTATCGCACGCCTTACGCTGCCAAGCCGCGACGAGAATCGGCTGGTGCTCTGGCCGGAAAGCGCGGTGCCCGACTATCTCGAGGACGGCTATCCGCAGATATACTATTCGCGCATGACCGCTGCTGGCGATCCCGCATTCGCCCGCTCGCGCATCGGCTCACTCGTCGGTGAGAATTCGCTGCTTTTGACGGGCCTGGTTCATCTCGACATCGGCGAGAAGGCAGGCGTCCGCCGCGCCGTCAGTGCCCGCAACGCGGTCAGCCTGCTCGATGGCGAAGGACAGATCCTCGAGACCTATTCGAAGGCGCACCTCGTGCCTTACGGTGAGTACCTGCCGATGAAGTGGCTGCTCGAACCGCTCGGCCTTACCCGATTGGTAGCAGGTTCGATCGAATATCTTCCCGGCCCTGGTCCTCGCACGCTCGACGTGGGCGAATTCGGGAGCGCGGGCATCCAGGTCTGTTACGAGATCGTATTCTCCGGCCAGGTGGTCGATCCGGCAAAACGGCCCGATTTCATCTTCAACCCATCCAACGATGGCTGGTTCGGAAGCTGGGGATCACCCCAGTTCGTCGGCCAGTCGCGGATGCGTGCGATAGAGGAAGGCCTGCCGGTGCTGCGATCGACGACGACCGGGATCAGCGCGGTCATCGACGCCGACGGTGTCGTCAGGTCGTCGATCGGGCGCGGTCTTGCCGACCGGATCGAGGGGCGAATACCGCCGCCGAAATCGCCGACCCTGTTCTCTCGCCTCGGCAATGCACTTCCGCTTGCCTGGGCAATCGTCATTCTTGTGGCCTGCTTCGTCGGATCGTCTGTTGCCACCCGTCGCCGCGACGTCTAGTCCTGCGACAAGACATAAAGAACTCCTTATATCCGTCCGACGAGGCTCCATGCGCGACAATTATCTCTTCACCTCCGAAAGCGTTTCCGAGGGGCATCCCGACAAAGTGTCGGACCAGATCAGCGATGCCATCGTCGACCTGATGCTGGCGAAGGATCCCGAAGCGCGTGTCGCCTGCGAAACCATGACGACGACGCAGCGCGTGATCCTGTCAGGCGAAATCCGCTGCGCGCCGATGTATGATCGCAATCGCGAGGAATGGGCCGAAAACGGCGGCTGGGCACCGGGCGCCAAGGAAGAAATAGAGCAGGCCGTCCGCCGCACCGTCCGCGAGATCGGCTACGAGCAGGAGGGGTTCCACTGGCAGACCCTGACCTTCGAGAACCACTTGCACGGCCAGTCGGTCGAGATCGCGCAAGGCGTCGATGCGGCGGGCAACAAGGATGAAGGCGCAGGCGACCAGGGCATCATGTTCGGTTTTGCCTGTGACGAGACGCCCGACCTGATGCCGGCAACGCTCGATTACTCGCACAAGATTCTCCAGCGCCTCGCGGCAGACCGCAAGAGCGGTGCGGCACCGTTCCTGGAGCCCGATGCGAAGAGCCAGGTCACGCTGCGCTACGAACATGGCCGCCCGGTCGAATGCACGGCCCTCGTCGTCTCGACCCAGCATGCCAAGGGTTACCACGAAGGCGACAAGGAAGCCGAACTTAAGAATTACGTGAAGGGCGTGGTTGCCGACATCCTTCCCGATGGCTGGATCACGGAGAATACCCGCTGGCACATCAACCCGACCGGTGCTTTCGAAATCGGCGGGCCTGACGGTGACGCTGGCCTGACGGGCCGCAAGATCATCGTCGATACCTATGGCGGCGCGGCTCCGCATGGTGGCGGCGCGTTCAGCGGCAAGGACCCGACCAAGGTCGATCGTTCGGCGGCCTACATCACGCGATACCTGGCCAAGAACATCGTTGCCGCAGGCCTTGCCCGGCGCTGCACGATCCAGATCGCCTATGCCATCGGCGTCAGCGAACCCCTTTCGCTCTATGTCGATACACACGGTACCGGGACGGTCGACGATGCCGATCTCGAAAAGGCGATTGGTTCGATCGAGAAGCTCGGCGGACTAACCCCACGCGGCATTCGCACGCATCTGGGCCTCAACAAGCCGATCTACCGGACGAGTGCAGCCTATGGCCACTTCGGTCGCAAGGCTGAAGGGGACTTCTTCCCGTGGGAACGCACCGACCTGGTCGAAGACCTGAAGGCTGCGCTGCCCTAAGGCAGGCAGGTCTCAGCCGCGATCGTCTTCGCCAAGCAGTGGAGACGGGCGGTCGAGCGCCAGTTCCGCTTCCGAAAAAGTGAATGGGCTGCGGGTGCCGCTAATCCCGCCCAGTTCGATTTGCATGCCGCGCGCGAGCATCTGCGGATCGGCAAATGCTGCGTCGATCCCGTTGATCGGACCGGCAGGAATGCCGCCTGCATTGCAGGCCGCTAGCAGGTCGGCCGTCGACCAGATCGCGGTCTCTGCGGCTATCATTGCATCGAGTTCGTCGCGGTTCGCCAGCCGCGCCTCGTTGGTGGCAAAACGTACTTCGTCAAGCAGGTCGTCGCGCTTCAGCAGGGTTAGCAGTCGTCGGAACAGGCCATCGTTCGCCGGGGCAAGCACGACTTGGCCATCGCTGGTCGGAAACACTCCATATGCGCTCACCTGTGCGTGCTCGTTCCCCATACGCGGCGGGTTCTGCCCGGTGACGAAGTAATGCATCGACTGGCTGCCGAGCAGCGCGGTCGAACAATCGAGCAATGACATGTCGACATGCTGGCCGCGGCCCGTCCGCTCTCGCATCGCCAGTGCGGCCTGGATGCCGATTACCGAATACAGGCCGCAGGTCAGGTCAGAGATCGATATGCCCATCTTCATGGGCTGTCCGTCGGGCTCGCCCGTGATCGACATGAACCCGCTCATCGCCTGGATGACGAAGTCGTATCCGGCCTCGTGGGCGCGGGGACCGGTCTGTCCGAAGCCTGTGACAGAGCAATAGACGAGCGCCGGATTGTCTCCGCGCAGGCTATCGTAATCGAGGCCGAACTTTGCCAGCGTGCCTGTCTTGAAGTTTTCGATCAGGACATCGGCACCGGCAATCAACGCCTTCACCCGGGCAAGGTCGTCAGCATCCTTGAAGTCGGCGATCGTGCTGCGTTTGCCGCGATTGGCGGAATGATAATAGGCAGCTTCGCGCCGCAGCTTTCCGTCCGGACCTTCGCGCTCGACCCAGGGCGGGCCCCATTTCCGCGTGCCATCGCCATTGGGGCTCTCGACCTTGATCACATCCGCGCCAAGGTCGGAGAGTATCTGTCCCGCCCACGGTCCCGCCAGCACGCGGGCGAGTTCGACGACCTTGAGCCCGGCGAGCGGGGCATTTTCGTTGCGGGGGGATGTCAGCCACATGCGGGCCGGAGTGCGCGGCGGCGGGCTGACGGTCAAGCCTTCAAATGGCGTAGGCCTGCGGATCCTCGTCCGGCCAGCTGGTGAGGCGTGCATTGCGGCGATTGATGAAGACCGCAGGCAGCTTTGCCAGCATCAGCGACTTGTGTATCCAGTAATCGGTCCACAATTCGCGCCAGCGCGGCTTGGGTCTGCGTCCGTTGGCCTGCAGCCAGCGTTCGTAGGGGCGATAGTGGTCCGGTTCGTCCCGCTCGACCACCTCGAAGATGCGTTTCATCGCCTTGTCCGAACGGATGTGCGGGTTCTTGAGCAGGACTTCGACCTGTTCCATCCCGCGCTGTTCGGTGATCATGATGACGCGGCACAATTTCTCGAATTCGTCCCCGTCGGCAATGATGGCATCGGTGTCGAGTTCGTCGATGGTGCAGCCGAAAACGCTTTCGATGAAGTGGTCGATATGGCCGCAGGTGCGATCGACCTTCAGCGGCATGCGGCCCTGAAGTTCGAACCACCGCTTGAACATGCGATAATGCTTTTCCTCGTCGGCACGGTGCTTTTCGACCTCTGCGATGAACGCCGGATTGTCGGCGCAGCGCGCACGCACAGCCTCCAGCACCCGGTCGAGCGAGGTGTAACCACGATGCTCGTTATAGATGTAGATCGACGCAAGAACGTCGAGGAAGCGCGCACGAAAGGCAGATTGCAGACCCATTCCCCCTGCGTCGCACACATGGGGCAGGGGAGGAAGCGAAATCAGCCGAGCGCGACCTCGTAATGCGCTGTCGTCATCGACGCGATCTCTTCCTCGGTCACACCCGGTGCCATCTCGATCAGGCGGAACGGGCTGTCATGATCCTTGCGCTGGAAAACGCCGAGGTTGGTGATGATCATGTCGACCACATTGGTCCCGGTCAGCGGCAAGGTGCATTCGGGGATGAACTTGGGATCGCCGGCCTTGCTGGCATGGTCCATCACCACGATGATCTTCTTCACGCCGGCGACGAGGTCCATCGCGCCGCCCATTCCCTTGATCATCTTGCCCGGGATCATCCAGTTGGCGATGTCGCCGTTCTGCGCCACTTCCATCGCACCCAGCACGGTCAGGTCGATATGACCGCCGCGGATCATGGCAAAGCTGGTCGCACTGTCGAAATAGGCACTGTGCGGCAGTTCGCTGATGGTCTGCTTGCCCGCGTTGATCAGGTCGGGGTCGACTTCGTCGTCATAGGGGAAGGGCCCGATGCCCAGCATGCCGTTCTCGCTCTGCAAGGTGACGTGCATCCCTTCCGGAATGTGGTTCGCGACCAGCGTGGGGATGCCGATGCCCAGGTTGACGTAATAGCCATCCTCCAGTTCCTTCGCGGCGCGGGCGGCCATTTCGTCACGGTTCCAGCCGTGTTTTACCTCAGACATTTCGGATCCTATTCTTCGCTCAGCACTGGGGGCGTGATGAACCAGCCATCGCCGTAAAGCGCCTCGAGCGCCGTGGCATTGGCCGGATCGATGATAAATTCGTAGAGTTCGTCGAAATCGGTCGGTGCATCGCCTGCAATCGCAAGGACGCAATGCTCGGCCGCGAATTCATTGCGCCGGGTCTGCTTGCGATCGTCGCCATAGCGCATCAGCAGCAACGTATCGTCCCCCTTGGGGTCGAGCATGCTGCGTTCCAGCGCGCTCCTGACTGCGCCGGCCTCCAGCGCCGACAAGCCCGAAACCCAAGCGATTTTCACTCCGTTCGCGCGCAGGTTGGCTAGCATGTCTGCCATGCCCGCCAGCCCGCTTGTCGCCCTCGCGGGGGTGAAAACGCCATCGGCAGGGTCGAGATCGATGATCACCGCGGCATCTTCCATGCCGCAGGGGATGCGTTCGCCATCGAGTGCTGCCGGATCGCGCAATATCGCCGATTGCTGCAATTCCCCTGGTGCAGGGGTCGCGGAGTGGGTGAAGGCGTATTCCAGAAAATCTTCGAACCCGCCGCGTGCCCGTATCGGAGCCATCAGGCCCGGCTCGACGCCTGCCGGTTGCGCGATGGCCGGTGCCGCGGTTTCTGCGATCCGGACTTCCGGCTGCTCGAGCTGTTCTGCAACAGCGGGGAGTGCGGGAGTCGGCGCTGGCGCGACTTCCTGTGCCTTTGGTTTTGCAATCGTGCTTCGTCCGGCGAGCGCTCCGCCAGCGACGACCGGAATGGCGGCAGCGACGCAGCCCTGCAGCAACAGAGCGGCGCCGAGCGCGGCCGAAAGTCGCAGGGCGGCGCCTTGCGTCACGCGCTCTCGCGTTCGCGTACGGTGCGGAACTCGATCTTCTTGTCGTAGGGCGCGCCCACGATGATGCGGTTCACGAACACGCCGGGCAGGTGGATGCAATCGGGATCGAGTTCGCCGACAGGTACGATTTCCTCGACCTCTGCCACACAGACCCGGCCGCAGGTTGCGGCAGGCTGGTTGAAGTTGCGCGCCGTCTTGCGGAACATCAGGTTGCCGGTTTCATCGGCCTTCCAAGCCTTCACGATGGCGAGATCGGCGAAAATCCCGTGTTCGAGGATGTAGTCCTCGCCGCCGAATTTCTTGACTTCCTTGCCCTCTGCAACCTGGGTACCGACGCCGGTCTTGGTATAGAAGCCCGGAATGCCAGCGCCGCCAGCCCGCATGCGTTCGGCAAGAGTGCCCTGCGGACAGAACTCTACCTCAAGCTCGCCCGAAAGGAACTGGCGTTCGAACTCCTTGTTCTCGCCCACATAGCTGCTGATCATCTTCCTGACCTGCTTGGTCCGTAGCAGCTTGCCGATACCTTCGTTGTCGATGCCGGCATTATTGCTGGCGAAGGTCAGTCCGGTGACGCCGCTGTCTCGGATCGCGTCGAGCAATCGCTCGGGGATCCCGCAAAGGCCGAAGCCCCCGCTTGCGATCAGCATGTCGTTTTCGAGAACCCCTTCGAGGGCGGCGGCAGCGTCCGGATAGAGCTTGTTCATGGCCTTCGCATTAGCGGCATGGTGTGCCCCTGTCACCCGATTGTATGACGTTACGGAATTGCCAAATTCGCGCCATGTCGACGGTCGAAAACTGCGGTCATGCCACGTTTCAACGGCTTACGGCCTTTAATTGCGTTTTTTGCAATCTGGAATGACCTTTTCGCACTTGCACAATTTCTTGCTGCACTGCACATAGGGCGTGCCTTTCAGGCATCCTCTCCCAAAACTTCCAAGCCCGGTCTTCGGACCGGGCTTTTTTCTTGCCTGCTGCATTTTGCGGCCAAGGGCTGGCAGCGGATGGCGAGTAATTGCCCAGATCCCGGCACACATCGGCGGCTCGTTCATTTGCAATACGTAGGACGCACCCCAACTAGGGCGTTCAGAGCGAATTGCAGACCGACGGGAGAATAGCTTCATGGCCGATGCCGATGCCGCGACGAAGGACAAGGCTGACGAAAATACGGTCCGGCTTCAGGTGGCAGCCGCCCGCCAGGAGGAATCGGGGCAGGGTATCGCCCGCATGCCGCGTTCCGCATTCCAGGCGCTGGGCATAACCGAGGGCGACGTCGTCGAAATCACCGGCAAGCGTTCTACCGCGGCCATCGCCATGGCTTCCTATAGCGAGGACGAGGCGCTGGATGTCGTTCGCCTCGACGGCCTGCAGCGCGGCAATGCCGAGGTCGGTTCGGGCGAGCACGTCCGTATCGGCCGTGCAGAATCCCGCCCGGCGACCCGCGTTGTCTTTGCCCCGGCACAGCGCGAGATGCGTTTGCAGGGACCGGCCCAGGCGCTGAAGCGCAACTTCGCGGGCAAGCCGCTGGTGGCTGGCGACCTCGTCGCAACGACCGGACAGCAGCCGGTGCGAAACATGCCCGCAGATGTGCAGCGCATGCTGGCAACGCCCGCCTATGCCCTGACCCAGATCAGGCTGTCGGTCATTTCGACCACGCCCAAGGGCATCGTCCACATCGACGAAAATACCGAGGTCGAGCTTCGTGCCGAATTCGAGGAGCCCCGCGATGCCCGCGCCGTCGTCAATTACGACGATGTCGGCGGGATGGAAGAAACCATCCAGCAGATGCGCGAGATGGTCGAACTGCCGCTCCGCTATCCCGAACTCTTCACCCGCCTCGGTGTCGATCCGCCCCACGGCGTGTTGCTGCATGGCCCGCCAGGAACCGGCAAGACCCGCCTCGCGCAGGCGGTCGCGAACGAAAGCGACGCCGAATTCTTCATCATCAACGGCCCTGAAATCATGGGCTCCGGCTATGGTGAAAGCGAAAAGGCCCTGCGCGAGGTTTTCGACCAGGCGACCAAGGCTGCGCCCGCAATCATCTTCATCGACGAGATAGATTCGATCGCACCCAAGCGCGACCGCGTTCCGGGTGAAGCAGAAAAGCGTCTCGTCGCGCAGCTCCTGACGCTGATGGACGGGCTGGAAGCGCGGGCCAATGTGGTGGTCATCGCGGCGACGAACCGCCCCGATGCCATCGACGAGGCGCTGCGCCGTCCGGGCCGTTTCGACCGCGAAATCGTGATCGGCGTTCCCGACGAGAAGGGACGCCGCGAAATCCTGGCGATCCACACGCGCGGCATGCCGCTTGGCGACAAGGTCGACCTCAATGAACTTGCGCGGGTCACGCACGGCTTCGTCGGTGCGGATATTGCAGCGCTCGCCCGCGAAGCCGCGATCGACACCGTGCGCCGGATCATGCCGCGGCTGGACCTCGACGAACGGACCATCCCGCAGGACGTGCTCGACGACCTTTATGTTGGGCGCGAGGACTTCCTCTCGGCCCTCCGCCGCGTGCAGCCATCGGCCATGCGCGAAGTCATGGTGCAGGTGCCGAACGTCGGCTGGAGCGATATCGGCGGCGTCGGAGACGCCATCGACAAGCTGAAGGAAGGGATCGAGCTTCCGCTCAAGAACCCCGATGCATTCGGTCGCCTGGGTATCCGCCCGGCCAAGGGCTTCCTGCTCTATGGCCCTCCAGGCACGGGCAAGACCCTGCTCGCCAAGGCTGTTGCCAAGGAGGCAGAGGCCAACTTCATCTCGATGAAGAGCTCGGACCTGCTCAGCAAGTGGTACGGCGAAAGCGAACAGCAGATCGCCCGCATGTTCCAGCGTGCGCGTTCGGTCGCGCCATGCGTCGTCTTCATCGACGAAATCGACAGCCTCGTCCCTGCTCGCGGTAGCGGACAGGGCGAGCCACAGGTCACGGGCCGAGTGGTCAACACCATCCTTGCGGAAATGGACGGGCTGGAGGAGCTGCAGTCCGTGGTGGTGATCGGGGCGACCAACCGCCCGACACTGGTAGATCCGGCGCTATTGCGTCCGGGACGATTCGACGAACTGGTCTATGTCGGCACGCCCGACAAGGAAGGGCGCAAGCACATCCTCGAAATCCATACCAAGGACATGCCGCTGGCTGGCGACGTCGACTTGGGCGACATCGCCGGCAAGACCGACCGGTTCACCGGTGCCGATCTTGAAGACGTGGTTCGCCGCGCCGGCCTCAACGCATTGAAGCGCGCGGGCGGAGAAGTGAAAGAGGTTACCGGAGCCGATTTTGCCGCAGCACTGGAGGATTCGCGCGCCACGGTCACTTCGACCATGGAGGCCGAATACAAGAAGATGCGCGGCGAGCTGAAGAAGCGTGCGGCGGAAATCAATCCGATCGGCTTCATCCACGAAGGGATGGTCGAGCCGATCCGCGATCGCAAGCACGGCGGGCCGGAGCAGAGCGGGATCGAATAGTCCCGCCCTGCCGGGGCGGATCAGCCGCCAGACGCGCGGGCGTTGGCCGCTTCGACTTCGAGCCGGTGCCGGATCAGGGCCTCGGGCTGGTTCTGCTTGAGCCAGGCCAGCATGTGTTCGCGCACGGCGCAGCGCAGCTGGAACAGGTCCCCGATCGTTTCCGCACTCATCGACAGGCGCAGTTCGATGCTTTCGGGGTAGGCCTCCGTCATGACGAGAGCGAGATTGCGCCCGTCATAGAGCTCCTGCGCCTCGACGAAACGGATAAACTCTGCGCGGATCGGTTCGATCTCGGCCGCCGGATCGAGATGCAGAAACACTGGCCCGGTCAGTTTCTCGCTCTTGCGCGACCAGTTTTCGAAGCTGCCATCGAGGAAGCGACTGGTCGGGACGATGAGCACTCGTTCGTCCCAGGTCCGGACCGTGATGAAGCTCATCCGCACTTCTTCGACCCGGCCGGCTTCGCCATCGACCTTCACAAGATCGCCGATGCGGAGTGGTTCGGTGAGCGCGACCTGGAGCCCGGCGATTAGCGACTTGAGCGCCGGTTGCGCCGCAGCACCGACTGCAAGAGCAGCCAGACCGGCGGATGCGAGCATCGTGGTACCGATCGCCTGCACCGACGGGATGCTGAACAGCATCAGTCCCACGGTCAGGATCACGATTGCGACGGTCGCCGTGCGCGAGAGGACAGCGATGCGGGTGCGGCGGCTGCGAACCGCGACCGGATCCTCTGACGATTCGAGCCTCAGTTCGAGCGCAACTGTGAAAGCTTTCACCAGCGTATAGGCGATCCAGCCGAGGAGGGCGGGGCGCAGGAACTGCGCAAGCGGTTCCCAGACACTCTGCAGGTCGCTGTTAACCTGCGCCACCAGCGTCAACCCGATCGCGATGAACGACCATTTGACCGGGCGGCGCAGCCGCTCGACGATCAGTTCGTCCACTTCGGTCTCGGAAGCATGGGTGATGCGGTGCACGATGCCGAAAATCACCCTGTACGCGATGTAGGACGAGATGATTGCGACAGCTATGGCGAGCAGGACTTCGCCTGCAGTTACGGTGACTTCGGTCCAGTCGATCGACCAGTTTGCGGGATTGTAGCGTTCGAACATGGGGCAGGACCTATGGTTCGGAGGCGCGAGTTTCAACCCGCGCTATCGAGCGTGTCGACCGGGATGACGATGGTGACCGAGCATCCGTCAGGGCCGAACTTGCGATCGATGGAGCCGCCCAGTTGCCTTGCGGCGCTCTTCATAAGGAGTGAGCCGAAGCCCTCGCGCTCGGGCTCGCCGCAGGCAGCCCCGCCCGTTTCCTCCCATTTGATCGTCAACTTGCCGTCCCGCGTCGTCCACCTGACTGCGACGGTCCCGCCGTTCGCCCATGCGCCGTACTTCACGGCGTTGGTCGTCAGCTCGTGCAGGGCAAGGCCGAGCGGTGTCACGCTCTTGGCCGGCAGCATGACTTCACCGCCTTCGATAACGGCGGGGTGGGTTGCCGACTGGTAGGGCGAGAGGGTTGTCTCGACCAGTGCCGAAAGCGACGCGACCGGCTTGTCGAGCGCGCCCTGGGTTACCTCGTGCGCGGTCAGCAGAGCGCGGATACGGGTCGAAATGCTCTCGATGACCGGTTTCGCCTCGGGGCTGTCGCGACCGCTCATCTGGACGATGGCGAGGATCACCGCGAACAGGTTCTTGACCCGGTGATTGAGTTCCTTCGCCAACAGGTCGGCGCGATCGTGCGCTTCCGCAATGACAGCGGCCTGTGCGGCTTCGGATTCGGCGGTGGCCGTCCGCGCGACAAGCCGGACGCCGAAGATGATGAAAATAAGGACCAGGAACAGCAGCAGGCCGAGCAGCGGCAAGAGGCGAGCTTCCGCTTCGGCTGTGTCATCCGACTGACGCGTCAGAATATCCCGCTCGATCCGTTCCATTTCGTCGAGCGCGGCCTTGAGGTCGACCATGGCTTCCTGGCCGGTGTCCGACAGGATCACGCGCCGTGCCTCGAGCAATTCGCCCTGCTCGAGCAGCGACACGGTGGTCGCAAGCTCGTCCAGCTTCAAATCGGCCTGGCGCTCGATATCGGCGAGCAGCTGAGTTTGCCTTTCGGTCGCAATGGGATCGACCCTGTCGCGAAGCCGGTCGATCGCCGGTTCTAGGTCGGAAACGCCCTGGCGGTAGGGGTCGAGATAGCGCCGGTCGAGCGTGATCAGGTAGCCCCGCTGCCCGGTTTCGGCACGCAGCGCAGCGCGCTGGATATTGCGCAATTCCAGCAGGATCTCGCTGGTCGTGCGAACCTGCTGCCGTTCGGCCCGTTCGGCTTCGATCGTGCGGAAGATCACCCAGAATGCGGTGAGCAGCGCAATCGCGATAAGCGACAGCAGCGCAAGGTTGAACCAGTGCGAACTTTGCCGGGCTTTTGGCACACCAAGGATTTTGCGGTCAGGCACTTAGGATCGCTAGCGCAAGCATATCGGCGCGACAAGCGGGATCAGTGCGCGGCGTCCCACGATGCCCCGGTTCCGATCTCCACGCCCAGCGGCACCGACAGTTCCACGGCGGGACGGGCTGCTTCGGCCATGACTTTCTCGATGATCGGGCTGGCAGCCTCCACGTCCTCTTCGGGAAGTTCGAAGACCAGTTCGTCGTGCACCTGCAGCAACATGCGGACCCGGCCGAGGCCTGCATCCTCGAGCGCGGGCATCATGCGCGCCATCGCCCGCTTGATGATGTCGGCACTGGTGCCCTGGATAGGAGCGTTGATCGCAGCGCGTTCCGAACCCTGGCGTTCGGCCTGGTTCTTGGAATTGATCCGCGGGAACCACGTCTTGCGCCCGAACAGCGTTTCCGAATAGCCGCGTTCGCGCACCGTCTCGAGCGTTTCCATGATGTATCGCTGGATGCCCGGGAAGCGCTGGAAATAGGTGTCGATCATCGCTTGCGCTTCGTCCGGCTCGACTTCCAGACGCCCCGCAAGTCCCCAGCGCGAAATACCGTAGAGGATAGCGAAGTTGATTGTCTTGGCACGCGCGCGCGTATCCCGGGTCACTTCCCCGAACATCTCGGTCGCGGTGCGGGAGTGAATATCCTCGCCCGCAGCGAATGCCTCTTTCAGGGTTTCGACATCGGCCATGTGCGCCGCTAGCCGCAACTCGATCTGCGAATAGTCGGCCGCGAGCAGGACATTGCCCGCTTCGGGAACGAATGCTTCGCGGATCTGCCGACCGATGGCGGTGCGGATCGGGATGTTCTGGAGGTTCGGATCTGTCGAGGACAGCCGCCCGGTTTGCGCACCGACGAGGCTGTAGCTGGTGTGCACCCTGCCAGTGTCCGGATTGATCTGGGCCTGCAGCGCATCGGTATAGGTCGACTTGAGCTTCGCAAGATGCCGCCATTCCAGCACCAGCTTGGCGATGTCGGCACCTTCGCCCGAAAGCTTCTCGAGCACGCTCTGGTCGGTCGAGTACTGTCCGCTCTTGCCCTTTCGGCCGCCCTTGTAGCCAAGCTTGTCGAACAGGATATCGCCCAGCTGCTTGGGGCTGCCGACGGTAAATTCCTCACCCGCCAGCTGGTGGATTTCCTTTTCGAGACGCGCTGTTTCGGTTGCAAATTCCTCCGACAGCTTGGCAAGTCGTGCGCGGTCGACCTTGATCCCTTCCCGCTCCATCGAAGCGACGACCGGGATCAATGGGCGATCGACCCGCTCATAGATTTTCGTACCGCCTTCTATCGCCAGCCGCGGCTTGAGATGCTGGAACAGCCGCCAGGTGACGTCGGCATCCTCGGCCGCGTATTCGGTCGCCTTGTCGAGCGGTACTTCGGCAAACGGGATCTGCTTCTTGCCGGTACCGCAGATGTCCTTGAACGACAGGCAGGTGTGGCCGAGGTGGCGCTCGGACAATTCATCCATGCCATGCCCGCCGCCGATGCCATCCTGGCTGCGGCCCGCGTCGAGGTCGAAGCTGATGATCATCGTGTCCTCGATCGGGGAAACTTCGATCCCGTTCCGGGCGAGGACATTGAGGTCGTATTTTCCGTTCTGGAAAATCTTCACCACCGCGTCGTTTTCGAGCAGCGGCTTCAGCACTGCCAGTGCGACAGACATTTCGATCTGCTCGGGCCGTTCCGCGAACATGTCGCTGCCGCCATGGCCCAGCGGGATATAGCAGGCATCGTTCGGTCCGAGTGCAAGGCTGACGCCGACGAGGTCGCATACCATGCAGTCGAGCGAGGTCGTTTCCGTATCGACCGCAACTTGCTGGCTGGCATGTGCGCGGGCTACCCAGTGCTCCAGTCGCTCGATCGTCTGGACGGTTTCGTAGGCGCTGCGATCGACCGCAGGCATTTCGGGCATAGGCTGGCGATTGCCCTCGGGCGCGCCCTTGTCCGACGCGGTTTCCTGCTTGACCGGATTGAGGTTGTTGGGGCGGTCCGGGCTGCCCTTGCCGGCATCGAGCCGACGCAGGAGCGAGGTGAAGCCGTGCTTTTCGAGGAAGGCGGCGAGCGGTTCGGGCGGTACGCCGTCGAGCTTGAAGTCGTCGAGCGGCTCGGGAAGTTCGCAGTCTTCCTTCAGCGTTACGAGGATGCGGCTGAGTTCGGCATCGCCGCGCCCTTCAATCAGGCGTTCCTTGAGCTTCGATGTCTTCATTTCCGGCGCCTGGTCTAGCGCCGCGGTGAGCGAACCGTGCTCGGCAATCAGCTTGCTCGCGGTCTTGGGCCCGATGCCATAGATGCCCGGGATATTGTCGACGCTGTCGCCCATCAGCGCCAGCACGTCGCCGACCAGTTCCGGGGCGACGCCGAATTTTTCCTCGACCTCGGGAATGTAGATGCGCTGGCTCTTCATCGTATCGAGCATGTCGATGCGCGCCGGTCCGTTCGGGCCATCGACTTCGCCGACCAATTGCATCAGGTCCTTGTCCGAAGACACGATGGTTACGTTCCACCCTTCGCGCTGGGCAGCGCGGGCATAGCTCGCGATCAGGTCGTCCGCCTCCAGCCCCTGTTCCTCGATACAGGGCAGGCTGAAAGCGCGGGTCGCATCGCGAATCAGCGGGAATTGTGGCCGCAGGTCTTCGGGTGGCTCGGGCCGGTTCGCCTTGTATTCGGGGTAGATCTCGTTGCGGAAACTCTGCGAATCCTTGTCGAGAATCACGGCAAGGTGCGTGGGTCCCTCAGCCTTGTCGAGATCGTCCGCCAACTTCCACAGCATGGTGGTGTAGCCATAGACCGCACCAACCGGCGTTCCTTCCGGATCGGTCAGCGGGGGAAGGCGGTGGTAAGCACGGAAAATGTAGGAAGAACCGTCGACGAGATAGAGATGCTGCTGCTGCGCCATGCAGGCTTGCTAGCAGCGCTTTCACCTGCTGGTAAGCCGGTTTCGCGAGCTGGCAGGCGCCGCCTAATTTGCCTGTTGAGGTGTGTCATGCGCCGGTCGAAATAAGGCAGAAAAATGGCCAAATGTGGCGAATCCGCTTGCATGGTCACAAAATGGCCATTATTTACGCCCCCCGAAGCTGACCTGATCAAAGGCTGGCTTTGCATGATTGCCGCAATTGTGGCGGTCATGTTCATCACTCGCTGATCAAGGAATTATACCTATGCGTAAGATCGTTCTTGCTGCCGCAATCGCCACCTCGGCTCTCGGCCTCGCTGCTTGCTCGGAACAGACCGAAGACGCAGCTGAAGCAACCGCCGATTCGATGGCTGCTGACGCTGAAGCAGTTGCTGAAGAAGCAACCGCTGAAACCGCTGAAGCTGCTGACGAAGCTGCTGCTGCTGCTGACGAAGCTGCTGCTGAAGCTGAAGCTGCAGTCGAAGGCGAAACCGAAGCAGAAGCTCAGGCTGACTAATTCGGAAGATCGATTTTCGATTTTAGGGAAGGGCGGTACTTCGGTGCCGCCCTTTTCTTATGCGCGCCATGTTTTGCCGGCTCGGCCAAGCAAATGGCGCATGCAGGCTCATCGCGGAGTGACCCGCGTTCCAGCTGCCAGCATTTTTGGAAACTAGGCGCTAGCCGCCGTTGTGGTCGGCACTGGTCCACACCGGACCGCGCGTGCGGGCCCGGCTGGCAAACCCATCGTAGAGCGCACGGGCGATGCTCGCGATGCGATTTTCGCGTTCAAGGCGCGATCCCTGTCCGGTCACATAGATGGCAACGGCAATGGCACGGCCATCGGGAGCCTCGATGATGCCGATATCGCTCGACGTGTTGTTGAGCGATCCGGTCTTGTGGCTGACGCGCGCATCCGAAGGCATGTTGGCCACGATGCGGCGTTTGCCGGTGCGCGTGCGGCTCATCGCGCCCAGCAGCACGCGGCGGCTATCCGCCGAAAGATACTTGCCCTGGTAGAACCCGCGAAGAAGTTCGACCATGGCACGCGGCGTGGCGGCGTCCCGCTTGTCGATATAATAAGCCGGATCGAATTCGCCGTCGTCACGCACCAGCGTGGCGATGTCGCGATCGATGCTGAATTCCTTGATCCCCTGGCGGCGAACCCAGTCGTTGACCTTGTCGGGCCCGCCGACTGCAGCCAGCAGGGCATCGGTTGCCGGATTGCTGGAGCGGGTGATCATGATCTCGATCAGGTCGATCGCCTGCATGTACTCGCCCTTGCGGACGGGCGCTTTCGAGCTGGAGAACCGGGCCGAACTTACCGGGATCATCAGCGGGAATTCGCTGGTCAGCGAGTATTTCCCCTTTTCGACCAGTTCGAGATAGGTCGCGGCGATCGCGATCTTGCTGGTCGAGGCCATCGGAAACAGCTGGTCGCCGAGGATTGCGACCTCTTCGCCGGTGGCGAGGTCGATTGCGGCAACACCGATGCGCCCGCGGTCGCCGTCTGCCAATTGGGCAATGCGGCGCTCGAACGAACTGTCGTAGATTGCGTCATAAGTCTGCGGAACGCGCAGCTCGGTGCCGAGCGCCTGGTCGAACGCAGCTTCGAGATTGGTGCTCTGGGCGTAGGTAGGCGCCGCAAGCAGCGCGGCGAGTGCGGCAACTGATGAAAAAGTGGCTTTCTTCAATCGGCTCAGCATTACGTCACGTTAAATCCCGCATGGTTATGAAGAGATTAACGGGGCCGGATTCGTTCAAGCAAGAGTTTTACGCTGTGGCGCGATGAAATGTTCATGGCGAGCGATGAGATTCATCGTCGCCCGCCTGAACACCGCGATCAGGCTGTTTCGATAGCCTTTTCGATCTTCGCTATAGGTTCCCCGGTCAATGTCTTGGCGATTTCGCCGACCAGTCGCCCCTTCAGTTCCGAATGGTAGTGGTGACGCATTTCACCCAGCGTCTTCGGGTCCGCGATGATGAGGATGTCGTCGATCGAACCGGCAATTGCCTTGCGGTTCAGCCATTCGGCGGCCGCAGCACCATGCGCGAGTTCTTCCAGGTCGGTCCGTCCATGACGTTGGCCGATTTCATCCTGATGGCGAACGCCGGCGCTGAAATTTGTCGGGTCGAGTTCCGGGTTTTCTTCCTTTTCCAGCTTGGGCTCGAAGGGTTGTCCGGTGTTGCGGAAAAGAGTGAAATGTTCGCCATCGACCATGGCGACGTGGGCTTTGTGGGGTAGTTTCATGTCTCGGCTCTCCCGTTTGATTGCAGTTACCCGGACAACGCTTCAGACGCCCCTTGGTTGCCGCATTCGGGTCAGAACCTGCTGTTCGGTGCCCTAGTCGACCACCTCTATGCACGGCTGGTCCTTCTTCAGCCGATAGCCAGTAGCGGTCTCGACCAGGCATCCCCGATCGCGCAATTCCGCCACTGGGCCGAATACCCTGAGCTGGTGTCCGCACAGCATCGTCCGTCCAAGCTTGCCGTCGCGGCATTGCGCAAAGTGCCGGTCTATCTGGAGCGCCTGCTCAAGACGTTCGACAGCTGTGCGATGGAACTGCTGTTTCGCCTTCATCTCCATTACCTCGCCATATTCCATCGGATAGCGGAAGTGTCGGTCGAGGATCTTGTAGGCAGGGTTGTTCGCCTTGGCATCGTGGATCGGCCCCATTGGATCGGCGAACACGCTGGTCCCTTCAGGCACGAAGCCGATCGAGGCCATGCGTTGCAGCATCCAGTTCATCGAGACACCGGGCAAGTGGCCTTCGATATGGTCGTCGGGCGCATAGCTGCCGCCGACATCGGCATGTGCGCCCGCGAACCAGACCTCGTCGACGGCACCGGTCCGCTGGCGCTCGGGACACATGGCGAAGTTCTTTTCACCCTTCGCGAAAGTCGGGGTGAAGCTGTAGGCACGGTTGTCGTCGAGTGCCATCGCGTGGAAGGTCGTCCCGACGTTGCAATTGGTCAGGTAGTAATGCCGGTCGCGTTCGTCGGGCTTGATCGAATAATCGGGCCAGCCCATCGCTTCCACCGTGTCCCAGATCGCCATGGCCAGAACCGGCGTCTCGTGATTGACTTGCGGCGGCGTGATGCCTTCCTCGCGATAGACATCCATCACCCGGGACAGCCGCAATTCGAAGCGTGCCGGAATGTCCATGTTACCGCGCGGGGTGTTCCGATAGGCCTTGAACAGCTTCTTCACGATGCGCTTGCGATCCCTGGGGGATCGACCCGAAAGGTCGGGTATGCCTGCCACTGCGATCATGCCGTTGAGCGCCCTTACGGCATAGGCACCGCGGCTGAAGCCGCTCAGCACGAGGCGATCTTTCGGACGATAGGTACGGGTCAGGAAAGTATAGGCGTTGCGAATATCCTCGCTCATCCCCGAACCGGCAGCGAGGCCGAGCAGTTCGCCTTCGCTTCCGACGCCCTCGCCGTAATAGGTGGCCAGCTCGTTCCCGGAAGGGCTCGTCGCACGGGCATCGACAATCTCGAAGAGGCGCGCCGCATTGGTTCGAGAGATCTGGCTGTTCCCGGTTCCGTCGATCGTAACCAGAATGTCTCTGGGTCGTTTGTCCGAACCAAAATAGGGTCGATAAATCGAACCTACCTGCGTTGTCGTGCAACCGCTCAGTAAAACGACCAGAATTAGTGCGAAGAATTTCTTCATGTCTCGTCCCCCTGTTCGGACAAGGTGACCAAATTTCCCGTCAATTGCAAATCGGCAAAGAAAAAGGCCCGGCGGATCGCTCCACCGGGCCCTTCTGATCGGTTATGGCAACCGGGCTTAGAAGCCCATGCCGCCCATTCCGCCCATGCCGCCCATGTCGGGCATTGCCGGGCCGGACTTGTCTTCCGGCTTGTCCGTGATCGCGGCTTCGGTCGTGATCAGCAGGCCGGCAACCGAAGCTGCATCCTGCAGCGCGGTGCGAACGACCTTGGTCGGATCGATGACGCCGGCAGCGACGAGGTTTTCGTAGGTGTCGGTCGCAGCGTTGAAGCCGAGCGATTCGTCATTGGCATCCATCAGCTTGCCCGAGATGACCGCACCGTCGTGACCGGCATTGGTCGCGATCTGGCGGACAGGGGCCTGGATGGCGCGGCGGACGATGTCCACACCGCGGGTCTGGTCGTCGTTCGCGCCAGTGACGCCTTCGAGAGCCTTGGTCGCGTAGAGCAGCGCGGTGCCGCCGCCCGGGACGATGCCTTCTTCGACGGCTGCGCGGGTGGCGTGGAGAGCGTCGTCGACGCGGTCCTTGCGTTCCTTCACTTCGACTTCGGTTGCACCGCCGACCTTGATCACTGCAACACCGCCAGCAAGCTTGGCTAGGCGTTCCTGCAGCTTTTCGCGGTCGTATTCGCTCGAGGTGTTTTCCATCTGCGCGCGGATTTCACCGACGCGTGCCTTGATGTCGTCGGCCGAACCGGCGCCATCGACGATGGTGGTGTTGTCCTTGTCGATCGAGACCTTCTTGGCCTGGCCGAGCATGCCCAGCGTGACGTTCTCAAGCTTGATGCCGAGATCTTCGCTGACCATTTCGCCCTGCGTCAGGATCGCGATGTCCTGCAGCATGGCCTTGCGACGATCGCCGAAGCCAGGAGCCTTGACCGCTGCAACCTTGAGGCCGCCGCGCAGCTTGTTGACGACGAGGGTCGCCAGCGCTTCGCCTTCGATGTCTTCGGCGATGATCAGGAGCGGGCGGCCCGACTGGACAGCTGCTTCGAGCACCGGAAGCATCGACTGGAGGTTCGACAGCTTCTTCTCGTGGATCAGGATGTACGGGTTTTCGAGTTCGACCGTCATCTTGTCCGGGTTGGTGATGAAGTAGGGCGAGAGATAGCCGCGGTCGAACTGCATGCCTTCGACGACATCGAGTTCGAATTCGAGACCCTTGGCCTCTTCAACGGTGATCACGCCTTCCTTGCCGACCTTTTCCATGGCTTCGGCGATCTTTTCGCCGACTTCACGGTCGCCATTGGCGGAGATCACGCCGACCTGGGCGATTTCTTCGCTGCCCGACACGTCCTTCGAACGGCCCTGCAGGTTTTCGACAACCTTGGTGACGGCGATATCGATGCCGCGCTTCAGGTCCATCGGGTTCATGCCGGCGGCAACCGACTTCATGCCTTCGTTGACGATCGCCTGGGCGAGAACGGTAGCGGTGGTGGTGCCGTCACCGGCGGCGTCGTTCGCCTTCGATGCGACTTCCTTGATCATCTGCGCGCCCATGTTCTCGAACTTGTCGGTCAGTTCGATTTCCTTGGCGACGGTGACGCCGTCCTTGGTGATGCGGGGGGCGCCGAAGCTCTTGTCGATCACGACATTGCGGCCCTTGGGGCCCAGCGTGACCTTGACGGCATTGGCGAGGGTGTCGACGCCGCGAAGGATGCCTTCACGGGCATCGCGGCCGAACTTTACGTCCTTGGCAGACATGTTTGTTTCTCCTGAAATTCTAGTCTTGGTGGGAAAGCGTCAGGGCCCGGCGATCAGCCGATGATCCCCATGATGTCGCTTTCCTTCATGATCAGCAGGTCTTCGCCGTCGATCTTGACTTCGGTGCCCGACCACTTGCCGAACAGCACGCGGTCGCCAGCCTTGACGTCCAGCGGAGTGACGCTGCCGTCTTCCCCCTTGGAACCGTTACCGACGGCGACGATCTCGCCTTCGCTCGGCTTTTCCTGGGCGCTGTCGGGGATGATGATGCCGCCAGCGGTTTTCTGGTCGGCTTCGATGCGACGGACCAGAACGCGGTCGTGCAGCGGACGAAATGCCATAGTGATGACCTCTCTCGTAAGGTTGAATAATCGGTTGGCACTCTCCACCCGAGAGTGCCAGCAGGGCGCATTTGGGGATGCGCCTTCATCGAGTCAACTGGGGTTCAGCTAAAAAAGTTGCGCCCTGTCAGGCAGGGCATGAACCAGATCAGGCGGAGTGCTTCGACAGCCCGATCCGGTCGCGGCGCATCCACCGCCCTGTCAGCAAGACAGACGCAAACACCAGCCCTGTGGCAAGCCCGACCCAGACGCCGGTGCCCTCCAGCGGAGAGTAAAAGCCGAGCCAGATGGCGACTCCGTATCCGGGCACCCAGTAACTGAAGATGGCGATCATCATCGGCACCCGCGTGTCCTGCAATCCGCGCAGTGCGCCTGCCGCGACTGCCTGGATACCGTCGAACAACTGGAATGCGGCTGCCACCTTCATGTACCTGATCGCAAACCCGACCATCGCTGCGTTCGCCGCAACCGTCGGATCGACGTAGATTTGCAGCAATTGGTAGGGTGCCAGCAGCATGGCGGCAGCGGTCAGGCACATGAAGCCGCCGCCCATCGCGATACCCACCCAGCCGGCGCGGCCGATGGCATCGCGGTCGCGCGCACCATAATGATAGCCGACCCGGATGGTCACCGCCTGGCCGATCCCGAAGGGAACCTGGAAGGCGAGCGCCGCCACCTGCAAAGCTACGGTATGGCCCGCAAGCTCGCTCGCCCCGATATTGCCCATCAGAAACGCAGCGCCGCTGAACAGTCCGGCTTCGGCGATGATGATGATCATGACCGGCGAGCCGACACGGATCAGTTCGCGGAAGCGTTCCCACTCTGGCCGCCACCAGTTCCCGAAGATCCGATAGCGCCGCATCCGGCGGTCGTAGGCGATCGCGATGATATAGCAGGCAAGGATAAACAGCGACGTGGTGACGCTGGCGAGCGCGGAGCCTTCGAGGCCGAGTGCGGGCGCGCCGAAATTGCCGAACACGAAGGCGTAATTGCCCAGCAGGCTCGCCCCCAGTGCTAGCCCCGTGATGGCGGTTGCAAAGACCGGGCGGCCCAGCGCCGAAACGAAATTGCGCAGCACATTGGCGAGCAGCATGGGGATCATCGCCCACAGGATGATCGCCAGGAAGTCACCTGCCCGCCCTGCGATCAGCGGATCCTGACCTGTGGCAAGCAGGATATCCTCGCCGAACAGGCACAACATCATGCCGAGCAGGCCCGAGAAGACGGCGAGCCACATGCCCATGCGTACCGAGCGGCGCACCTCGCGCACGGCATGGCGGCGGCGGCCAAGTTCCTCTGCGATCAGGGCTGCGACGATGCCGGTCAGTCCGCTGAGGCTCCACATGGTGAGGCCGAATATCGCAATGGCGAGCGAAGATGCGGCGAGTTCGACCTCGCCAAGCCGCGCGACGAAGATCACGTCGACTGCGTGGACCAGCATCTGCAACAGGTTCGCCGCAGCAAGAGGCCAGGCAAGCTTGAAGGTCGCGACAATCTCGTCACGCCAGCCGTCGCTGCCGATCGGCAGGGGCTTCAGGGGGTGTGCGTCATGCATCATACCGGTGCTGCCCATGCACCGGACAGCCGGACCGGATACGTCCGATGGACGAATTGCCAAAGCGGGTTGCGCGCGGCGGCCCGTTTTCCTCGCTTATGCGCGGCCAAAGGGCCACAGTCGCTTTTCCTTGCGGCAGGGAAGGCGGTTTTAAAAAATCACGCCAAATTTGACCTGCGACCATCGACCTTTGCTCTGCGTGCGTCACTATGGCGAGGTGAGACGAGAAGGAGACGGGGAATGCGTTTTGTGAAATTGCCCATAGCGTCTGCAATGGTGCTGGTTTTGTCCGCGTGTGGCGGTTCGGCCGATGAACCCGCAGGGGAAGCGCCGTATGACGATGCCGCGCCCGAGGCTGACGAAACGGCGGCGGTTGATGTGGCGCCCGAAGCGGACGCAGACGTGGCGTCTGCTGGCAATGCAGCCCCGGCCGCCTTCACCCAGTGTAAGACCTGTCACTCGGTCGAAATGGGCAAGAACATGATCGGCCCGTCCCTCGCGGGCGTTTTCGGAGCATCCGCCGGCCATGTCGGCGATTTCGCCTACAGCACGCCCATGCGCGAATCCGGCCTGACGTGGGACGAGGTAACGCTTGGTGCCTATCTCGAGAACCCGCAGTCGGTGGTGCCGGGCACCAAGATGTCGTTTGCAGGGGTCAAGGATGCCGCAAGACGGCAGGAAGTGATCGATTACCTCAAGACGCTGAAATAGCGCCGCGGCCATCTGGTGCGCATACGAAAAAGGGCGGCACCCGGAGGTACCGCCCTTTCTCTTGAACCAATGGGTTCGAAACGTCGTAGCGACGCGAACTCTTACTTGAGTTCGACGGTGCCGCCAGCTGCTTCGATCTTGCCCTTGATTTCTTCGGCTTCTGCCTTGTTGACGCCTTCCTTGAGGGCCTTCGGCGCGCCTTCGACGAGAGCCTTGGCTTCAGTGAGGCCGAGACCGGTGATGGCGCGGACTTCCTTGATGACCTGGATCTTCTTGCCACCGTCGCCGGTGAGAATGACGTCGAATTCGTCCTTCTCTTCAGCAGCGGCGCCAGCGTCGCCACCACCAGCAGGTGCAGCAACAGCAACAGCAGCGGCGGCGCTAACGCCCCACTCTTCTTCAAGTGCCTTGGCAAGCTCAGCAGCTTCCATGACAGTCAGCTTCGACAGTTCTTCAACAAGCTTGGCGATATCAGCCATGATGTTTCACTCCAAATAATAGGCCGGGGTGCCGGAATGGCTCTGCCCCGATGAATATGTGTTCTGTGCGAGAACCAGCTCTTACGCGGCTTCCGTGGCGGCATATGCGCCGAAGACACGAGCGAGCTTGCTTGCGGGTGCGTTGACGAGCTGGACAACCTTGGTTGCCGGCGCGTTGACGAGGCCCACGATCTTGCCACGCAGCTCGTCGAGGCTCGGCATCGAGGCGAGTGCCTTGACCCCTGCTTCGTCGAGCACGGTCGCTCCCATGGAACCACCGACGATTTCGAGCTTGTCGTTCGTCTTGGCGAATTCCACTGCCACCTTGGCGGCTGCAACCGGGTCTTCGCTGTATGCGAGGGCGGTCGGGCCGTTGAGATGGTCGGCGATACCGGCATAATCGGTACCATCGAGAGCGAGCTTGGCGAGACGGTTCTTCGCTACCTTGTAGGACGCACCTGCTTCACGCATCTTCGTACGCAATTCGGTCGACTGTGCGACCGAAAGGCCCAGGTTGCGGGTCACGACGACCACGCCAGCCTGGCTGAAGACTTCGTTGAGCTGGGCGACCGAATCGGCTTTCTGCGAACGATCCATGCCATACTCCTTCACTATGACCCCGCCGGATGGCTCCGCCGGGATCGGCTACGTTTGTCCATGCTGCAAAAAGCAACACGGGCGAGTCCGTTGATGGGGAAGGAGTGCGCCCTATGGCGCGAAACGGCAGGCCTGTGGCCCACCATGAAAATCTCTTTTCCCCGTCTAGGCTGCAAATTAAGAACGGCAAATTCCGCTCAGCAACTGTCTCGGACGGATGACCTCGGGGGCGAACCCTTCGGTCGGTGCGCGCCTTTGGCTTCAACGAGGCGCAGAGTCAAGCCGAAACGAAGCAGCCCCGCGAACCATGGAAGGTGCGCGGGGCCGCCGTTTTTAGTGTCTGCTAATACGATCAGATGCCGTCAGCAGTGTCTTCAAGCTTCTCGGCCTTCTGCTCGAGAGCGGCAGCATCGGCTTCTGCGGCAGCTTCACCGGCTTCGGTGGTCGCCGCGTCGGCCTTTTCTTCTGCAAGATCGGCCTGCGCTTCTGCGACGCCAGCTTCAGCGTCCATCACTTCTGCCTGCGCTTCGGCGATGTCGTCTGCGTTTTCTGCAGCTTCTTCGGCCGGGCTGTCGCAAGCGGACAGTGCGAAGGCGAGCGATGCAGCAACGAGTACGAGCTTCTTCATTTCAATTCCCCTGTATTGTTCGACCCCGATTTTCAGGTCGATGATAAACACGCAGCAAGCGATCGGGTTCCTGACCTGCGCGATTGTCTGATCGCCAGCCGCCTGCCATCACCACCGCATGGACACGACGCGCTTCACGATCGAACACCGCATTCCTCCGGTCGAGGATTATCTCCGCCTTCGTGAAGTGGCGGGGCTGACCCCGCGCGATCGCGCAAGTGCAGAGGCGGGACTGCCCAACAGTTCTGTCGCTGTCGTCGTGACGGAAGGACAGGGGATCGTCGGCATGGGAAGGGTCATTGGTGACGGTGCCCTGTTCTTCCAGGTGGTCGATATCGCAGTCGAGCCACGGCTCCACGGCCAGGGGCTGGGAAAGGCGATAATGGCCGCCCTGAAGGAGCGGCTGGCCGGGATCGTGCCGGGAAGTGCCTATGTCAGCCTGATTGCGGACGGAGAGGCCCACCGCCTCTATGCCCAATACGGCTTCGAGGAGGTGGGTCCTGCGTCGCGCGGAATGGCAATGTGGCTCGAGCGGTCAGGTGAGTATGCGCCTCAGCCGAGGAAAGCGGAGTAGGCGATCGCGTTTCCGGCGCCATGCATCAGCCAGCCTGGTGCGATCGACCCGCCACCATAGCGTTCGTTTGCCCATGCCATCAGCCAGCCAGCTGCGGCCGGAACGCCGAACACCAGGAACACCAGTGCGATTGTCGCAGGGGGTGCTTCCGGGGAAGCAAACAGCGCCAGGTGGATGACGCCGAACAGCGTTGCCTGCACCGCATTGCCGACCTTGAAGCCGAGCTTCGTGATGAGCCGCCGGGCGATCAACCCGCGAAAGAATATCTCTTCCGTCAGCCCTGTCTTGATGAAAGCAACCACCAGGATGGTCGCATAGGTCGCCGGCGATCCTCCGCTGCGAGCAAAATTCCCTCCTACCGTTCCTTCTGCTGTTGCAAGCTCGGCCAGCGGGCCGACCAGAAACAGGGGCGCAGTGATGGCCACCACTGCCACTGTCAGTAGAAGGGAGGGGACGAGCCAGCCCTTCGCGGGTTTCACCAGGCCGAGCCATTCCCGAAACGGCGAGTGCCGCCGGGCGAAGATCGCCCAGGCGGCAGCGGAAATCGCCATGACCAGCAGCAACTGCACAAGCGCATTGACGATTTCCTGCGTGAGCATCACGCGGCCTTCTCGTCATAGGCGAGCAGGTCGCCCGGCTGGCACTCGAGTTCGCGGCAGATCGCCTCGAGCGTGGAGAACCGGATTGCCTTGGCCTTGCCGGTCTTGAGGATCGACAGGTTGGCGAGGGTGAGGCCGACACGTTCCGCCAGTTCGGTCAGGGTCATGCGGCGGGCATGGAGCAGGTCGTCTAGTTTGACCATGATCTTGGTTCCTTCTTCTGCTGGCATCACACGGTCCCTTCGAGGTCGGCGCGCATTTCGGTTCCCTTGCGGAACACCCGGGCGAGGACGAAGAGCGTCAGGATGAGGACGATACCGCCTCCATCGAAGCCGACGTCGATCTGGGCCGTGTCTTCTCCAGCGAGCTTGGTGATATAGGCACCGAGCGCGGTGACGGGGATCGAGGCCAGCGTGATCGTCAGCATGATCCAGGCCATCGCGTTCAGGCGGTCGGCATTGGCGGGCACGAAGGGATCGCCTTCACCCACGCTCTGCGCAATGTGCAGCATGTGCCGGAAGAAGCGGAAGCCGAGGTAGATCAGCCCTGCAACGACGACGAGCAGGACGATGATCAGCCAGTAGGTAGCTGGCGGTGCGCCGGCTTCGGCGATCTGGGACATGGCTTTCTGGTAGAAGACCAACAGTGCCGGTGCGGCGATGGCAACTGCGATACCGCCCACGGCCATGACGCCCATCATGAAGTAGATGATGCCCTTGGCAATCGCGAGCAGCGGGTCGGATTTGATCGTATTCATGACGAACCCTTTCTCTGGTTGGAATGTCAGGCTGCGACAGGCGCGGAGACGACCGAAGCCTGGGCCGGCGGTACCGTCACGACGGCCTGCATCGAGACGATGGTGATGAGGAACGCGGCCAGCATGGCAGCGATCGAGCGGGATGGTGATTGCGTCATTTATCGAACTCCTTGATCTTCAATATCGATAATCAATAAGTGCGATTCGCCATATTGTCAATCAATAATATCGAAAAACAATATATGCCATATCGAAATGCAGAAATAACGCGCTTCTGCGGGTTGCGAGCGTGTTTCCGCGCCTGCGAACGGTTGACGGTTCGGGACTCAAATCCTACATGCACGTCCAACCGCACGCTTCGAGCAAGACCGATTCATGCGCGGGTTTCGGTCAAGGAATGGAATCGGCGGGCTCCATAATCGCGACGCAAGTCCAGAGCTGCAGCAGCGCACCGGGTTCGGTGCGTCCATCGCTGCGGCCTTTTTGCGTCCCGTGATCCGGAGCCTTCACGCGTGACCGATTAAGAGTTCACGGACGCCCGGCTGCCCGGCCGCGGCATTATTGAAAGAGGCTACATCCTCCATGGCAACCAAAGCAAAGTCCCCCAAGACGCAGGGAACCGCCAAGAAGCGTATCCGCAAGATTTTCGGCGACATCCACGAAGTGGTGCAGATGCCGAACCTGATCGAGGTGCAGCGCGAGAGCTACGAACAGTTCCTTCGCTCTGACAAGGACACGGGTTACGTTTCCGGCCTCGAGAAAACCCTGCGTAGCGTTTTCCCGATCCGCGACTTCGCCGGCACTGCCGAACTCGACTTCGTCCATTACGAACTCGAAGACCCGAAATACGACACCACCGAGTGTCGCCAGCGCGGCATCACCTATGCCGCCCCGATGAAGGTCACGTTGCGCCTCATCGTATTCGAGGTCGACCAGGAAACCGAAACCCGTTCGGTCCTCGATATCAAGGAGCAGGACGTGTACATGGGCGACATGCCGCTCATGACCGAGAACGGCACCTTCATCATCAACGGCACCGAACGCGTCATCGTGTCGCAGATGCACCGCTCGCCGGGCGTGCTGTTCGACCATGACCGCGGCAAGACTCACAGCTCGGGCAAGCTGCTGTTCGCCGCACGCGTCATTCCTTACCGCGGTTCGTGGCTCGACTTCGAATTCGACGCCAAGGACATCGTCAACGTCCGTATCGACCGCAAGCGCAAGCTGCCGGTCACCGCGCTTCTTTATGCGCTGGGCCAGGACAGCGAAGAAATCCTGCACTATTTCTACGACACCGTGTCGTGGGAACGTGCCAAGGACGGCTGGCAGATTTCGTTCGTGCCCGAACAGTGGCGCGGCCAGAAGCCGGCATTCCCGCTGATCGACGCCAAGACTGGCGAGGAAGTATTCCCTGCCGGCCAGAAGATCAGCCCGCGCGCTGCCAACAAGGCATCGAAGGACGGTCTTGCGACCCTGCTGCTCCCGACCGAGGAAATCTTCGGCCGTTATGCCGCCAACGACCTGATCGACGAGAAGACCGGCCGCATCTACATCGAGGCAGGCGACGAAGTTTCGCCCGAGAACCTCGAGATGCTCGACGGCGCAGGGATCGACAAGCTCGACCTGCTCGACATCGACCACGTCAACACCGGTCCGTGGATCCGCAACACGCTCAAGGTCGACAAGGCCGAGAACCGCGACGAAGGCCTCGAGGCTATCTACAAGGTCATGCGTCCGGGCGAACCGCCGACAAAGGAAACCGCAGAAGCCCTGTTTGAAGGCCTGTTCTTCGACGGCGAGCGTTACGACCTTTCGGCCGTCGGCCGCGTGAAGCTCAACATGCGTCTCGGCCTCGACGCCGAAGACACCGTGACCACGCTGCGCAAGGAAGACATCCTCGCCGTGGTCAAGGAACTGGTCGACCTCAAGGACGGCAAGGGCGAAGTCGACGATATCGACAACCTCGGCAACCGCCGTGTCCGTTCGGTCGGCGAACTGCTTGAAAACCAGTACCGCGTCGGCCTGCTGCGCATGGAACGCGCGGTCAAGGAACGCATGAGCTCGGTCGATGTCTCGACCGTCATGCCGAACGACCTGATCAACGCGAAGCCTGCCGTGGCCGCAGTGCGCGAGTTTTTCGGTTCTTCGCAGCTTTCGCAGTTCATGGACCAGACCAACCCGCTGTCGGAAGTCACCCACAAGCGCCGCGTTTCGGCGCTTGGCCCGGGCGGCCTCACCCGCGAGCGCGCCGGCTTCGAAGTCCGCGACGTTCACCCGACGCACTATGGCCGTATCTGCCCGATTGAAACGCCTGAAGGCCCGAACATCGGTCTGATCAACTCGCTCGCGTCGTTCAGCCGCGTCAACAAGTATGGCTTCATCGAAACCCCGTACCGCAAGGTCGTGGACGGCAAGGTAACCGACGAAGTCGTCTACCTGTCGGCGATGGAAGAGCAGAAGCACACCGTCGCACAGGCTTCGGCCGAACTGAACGACGACGGCAGCTTCGTCGAAGAGTTCATCTCGGCCCGCCAGCACGGCGACAACCTGATGGCTCCGCGCGAACAGATCACGCTGATGGACGTTTCGCCCAAGCAGCTGGTTTCGGTCGCCGCATCGCTCATTCCATTCCTGGAAAACGATGACGCCAACCGCGCACTCATGGGCTCGAACATGCAGCGCCAGGCCGTTCCGCTCGTGAAGGCGGAAGCACCCTGGGTCGGCACCGGCATGGAAGAAACCGTGGCCCGCGACAGCGGCGCCGCGATCACTGCCAGCCGCGGCGGTATCGTCGACCAGGTCGACGCGACCCGTATCGTGATCCGCGCCATCGGCGATGTCGAACCCGGCCAGTCGGGTGTCGACATCTATCGCCTGCAGAAGTTCCAGCGTTCGAACCAGTCGACCTGCATCAACCAGCGTCCGCTGGTGAAGGTTGGCGACGTGATCGAAGACGGTGACATCATCGCCGACGGTCCTTCGACCGATCTCGGCGAACTGGCACTGGGCCGCAACAGCCTCGTCGCCTTCATGCCGTGGAACGGGTACAACTACGAAGACTCGATCCTGATCTCCGAACGCATCGTGAAGGACGACGTGTTCACCTCGATCCACATCGAGGAATTCGAGGTCATGGCCCGCGACACCAAGCTTGGTCCGGAAGACATCACCCGCGACATCCCGAACGTTGGCGAGGAAGCCCTGCGCAACCTCGACGAAGCGGGCATCGTCTATATCGGTGCAGAAGTGCACCCGGGCGATATCCTGGTCGGCAAGATCACCCCGAAGGGCGAAAGCCCGATGACGCCGGAAGAAAAGCTGCTGCGCGCCATCTTCGGTGAAAAGGCCAGCGACGTGCGCGACACTTCGCTCCGCCTGCCGCCGGGCACTTCGGGCACGATCGTGGACGTTCGTATCTTCAACCGTCACGGTATCGAGATCGACGACCGTACGCGTGCCATCCAGCACGAGGAAATCGAGCGTCTGCGCCAGGACAGCAAGGACGAACGCGCCATCCTCAACCGGGCGACCTACAACCGCCTGCGCGACATGCTCGTCGGCCAGACCGCTTCGGCGGCGCCGAAGGGCGTGAAGAAGGGCACGGTGATCGACGAGGAACTGCTCGAAAGCATCGAACGCCACGAATGGTTCAAGTTCGCGGTTGCCGACGACGGCCGTCAGGCCCAGATCGAAGCGGTTAAGTCGCAGTACGACGAAGCCGTGAAGGTCATCGAAGACAAGTTCGAGGACCGCAAGGAGAAGCTCGAGCGCGGTGACGAACTGGCTCCGGGCGTGCTCAAGATGGTCAAGGTCTTCGTAGCGGTGAAGCGCAAGCTGCAGCCGGGCGACAAGATGGCCGGCCGTCACGGTAACAAGGGTGTCATCAGCCGCATTCTTCCGGCCGAAGACATGCCGTTCCTCGAAGATGGTACGCCGGTCGACCTGGTGCTGAACCCGCTGGGCGTGCCTTCGCGTATGAACGTCGGCCAGATCTTCGAAACGCACCTGGGCTTCGCTGCCCGCGGCCTCGGCCACGAAATCAGCGACGCACTCGATGCGTGGCGTGAAGCGAACCCGAACGCTGCCGAAGATTATGCCAATGCGAAGCCGCCGGAAGCCGTCATTGAAAAGCTCAAGGACGTTTACGGCGAGCAGTACCATGCCGAAATCGAAGCACGTTCGACTGCCGAAGTGGTCGAGCTGGCCGGCAACCTGCGCACGGGTGTCCCGATGGGTACGCCGGTGTTCGACGGTGCTCGCGAAAGCGACGTGACGACCCAGCTGCAGAAGGCCGGCATCGATGGCTCGGGCCAGTCGACCCTCTACGACGGTCGCACGGGTGAAGCCTTCGACCGCAAGGTCACCGTGGGCATCATCTACATGCTCAAGCTGCACCACCTCGTCGACGACAAGATCCACGCCCGTTCGATCGGTCCCTACAGCCTCGTCACCCAGCAGCCGCTGGGCGGTAAGGCGCAGTTCGGCGGCCAGCGCTTCGGGGAAATGGAAGTCTGGGCCCTGCAGGCATACGGCGCTGCCTACACGCTGCAGGAAATGCTCACCGTCAAGTCGGACGACGTGGTCGGCCGTACCAAGGTTTACGAAGCGATCGTCAAGGGCGACGACACCTTCGAAGCGGGCATTCCGGAGAGCTTCAACGTTCTCGTCAAGGAAATGCGCAGCCTTGGCCTCAACGTCGAATTGAAGTCGCTCAGCGACGGAGAAGACGGCGAGGACGATCAGTGGCCGGAGGCGGCGGAATAAGGGGAGCGGACCTCACGGTCCCTCCCGCTCCGCCCGCAAGATTTCACCCGTAAGGGAATACGAAAAATGAACGAACTGACCAAATTCACCAACCAGCTGGCCAAGCCGGAAACCTTCGACCAGATCCAGATCGGCATTGCCTCGCCCGAGCGCATCCGTTCGTGGTCGTTCGGCGAGATCAAGAAGCCGGAAACCATCAACTACCGTACGTTCAAGCCTGAGCGTGACGGCCTGTTCTGCGCCCGCATCTTCGGTCCTGTGAAGGATTACGAATGCCTTTGCGGCAAGTACAAGCGCATGAAGTACAAGGGCGTCGTTTGCGAAAAGTGCGGCGTTGAAGTCACCGTCACCAAGGTGCGCCGTGAGCGCATGGGCCACATCGAACTGGCCGCGCCGGTTGCACACATCTGGTTCCTGAAGTCGCTGCCGTCGCGCATCGGCCTGCTGCTCGACATGCAGCTGAAGCAGCTCGAGCGCGTGCTCTACTTCGAAAGCTACATCGTGACCGAGCCGGGCCTGACCCCGCTCGAGAAGAACCAGCTGCTGACCGAAGACGAAATGCTCGAAGCGCAGGACGAGTATGGCGAAGACGCCTTCTCGGCCGACATCGGCGCATCTGCGGTCAAGACCATGCTGATGGATCTCGACCTCGAACAGGAACGCGAAGACCTTCTGGAAGAGCTTGCGACCACCAAGTCCGCTCTGAAGCCCAAGAAGATCATCAAGCGCCTCAAGGTCGTCGAAAGCTTCATCGATTCGGGCAACCGCCCGGAATGGATGATCCTCGAAGTGATCCCGGTCATCCCGCCGGAACTGCGCCCGCTCGTCCCGCTGGATGGCGGCCGTTTCGCGACGTCCGACCTCAACGATCTCTATCGCCGTGTGATCAACCGTAACAACCGCCTGAAGCGCCTGATCGAGCTGCGTGCGCCGGACATCATCGTCCGTAACGAAAAGCGCATGCTGCAGGAATCGGTCGACGCCCTGTTCGACAACGGTCGCCGTGGCCGCGTCATCACCGGTGCCAACAAGCGTCCGCTGAAGTCGCTGTCCGACATGCTCAAGGGCAAGCAGGGCCGCTTCCGCCAGAACCTTCTGGGTAAGCGCGTCGACTATTCGGGCCGTTCGGTCATCGTGACCGGTCCGGAACTCAAGCTGCACCAGTGCGGCCTGCCGAAGAAGATGGCGCTCGAACTGTTCAAGCCGTTCATCTACGCCCGCCTCGATGCCAAGGGTCTTTCGATGACCCTCAAGCAGGCGAAGAAGTGGGTCGAGAAGGAACGCAAGGAAGTCTGGGACATCCTCGACGAAGTGATCCGCGAGCACCCGGTTCTTTTGAACCGTGCACCGACGCTTCACCGTCTTGGCATCCAGGCCTTCGAACCGGTCCTGATCGAAGGCAAGGCCATCCAGCTTCACCCTCTGGTCTGCGCCGCCTTCAACGCCGACTTCGACGGTGACCAGATGGCCGTTCACGTCCCGCTGAGCCTCGAGGCGCAGCTGGAAGCGCGCGTCCTGATGATGTCGACCAACAACATTCTCTCGCCCGCCAACGGCAAGCCGATCATCGTGCCTTCGCAGGACATGGTCCTGGGCCTCTACTACCTGTCGATGGAACGCCAGGAGAAGACCCCGGAATTCATCGAAAGCGGCGACGGCGAAAAGGTCGAGAAGCTTCCGCGTTTCTCGGACATGGCCGAAGTGCACCAAGCACTGGAAGTGAAGTCGGTTACGCTGCACACCAAGATCATCGCCCGCGTCCCGCAGGCCGATGAAGACGGCAATGTCGTCATGCAGCGTTTCGTCACCACTCCGGGCCGCATGCTGCTGGGCGAATGCCTGCCGAAGAACCACAAGGTTCCCTTCGACATCGTCAACCGCCTGCTGACGAAGAAGGACATCGCCGACGTGATCGACGAAGTCTATCGTCACACCGGCCAGAAGGACACCGTGCTGTTCGCCGACGCCATCATGTCGCTCGGCTTCCGCCACGCGTTCAAGGCCGGCATCTCCTTCGGCAAGGATGACATGATCATTCCGGACTCGAAGACCGAGCTGGTCGAACAGACCAAGTCGCTGGTTGCCGATTACGAGCAGCAGTACCAGGACGGCCTGATCACCCAGCAGGAAAAGTACAACAAGGTCATCGACGCCTGGAGCCGTTGCGGCGACCAGGTGGCGGACGCCATGATGGAAGAGATCAAGGCGCAGCCGATCGGAGACGACGGCAAGCAGGCCCAGATCAACTCGATCTACATGATGAGCCACTCCGGTGCGCGTGGTTCGCCAGCGCAGATGAAGCAGCTTGCCGGTATGCGCGGCCTCATGGCCAAGCCTTCGGGCGAGATCATCGAGAACCCGATCATCTCGAACTTCAAGGAAGGTCTGAACGTCCTTGAATACTTCAACTCGACCCACGGCGCCCGTAAGGGTCTGGCCGACACCGCGCTCAAGACGGCAAACTCGGGTTACCTGACCCGCCGTCTGGTCGACGTGTCGCAGGACTGCGTCATCGTGGAAGAGGACTGCAAGACCGAAAACGCGCTCGAAATGCGTGCCATCGTCCAGGGCGGTAGCGTTATCGCCTCGCTCGGCGAACGCATCCTCGGCCGTACGGTCCAGGAAGACCTCGTCAATGCGAAGTCGGGCGAAGTGATCGTCAAGGCCGGAACGCTGATCGACGAACCGATGGTCAAGGCCATCGAGGAAGCCGAAGTGCAGTCCGCCAAGATCCGCAGCCCGCTGGTCTGCGAAGCCGAACAGGGCGTTTGCGCGACCTGTTATGGCCGTGACCTTGCTCGCGGTACTCCGGTCAACATCGGTGAAGCTGTCGGCGTTATCGCTGCACAGTCGATCGGTGAGCCGGGCACGCAGCTGACCATGCGTACCTTCCACATCGGTGGTGCGGCGCAGCTCAACGAAACCTCGCACCTCGAAGCGGTGTCGGACGGTAAGGTCGTCTATCGCGACATGCCGACCATCATCGACAAGAAGGGTCGCATCCTCTCGATGGCTCGCAACGGCGAACTCGCCGTGATCGACGCCGAGGGACGCGAGCGCGAAATCCACAAGGTGCCTTACGGTACCGTCCTGATGCACAAGGACGGCGGCAAGGTGAAGGAAGGCGATCGCCTGGCCGAGTGGGATCCGTTCAGCTTGCCGATCATCACCGAACAGTCGGGTATCGTCCGCTACCAGGACCTGGTCGATGGTACGACGATGGAAGAACGCGTCGACGAAGCGACGGGCATCGCCCAGCGCGTCGTCACCGAGCTTCGTGCTTCGGGCCGCAAGAAAAAGGAAGACCTTCGTCCGCGCCTGACGCTGCTCAACGACGCCGGCGACGAAACCGAGGCTGCACGTTACATGCTCGCCCCGGGCACGACGCTGTCGGTCGAGGACGGCCAGGAAGTCGCCGCCGGTGACATCCTTGCACGTGCATCGCGTGAAGCTGCCAAGACGCGCGACATCACCGGCGGTCTGCCGCGTGTTGCCGAGCTGTTCGAAGCACGCCTGCCCAAGGACAATTCGGTCATCGCCAAGATTTCGGGCAAGATCGAATTCGTCCGCGAGTACAAGGCGAAGCGCAAGATCGCGATCGTTCCCGAGGAAGGTGATGCAGTCGAATACCTGATCCCCAAGACCAAGGTGATCGACGTGCAGGAAGGCGACTTCGTGAAGAAGGGCGACACGCTCATCTCCGGTTCGCCGAACCCGCACGACATCCTCGAAGTTCTGGGCGTGGAGGCTCTTGCCGAGTATCTCTGCACCGAGATCCAGGAAGTCTATCGACTGCAGGGCGTGAAGATCAACGACAAGCACATCGAGGTGATCGTTCGCCAGATGCTGCAGAAGGTCGAGATCACCGATGGCGGCGACACCACGCTGCTGCCGGGCGAACAGGTTGACCTCGAAGAAATGAACGAGATCAACTCGAAGCTGGGCAAGGGCAAGGCTCCGGCGCAGGGTATGCCTATCCTGCTCGGTATCACCAAGGCCTCGCTCCAGACGCGTTCGTTCATCTCGGCTGCCTCGTTCCAGGAAACAACGCGCGTGCTCACGCAGGCCGCGGTCGAAGGAAAGAAGGACACGCTGATCGGTCTGAAGGAAAACGTGATCGTGGGCCGTCTCATCCCCGCCGGTACCGGCGCGGGCATGAACCGCATGCGCGTCACCGCCAACAGCCGCGACGCAGCGCTTCGCGCAGCATGGAAGAAGCAGCAGGAACAGCTTGCTGCTTCCGGTGAGGCCGAGAAGGAACCCGAAGCCGACGCCATCTCTTCGGAAGAAGCGATGAAGGCGGCGATGGGCGGCGGCAGTGCCGCTCCCGAAGCGGCTGCGGATGCCGGCGAGGAATAATCACCTCCGGTTCATCGTAACCGACTGAAAATAAGGGCTCCGGCAACATCTGTTGTCGGGGCCCTTTTCATTCGGGAGAGCAGCTTTGGCCCTGTTCAGATACGTCATGACTGTCGCGGCTGGCGCGACCCTGATCGCCTGCAGTCCTTCGCCGGGGAGCGGCACAGCACAGGAAGATACCCCTGACGAGGCAGCCCGGTCGATCGAAGGGACCTATGTGGTCACCTTCGCGAACGGAGAAAAACCGCTCATCAACATCGCGGGGCACGAGCCGACGCTGACCATCACCGGGGATCGCATTCATCTCCAGTCGCAATGCATCTACGACGACTGGTCCTACCGCCTCGACGGCGAGGCGATCCGTACGGGCGAGTGGGATTACAAGGGCGACAGGGCCATGTGCGCGCGCAGCTTCGCGATCGGCGAACTCGCGATCATCAAGGCCATCGACGCGGCGGAGACAGTGCGGTTCGTGCCGCACGGGCTGTGGCTGTCGGGTGAAGGCGGAACGATCCAGATGCGTTTCGTGCCGAGCGCCGAAGAAATCGCGTCACGCGCAGTCGACCTGACGGGCGAATGGCGGGTTGCGGGCATCGACGGGAAGCCGCTCGAAACCTCTTATGGCATTGCCCTGAGTGCGGACTTTTACGGCATCTGGTGGGAGCCCGGCTGCGCGGGGCAGGGGGTCTCCTACACCATTACGGGAAACGCCTTCGATGCGCCGCCCCCGCAAAAGCCCGGAATGGTCTGCGACATCGGCTATCCGCCGGAACTCGGGCAAATCTGGGCGGCACTCTCTGCCGCAGACACGATCGAACGGACGCCTGAAAACGGGGTCCTGATCTCAGGCGACGGGCGCAGCGTGCTGCTTTTCTCCCAATAGAGCGGAACTGTGCTTCTGCAAATGCTATTGCGAGGCATTCGCAAGTAAGTTAAGCCCTGCCATCTGGTCATTCGGAGGAACCATGATGAAAGGCAGCCGCACCCCCGCAACACGGGCGCAGGAATGGGTCGAGGCACTGGCAAGACCGGCGGCAATCACGGCGCTCCAACCGGTCGCCGCGCGCTTTATCTACTCACTACGCCTCGTCGCCACCTACCAGCGGGCACGGCGTGATCCGGCCCCCGAGCTTGCCCAGCGCCTCGGCCAGTTCACCATCGCGATAAAGTCGCTGCAATTGCTCGACACCATCGGCCATGCCTGGCCCGATCCGGTGAACGTGCGTCGCTTTTGCTGCTGTCATCTCAGCCATGACGAGCTGACCCTGGGCCGCATGATGGAGGCTGCGTGGCGGGGTGACGAAGAAGGCTTTGCCCGCCAGGTCGACGGGCTTGTCCGTTCCGAACGCATCGACAGGATCTGGAACGATGCTGTCGCGCTGGTCATGGCCGAAGCCGAATACAGCTGAAGATACGAAACCGGATCAGGCGTAGGCGAGGCGCTCCAGCGCGCCGAAAGCTTCCAATGCGCCCGGATCACCGAACGGGGCCATCTGCGAAATGAACACGCCGGCAACGCCCTCAGTCGGATCGATCCAGTAATAGGAATTGAAGATCCCGGCCCAGGCGAGGCTGCCCGGCGAACGCCCGTTCGGCCCCCGCTCAGGATTGATCAGGAAGCCTAGCCCCCAGCCGGTGTGCTGGTCGGGGAAGTTGTCGAACGGCGGTGCAAGGTCGGGCATTGCCGAACCCATGAAGCCTGCGCGAAGATCGCCGATCTGGTTGCGGCTCATTTCGGCGACCGATTGCTCCGACAGGATGCGCGCACCGTCGAGCTCCCCGCCTCGCAGGATCGCACGAAGGAATTTGGCGTAGTCGGGCGCGGTCGAAGTGAGCCCGCCGCCGCCGCTGTCGAACTCCCCGCCGCCGAGGAACATCTGCTGGGTTGCAAAACCGCCCTTGCCGTCACGGCGATGGATGCTCGCGCCATCGGGATGGGGCTGGTCCAGGAAGGCGGTGTCCATCATGCCGAGCGGCTCGAAGACGTTTGCGCGCAGGTAGTCGCGCAGCTTCATCCCGCTCGCAGCCTCCATCGCAAGGCCCGTCCAGTCGGTTGCGACGCTATATTCCCAACGTTCACCCGGCTCGAACATCAGCGGCATCTCGATGCTCGATTTCGAGCCCGGAACCGGCGGGCCGGCATGCGCGAAATATTTGAGCAGGTCGGCATGGACGAAGAAATAGCCGAGGCCGGCGGTATGGGTCAGCAGGTGGCGCAGGGTGATGTCCTTCGTCGCCGGACGCAGGACCGGTTTTCCGCTGTCATCAAACCCTTCCAGCAGTTGCGGATTGGCGAGTTCGGGCAGGACGTTGCCGATCGGTGCGTCGAGCTCCAGCTTGCCTTGCTCGACAAGTTGCATCGCTCCGACCGACACCAGCGCCTTCGTCATCGAAGCGATCTGGCACGGCGTGTCGAGAGCCATTGGTTCGTTCGTGACCGCGTTCCGCTCTCCCGAGGCGTGGGCATAGCGGACCCCATCCCGGTCGACGATCATCGCGCTCATCCCGGGCAGGTCCACATTGGCCAGTGTCTCTCGAAAAGCAGTATCGTCCATAACCCGTCAATCTCCCTTCGGGGCGGTGGGTCGCCCTCGTTTGGCGCTAGGACTGCGCGCAAAATCCCGCTAGCGCAACCGCCATGGTCACTACCCGTTTCGCTCCATCGCCCACCGGGCGGCTGCATGTCGGCAATATCCGCACCGCGCTCCACAACTGGATGCTCGCGAGGAAACATGGCGGCCGCTTCCTGCTGCGCATCGACGACACCGATCCCGACCGTTCGAAAGAAGAATATGTCGACGCGATCCGCGCCGATCTCTCTTGGCTCGGCATCGAGGCTGAGGGGGAAGAGCGCCAGTCAGAGCGGATGGATCGCTACAATGCCGCCTTCGACGCGCTGAGAGAGGCCGGGCGGGTCTATCCCTGCTACGAAACCGCGCAGGAGCTGGACTTGCGGCGCAAAATCCTGCTCGGTCGCGGGCTGCCGCCGATCTACGACCGTGCAGCCTTGACGCTGAGCGAGAGCGAGCGCGCCGCCAAGGAAGCAGAAGGCATCAAGCCGCACTGGCGCTTCAAGCTGGACCATGACGAGACGATCGAATGGGACGACGGTGTCCGCGGCCA
Source organism: Altererythrobacter epoxidivorans (assembly GCF_001281485.1). Taxonomy (NCBI): domain Bacteria; kingdom Pseudomonadati; phylum Pseudomonadota; class Alphaproteobacteria; order Sphingomonadales; family Erythrobacteraceae; genus Altererythrobacter; species Altererythrobacter epoxidivorans. The sequence goes on from NZ_CP012669.1 coordinate 2,778,992, forward strand.
CCAGAAATTCGATCCCGCGACGCTGTCCGATCCGGTCATCAGGCGCGCCGACGGTTCGTGGCTCTACATGTTGCCGAGCGCGGTCGACGATGTCGACATGGGGGTAACCCATGTGCTGCGCGGTGAAGACCACGTTTCCAACACAGCCGTGCAAATTCAGATGTTTACCGCACTTCATGCTGCAGCAGGCGGCGCGCAGCAAAAAACACCGGAATTCGCGCACGAGGCATTGCTGGTCGGACGCGAGGGCAAGCTGTCGAAGCGCCTCGGATCGCTCGGCTGCGATGCCTTCCGCGAAAAGGGGATCGAGCCTGAGGCGCTGGTCGCGCTGCTTGCCCGTCTCGGAACCTCGCTCCCTGTCGAACCGATTGCCGACCGCAACACCCTGATCGAGAGTTTCGACCTTTCGACCTTCGGCCGCGCCCCGGCAAAGTTCGACGATGCCGAATTGGAGCGTATCAACACGGCCATCGTCCACCAGCTGTCGTTCGACGAGGTGCGCGAACGCCTGCCTGCCGGAATGGACGAAGCGGGCTGGCACGCAGTGCAGCCCAACCTGTCGACCATCGGCGAGGCTAGCGAATGGTGGCGGCTCGTTACTGGACCGATCGACCGGCTCGACTTTTCGGCAGAGGATCGCGCCTACCTTTCGGAAGCTGCGCGCCTGCTCGAATGGAGCGAGGATCCGTGGCGCAGCCTTACGACCGCACTGAAGGAAGCGACGGGACGCAAGGGCAAGCCGCTGTTCCTGCCGCTGCGCCAGGCGCTGACGGGAATGGACCACGGCCCCGACATGGGCGAGCTTCTGCCCCTGATCGGCGAGGCGGAGGTCCGGGCCCGACTGGAACACGCAGCGCACCATTGATGGCCGGGGCATGGGAGTAACGATCATGCGACTGTTCCATCATCCCCTGCAGAGCGAACACGCACCCGAACGCGAATTGCACAATGGCGACTGGGTGCCTTTCGCCGAATGCCCCGAACGGTTTGCGCAGATCCTTGCAGCCTGCGGCGGTGCTGAGGTCGCAAGCGATCACGGCGCAGGGCCGATCCTTTCCGTGCACGATGCAGGCTATGTGCGCTTCCTCGAGCAGGCCCACGGCGAATGGGTCGCTGCCGGGCGCAAGGGCGATGCGATCGGCTATACCTTTCCCGTCGTCAGGCGCAGGCCGCTGGAATTCGACCGGATAGACGCCAAGCTCGGCGCGTGGTCGATGGATGCATCCACCCCGATCGCGAGCGGGACCTGGAATGCCGCCTACTGGTCGGCACAGGGGGCCTTGAGCGCGCTCGATGCCGTGGCGGCAGGGGAACGCCGCGCCTTCGCCTTGTGCCGCCCGCCCGGCCATCATGCCGGGGCCGACTACATGGGCGGCTATTGCTACCTCAACAATGCCGCCATCGCAGCGCGTGCGGCTGGCGACAGGGGCATGGGCCGCGTTGCCATCCTCGACGTCGATTACCACCACGGCAACGGCACGCAGGACATCTTCTACGCCTCGCCCGATGTCTTCTTCGCCTCGATCCACGCAGACCCGGTGACCGATTATCCGTTCTACTGGGGCCACGCCGACGAGCGCGGAGAGGGCGAGGGCGAAGGGTCGACGCTGAACCTGCCGCTGCCGCGAGGGACCGACTGGACCGCTTATGCGCAGGCGCTCGATGCGGCGCTCGGCGCGATCGGCGAATGGGGTGCCGACATGCTGGTCCTTTCGTTCGGGGCCGATACCTTTGCCGGCGATCCGATTTCCTCTTTCGCCCTCCAGACGGATGACTTTGCCAGGATGGGCGAACGCATTGCGCAGGCAGGCCTGCCGACGGTGATCGTGATGGAAGGCGGTTATGCGGTCGACGATCTCGGCACCAATGTCGCGACCTTCCTCGACGGCATTTCGCGCTGACCTTTACAGGTTAACCCTGTCTCTCAAGCGCGCAGGTAAACCCAAAATCCGCCATGCTCGTAACGAGATATGAAGGGGCAATGCGTTACCTGGGGTCAAGCAAGTGGCCGATTTTCAGGAGCAGGCAGATGGAGCGCAGACAAAACGATCGCGTAACCGCGCACTATGACGCCGAAGTGCGTTACCGTTCGGGGCAGAAATTGAAGCTGCCCGTACTCGACATCAGCCTGGGCGGCTGCATGGTCGATGCGCGGTCATGGGCGATCCGCCCGGGTGAAGACCTCTTTATCAAGCTACCGGGGCTCGCTTCGCGCCCGGCCAAGGTCGTCTGGATCGAGGACCGCAAGGCCGGGATCGCCTTTGAAGAACTGCTCTACGAACCCACTCTGGAACACCTTAGCCGCCTCGCTGCCTGATCGCAGATTCTCAGGGAGGGCCTGAGAAAAGGCGGGGCGCCAGCTACTCCTTGCGGTGGTCCAGCTCGTCGCCATGCAGGGTAACGACGTGGAGCAGGTTGGTCGCACCGGGCGTGCCGAAGGGAACGCCTGCCAGCGCGATCAGCTTGTTGCCTGCCTTGCCGAACCCGTGACGCAGCGCCATGCGCTTGCCCTTGGCGATCATCTCTTCGAAGCTGCCGATATCCTTGGTCGCGACGGCATGCGCACCCCATAGCAGGGCGACGCGGCGCGCAGTGCGGCTGGACGGGGTCAGCACCATCATCGGCGTATCGGGACGTTCGCGCGCGACGCGGCGGGCGGTCGAACCTGAAGAGGTGAACACGGTGATCGCACTGATCGACACCGTGTCGGCAATGGTCATGCAGGCATGGGCCAGCGCGTCCGAAGTGGTCGCATCGGGCGGCGTGTCGAGGAAGCGGACGCGGGCCTTGTAATCCTCGCTGCGTTCGACCTGCACGGCAATCTTGTCCATCATGGTGACCGATTCTTCGGGCCATTCGCCAGCGGCGCTTTCCGCCGAAAGCATCACCGCGTCGGCACCGTCGTAAACGGCGTTGGCGACGTCGGACACTTCGGCGCGGGTCGGCGTCGGGCTCTCGATCATGCTTTCGAGCATCTGGGTGGCGACGATCACCGGCTTGCCCGCCATGCGGGTAGCGTTGACGATCTTCTTCTGCAGGGGCGGAACCTCCTGCGGTTCCAGTTCCACGCCCAGGTCACCGCGAGCGACCATGATGCCGTCCGACAGTTCGATGATTTCGGTCAGGCGGCGCACCGCCATCGGTTTCTCGATCTTGGCGCAAAGCGCGATGCCGGGGCCCATCAGCTTGCGCGTTTCGGCAAGGTCTTCGGGCCGCTGGACGAAGCTGAGGCCGATCCAGTCGACACCCTGCTGGACGGCAAAGGCAAGGTCCTTGCGATCCTTGGCCGTCAGGGCCGGGATCGGCACCTCGGCATCGGGCACGTTCACGCCCTTGCGATCCGAAATGACGCCGCCGACTTCGGCCGAACACAGGATTTCGTTGTCGTCGGCGCGGATCACCTTCAATCGGATCTTGCCGTCGTTGATCAGCAGTCGCTGCCCTTTTTCAAGGATGCCGAATAGTTCGGGATGCGGCAGTTCGACGCGGGTTTCGTCGCCGGGTTCGGGATTGCGGTCGAGCGTGAAATGGCCCGAATGGCGGATGACAGCGCTACCGTCCTTGAACTTGCCCACGCGCAGCTTCGGGCCCTGCAGGTCGGCAAGGATCGCGATCGGCCGCCCGAATTCCTTTTCCATCGCCCGGATATTGGCGATCGTCTTCGCGTGATCGGCATGTTCGCCATGGCTCATGTTCACGCGGAAGGCGTCGGCGCCCGCCTTGAACAGTTTGGCGAGCATTTCGGGATCGCGGCTGGCCGGACCGACCGTCGCGAGAATCTTGACCTTGCGACCACGCGGGTCGAACCGGACTTGAGCGGATTTTGACATGGCCTGAGGCTATGGCACAGAAGTTTTGCAACTCAAGGACTAGTAACAATGGATACGAATGCCACCGACGCGCTGGATACGCTCGACGATGCCGTGGCGGCCGCCGCATTTCGCCGGCTCGTGCGTCACCTGCGCCATCGCCACGACGCCCAGAATATCGAGCTGATGGGCCTCGCCGGCTTCTGCCGCAACTGCCTCGCCGACTGGATTCGCGATGCCGGATACGAAGGCGACAAGGCCGCGGCGCGCGAATTGATCCACGGCATGCCGGTGGAGGAATGGAAAGCCACCCGCCAGAAACCCGCGACCGACGAACAGCTGGCGGCCATGGAAGCCAGCATCGCCAAAAATAAGGTGGATTGATCAGCAGGCGGGTTCACGCCTGCCGATGGTCTGGCTATCGAAAGGGCACGCCGATTCTTTCGGGCCGATTCTTCGGCGAACCTCAAATCCACGGAGTTTTTACAAGATGGCTGAAGCCACCGACGACCGCCTGCGCCTTCTGATCGAGCGCATCGAACGCCTCGAGGAAGAAAAGAAGGGCATCGCCGACGATATTCGCGACGTTTACGCCGAGGCCAAGGCTGTCGGCTATGACACCAAGATCATGCGCCAGATCGTGCGCCTGCGTAAGATGAAGCCCGACGACCGCGCCGAAATGGAGATGGTCCTCGACACCTACAAGGCCGCGCTCGGCCTCGGCTGATCCGGCTGATTTCCTTGCTTCCCCGGCCGTATTTGGCTTTTAATACGGCACTCGAAAACCGAATGTGGAGGAACGGCTGATGGCAGGACCCTGGAAGGATGCTCGCGGCATCATCGTAACGACGACACCTACGATCGAAGGCCGTCCGATCCAGGACTATCTCGGCATCGTAACTGGTGAAGTCATCGTTGGCGCGAACATCTTCCGCGACCTGTTTGCCAATATCCGCGACATCGTGGGCGGCCGCTCGGGCAGCTACGAACGGATCCTGTCGGAAGCGCGCCAGCAGGCGATCGAGGAACTGCAGGCCGAATGTGCCAGCCGCGGCGGCAATGCCGTGGTCGGCGTCGATCTCGATTACGAGGTGATCGGCGACACAGGTTCGATGCTGATGGTTTCGGCCAGCGGCACGGCGGTCAAGGTCTGACAGCTTGAGCGAATTCGAGCGGCGCGAGTTTCCGAGCGCGGACGGGCTGACGCTTGTCGGCGACACCGGCGGGCCTGAAGGTGCGCCGCTGGTACTCCTGATGCATGGCGGTGGGCAAACCCGCCACAGCTGGTCCGGCGCAATGCGTGCTCTGGTCTCTGCCGGATACCGCGTCGTCAATCTCGATGCGCGCGGCCATGGCGAAAGCTCGTGGTCGAAGGCGAAGGCCTATCGCATCGACGACCGGATCAAGGACGTGCATGCCGTGGTCGATGGCTGCGGTGTGCCGTTCGCGCTGGTCGGCGCATCGATGGGCGGGCTCACCTCGATCCATGCGGTGGGGCAGGGCCTGTCCCCGGCGGCGCTGGTGCTGGTCGATATCGTCCCCGACATGGAGCCTGCCGGGGTAGAACGGATCGTCAGCTTCATGAACGCCCACCATGGGGGGTTCGCTTCGCTGAACGAGGCCGCCGATGCGGTTGCTGCCTACTATCCCGAACGGCCGCGCCCGAAAGATCCGCGTGGGTTGATGAAGAACCTGCGCCTGCGCGACGACGGGCGGCTTTACTGGCACTGGGACCCGGTGATGTTCGGGGTCGAGGATCCCAAGCAGTTCCGCGATCCGCTGGCGAAATCGACCCGCCGCCTGGGCGAGCGCGGCGATGTGCCGGTGCTGGTGGTTCGCGGGAAACTGTCCGATATCGTTTCCGATGCCAGCATCGCGTCTTTCCGCGAGAAGGTGCCGCACGCAGAGGCGGTCGATGTGAGCGAGGCCGGACACATGGTCGCCGGTGACAAGAACGACATCTTCAACGCAGCGGTGATCGACTTCCTAGCCCGCCACGTTCCGGCAGGCGCGGCCTAGATCAGGCGGCCTGGGCCGCTGCCATCACGATCCCGATCGCGATCCCGTTGTGCGAGGCGTGCAGCAGCACCGCCGACCAGAACCCGTTCACCACGCGGGTGTAACCGGCAAGCAGGCCGAGGATGAACTGCGGGATGGTCAGCGGCAGCAGCAACAAGGCGTTGCCTTCGGTATAGTTGGTGAGGTGGACCGAGGCGAAAGCCAGCGCCGATGCGTAATAGAACCAGCGGAAATGCCGTGCGAACCAGCCCATCGGCGCACGGCCGCGAAAATACCACAGGATGAAACCGGCCGCCGCAATGCCGAGCAGTATGCCCGCCCCGCCAAGCAGGGCGATCGATTCCTTCGCCTCGTCGCCCATGCCGTAAAATCCGGCAAGGAAGGGTCCGCCCATGGACAGTACGACCAGCGCGATCAGGGCAAGGATCTGGCTGCTCTTTCCCGACAGCCAGCTGCGGAACAGCGCTTCTTCCATCAGCGGCGCACCGATCACGATCAGCAGCACCATACCGATATTGAGGTCGAGCGAGGACAGCACGTTTTCGGGCAGGACGAAGCCCGCCTTCTCCACCGCCACCACGATCAGAAGCAGCACGGCCATCAGCATCAGGTCGAGCAGGAGCAGGCGCAGGACAGAGGCAAGCGCAGCAGGCGTAAATCCGCGCACCGCATGCGGCAGCTGCGGCCGCTTCACGAAGGCTGCGAACTGGCGCCATTGCTCCGGCGCCGAATTCGTCGGCGCAAGGCTTGTGGTTTCACTCGTCATGCGGCTAATGCGATCCCCAGATTCCCATCAACCCGATTTCCGGATCAAACCCCGAAAAGCGAAGACAATGGCAGGCCATTCCAAATTCAAGAACATCATGCACCGCAAGGGTGCACAGGACAAGAAGCGTTCGAACCTATTCTCCAAGCTTTCCCGTGAGATAACCGTCGCGGCGAAGATGGGCATGCCCGACCCGGACATGAACCCGCGACTTCGCCTGGCGGTCAACGCGGCCAAGGCCCAGTCGATGCCCAAGGACAATATCCAGCGCGCGATCGACAAGGCTTCGGCAGGCGATGCCGAGAATTACGAAGAAGTCCGCTACGAAGGATATGGCCCGGGCGGCAGCGCGATCATCGTCGAGGCGCTGACCGACAACCGCAACCGCACTGCCACCAATATCCGTACCGCCTTCAGCAAGAACGGCGGCAATCTGGGGACAGAGGGCAGCGTCCAGCACGGTTTTGAACGCAAGGGCCTGATCGAGTATCCGGCCAGCGCCGGTGACGAGGAAAAGGTCCTCGAAGCCGCGATGGAAGCCGGCGCGGACGATATCGAAAGCTCCGAAGACGGCCACACCATCTGGACCGAGGCCGATGCCCTGCACCAGGTCGCCAGCGACCTCGAAGCGTCGCTGGGCGAGGCTGAAAACGTCAAGCTGGCGTGGAAGC